>JANYCT010000035.1 GCA_025360105.1 Actinomycetes bacterium | reverse complement strand
GGTAATTGCGAGCCAGACGATCAGCGTGGTGATCGCACCGAGCACCACAATGGGCACGAAGACAGCGCTGACACGATCGGCGAGACGCTGCACCGGAGCCTTGCCCGACTGCGCGTCTTCCACCAATCGCGCCATCTGCGCAAGCGTGGTGTCGCTGCCCACGCGTGTGGTGCGCACCACGAGTCGCCCGCCCACGTTCACGGTGCCACCGGTGACCACCGCGTCGACGCCCACATCGACGGGCACGCTTTCGCCGGTGAGCATGGAGGCGTCGACCGCCGACGCTCCCTGCACCACCACACCATCAGCTGCAATCTTCTCACCGGGTCGCACAACGAACTGCTCGCCGACACGGAGCGCCGCGATGGGGACCAGTACTTCGCGACCGTCACGCAGCACGGTGGCTTCCTTCGCACCCACGTTCAACAGAGCGCGCAGCGCGGCACCCGAGCGTCGCTTGGCGCGTGTTTCGAAGTATCGGCCGGCGAGCATGAACACCACCACCGACGACGCCACCTCGAGATACAACTCGCTGTGCGTCATGCCGGGCATACCCGCCATGGCATCGGTGGTGCGTGCAGGGAACAGCGTGAGGCGCATCTTCATGCCTGGTGTACCGGCGTCACCGACGAACAGCGACCACGTGCTCCAACCGAACGCTGCGGCGACACCGAGCGACACGAGGGTGTCCATTGTGGAGGTGAGTTGCAGCAGGTTCTTCCACGCTGATCGGTGGAACGGCCATGCACCCCACACCGCAACGGGCGCAGCGAGCGTAAAAGCAAGCCACTGCCAGTTGCGGAACTGCAGAGTGGACACCATCGACAACACAACGACCGGTACGGCCAACACTGTGCTGACGATGAGTCGTTGACGCAGATCGTTCGCGCGCGCCTCGGCGGCGCGCTCGACTGGCGTCAGTTCGTCGGCGGGCTGTGCAGCGAGCGCAGCAGCGGTGGCGTGCACCGACGCGCCGTAGCCCAACGATTCGACCACTGAAATGAGATCTGCCGGCGCAGTGGCACCATCGGCATACGCGACCGAAGCTCGCTCAGTCGCGTAGTTCACCGTGGCCGTCACACCATCGAGTCGATTCAGCTTCTTCTCGATGCGCGCCGCGCACGCCGCACAGGTCATGCCGGTGACGTCGAACTCGACTTCTTCGGTTGGGGTGGCAGGGCCAATAGCGCTCATGGTCGGCTCAGGCGACGGGCTCGAATCCGGCTTCGTCGACCGCGGCGAAGATAGACGCCGGATCAAGATCGGCGCCGGTGACCACGACAGCTTTCGTCGTGAGATCCACGTCGACACCCGTGACGCCGGCAACCTTGGTGATCTCGCCCTTGACGGCAGCTTCGCAGTGACCGCAGGTCATGCCCGGGACGGTGAAGGTGAGTGTGCTCATGATGACTCGATTCGTGTGTTCGGTCAGGCGCGCAACATGCGCTCGACGGCTTTGGTGGCTTCGTGGACCAAGGCATCGGTGCGGTCGCCATCACCCGATGCGGCTGCACCGGCGACGCAATGGCGTAGATGCTCGTCGAGCAGTAGTAGCCCAACGCCCTGCAACGCCTTGCTGACTGCAGCCACCTGGGTGAGCACATCGATGCAGTAGGTGTCCTCTTCGATGAGCCGCTGCAGGCCGCGCACCTGACCCTCGACTCGACGGAGTCGGGCGAGCACTTGCTTCTTGTCGTCGTGATAGCCGGGCGTTCCGTGATCCACGGTCGCAGCATACCCCTAGGGGGTACCATCGACAACCACGTTGATGGGCTACGGGCGTTGGGTGAAATGGGCGTGGCGCTTCTCGAGGAAGGCGGCGATGCCCTCCTGCGCGTCATCGGTCACGGCCGCCGATGCCATCAGATCCACAGCGAACTCGTAGGCGCGATCCTGCGGTAGACCGATCTGCTCGTAGAAACCCTGCTTGCCCATCGCCTTCGACAGCACACTGCCTCGAGTCGCCCGGGTGATGAGGTCGAGCGTCGCCGTTTCCAATTCAGCTGCCGGCACGACTCGGTTGATGAGACCCCACTCGGCAGCAGTGGCGGCGTCGACTGGATCGCCCGTGAGCGCCATCTCGAGGGCGCGTTTGCGACCGATGTTGCGCGCCACAGCAACGAGTGGCGTGTGGCAGAACAGACCGCCCTTGCCACCCGGAATCGCGAAGGCCGCCGTGTCAGCAGCGACCGCAAGATCGCATGTGGCCACCAACTGACATCCAGCAGCCGTGGCCAGCGCGTGTACACGCGCGACAACTGGCTGGGGCATCGCTTGCACGGCATCCATCATCTCGGTGCACACCTGGAACAGATGAGTCGTCTCGGCAACCGTTGCACCGGCCATGTCGGCGAAGTTGTGGCCGGCACTGAACACCGGCCCGTTCGCCGCAAGGATCACACCGAGCGCGTCGGTGGATGAGACCTCGTGGAACGCCCGAGTGAGCTCGAGCATCACCTCCAGCGACAGCGCGTTGCGCTTGTCGGGACGATTCAGCGTGATGGTGGTGATGGTGCCAACGGTCTCGACCAGCAGATGTTCGTAGCTCACCGGTGCATTCTCGCAGAGTGACCACGACCGCGACTACGGGTACTGCTCGACACCACCCCGGCGCCGGAATTTGTCTGAGCGAAAGTGTCGAATTTCGACACTTTCGCTCGGGCAAACCGATGGGGACGGGGCGTGGAAGACTTGTGCTCATGATCAACGCGCACCGACGCACGACCGGGTTCATCGTGTGCTTCGCCGCACTGCTCGTGCTCGGCGCCTATACCGCGTTCGAGCCGACGGAATCCTCTGCGGCACCAGAACCCTCGACCACTACCACGTCGACTCCCGCACCAACGACGACTTTGCGCGATCGCGCCGATGGCCTGCCGTTCTTTCTGCCAGATCCCAGCGTGTTCCCAACGTCAGTCGCGATTCCAGTAACCGCTGAGGTTGGGGCCAAATTTCAAGTCACCGTCGCCTGCCCGCTCATCGCAGACGAGCCCCTCAGCGTGTTGAACGCGAACCTTGACGCGGTCGCTACACCGGACATCAACCCGAACCCGATTGACCTACTCTGGCCTCCAGGAATTGACCTCCAACTCATTGCTGACTCCGCTACTCCCGACGACAACGGCGTGTTCACCTTCTCTCCCGTCGCGCCAAGCGAAACGGGCACCTACTACATCCGGGCAGCATGCACCTTCAGCGAGAGCTAGAACGACGACGTCGTATTGACGTTCAGCGACGGCACCGCCTACAGCTGGTACACCTACACGCCGCCCGAACTCATGCACCGAATCGAGGTCGTGCCGCCGACTCCCCCGCTCGGCATCCTGCCCGAGTGCCTCTGAACTGGTGCGCCCCCTGGGGCTCGAACCCAGAACCAATGGATTAAAAGTCGCTCTCAGGGCTCACAGCGGACGACTCTCGACACATATCCCCTGGTCAGACGACTCTTGACACGGCCAATTTGTCAGGTGTAGCCGGGTTTCGTCCCACAGCGTCCCACGGAGATGGTTGCGAACTCGTCCCGCGCAACCCGGCGTAGCCGCACGAGCCGAGGGGTCAATGGCTGTCGTCGAACGCGGCTGGAGTGACAACCGTTGGAGACTGCGATGACCATTCCAGAAGGTCCTTGTCGCCCGAGACGATCATCTTCACGCCGTGGAGTCTCGCCAGAGCAATCAGATAGTCGTCCCCACTGTCGCGGGTGACGGAGAGAACCTCGACCGGGTCGGGCACCAGATCCACCAGTACTTCGATCGCGCCAATGAACAGCGATGCGTCTTGGAGACTGATCCATTTGCGAAGCCGCGGTCGCGTTGTCAAAACGTCACGGATTTCGCCGAGGAGTTCTGGACACATCACGATCTCGAAATCGCCCGTGCCAGCAAACCAGGAGTCAACAATTCGATACGAGGGTCCGCGTTGGATCGCCGCCGAGACGAACACGTTCGCATCAAGGATCACCTTCACGGTGGACGGATCGATCAGCTTGATCGGCGCCGACGGCGGACAACGCGGACTTCGCTCACGGCGAGGTCGGCTGCATCGTCCTCACCAAGCGAGCTATTGGCCGCAACATTTGCTGCGAGTGCTCCGCGTGCGTCGGCCGTGAAGTTTTCCCAAGCCGACTGACGTGAGATACCGAGCGCATCCCCGACTTGTTGCCACGACGCTCCCGCGGCTCGCGCTGCCACAACCCGTTCGCGTCGTAACCGACTGAGTTCAAGCTCGCTGTCGGCCAGGACGCGTAGCGCTTCAAGCGGATCCACCGGAAGCGACTCAGCTACAACCAAGACACTCATGTTCGTCAGGATACCCTGACACAAGGGGTGGTCGCAAGCGACACTCCCAGAACGAACATGGAGAGCTCCAAAACCGCCTCCCCGTCGGCTACCACTCGTGGCGGGCAACCGCGGTCGGCGTGCCATCTCGAGCGACGACGTAGCGCAAGGCGCGGCCGATGCTCGCCGACGAGTCGGCCGACTTGTGATCGAACCGGCGCTGAAAGACCTGTCACCGGTCGACAGAACGTTCCTTCTCCGAATGGCAATCGATGACGGGCCATCGAAGATGTCGAACATAACACAACGACTCAACGCCGACTCCAACTACACGTCGCAGTGCCGGTTGCGGCTGATCGCCGCCGGCTTGATCGTGCCAACGGCATACGGGCATATGGACTTCCCTCTGCCGCACCTGCGGGAGTGGCTCCGGGAACACGGCGCCTTCGATACGTGACGCGATCGTCCCACGGGCAGCCCACGACTCGAACAGCATTGGCACAAAAACGGGTCATGAGCTGGTGTTTTTGGTGCGCCCCCTGGGGCTCGAACCCAGAACCAATGGATTAAAAGTCGCTCTCAGGGCTCACAGCGGACGACTCTCGACACATATCCCCTGGTCAGACGACTATCGACACGGCCGATTTGTCCGCTGTCGCCACGTTTCGTCCCACAGCGTCCCACGGAAAGTCGCGCACGCGTGACGCGCAGTCAGCGCATGCGAATGTCACCGACACCCCAGATCTGCTCTCTGCTCGACACCATCATCCCGAGGATGGTCGCTGACTCCTACACCACGTGATGGGACTCACCCATCATGGCGGGGGCGCCAAGCCATAAGTCGCGGTTGACGGGCATCCCTCCGGTGCTTTCTCGCCGACTCTGACCAGCCCTTCAGGGAAGCCGCAAGCACCTAGGTACAGCCAGCCAAGCACCTCTGCCCGACGTTGGTCGGCGTAAACCTCGATCGGTAACGCGCTCGAGAGCCTTTCCGCTTCGTAGAGGTCGCACTTGAAGATGTATCCCTTGCCAGCCGGTGAAGCGAACCCTCTGGGTAATGCAAATGCAGCAAAGCTCGCCTCATTGCATGTAGCGGCACGTAGCACCATCGGTCTGTCGGGCGCGCAGCCGCCGACGGAGATCGTCAGCGCCACGGTCCCGACGCACGAAATCGCACGTCCAATGGCCCTAGGCAAAGGCGCGTCGTCTCAGGTATGAGGTGAAAGCGTGAGCCATGAACTGACGTGAACACAAAAGTGGGTCATCTCCGTCTGTCATCCAGCTCATGAGGTTCGCCTCAACGGGCTTGCTTAAGTCCACTACTGACTCCCAACCAGAGTCTGGTAACAATCGATCCGCCGAGGTCCGCACACTGATTTCCACCACGCTCAAGGAGTTCTCGCCAGTCGCCGTAACCCAAAGTCGATTGCGGACTTCAGAATGTGAACCAGACCAGCGAAGTGCCCGTTGCGCCGCCTGCGGCTACTCCCTGAGCCTCAACTCCAAATTGGGTCTCGGTTGTACACAAGCCCGACCGGTTGTAACCAAAACCCCAGCCATACCCACCGCCCGTCCCGCCTGATGGAATCGTCTTCCAAGAGCCAGTCGCACATAGGGTGGTACGGGTACTATTCCAAATTAGCGCCCGCTCTTGAAGATTGCCGAAGTTCTGCCACGGACTCGAATGATCGCAGCTCGTTTGGGGCTCCCGATAGCCGTAGACGTTGGCATCCATCTGGGATACATTGCCCGGCCTTCTGTACTGAGCAAGAACCCAGTGGCATGAGCCCTCCGAGCCAATGTCAACCAAGCCCCAGTTGCCGACCCCCGAGATGGCGTGCGCCACACTTACTCCGAAACCGACGATCGATGTAATGAGTAGGACGCTAACCAGCCACCGGGCGCAGCGACTACTCTCGTGACGCTCAACCATTTGTCTTGAGCGAATCAACAACGGGCACGCTGACCTCTGGTGGACCAGTCGTTGCCGGGGGCGCGAACTTGTAGGCGACATCCTCCGTAGTCCCGACAGCGAACAGTCCCGCACCGGCGTAATACCAGAAGGCGACAGTCTTCTGGTCGTTCGGCAAAAAGGCATCGAATGGCCCATTCTTACCAGGCTCCTTCAGTAAGTTGGTATCCACCCACACAAAGCCCTCCTTGGTGAGATCAGTTGAAAGTTTGATCAATGGAGGGAGTTTGTCTGGCAGTGTCTGTCCCTGGTCGCCGACCCACGGTGGCTGATCACTGCTACTGGCCTGCGCCACTGCGGTGATGCCAGCCGCAGCGACTGTCAACAAGACGGCGACCGCAAGCTTTTGTTTGGTACGATTCATGATTGAATCCGATCAATTTCTAGATTGTGAAGAAACTAATGAGTGATGAGTAATAATCCGTACAGCACCATCCGCGCGCTCGTGCCTCAACTTGAAGATGCTTTCCGTGACCTGCACAGACCCCGCCCAAACTTGTCGACATTCCCCAAGCCCAACCAGAGCCTGGTGAGCCGCCTGCTACGACATTATCTGGTAGTAAATTGCATATCGTTGTGCGGTCAAACGTCCACAGAATGACATTCTGAGCGGCTTCATTTGATACGAAGTTATTCCACGGAGAAGTCATATTGCACCCGGCCCGAGGCTCCTTGTTTATGACGGTAGAGAAGTCAACGGCGTATGTATTGCCAGGATTTTTGTAATATGCTCGCACCCAAACGCACGAGCCAGCCGATTGCGGACCTGTACTGAGTACCTGAGTTCGAAACCCGTACGCAGCTACCGCATTTGCAACCGCCGCACCGAAGAGTACAAACGAACCAATAAGAACCGCCGTGCCCCAAACGGGACGGAATCTTTTGTGTCGAATTTCCACATTCTCGTTCACAATTTGTCCGATCGTTCTCGCAGAGCACGATATAGATGAAGCTAACAGCAATGCTACATGTGATTTTTTTACTGTCAAGTGGCTGAATCATGAAGTTCATGCCATCCGCAACGCGTGGTAGTCGTCCATTTGGGGGTGAATCACAACGCGGTGCCAGTTTGAAGCGGCCTCCGGCGCGGACGAATCCAGATGTCAAGGAGGCTATGTCATACAGCTATATGAAGGCTGCCCCACCGCCCTTTGCTGGCAGCATCGTACGGGGCGATTCGTGCCGGTCAGAAAGGCACGATTGATGACCAGCGCGAGTAGACCTCGGTGACACGGCAGCACCGAGCGCTCACGTGAGCGCACGACATTCTCAATTCTGCCTCAGCTCCTTTTCTAGTTCGAGTGGAAGGGGGACGCGGCGAGCTTCGTTGATGCGTATCACCATCCGCTGTTACTCGAGCCGATCAGCCGGCGAACAGAGTCGTCACGTCAACGAACGACCTCTCGTGTTTGGTCCGGCCGATTAGGCCCGCCCGCGAGATGGGTGAGTCCGATCACGTGGCGTAGGAGTCAACGACCATCCTCGGGGTGATGGTGGTCATCATGCGATTCTCGAAAGCGACCAAGCAACCGCGAAGGACGCACGATGACCACCCACGAGTTTGCCCTATCCGACCCTGCCGCGCGACTGCTCGGTACCGATGCCAGCCTGTCGACGTCGCTGCGCGACATCCTCACCGCCGCGTTACAGGACTTGATCGAAGCTGAG
The DNA here is from genome assembly GCA_025360105.1 of Actinomycetes bacterium. Taxonomy (GTDB): domain Bacteria; phylum Actinomycetota; class Acidimicrobiia; order Acidimicrobiales; family Ilumatobacteraceae; genus WLMZ01. The sequence continues at coordinate 89,764 of JANYCT010000035.1, read as the reverse complement.
CTCACCGCACCGATCGGTGCCAATCCTGGTGAACGCACGACCGAGTGTGTCACGCAAAGCAACGGGCATCGCCCCAAGTTTGTGTCAACGCCTGGAGGTGAAGTCGAAATCAGGACCCCAAAGCTGCGTCAATACTCGTTCTTCCCAGAGTCACTGGAACCGCGCCGGCGGATCGACAAAGCGCATGCGCACCAGAGATCGTCAATCGAACCTTTACAGCGAACCGTCCCGCCGACTGACGGGAGTCGCACTCTACGTATGTGGCGACCCGGTTCGTTTCGGGTAGCTGTCCAAGTTGGGCACCACCCGGATCACTACCCGGCGCACCCGACCCGAACGCAGCGAGTCACCCTCAGGGGCAGACACCTCCGAACTCGACCTAATCCGCGCTTTCAGTCTCGGCGGAGCTGCCGTCCTAAACGAGGCGCCCGCTGGCCGCGAACACAGCGCTCGCAATTGCCGTGCTGCGATCTCCAGCAGCCAGCGCGACGCTGACGGCAAGGCCCTTACCAACGCCCCGAGAGGCGTCCCCGAGAACGGTGCGGGCACCATTGGTGCACGTGTCCAGACAACGAGCACAACAACAGGCTGGTCGAGGCGGCTGAGTGTCGCAAAGCCGGTGGGCGACGTGGCGCCGTTCGAGCTGACCATCCGCGCAGACAGCGCTGTCATCGTCGACGTGAACGGTGCTCGACAGGCAAAGAACGCTCGCCAACAAATTTGTTCCTGGAAAACGCGTGAACCGGGTAGTGAACCGTGATGTCCTGCGCGGATGATGCGCTCATGCACACTGAACCGTTCATCAACATCACATCACACGGCGACCGACTGACCCTGAGCACCGAAGAACTTGCGAAACGCTGGGGCATCCACCCAGAGTCCCGCAAGCGTGCCGTGCGCAACGGCAGCGCCCCAGTGCGACCAATCCTCCCCGCAGCTGGCCGCTGGGTGTTCTCTCTCGCCGCCGTCGAGCACGCGGAACGCGCTACTGCCGAAATTTGAGGGAGGCGTGCGCGTCAGCCGAGCAGGTCGCCCATGACGGCTGCAGCGTCGAGATCAGCCTGCGGCACGTGATGCGCGTAGACCGACAGCGTCACCGCAGGCGACGAATGGCCCAAGCGCTTTGAGACCGTCGGGACTCCGATACCAGCCTCGAGTAACCGCGTCGCCGAATAGTGCCGCAAGCCATGCAGCGTTGTCACGTTGGTAAGTCGAGCGAAGCTCATCGTGAGATACATCGGCCGCATTGGTGACACGCCACCATCGAGACTGAAACACCAAGCGGGCACGGGTAACTTCTGCGCGACGGCCTCGGCCGCCTGCCTGACCCTGAGCGCTTCCACAGCCGGCGCTGTTTCTGCATCGACCGCCACCGTGCGCCAGCCACGTGAGCCCGTCTTGGTCTCGCAAAGGTGCAGCACATCGTCGTCGTCGGCGACCAGAGATCTGCGGACCGTGATCGTGCCCTCGCCGATATCGGTCCACCGCAGCGCACACAGCTCGCCATGGCGCATCCCGGTGGCGGCCGCCACGCGCAGGCACGTCGCGAGATCAGCGTTGACCGGCTCAGCGGCCTTGATGATCCGTCTCACTTCCTGCGGCGAAGGAGGAGTGATCTCCTTCGTGTGCACCCTTGGCTTCGTCGCTGACGCGCATGGATTGCTCAACAACCAGTCGTAACGCATCGCCCGCCCGAAAGCGGCCGAGAGCAAACGGTGCACACGACTTACCTTGTGTTCCGACGCACCCTGCGCGCGCAGCTCGTTGTACATCGCGTCGATCACGACGGGACGAACCGTTGACACGTCACGAGCCAGGAAGCTGGCCGGGAGAAGACGCTCGCCGCTTCGGTAGAAGCTGATCATCCCGGGTGACAGCCGAGACTCGGAGTCGGCGATGTAGCCGCCGACGACTTCCGCGACGGTGTGCTTGCCGGCAGTCGTGTCTGACCCCATCAGCATTTTGAGTTTTGCTTCCAACACTGCCGCCGCAGCGCGCGATTCAACGGCCTCTGAAGCGGCCTTCTTGCCGCCGTGTCGGACGACCGCGCGGTACTTGCCGCTGGGCAGTTTTTCGATCGACATCTCCGGATCGTCCCATACGTCCCACGGACTATCAATCGTTCGGAGGCAAAAATGGCCTCTGAACTGGTGCGCCCCCTGGGGCTCGAACCCAGAACCAATGGATTAAAAGTCCACTGCTCTACCATTGAGCTAGAGGCGCGCAACCGGCTGGGGTACGAGAAGAACTCTCGTCGATCGGGCCGGATCCCGAGCGCTGAGGTTATCAGCTGCACCCCGCGTCACGTCTGGCCGTCAGACCCCTGTGTTACAACGGTCGTATGGCAGAACTGCACACCAACGTCGAGACACAAAGAGCCATCGGGGCCCTGCTCGGTAGCGCCATCGGCGATGCGCTCGGTGCCCCGTTCGAGTTCGGTCCGGCTGGGCAGTTCAGCGCACGCTTTCCCACACCGGCGTTGGGTCCCGACACCGAGATGGTCGGCGGGGGTTCGTTCGGCTGGACACGTGGCGAGTTCACCGACGACACACAGATGGCGGTCATCGTCGCCGAGAGCCTGCTCGCCAACTGCGGCTTCGATGGCGCACACATCTACGCGGGATTTCAAGCCTGGGCCCGTTCGGCCTCCGACGTGGGCGTGCAGACCCGAAGCGTGTTACACAACGACGATTGGCGCAACGCAGCCGCCGACTACTTCGCCCAAACGGGTCGCGCTGCAGGGAACGGGTCCTTGATGCGCGCCACGACCTCTGCGCTGTTCGCGGCCCGCGGTTCGATCGAGGATTCCGTCGCGCTGGCCCGCGCCCAGTCAGATCTCACCCACGGCGACCCAGCTGCGGGGTGGGGCGCTGCGCTGTATCACGCGATGTTGCACGAAGCGGTTCGTGGGGGTTCGCCGCTCGAGGCGCTTCCGTCGCTGCTCGACCTGCTGCCCGAACCACACGCGACCCGGTATCGAACGGTGCTCATGTCGCCGGTCGACATGACGGATGAACCGTCGAACGGCTCGGTATGGACGTGTCTGGCCCAGGCCGTGCGCGTGCTTCGCCAAGCCACGTCGTTCGAGCACGCGATGCGTCTCGTATGTGATGTCTCGGGCGATGTCGACACGGTCGCGTGCGTCGCCGGTGGGCTTGCGGGAGCGGTGTTCGGCGTGCAATCCATCCCGTCGCGTTGGCTCACCCAGATTCACGGCCGAGTCGGCACCAGCATCTACACCAACACCGACCTCCAGCGAATCGCACTCGAGCTCATCGGCCGGTCGGCACCCGCATTGGCGGCCGATCTGCCAGCACGGGGGCCCACGGAGATTCGCCCGGGTGTGTTCGCGGCCAACATCCTCGGCGCACTCCGCGGCCACACCGATACGGCGGTGCTGTCGTTGTGTCGCGTCGGCGATCGATTCAGCGCGTGGCCGAACCGACGCGAGTTCTTCCTCATCGATCAAGTCGGCGCCAACCCGCACCTCGACATCGTGCTCGCCGATGCCATCGCCGAGATCCAGGCATTCCGCGCCGCGGGCATACCGGTGGTGGTGCATTGTCATGCCGGCGAGAGCCGCACAGCGTTTGTGCTGCGTGGTTGGTTGATGCGCACCGAGAGTCTTGATGCCGCTGAAGCCACACGCCAACTCGCGCAAGCGTGGCCGTACATCACCCACCACAACACCGACTTCGACGAACTCCTCGACCACCTCAACGCAACAAGCTAGATCGGCGACATCCGGCGCGGGTCAGTGCGACAGTTCGAGGCCCTCGAGCGTGCCCTCGGCACGCCACTGATCCAGCAGCTTGATGAAGGCCACCCCGCCGCCGCCGTAGCTGCCGTTGCGCGTGCTGCGCTGCTCGGGCTTGCCTTCGTTGTTGTAGTAGCCGGGGGTGCATGACTCGAGAAACTTCTGGTTGTTCTGCGACAGCTCGACAATGGTCTGCACCCACGCGGCTTCAGCATCATGCGCTGCTTCGACCACGTGAATGTCGTTGTCCATTGCGTGACGAAGGATGTACGCGAGATGCTTGCTCTGCTCGTCGAGCATGTGCGGGAAGTTGACCGTGAAACCCGACTGGATGTTGCTGAAGATGAAGCAGTTCGGGAAGCCCCGGCTGTGCATGCCGTGCAGTGTCGAAGCACCGTCTGCCCACTTCTGGGTGAGGGTCACACCATCACGTCCGATGAGCTCGTAACCCGACCGGCGGGTGTAGTCGGTGCCCACCTCGAAACCCGTCGCGTAGATCAGGCAATCGAGTTCGTACTCCACGCCATCGACCACGACGCCGCGCGCGGTGATGCGTTCCACACCACGACCCTGCGTGTCGACCAAGGTGACGTTGTCTCGGTTGAACGCGTCGAGGTATCCATCATGGAAACACGGCCGTTTGCAGAATTGTCGGTAATACGGTTTCAGCGCTTCGGCTGTGTTCGGGTCGTTGACGATGGTGTCGACACGCGAGCGGATCTGTTCCATCTTCTCGAAGTCGGCGAGTTCCATCGTGTTCGACAGACCCTCCGGACTCAGATCGGCCGACTCACGCCGTACCATGATCAATAGCTTGCCGATGATGTCGGTCCAGCCGTCGTTCACGAGATCCTCGGCCTGGAACCCACCCGACACGAGTGTGTTGAAGTTCTCCATCCGGCGCTGTTGCCAACCGGGTTCAAGCGTGTCGACCCATTCGGGCGATGTGGGTCGGTTGTTGCGCACATCGATTGACGACGGCGTGCGCTGGAACACGTAGAGATGCTCCGCGCCCTCGGCCAGATGAGGGATGCACTGCACGGCCGTGGCTCCGGTGCCGATGATGCCGACCCGCTTGTTGCGCAGCCCGGTGAGACCGCCCAACGACGTGCCGCCGGTGTAGTCGTAGTCCCAACGACTGGTGTGGAAAGTGTGGCCTTGAAACTGTTCGACCCCGGGAATAGCAGGCAGCTTGGGTCGGTGCAGCGGGCCGTTGGCCATACACACGAAGCGGGCACGCATTGCGTCGCCGCGGTTGGTCGAGATGATCCAACGACCATCGGTGTCGTCCCATCGCAACCCGGTGACCTCGGTCTGGAAGCACGCGTTCGAGTACAGATCGAAGTGCTCACCGATCGCACGACTGTGGGCCAGGATCTCGGGAGCATGCGAGTACTTCTGCTCGGGAATGTAGCCAACCTCTTCGAGCAGCGGCAGATAGATGTAGGACTCCACGTCGCACGCTGCGCCCGGGTAGCGATTCCAGTACCACGTGCCGCCGAAGTCGCCGCCCTTTTCGATGACGCGAATGTCGGTCACGCCGGCCTGACGCAAGCGCGCACCGGCAAGCAGGCCACCGAAGCCGCCGCCGATGATGACAACCTCGACCTCGTCGGTCAGGGGCTCGCGTTCGAAGGGCTGCACGTACGGGTCGACCAAGTAACGGGCGAATTCGCCGGCGACTTCGACGTATTGCTCGTTGCCGTCGGCACGCAGGCGCTTGTCGCGCTCGTGGCGGTACTTCTGTCGCAGCGCTTCTGTGTCAATGCTCATCATCGGTCCCTAAGACTTTCAGTGTCATGCGTCGAGTTGGTGACCGAGCGACTGCACGGCCTCGATGAACTCGTCGATCATGTCGTAGACCACCTGCGCTGCGGTCTTGCTCACGTTCATCGTGCCCACGATCTGACCGACGAAGTAGTTGGTGAGTTGTTCGGCACCACTGCCGGCGCGGTGGGCGGCGCGGTCGATGCGCTGCAACGCTTCGCCCACCAGAATCGGCTGCATCGGCATGCCCAACGGCATCGGCGTCTCGGGGTTGTCCCATTCGTCGGTCCACGCCGTGCGCAACTGGCGCGCTGGCTTACCCGTGCGCGACCGCGAACGAACCGTGTCCGACGATGTGGCTTCGAGGAACTTGCGCTTTACCACCGGATGCGTCTCGGCTTCCTCGGTGGTGAGCCACACGGACCCGCACCACACACCCTGCGCGCCGAGAGCCATCGCCGCGGCCATCTGGCGACCTCGCCCAATACCGCCCGCACCGAGCACGGGCACCGGGGCCACGGCATCGACGATCTCGGGGATGAGCACCATCGATCCGACCTCGCCCGTGTGGCCACCGGCTTCGGCACCCTGGGCGATGATGATGTCGACACCCGCGTTCACGTGTCGTTGCGCGTGCTGAGCCTTACCGGCCAGCGCGCCGAGTAGACGGCCTTCTTCTTTCACGCGTTCGATCATGTGCGCGGGCGGAGGACCGAGCGCGTTGACCACCAGCGATGGGCGGCGCGCTAGCGCGATCTCCAACAGCGGATCGGCCTGGTTTGCCGAGAAGGGAACGGCACCCGCACCGCCGATCACACCACCGCGGCCACCACCCTCGCCATCGCTGAGCGCGGGTACGTCGTAGCGACGCAGAATGTCGTCGACGAACGCGATGTGCTCGGCGGGGATGAGGTTGCGAATGTCGTCGAGCGTGTACCCGCCGGCGTCGCTGCCGGCGTACTTGGCGGGCACGATGAGGTCGATGCCATAGGGGTGATCGCCGATCTCGTTCTCGATCCATTCGAGGTCGATCTCGAGTTGTTCGGGTGAGTGCGCCACGGCACCCAGCACACCCATGCCGCCCGCCTTGCTGACTGCAGCGACCACGTCACGGCAGTGGGTAAAGGCGAGGATGGGAACATCGATGCCCAACATCTCGGTAATCGCGGTCTTCATGGAGCAAGGGCCTCCTGTGCGGCCTCTCTGCGAGGCACGCGTCGTGTCATCAGGAACCGTGACGGCCTGACATTACTGCGCCCATAGTCAGCGGCCGAATCGCATGTGCCTACTATCTGGCGATGGACCGAACCCTGTTGGCCCCGCCCCTGCGATCGACGCTCGACACCCATTGCGAGCAGTTCCAACAGAACCGCACCGACATGCTCGAGCAGCTCGAAGTGATCGATGGCTTGCTCGATCAGGCAGAGGCCGGGGGCGGGCAGAAGGCGATGGACCGTATGCGCGCCCGCGGCAAGCTGCCCGTGCGCGAACGCATCGCCAACGTACTCGACCCCGATAGCCCGTTCTTCGAGATCAGCGCGCTCGCTGCATACGACAGCGACTATGCGATGGGTGGCGGCGCGGTGGTGGGCATCGGCGTGATCGCCGGCACCGAATGCGTGATCTTGGCCAACGATCCATCGGTGCTCGGTGGCGCGCTCACGCCCTATGTGGCCAAGAAGTGGATGCGTGCGCTCGAGATCGCCCGCGACAACCACATGCCATATGTGAGCTTCGTCGAATCTGCTGGCGCCGACCTGCGCGTGCAGACCGATGGCGGTGGCGGGCGGCGCGTGCAGACCGATCACTTCGCCGAGAGTGGCCGCTTCTTCTACGAACTGATTGAGCTCTCGAAGATGCGCATTCCCACCGTGTGCGTGGTGTTCGGCTCGTCCACCGCAGGCGGCGCGTATCAACCCGGTTTGAGCGACTACAACATCGTGGTCAAGGAGCAATCGAAGATCTTCCTCGCAGGACCGCCTCTGGTGAAGATGGCCACTGGCGAGGAATCCGACGACGAGACGCTCGGCGGTGCACAGATGCACGCCGAGGTGTCGGGCCTTGGCGACTACTTCGCGGAGGACGAGATGGATGCAATCCGTCTGTGCCGCGAGGTCGTGTCACATCTGAATTGGCGCAAGCCCGGGCCCGAGCCGAGCCTGCGACCCGACGAGCCTGTGCACGATCCCGAGGAGTTGCTCGGTCTCGTCAGTCGCGATCTGCGCTCGCCGGTGGATGTGCGCGATGTCATCGCCCGCGTGGTCGATGGCTCACGCTTCGAGGAATTCAAGCCGCGCTACGGCAGCACCATCGTGTGCGGCTGGGCGAGCATCCACGGCTACCCCGTGGGCATCATCGGCAACAACGGGGTGATCTACCCGCGCTCGGCCGAGAAGGCCACGCACTTCATCCAACTGTGCAACCAGATCGATGTGCCGTTGGTGTTCATGCAGAACATCACCGGCTACATGGTGGGCCGCGACTTCGAGGCCGATGGCATCATCAAGAAGGGCTCGCAGATGCTCAACGCGGTGACCAACTCCACGGTGCCGCACCTCACCGTCACCATCGGTTCGTCGTACGGCGCCGGAACCTACGGCATGTCGGGCCGCGCGTTCGGAAACCGGTTCACGTTTCTGTGGCCCACAGCGAAGGTTGCCGTGATGGGCCCAAAACAGATCGCCGGAGTGATGTCGATGGTGCGCCGCGGCCAGGCCGCGCGGCAAGGCCTGGAGTTCGACGAGGACGAGGACCGCAAGATCGTCGAGATGGTGGAAGCCATCCAGGAGGCCGGCTCGCTGGCATTGGTGGCCACCGGAGCGATCAGCGACGATGGCATCATCGACCCGCGCGACACGCGCACCGTATTGGGCATGTGCCTGTCGGTGGTGCGTAACCGGGCGATCGCCGGTGCCGAGGGATACGGAGTGTTCCGGCTGTGAGCTTTTCAACCATCCTCATCGCGAACCGTGGCGAGATCGCCCGGCGCATCATGCGCACCGCGCACGCCATGGGCATTCGCACCGTTGCTGTCTACGTCGACGCCGATGCCGCTGCGCCGTTCGTCGCCGACGCCGATGAGGCCGTGCGGCTCAGTACCGGCTACCTCGATGGCGCGGCCATTATCGTCGCGGCGCACGCCACCGGCGCGCAGGCGATTCACCCCGGATACGGGTTTCTCAGCGAGAACGCCGGTTTCGCTGCCGACGTGGTGGCTGCTGGACTGGTGTGGATCGGGCCGCCCGCCACTGCCATTGCATCGATGGGCGACAAGCTCGCCGCAAAGCGCGTTGCCGTTGCTGCAGGCGTGCCCACGTTGCCCTCGTCAGAGACGCCCGCAGGCGCCGCAGATGTGGGCTACCCGTTGCTGGTGAAGGCCTCTGCTGGTGGCGGCGGCAAGGGAATACGCATCGTCGCCACGGCCTCTGAACTCGATGAAGCCGTTGCGTCGGCGCAACGCGAAGCACTCAGCGGTTTCGGCGACGACCGCGTGTTCCTCGAGCGGTATGTGGCCGCGTCACGTCACGTGGAGATCCAGATCCTCGGCGATGTGCACGGCAACCTCGTGCACCTCGGTGAACGAGAGTGCAGTATTCAACGTCGCCATCAAAAGCTCATCGAGGAGTCGCCATCGCCGGTGGTCGATGCAGCGATGCGCGCTGCGATGGGCGAGGCGGCGCTGCAGCTCGCACGTTCGATGGGCTATCAGTCGGCGGGCACCGTGGAGTTCCTGGTCGACGATGCGACACGTGAGTTCTTCTTCCTCGAAGTCAACACCCGGTTGCAAGTGGAGCATCCCGTCACCGAGGAGGTCACGGGCATCGATCTGGTGCGCGAGCAAATTCGTATCGCCGCGGGCGAGCCGCTCGGGTACGAACAGCACGACATCTCCTTCGCGGGTCACGCAATCGAGGCGCGACTCTGCGCAGAAGATCCCGATGCCGGATTCCTGCCGGCCACCGGAACGCTGCATGCCTTCGCTCCCGCAACCACTCCCGTAGTGCGTTGGGAATCCGGCGTGGAGCAAGGCTCGGTGGTCAGCGTGGCCTTCGATCCGATGCTCGCCAAAGTGGTGGCCCACGCACCAACTCGCTCGGAAGCCGCAGCCCTGCTTGCGCTCGCGCTCGAACGGCTGCACCTAGGTGGGGTCACCACGAACCGCGATTTCCTTGCGGCGACGTTGCGCCATCAGAACTTCATCGATGGCGACACGACCACCGACTTCATCGAGCGGGTCCGGCCCGCACTGAAGCTCGCGCTCAGCGACGCCGATCTGCAGCGACTCGGCACCGCCGCCGCGCTCTGGATCCAGGGCGAGAACCGCGCCCACGCACCCGTGCTCGCACAACTTCCGAGCGGCTGGCGAAATGCCCGACTGCCGGCACAGCAACTGTCGCTTCGTCACGGCGATCGGGTTGTACAGGTGGACTACCGCTCGCGACGCGACGGCTCATTCACGGTGGGCGACGGCGCGAATGAAGCAGTCAGTGCTCACATTCATCGCCGCTCACATGCCGACATCGACATCGAGATCAATGGCCGCCGCGCAACTTCGCGCATCACGCGCGCTGGTGATCGCGTCTTCATCCAGACCGTGCGGGGCACCATCGATTTCACGATCGTGCCCCGCTTCGACATCCCCGGCTCCGAGCTGCCAACGGGCGGGCTCACTGCGCCCATGCCCGGCACCGTGCTTGATGTGCGCGTTGCCGTGGGCGATCACGTTGCCGCAGGCACGACCTTGGTGGTGATGGAGGCGATGAAGATGGAACACCACATCACCGCACCAGCCGAAGGTACCGTTACCGAGGTCTTCGTGCGCGCCGGCGAGCAGGTGAGCAACGGTGCCGTGTTGCTGATGATCGAACCCGATGAAACCGATGGGGCCTGAGATGACACTGCCGATCCGAATCGCCAACTGCTCGGGTTTCTACGGCGACCGCCTGTCTGCCGCGCGCGAGATGGTCGAGGGTGGCCAGATCGACGTGCTCACGGGCGATTGGTTGGCCGAGCTGACGATGCTCATCCTCGCCCGCACGCAGGCCAAGCGTCCGGGTGGCGGCTATGCGCGCAGCTTTGTGACGCAGATGGAACAGGTGATGGGAACCTGTCTGGACCGCGGCATCAAGGTGGTGTCGAACGCTGGCGGCCTCGACCCTGCCGGATGCGCAGAGGCCGTTGCCGAGGTGGCCGCCAGGCTCGGACTGAACCCCGCCATTGCCTACGTGAACGGCGACAACCTGCTGCCTCGGCTAAACGACTTGGTCGCCGCGGGTGTGGACCTGGCGCACTTTGAAACGGGTGAGGCCATCGGCGACACGTCGCGCTTCATCACGGCCAACGCGTACCTCGGTTGCTGGGGCATCGTCGATGCGTTGAACCGTGGGGCCGACATCGTGATCACGGGTCGCGTCACCGACGCTGCTGTGGTGTGCGGACCCGCTGCGTGGCATCACCGGTGGGCCCGCGACGATTGGGACGCGCTCGCTGGTGCCGTGGTGGCCGGCCATGTGGTCGAGTGCGGCGCACAGGCAACGGGTGGCAACTACTCGTTTTTCACCGAGGTGCCGGGCATGACCCGGGTCGGGTTTCCATGGGCTGAGGTTGCATCCGATGGCTCGTGCGTGATCGGCAAGCACGATGACACCGGCGGCGAGGTGTCAGTCGGTACGGTCACGTCGCAGTTGCTCTACGAGATCGCCAGCCCGGCGTACCTCGGCCCCGATGTGACGGCGCGTTTCGACACGATTCAACTCGATCAGATCGCCACCGATCGCGTGCGCATCAGCGGCACCAAGGGCGAGCCGCCCCCACCCACGCTGAAGGTGGCGATGAACGAGGTCGGTGGCTTTCGCAACGACATGGCAGTGGCACTCACCGGGCTCGACATCGAAGCCAAGGCACAGCTCGTGGAGGATGCCTTCTGGGTGGCGTGCCCGTACGGCCCTGACGATTTCGCGAGTGTTACCACGCGCGTGGTGCGCACCGACAAGGTGAATCCGGCGAGCAACGAGGAAGCCGTGGCACTGTGGCGCATCACCCTCAAGGATCCCGATGAACGCAAGGTCGGTCGAGCCGTCGCCAATGCGGTCACGGAAATTGCACTTGCAACTATCCCCGGAATGTTCGGCGTGAGCGGCGGCCCATCCGGCGGCAATGCCTACGGCGTCTACCGCCCGGCGCTGGTGCCCGCCGAGCTCGTTCCCCAACACGTGGTGATCCTCGGTGGCGATCAGACCGTCATCGACTCGGTGGCGCCCACTGCCGACGTGCATGTGGTCGGCGATCCGGGGGTCAGTGTTGCGGTGCCCGCCGGGCACACCGTCGCTGCACCGCTCGGTCGTCTGTACGGTGCGCGCTCGGGCGACAAGGGCGGCAATGCCAACCTTGGCGTGTTTGCGCGCAGCGATGCGGCGTGGGCGTGGCTCGATGAGTTCCTCACGATCGACGTGTTGCGCCGTTTGCTGCCAGAGACATCCCCGTTGGCCATCGACCGGTATCGGCTGCCTGCGTTGCGATCGCTCAACTTCGTGATCCACGATCTGCTGCAAGAGGGCGTTGCGGCGTCAACCCGTCAAGATGCGCAGGCGAAGAGTCTCGGTGAATGGTTGCGTAGCCGCGTGGTCGACATACCTGCCGCGCTGCTGGAGTGACATGAACACAACGAGGGGAAACCATGACTGATCTCGATGACCTGCGCGCCGATCTGGTGGCAGAACAGGGCGCGCTCGACACCATCGTGGCGGCACTAGCCGACACCGAATGGTTGCTGCCCACTCCCAGTGCGGGTTGGAACGTGGCCGACCAGATCGGCCACCTCACCTACTTCGATGGCACGGCAGCCTTGGCCGTCACCGACCCCGAGGCTTTCCGCGCTGGCCTCGAGTCGCTCTTCGCATCGGGTGGCGGCGATGACTTCACGCTCGGCGCATTCCGAACGCTCACGCCCACCGAACAACTCGCAGCGTGGCGCGCCAACCGGCAGGTCCTCGCCGATGCAGCAGCCACGCTCACCGAGACAACGCGCGTCGGCTGGTACGGACCATCGATGGGCGCGAAGTCGTTCCTCACCGCACGACTGATGGAGGTGTGGGCTCACGGCACTGACATCGTCGACGCCGTCGGCGCCTACCGCGCACCCACCGATCGCCTGCGCCACATCGCTCAGCTGGGCTTCATCACCCGCGGCTGGTCGTATACCGTGCGCGGCGAAACGCCACCGGCTGGCGACGTGCGGCTCGAGCTCACCAGCCCCTCTGGCGAGATCTGGATCTGGGGACCCGACGAGGCAGCGGCTGCCGACACCGTGCGCGGCTCCGCTGAAGATTTCTGCCTCGTGGTCACCCAGCGCCGCAACGTGGACGACACCGATCTGCAGGCGGGCGAGCTCGGCAGGCACTGGTTGCTGCGGGCACAGGCATTCGCGGGCGGCCCCACCGCCGTACCAGCACCGCGGGGTTCGTGATGTCGCTTGTTCAGACTCAGCTCGACAACGGTGTAATGACCATCACACTCACCGACGGAGAGCGACGCAACTCGCTCAGCGCGCAGCTCACCAGCGAACTGGTCGCTGCACTCGATATCGCCGACTCCGATCCTGAGGTCCGCGTCGTGGTGCTCACCAACACGGGTTCGGTGTTCTGCGCCGGAGCCAACCTGTCGGAGCGCTCAACCGACGATTCTCGCTCGGGCAACCTGGATCCGCGCAGCCTGTTCGGCCGGTTCCGTCATTCGCCCAAGCCCTACGTGGGTCGCATCGCCGGGCACTGCGTTGCCGGGGGCATAGGGCTGGCTGCGGCGATGGACATCTCGGTCGCGGTGGATCACGCCAAGTTCGGGTTCACCGAAGTGCGCGTCGGCGTGGCGCCCGCGATGATCTCGGTGATCTGCCTGCCCAAGATGCGCGCCGCCGACGCCCAGGCTGCCTTCCTGCGCGGCCACCGATTCCCGGCGGCGGAGGCAGTGCAAATGGGCCTCATCAACGCGGCCGTTCCCGCAGATCGACTCGACGCGGAGATCGATGCGATCGTCAGCGATCTGTTGGCCGGCGAACCCGGCGCCATCGCCGCGTGCAAACAGCTCACCGCCGTGGTTCCAACGCTCACCGAAGACGAGGCGTTCACGTGGACGGCGGAGTTGTCAGCAGGATTGTTCGCCGGCGATGCGGCCCGCGAGGGGATGACTGCATTCTTGGAAAAGCGCCCCGCATCGTGGGTGCGCTGAGCCCCAACCCAACTGCGGAATACGTCAGAGTTGCTTGACGCGTGACGGGCCGAAGCCGGCGGCATCGACCTTCTTCACGAGCGCCGTGGCTTCGGCATTGGTGAGGTCTGCCTTCACGACCGCAAAGCTGGATGTGAGCGTCTTGATGCTGAATCCGGTGACGCCGGCCTTGGTGAGCTTGTCGAGTTTCGCCTGTGCGAGGGCCTTGGTGGTGTAGATGCCCTCGACCACCTCGAAGTTGGTCGCCGTGGCGCTCGGCGCGGTGGTGGCCGTGGTGCCCGAACTGGTGAGATGGAAGATCGTGGCCGTGCCGGTGCCTGCGGTGTTGATCTTCTTCATCAGCACCGTAGCCTCGGCGTTGGTGTAGCCGACCTTCACCACGGCGAACTTCGACGGAAGCGCCTTGATGCTGAAGCCGGTGATGCCAGCCTTGGTGAGCTTGTCGAGTTGGGCCTGCGCGAGGGGTTTAGTGGCGAAGATTCCGACCACGACCTCCCAATTTTTGGCTGTCGCGTTGATCGTCGTGGGTGTCGTGGTGGCGACCTTTGCCGTGGTCGTGGTGGCGACGCCACCATCAATTGTCGTTGTGAGCGGCGGCGTGGTCGTGGTGGTATCCGACAGCAACATGTTGATCGTCGTCGATGTGGTGGTGCCCGGAATTGTAGTGGTGCTCTTCGGCAACGTCGAGCCAGTACTGCTGCACGCGGAGACGCCGAGCACGAAAGGAATTATGGCCGACACGACATACTTCGACTTCAGCATGACTACTCCTTTGAGCGGACCAGGATCACTCCCGGCACGGCACTGTCGCGAAGCATAGTCACGCACAGCGGTCGTTGGTGTCGCGGGTCGGCAGCGTGACGCGAAACCGGCAACCATCACCAGGCGAGGTCTCGAGCGCGATGCGCCCACCATGTGCCTCCACGATCGATTTCGAAATCGACAACCCAAGGCCCGAACCACCGCTGTGTCGTGACCGCGACGGATCGCCACGATAGAAGCGCTCGAACGCGTGGGCCTGCGACTCGGCGTCCATACCAGGTCCGTGGTCGACGATGTCGATCACCACGAGATCACCGGATACCGCTGCATTCACCTCGATGGGGCTCTCGAGCGGCGTGTACACCAGCGCGTTGTGGAGCAATGCTGCAAACACCTGATGCAATCGTTCGGCGTCACCCGTCACCGCCAACGACTCGGGTGTGGAGACCGTGACCTGTCGCTCGGGCTGCACCGCACGAGCATCACGAGCCGCGTCGTGCAGCAGCGGACTGAGATCAACATCGTCGCGGCCGAGTGAGCGACCCTGATCGAGCTTGGCGAGCAACAGCAAATCATCGACGATCACGCTCATCCGCGTCGCCTCGGCGGACACTCTGCGCATCGCGTCGTCGAGCGCGGCAGCATCGTTCAACCCACCGTGCGCGTAGAGGTCGCTGTATCCGCGGATTGATGTGAGCGGGGTGCGCAGTTCATGCGACGCATCGGTCACGAATTGACGCAGTCGATCATCGGCGGCCTGTCGTTCGTCGAGCATCGTGTTCAATGCGCGCGCCAGACGACCCGCTTCAGTGCCCGCGGGATAGTGGGCAATACGCCGTTCGTCATCGCCAGCGGTGATGGCATCGGCGGCTTCGGTCATGTCGTTGATCGGTTTCACGCCGAGACGCACCACCCATGCCGCGGTGAGCCCAATGGCTCCGAGCACGACAAGACCGGCAAGCGCACTCGCCCACAGCAAACGCCGATACGCCGCATCGGCACGCGTCAACGGAAGGGCAATCACTTCCCAGCCGGTGCTGTTCGGCCGCCCCACGATGATCACGCGAAAACGGTTGTCAGTCCCTTTGCCATCGGCGGTGAAGGGCGCAGCCGCCGGACCCCGCGGCGCAGCGGCCGCCTGCGCGACGGACACCACCGGTTGACCCGTCGCCAACTGCGGTGCCACCAACGCGGTCATCGTTCCGTCATCGGCCAAGTGCCCCACGAACAGTTCCGACAGGTTCGTAGTGCCGGGAGGGTCAAACCCGTTGGGTGAGGAACCACCGAAGCCGCCCAGCTTCGGTGTACCCCTCGTGATAATACCGATCGCGATCGGCGTTGCGCTACGTAACTGTTGGTCGACCTGCTCGGTGAGGTACCGCCGCTGCGTATTGGCGACCAGATAGCCCGAGATCGCGAAGGTGATCGCCACAGCGGCCAGACCGATATACAAGCGAGTCCTGAGTTTCACGGCTCAACCCGCAGGCAGTAGCCGACGCCACGCACGGTATGAATCAGTTTTGGTTCGGACTGGTCCACCTTGCGGCGCAAGTAGCTCATAAACGTCTCGACGACCGACGTATCGCCATCGAAGTCGTAGTCCCACACGTGATCCAGAATCTGCGCGCGGGTGACCACCCGGCCAGCGTTGATCATGAGATAGCGCAGCAGCTTGTACTCGGTGGGCGACAACGAAACGGCGGACCCGGCCCGCATCACCCGATGCGCATCGTTGTCCATCTCGAGATCGTTCACGCGCAACACGTGATCCTTGTCGGCCAATCCGGCTCGACGGAGAATGACCCGCACCCTTGCGACCAATTCCGCGATCGCGAACGGTTTCACCAGGTAGTCGTCGCCGCCCGCGGTGAGTCCTTTCACTCGATCGTCCACACCGTCACGGGCGGTGAGGAACATCACCGGAACCCTGCAGCCGTCACTACGGAGACGACGGAGTACTTCAAATCCGTCGATGCCCGGCATCATGACGTCGAGCACGATCATGTCCGGCTGACCCGATGCAACCCTCTGCAGCGCGTCGTGCCCGTTGCCACTGACGACAACCTCGATGCCATCGAGGCGCAGCGCAGACGCGACGAGGAATGAGATGTTGTCCTCGTCGTCCACAACCAGGACTCGCGGCTGGCGTTGCGTCGCGGCATGCATGCGAGGCGAGCCTACGGCCGAAACACCCAGTGGCGAAGTAGGCCGAATCGAGCCACCGTGACGAGTCCCCAACTGAGCAACAGCACGAGTACCTGAGCAAGGCTTCCCGACACGTTCGTCAGTGCGAGGCTCGACAAACCCAAGCCCGCCAACGAAATAGCCACGCCTCCGACATAGTGGCGGCTGCGCTGACGGTCGTCGCGGTAGCCAAACGTGTAGCGGCGGTTCGCCCACGTGTTGGCCAAGGCGGTGGCGCTGACCGCGAGGAGGTTCGCCCACACGGCTCCGACTGCGTCGCGCCAGACGAGAAAGAGCACCAGCGACACAATGGTGCTCAGCACGCCCACCTTGGCGAACGTGATCAGTTGGCGACCGAAGTCGTCCTCGAGCGGCGGCCGTGCGACTGCGCCGAGGTCGAATCGACCGCGCCCGCTCCAGAACCGGCGCGCCACGCGAGCCACACCTTTGAGATCGTCGAACGCCGTGCGAGCCACCTTCACCCGACTATCGGGATCGTCGATCCAGGTGACCGGCACCTCGTGTACTCGCAGACCGTTGCGTTCGGCAAGCAGTAACAACTCAGTGTCGAAGAACCATTCGTTGTCCTGCACCTGTGGCAGCAGGTGTTCCGCAACGTCAGAGCGCATCGCCTTGAATCCGCATTGCGCGTCGCGGAATCGGTTCCCAAACACCACGTGTAGCAAGGCGTTGTAGGTTCGCGAGATGAACTCGCGGCGCGGGCCACGAGCCACACTCGCGCCCGGAGCGAGCCGCGAACCGACGGCAAGATCGGAATGTCCGCTCACCAATGGAGCGATCAGGGGCAACAGTGCATCAAGTCCAGTGGAAAGATCCACGTCCATGTACGCCACGACGGTGGAGTGATTGTTCGTCCATGCCGCTCGAAGTGCTCGGCCACGACCCTTCTGATCAAGACGAAGGGTACGAACCCCGGCGAGCCGATCCGCGATCGCCTTGGCCACGAGCCACGTGCTATCAGTGGAGGCATTGTCGACAATCGTGATCCGCCACGTGAAGGGAAAACGAGTACTGAGATACGCATGCAGCTCGGTGACACTCGCCGCGAGTACCGACTCCTCGTTGTACACGGGCACGACGATGTCAACGATGGGTGAGTCGCCGCGTGACCCCTCATTGGCAGGCGGGCTGTCTGAAGACGAGGGTGCCGAAGTCATCACGGAACCATGTTCTGACAACTACCTTGGGTTTGTGTGAGAGCAACCTTCGGGTTTGCTGAGAATCATCTGCCCGTGCTGACTCACAGCAAATCCGAAGGTCGTTCACAGCCGCCCTGAAGCGCTCGCCGTCATCATCACCACATGTCCGATACCGACGCACCCCCTCTGCCCGAGTCCACCGAGACGGTGGATCGGTGGACGCCGCCACCTGCGCTCCGACGTAACGGCCGACTGATCGAAATCGCGGTGGCAGTTGCGGCATTGGTACTGAACGCATGGAATCTCTCGATCAACGGCTACGGCAACGCCTACTACGCCGCTGCAGCGCGGTCGATGACCACGAGTTGGCACAACTTCATCTACGGCAGCTACGACGCCGGTGGATTCATCACGCCTGACAAGCCGCCATTCGCGTTGTGGATCCAAGCCGCGTCGGCCAAGGTCTTCGGGTACAGCTCGTGGAGTCTGCTGATGCCATCTGCCATTGCCGGAGCGCTCGCAGTGTGGCTGGTGATGATCACCGTGCGACGTGTCTGGGGTCGTACGGCAGGCATCTCCGCTGGGATCGCACTCGCACTCACGCCGATGATGTTCGCCGTTGCTCGCTCGAGCAACCCCGACGCCATTCTGGTGTTGATGATCGTCGCGTCGGCGTGGGCCACCGAGCGCGCGATTGCGACGAACCGGCTGCGTTGGTCGGTGACCGCTGGAGCGCTCGTTGGGCTCGGTTTCCTCACCAAGATGCTCGCCGCAGCAGTGATCCTGCCTGCTCTCGGGTTGGCCATTGCATTCGGCATTCGTGCAACGTGGAAACGTCAAGCGGCGCACATCGGTGTCATCGGCGCAGCGTTCGTCGCAGTCAGCGGCGCGTGGGTCGCGCTCATGGACCTCAGCTCGAACAGCCCGTTCGTCGGTGGCAGCACTGACGGCTCTGCGTGGAACCTGGTGTTCGGGTACAACGGCTTCGGTCGCGTGTTCGGCAACGAAGGCGGCGGGGGTCCTGGTGGCGGCGGCCCTGGTGGCGGCGGCGGCGGGCGACCCGGAGGGTTTGGTCGAGCTGGCGGCGTGGATCAGTTCGGTGGAACGCCGGGCATCGGGCGTCTGTTCAACATCGGCATGGGCGACCAGGTGATGTGGCTATCGCTGATTGCCGCCGTCTCGCTGGTCGCCGGCATCATCACGGCCATTCGAAGGCAACGGCGCGATCCCGAGGCCGGATCTCTGGCGTTGTTCGGCGGTTGGGCGTTACTCACGTACATGCTCTTCGCGTTCTCGAAGGGCATCTTCCATAACTACTACGTGTCCGCGCTCGCACCGGCACTTGCCGCGCTCGTGGGCATCGGTGTCGGACAGGTGCTGCGTGGTGGTCGCACCGCTCGACTCGTGGCGGCCGGATCCGTGCTTGGCACTGCCGTGCTCGAGGTGATCCTGCTGCGACGGGTCGATGCGTTTCAGTGGTTACGCATCGTGGTCCCCATCGCATTGGTACTCGTAGCGGCGGCGTTGGTGGTCTGGGCATTCAACGACTCCATGAACCGCTGGCGCTACGTCACCATCGGCGCCGGTCTCGCATCGGGACTCATCGCTTCGATGATGTGGATCGGCAGCGGCATGACGCACGCACAGACGGCCACGTTCCCCGATGCGCGACCTGCCATTGCGGACACTGGATTTGGCGGAGCCGGCGGTTTCCCCGGCGGATTCGGTGGAGCGACCATTGATTCGGCAGTGCTCGATTACCTTCGGGCCACCACCACCACGGAGAAGTGGATCCTCGCAGTGGGCTCATCGATGCAGGCAGACAGCGCCATCATCGACGGCTACACGGTGATGTCAATGGGCGGATTCAGCGGCGGCGATCCAGCGATGTCGGCCGAACGCCTCGCCGGTCTCGTTCGCTCCGGTCAACTGCGTTACGTGAGCGGTGGTGGCGGCGGGTTCGGCGGCGGACCCGGCGGCGGCGCTGGCGGCGGCGCTTCATCCGGTGTGACCACGTGGGTATCGACAGCGTGCACTGCAGTAGACCTGTCTGCGGTTGGCGACGGCACGAGCAGTGCGGTGATCTACGACTGCCGAGGCAAAGCCGATGCCATTCTCGAGGCCTCGAAGTCAGCACCTACAACGGCTGGCGCGGGAACGGGCAACGGCACCCCGCCAATCGGCAACGGGAGCGAC
Source organism: Actinomycetes bacterium (assembly GCA_025360105.1). GTDB lineage: Bacteria > Actinomycetota > Acidimicrobiia > Acidimicrobiales > Ilumatobacteraceae > WLMZ01. Next base: position 69,715 of record JANYCT010000035.1, on the reverse strand, counting down.
AACAGGCCGGGCGGCGTGGATATCGCGGCGCTGCAAGAATGCATGGTGGCAAACGGCGTTGACGCGTCGACCGTGCAGGGTGGCCGGCCGAACTTCAATGATCCCGCCGTGCAAAAGGCAATGCAGGCGTGTTCGCAGTACTTGCCCACGGGCGGGCCCGGTGGCGCACCCACCGGCGGTCAAGGCAGGCCGCCGGGCGGCCCTACGACGACAAGCTCGCCTTGAGCTGATCGAGCGTTCGCTGCATGCCCTTGGTCATCGAGCTCGAACGACGCATGACCTTTTCGTACAGGAAGCCTTGAAAGCCCTTCGAGGCATCGAAACTGAACGACTCAGTCACCTTCGTACCTGCACCGTCAGGCTGCAGTTCGTAGCGCCACGTGGTGAATCCCTCCGCGACGAACTCAAACACCTCGCCGGGTACACACGCAGTGACTTCGGACGTGGTGGTCCACTTCTTCATCGTGATTCCTGCGACCACGGCCTTGTTGTCGCCCTCGAACTTGGCACCCACGGCCGGCCCGGTCGCCCCGCTGACCCAACGCCCACTCGTGCACTCAGGACTCCACTCACCGATACGGGTGATGTCGGCAATCGCGGCGAAGATCTCCAACGGAGGCCGGTCGATCGTGACGCTTACTGAACCTGTGATCATGATGCCCCCCAGTGATTCATGAATCGCCATTCTCCAACGAAAGCCAAAGCCGCGCAACTAGTGAGGACGGTCAGGATTTCACCGACGAGCGATAGCCCGAGCGCAGCGAGCGGCGTGCGAGAAGGGAAATGCTGAGCGGCCGAGGGAAGCCACGTCAGGCCGGACGGAACGATGCTTTGAGCGACGGACCGCCATCATCGACAACGACGAGTTCGTCATCGACCAACTTCACGAGATGCGACAACACGCTGCGCCCCGCCGGCTTGTGCAACTCCTCACGCACGCTCGCGTACAACACCTTCACGATCGCCTCGATCGTGCCGACCCCCGCACGCACCTGCGCAAGCACCTGCTCCTCGCGCTCCACGCGATGCGCGAGATACGCCTCGAGAAACGGCGCCGGGTCGGTGACAGGATTGCCGTGCGTTGGCCACAGCGTGCGATCGCCGCGCGCGATCACCTTGCGCAGCGAGTCCATGTAGGCGCGCATATCGCCGTCGGGAGGCGAGACCACGGTGGTACTCCATCCCATCACGTGATCACCGGTGAACAACGCCTGTTCCTCGTCGAGCGCGAAGCACAAATGATTCGACGTGTGCCCGGGCGTGTGCGCGGCGCGCAGTGTCCAGCCATCGGCCCGGGCGACGATGCTCGCATCGGTGGCACGAACGTCGGGCATGAACGCGACGTCGATGGATTCCTCGATCTTCACGTCAGATTCTTCGTCGGCCTCTGTATCGACCTCGCCGTGCTCGGCGTACGCGATGGTTGGCGCGCCTGTGTACTCGCGCAGCCATGAGGCAAGCGGCGAGTGATCGCTGTGACAATGCGTGATCAGGATCGCGCGGACGCGCTCGCCTTCGAGGGCTGCTTTGAGCGCATCGCGATGTTCGTCGAGCGCCGGTCCGGGATCGATGACGGCGACATCGCCGTGACCCACGATGTAGGTACCCGTGCCGCGATAGCTGTACTTACTCGGGTTGTTCGCGATGACCCTCCGCACGAGTGGTGACACCTGCTGAACCGCGCCGTACCGCACATCGTCGAGGGGCGTCACGAAGGGAATGTCAGCCACGCAGCGACCTCAGCGACTCCGCGATCGCGAGAACCTCGCCCACCTCGTGGCCGTGGCCCCGGATCGCCTCACGCACGATCGGCCGCACGACGGACACGTCGACGTCGAGGGCCTGCAGGGCCGCGACCATCACCGCAGGGCGCGCCCGGTTCGCGCCATCGGCAATCTTGAATGCCACTGCTCGGCCATCAGGTAGCGCCGCGGCGAAAACACCGTCGGCACCATCCTTCGCGAGCAGACCCGGAACGTGTTGCATGAAGCGGGTGACATCGCGGCGTGCTCCGCCCACCATTGTCGGGTGGCCGGTCATCGCGTCGTAGACCTGCTGGCCTGCGGCGCCTGCGCCCGCAGAAGCAATACGGCGGAAGGCGTGGGCAAGCCCGAGCAACGGCATCACGTGCGCGGGCGCACCGCAGCCATCGATACCGATATGTTCCACTCGGTGTTCGATCATCGACGGGAGAAAAGCAGTGATCATTTCCTGCAACGGGTGCGTCGAGTCGAGATATGAACTGATCGACCAACCATTGATCACACACGTGGCGAGCATGCCCGCGTGCTTGCCGCTGCAGTTCATCAGAACAGGCGCGCGCACGCCACCAGTGCGCAGAAATGCCTCAGCGCACATTGGATCCAGCGGCAGGTCAGCTGTGTTCTGTAACGCAGACTCATCAAGTGCGACAGAAGCGAGGATGCTGCGCGCTGAGTCAACGTGCGTGGGCGTTCCATCGTGGCTCGCGCAGACCAGACCAAGCAGATCAGCTGGCAGTAAGAGCCCGGAGTTGACCATTGCCACGGCCTGCATCGGCTTGTTTGCGGAGCGCGGGTAGATCATCACATTCGGGTCGCCGGCGGCGAACGCAATCGAACCATCACGGTTCAGAGCCACCACTGCGCCGAAGTGCACAGACTCGACAAACCCTGACCTCGTCGTGTACGCAACTGGCACGAAGGCGTCAGGCAGATTCATCGGTGTCCTGCGGATTGCCCCTCTTGCGCGACGCGCGTCGGGTTTTCACGCTGGGATGCGAAAGCCGAGTGAGCGGCACATCAATGACATCGTGACGCACACCCCACTCGCTCACTACCGCTTGGCCCATCGCGGCAGCGGGTAACGCAAGAATCGCCCCGACCGGACCGAGCACCGCACCGCCAGCAAGGGCAGCCCCGAAGGCGAGGGCCGGGTGAAGTTCCATGGTGCGCGCCGTGATGCGCGGCAGAAAGAGGTAATTTTCGATCTGCTGATACAGCACCACGAAAACGAACATCACGAGTGCTTTGCCTGGCGAGTTCACGAGCGCCAACAAGATCGGTAGCGCTCCTGCGAGATAGGTGCCGACGACGGGCAGGAATTGACTGATCAGACCCACCCACAGCGCCATGGCCACAGGCGCGGTGGTTCCTAACGACTGGAAGAGAATCCAGTGGAAAAATGCCGACATCGCCGCGAGCAGCGCCCGCGAGTACAGGTAGCCACCGGTCTTGGTAATCGCCATTTCCCAGACTTCGAGCACGCGTTCCTGACGGGCTGGGCGGAACCGACTACAGATGCTGCGCCGCATACGCGGTCCGTCGGCCACGAGATAAAAGGTGAACAGCAGCACCGAGAACACCTGCAGCAACACGCCGAGCGCAGCGACCGAGACCTCGAATGCCCGGTCGCGCTGCGACTTGATGAAGGTCTGGAAGGCGCCATTCGGATCCTGGGTGCTATCGATCACCTTCTGCGCGTTGATGTCGGTATTGAAGTGGCGGTTGATGAAGGTCACCACTGTGGTGATGGTCTTGGGGGTGTCGTTGAGCAGATCGGCGATCTGGCCACCGACCAACGACGCGATGGCAGCGACGAACACCACGGTAAACACGAACACGGCGAGCAGTATGAGCGCCGTTGACGTGCCGCGCCGCCAACCGCGCAGCGACAACCGGTTGACGCCTGGCTCGATGGCGAGGGCAAGGAACAACGACACCAGCAGCAGCACTAGGAGGCCGGTGAGCCGATCGAAGATGAACCTGACCGACGAGCTCGCAAGGTACCCGAGCCAGAAGATCGCCACGGCCTTCCAGATCCATGACGGCATCGTGGTGACCCACACGGGAAGTCGGTCGCGCATGTTGTCTGACGGCACAGCTGACTCCGTCAACGGGCTGCTGTCGAGCGGGGGATCAGCAGGCACACCCAGAGCGTAATGACCCTGCCCATGCCCAAGGTGGGCATTCGGCGGTGCTTGTTCTCAGAAGGCGCTCGCCAAGGCTCGCGCCAGATCGCCGCGAGGTTTGACCACGACGGTGTCCAACGTGAGCCAGGTGGCCAGCAACTGCAATTCCTCGGCCAACTCCGGCACGATGACCTCGTCGGGCACGCCCGGTTCGGCGTACGACCCCTGCACGAGCAGCGCGCTGTTGTGCCGATCGGCTTTCAGATCCACACGACCAACCAGCTCGTCGCCGAGCAGAAACGGCAACACGTAATAGCCATAGACACGCTGGGGTTGGGGCACGTAGATCTCGATGCGATAGTGAAACCCGAAGACCCGCTCGGTGCGCTCGCGATTGAAAACCAACGAGTCGAACGGACTCAGCAACGCTCGACCGTTCACATTGCGGGGCCGACGCGCCTGCGGATGCAAGTACGCCGGCTGCTTCCAGCCCTGAACGGCGACTTCGACAAGGCGGCCCTCGTCGACGAGCTCGGCGACAAGCGGCTTGCACGGCGCGTTCTTTTGTCGGTGATAGTCGGTGAGATCGCCGAGCGTGCCCACGCCATGGTGCTTGGCGGCCAACACCAGCAACTCTTTGCGGGCCGCATACTCGGTGGGGATCTCGCGGTTCAGCACCTCATCGGGAATCCATCGTTCGGAGATGTCGTAGAGGCGAGCGAAGTCATTGGGGCGTCGACGTCCGGCGACCCGACCCGTGAAGAAGAGATGCTCGAGCGCAATCTTCGCGTCGTCCCAGTCCCACCAGGTGCCCTTCGGTCCGACACGCGAGTTGAACTCACCCGCCGACACGGGTCCGGCCGCGCGCACGCGATCGAGTACCTCGTCGACGAACTCGGGACGCCGTTCTTTCAGGCGCGCGTATGTGCCCCACCCGTGTTCGCCCGACATCCGCCAACGATGCAGGTGATAGTGCTCGGTAGGAACGTGACTGGCTTCGTGCACCCAGTACTCGAAGAGCTCGCCATCGGCGGTCGCATCAGAGATGAGCGAGCGCGGATGGGGGCCCAGACGGGCAAAAAGCGGGAGCTCCTGGCTTCGCACCAATACGTTCACTGCGTCGATCTGGATCAGGCCGATCTGATCGAGCACCTTGCGCAAATGACGACGGTCGACTCGGCCCGTGGGACGCGGATCGGCCAAGCCCTGCGCAGCGAGCGCGATGCGCCTCGCCTCAGCAGCAGTGAGTGTGTTGCTCAATCAGCAACGGTGATGGTGACCGAGTTGATCACGACGTCTTCGTGCGGGCGATCGCTGCGGTCGGTGGCCACGCGCTGCATCGCATCGACGATCTCGAGACCCTTGACGACCTGGCCGAAGTGGTTGTACTGCGGGGGCAAGCCAACGCCGCTCGGGCCGCTGATGAGGAAGAACTGGCTGCCGTTGGTGTTGGGGCCGGCATTGGCCATGGCCAACGACCCGATCTGGTACTTCTGCTTCACGGGCTCGTCGGGGAAGCGGTAGCCGGGGCCGCCGCTACCGGTGCCGGTGGGGTCGCCGCCCTGGCACATGAAGCCGTTGATGATGCGGTGAAAGACGATGCCGTCGTAGTAGTGGTGCGACGCGAGGAACACGAAGTTGTTCACGCTGAGCGGAGCGTTGAGGGCATCGAGCGCGATGACCATCGTGCCGAGTGTGGTGTCCATCGTGGCGGTGTAGCGCTTCGCCGGATCGATGCCCATTTCTGGGGCATCGTTGAACTTCTGTGACTTCGGCGCGGACCCATCGAGGGGCGGAAAGGCGGTTGGCATGGGCATCAGACTACAGCGGTTCGATGCCGTCGACGATGCTGACAGCGGTATCGAGCGCCGTGCTTGCCGCATCACGCACAGCACGTGTTGGACCGGAATCGAGCATGGTGTCCTCGAGTTGGCGGGAGTCATCGAGCGCGAGCCAGATCACCACGCCAACGGCTGCCCCGATGAGTGGGAAGATGAGGAACACCCACAGTTGGTTCATGGCGTCGCTGCTGCTGTCGGCGAAAATGGCCGTGCCGAAGCTGCGCGCCGGGTTCACCGAGGTCTGGTCCACCTGAATGGTAATGAGGTGGATCAGGGCGAGTGTCAGACCGACGGTAAGACCGCCCATGCCCACGCTGAACTTCTTCGTGGTCGTGAACAACACCACGATCACCAACAATGCCGTGAACACCACTTCCACGATGATGGCTGCCTTCAATCCGTAGCCACCTATGGAGTGAGCGCGATATCCGTTGGATGCAAAGCTGCCACGTTCGAAACCCTTTACGTTTCGGGCAATCATCCAGACGATGAATCCGCCGGCCGCCGCGCCGACGATCTGCCCGAGTACGGCGAACAGCGCGTGGGCCGCGCTCACCTTGCGGGCCAGGTACAAACCCAACGACACCGCAGGGTTGATGTGGCACCCGCTGATCGGGCCGATCACATAGGCCATGATCAACAGCGAAAAGCCGAAGCCCAGCGCAACCGCGAGTACCTTCGCCTCGCTGTTCTTCATCAGGATCGCGGTGCCGGGACCACCCAGCATCAGCACTGCTGTACCAAAGGCCTCGGCGGTCAGGACTCGGGAGTTGGTCGGCATGGAAACTCCTCGGTTGGGACGGCGGTACGAAGCAGCATCAATACGCTAGGCGCGCTCGGTAGCCTCAGACAGCGATGGCCCGAAGCCGCACCGACACCTTGCTCGTCACCCGCATCGTGGCGGGCGCACGTCGGCGGCGTCAACCCGACGAACTCATCGTGGAAGAGCCGATGTCGATCCAGCTCGACGGCGTGCAGGTGAGCACGACCATGCGTACCCCTGGTCACGACTACGAACTCGCAGCTGGTTTCTGCCACACCGAGGGCGTGCTTGCCGGGTCACCGATCACGGGTGTCCGCTACTGCGCCGACGGTTCCGCCGTCGCAAGCGAATTCAATGTGGTCACCGTCGAGACGGGTGGTCGCGCACCGGCCCCAACTCCTCGTCTCGGCACCACCTCAAGCAGCTGTGGACTCTGTGGGAGCGACAGCATCGACACACTCTGCGAGCGGCTTGCGCCGCTCGATCTGGCGCACGCCGCGGCGTTCGACATCGATACCTTTCCCGAACTCTGCGCCAAGGTGCTCGCCGGTCAGGGCCTTTTCGCCAGCACCGGGGCAGTCCATGGCGCAGCCGCCTTCGATGCGAACGGCAACATCAGCATCACCCGCGAAGACGTCGGCCGGCACAACGCCGTCGACAAAGTCATCGGGCGTATGCTCCTCGATCAGCAGCTCCCCGCAACGGGAATAGGGCTCTTCGTGAGCGGCCGAGCAAGCTTTGAAATGGTGCAAAAAGCGTGGGCCGGTGGGTTCAACGTGCTGCTCAGCGTGAGCGCGCCCACATCGTTGGCGGTACTCACGGCACGGCGGGCCAACCTGTTGCTGGCCGGCTTCGTGCGCGCCGATCGGCTGAACGTGTATTCCCCGGAACGACTCGGCTGAGGACCGCCCGGCAGCGAGCCACGGTAGCGTGCACTCCATGACGACACAGACCGAGCCCGTCACCCCGAGCACCGGCCTCACGGTGCTGCACCTGTTCTGCCACAACTCCGAACATCTCGACAATGAGGCGTTCGTGTCGGCAGTGAAGGTTGCTGAGGCCGAGGGCGCCCAAGTGATCACCGCTGCGATGCTCGGCCACAAATGCGATGTGGCCGTCATGGCTCTGCACGCCGACATGCGAGTACTGCGCCGCTTGCAGTCACGCATTCAGGTGGCAGGACTCGTCGTAAGCGATAGCTACGTGTCGATCACCGAGGTCAGCGAGTACGCGAAGGGTATGCCCGCCGAGATGTTGCAGCCCCGTCTCTATCCGGTGCTTCCACCAGAGGGCAAGCGAGCATTCTGCTTCTACCCGATGTCGAAGCGTCGCGAGCAGGGTGCGAACTGGTTCACGTTGCCCTACGACGAACGCGTCGATCTGATGAAAGACCACGGCAAGAGCGGACGCACCTTTGCGGGCCGAATCGTGCAGCTCATCACCGGCTCCACCGGACTCGACGAGTTCGAGTGGGGCGTCACCCTGTTCGGCAATCACGTCGACGATCTCAAAGACGTGGTCTACACGATGCGCTTCGATCGGGCCTCGGCCATTTATGCCGACTTTGGTCAGTTCTACGTGGGAATGGTCACGCCCGTCGAACAGGTCTTCGCCGACTGACACAATCGTCATCACGGCAAGAGGAACCGCCCGAATTCAGCCCCCCGTGGCACTCACGACGAGCGTGCGATCCGTAGCATCGCGCCCACTGCTGTCGAAGGAGAACTCGTCGAAGCGGGCGACGGTGGGATCACCGTTGGTCCCCAGTTGGAGCAGGCCGCCGGGACCCTCGTAATCGATATTTCGCCCGTTCGTCAGCAGCACTGCGCACTGCTCGAACGACATGCACGCCGACCCTGCGCTGCTCACCGAGCTCATCTGCGATGCGATCACGTCTGGCTTGGTCGATGCGCCCTGCACGGCGGCCAGCATGAACAGCGTCGCGCAGTCGTACGCCTGTGTTGCGAACAGCCCGGTGGCCGTTGGGTCGTTCTGACGGATCGCCCTCAGGAGATCCGAATCCTCGGTGAGCACTGACTGCGAGACCCCCACGATCTTGGTACGTGACGCCGCCGATATGGATCCGAGCAGGCTGATCGACCACGGCTTGCGCAGCGCATCGTTCACGACGATGTCACGCGGCGCCGCACTGGACGCATCGCTGAGCGCGACCAGCATGCGAGAACCCGCATCGGGATCGCCGATGAGCGCCAGCGCGCCGCTGCCCGAGCCGACGACCTTGCGCGCCTCGGTAGCGAACTCGTCGTCGTCAACGGCAAAGCCGACCGACGCGGTTACCGAGAGCTTGCGTCGCTCGAGAGCCACCTGCAGTGCCTTCGCCAGTGGCCTGCCGTAGGCATCGTCGACGTAGGCAATGGCTGCGGTACCTTCGCCCGTCTGTTCGATGACCTGGGCCATCGCTTCTGCCTGCAGGCTGTCGGATGCAATGGTACGAAACACCAGCGATCGGTTCGGGAAGTTGTCGAGCGGCAGCGCCGACGCACTGGGAGAACAAGCTGCCACGTCATCGGCGGCGAAGGCCGGAACCAGCGTCATCTCGATGTTCGACGAGGCGGGACCGACGATCACGTCGACCTGGGCATCGACCAGCTGTTGCAGGCTCGACGCGGCCGACGCCGAGTCAGCACCTTCGTCCCGTATCACGACCTCGACCGGATGACCGTTGACGCCACCCGCTGTATTGGCCTGCTCGACCGCAACACGAACCGCGGCGCGTGCCGACTGACCGATGGAGGCACCCTCGCCACTCGCGGGCAGGAGCACGCCGATGCGCAGAACACCGTCATCCACTCTCGGTTCGGCGGTGGTCGAAGCACTCAACACCTGTGTGCCGAGTGGCGCCACAACCGGATCCGACGAGCTACACGCAGCCATCGCGGCGAGCATCGTGCCCAGAAGCGTCACGGCGACGACCGATGCGCCAACCGATGACTTGGCCCCGCGCCGACTGCTCATTGGCTGTGAGTGTAGGCGGCCCAGGTTCGACCGGGCTGATGCTTCTCGTGGGATGATGACCACGTGCACGACTATCCGCAGCAGCTCGCCGACGCATTGGGCGAGGTCATCGGGACGTGGTTGATCCGCTGCGTTATCGACACGTCTCTGCGTGTGACCGGCGCATGTGCCCCAGCTCTACGAACTGACGCTTCGGACATGGCCCGCAAGGCCGCGCCCGTCGTCATGGCCGAATTGATCGCGCTACTCGACACCGACGTGGATACGCAACGAACCAATCCGCTCAGCGTGTTGCGTTCTGCGGTGCGCCACCCCACCGCACTGCTTCGCCAGGCCGGCATCCCCGAGGTGCGACGCGACGACTTCGCGGTGCGGTCGTTTCCCGCCGATGTATACAACCTCAACCCGGCGACGTGGGCGGACATCGACGAATCACTGGTCGAACCGGGCGTGATCTGGGGTGCGTGGAAGGCTAAGACCGTGCTCGATCGACGACGTGCCGACAAGCTGCGGTAGGGTCGCCCGTGTGAGTGATTCCAACCCACAGGACTTCACCCGAGACCTCGTCCGCTGGAGCGAAGCCCTGGCAGGCATCGCGCGAACAGGCCTCGGCTTCACCCAAAGCCTCTACGAGCGCGAGCGCTTCGAGGAGGTGCTCCATGTTGCTGGCGACATCAAGGCCGCTGCCGACGACGCACTCGAGGTGCGCCGCGAACAGGATCACTTCATTCAAGAGTGGATGGAGAGCGTCGGGGAAGGTGTGCCCGGATACGTGACACCAAAAGTCGCCATCGGCGCCATCGTGGGCAACGATCAGGGCGAGATCCTGCTGGTGCAGCGCTCCGACAGTTTCATCTGGCTGTACCCCACAGGTTGGGCCGATGCCGGCTACTCGCCATCGGAGGTTGCGGTCAAAGAGGTGCTCGAGGAAACGGGCATCGAGTGCGAGCCGGTGCAGTTGATTGCAGTGCTCGATGGCCAACGAATGGGTTTCACACGGTTTGCCATGTACATGTTGTTGTTCCACTGCAGGGCCACCGGCGGCGAACTCGCGGCGCACCCACTCGAGACGGCCGACGTCGGTTGGTTCGCGCGCCACGAACTTCCACGCGCCGCGGCCGGCGCCGAATGGTGGGGACCCATGGCGTTCGCTGCCATCGACGGCACACCGATGGCAGCGATGTTCGAGCCGCCGCGTTCACCCATCTGGCGCGGTCAGCACTCCTGATTCACCGCGTCGGCCCAGTGCCGTAACGCATCGGTGGCAGATTTGACCACCTCGGCATCGGTTCGACCCCGATGATGACGCGCGACCGCGTCGTGGGCAATCAAACCCGCGGACCATCGGGGCGCCGCAACCATCGGTGAGATCAACTCATTCGCACCAACTTGCTGGCGTGTCGTACCAGCAGAAGTGGCCACTCGGCGGCGCGGGCCACCAACGATCCTCCAACCGCAAGATCACCGTGTCGACAACGCCCATGCCAATCCGACCGAGCGCCTTGCGATGGCCGCTCGGCAATCTCGGCCGCAACGTCGGCTCAGCGGTTGCAGCAATGAAATCGGACGACTGCAGATGCAACGATCTGACCGTGCCGTCTCGTGCGCCATTGAGACGGCCACACCGCCGGTGTCCCATTCGATGGCGGTGACCGGTGTTAGCGGCCGCGAGCGGCGCATGGAAGTCGGTGGCAACGAGGTCGGCACCCAGCGATCGGACAAGCACCGCAAACGGATTGCGGTCGAATTGCTGCAACCACGCAGCAACCACTGATCCGCAGGCGAATCACCGTGGCGAAGGTAGCTCCATGACCCACGGCTGAACGGGTCGTCGCCCCATCGGGCCACATGCCAACTGATGTGATCTGCACTCATGGTCGTGCGCCCGCGTGCAGTCAAATCGGAAACATCTTCACGCGTTGGACTCAAGGCTGGCACGATGGGAACATGCCTGCCTCTACTCCCGGACTGGTATGCGGTCACCACCATCTGTACTCGTCTCTCGCGCGAGGCATGCCCGCACCGCCGAATCAGCCCACCGACTTCTTGTCGATCCTGCAACAGGTGTGGTGGCGCCTCGATGCCGCGCTCGATCTGGAGATGTTGCGTTGGAGCGCGATGCTCGGAGCCGTCGAGGCGTTGCAAAGCGGAACGACCGCGATCGTGGATCACCACGAGGGACCGAACGCGATCGAGGGCAGTCTGCAGGTGATCGCCGACGCCTGCGCCGAGGTCGGCGTGCGCGTGATGTGTGCCTACGGGGTGACTGATCGTTGGCAGGACAATGGCGCACTACGGTCAGACACCAGCACCGCTCCGCCGAGGATGACATCGGCAGCGGAGCGCGGGCTCGCCGAGTGCGAACGATTCATTCGCGGTGGTGGCAACGGCATGGTTGGCGTACACGCCGCGTTCACGTGTAGCGACGAAACGCTCGAGGCCGCCGCTGGTCTGGCGCGTGACCTCGGAGTCGGGGTTCACGTGCACGTCGCCGAGGGACCTATCGATACACCGGCCGGCGCGCGCCTAGAGCACCTCAGCTCTGACGATTGGTTGCTCGTGCATGGTGTCCACCTCGACCGCGATCTGCGCGGCATGCTTGCCCACAATCCACGCAGCAACATGAACAACGCCGTGGGCTACGCGCACCCGGCGCATCGCGCGAACACGGTGGTGCTCGGAACCGACGGCATCGGTGCCGACATGCTCGAGGAATTCCGCCTCGCCTACGTGGCACATCGCGCCAGCGATGTGACGGCCTCACCGGAGACCGCGTGGCAGTGGTTGGCGAACGGTTGGACGCTGATGCCCCAGGCCTACAGCGATGTGGTCACGTGGAACTACGACCACGTGGATTCCCCGTGGCACGTTGCATTTACCCCGGGCATCCGCGCCCTGCACGTGCGGCAAGCGAACGGCGACGAACTGCTGCGCAACGGATTGCCAACCCGAGTGGACCTGGGCGAAGTGCGGGCCAAAGCTGCCGAACAGGCGGCGCGTTTGTTCAGCCGGCTGTAGCGAGCTCGTCGGTCTGTAGGTGACCGTCGAGGATGGTGACCGTGCGATCGCACCAGTGCGTCATGCGCCGATCGTGGGTGATGATGATGGCTGCGGTGCCGCGGCCTTTGACCTCGCTCTGGATCAACTCCATCACTTGCTCGCCGAGGTGGGTGTCGAGCGCCGAGGTGGGCTCGTCGAAGAGCACCAGCGCCGGCTCGTTCATCAACGCCCGGCCGATGGCCACCCGCTGACGCTCGCCACCGCTCAACTGCGACGGCAAGTTGTTGAGCCGCTTGGCCAAGCCCAACTCGTCGAGCAACCGATCCGCGCGATCTCTTGACTGCTTGCCACGCGAGCCCCGCAGCTCATCGACGAGCAACAAGTTTTCGCGCGCAGTGAGGAACGGCACCAGATTCACGCTTTGGAACACGAAGCCAACCGTGCTGCGTCGCACCTCGGTGAGCTCGCTGGGCGATGCGTGGCTGATGTCCTTGCCACCCACGATGACCTGTCCCGAACTGGGTGACAGCAAACCACCCGCGATGGAGAGCAGCGTCGTCTTCCCCGAACCCGAAGGGCCGATGAGCGCGATCATCTCGTCGCTTGCCACCGCCAGCGTGGCCGACGCCAACGCTGTGATCATGTTGTCACCCTCACCGTAGGTCTTGGTGATGTCGTGCAATTCGAGGGCATTCGTCATGGGTTCCTCCCTGAGGACAGCGTCATGGGGCTCAGCCGATGGCTTGGGCGGGATCGATACGGGACACGCGGCGCAACGACAGCAGACTGCCGATCATCGAGCAGACAGCAAGGATGAGATAGCTCGTGACCATTCGGCTGGGTTGCACCTGCAGTGGCAACTTCGGCGGGGCAACAGCCGAGAACACGGCAACCAGACCACCACCAATTGCAAATGCAACTGTCGCGATGATGATGGCTTGGAGAACCACACCTGCAAAGAGTTGCCGGCTCGATGCGCCGATGGCCTTGAGCATGCCGTACAACGGCGTGCGCTCGAGCGTGAGCAGGGCAAAGAACAACGCCACGATGACCACCACCACGAGGTACGTGGTTGCCAGGATCGCATTGAACGTGCTGCGCTGCTCCTTGGTGCCGGGAAGCGAGTTCTCGGCCTCCGCTTTAGTGAGCGACGATGTAGCTTCCGTCGCTGCGTCGATGCGATCGGCCAGTTGCCCTGCGTCCTGACCCGGCTTGCTCTGAACGAGCATCACCTGAAAGTCGCCGTCAGCGACGGGTGAGTCGGGGCGGTTCTGGTTTTGCACCTGCCGCGAAGTGGCCGGTTGCACCCAGAGCCCGCCCTGCAACTGGAAGTTCGAGTCCTTCACAAAGCCAATGACCGTGATGGGTGTCTTCGCGGGTCCGACCAGCAGCGAGTCACCCAACCCAACACCGAATCCCTTGAGACGTTCGTCGGCATATGCCTGACCGGGCTTGGGGGGTAACGGAATGCCGTTGGGCTGCAGTTCGTAGCCGATGACGGCTACGTCGGCGAGGTCGGTCTCTCCGGGAACAACTGCACCCAGCAACGTGACGCTCATCCCGCCGACGGCCTGTACGCCATCGACGCCAGCGATGACCGCGCGGGTCTCGGGGGTGATCGTGCTGCGCAAGAACGACTCACGCGACGAGTCGCTGAACACGAACACGTCGGCGCGCTGGCTGCGGATCGCGCCGGTGGAACCAAGGAACAGTCCATCGAGCAGACCAGCGATGAACAACAGCAGCGCGGCCAGCACCGTCAGCGTGAGTACGGCCACGCCGAACTTGCCCGGTCGGCGTCGGAGTTCGGTCCAGGCGAGTTTCATCGCTGCATCCCCGGCGGCAAGGTGGCATTGATCGGCTCGATTCGAAGCACCCGCAGGACGGCCGCCAACGAGCCGATCCAGCCCACGATCATCGCGCCGACGCCAACCACACCGAGTTGGGAGAAGCTGAACGAGACACCGAGGGTATTGAGTGCCGGCGAGATCAGCGCCATCATGATCGCGCCCGCGATCACGCCTGCGAACACCACCATCGACGCCTGTGCGAGCAGGCTCAACGCGAGCGTGCGACGGTGCGCACCGATGGCCCGCATCAACGTGAGCGATGACGATTTCTGCACGGTGAGAATCAGGATGAACAGACCAATCACCATCAGAGCCGTGATCACGAGCAGGCCGATGACGGTGTTCAATGACTGCGATACCGAGGCCACACCGGGCGACTGCGCGACTGCGTCGGCGCGGGTGAGTGGCACGACACCGGACACCGTCGACAGGTTGGTCACGAGCCTGGCGTCGGAGACCCCGGCCACGGGTTCGACCACCATCACACTCGGGAACACCACGGTGGCGTCGGGGTTGCGCACCTTGCGCGCCGCCTGGAAGGTGTCCCACGACACGAACACGGTCGGACTCACCGAGTAATTGATATCGCGAGCAAGACCGACCACAGTGATCTCGACACCACCGGGTTCGATGCGTACGACGTCGCCGATGTCAAAACCCTCGGAACGATTGCGATCGCTCGCCACACCCTCGTTGGGGCCTGTTGGCAGGCGACCTTTCGTCAACGTTGTGGGCGCGCCCAACCCTGCGGCCGGGCCTGTGATCTCGTAACCGAACAGCACGGCATCGATGAGCCGATCCTTCTCCACGGACTTGGCACGACTCACCGGGTTACTGACTGTGAACGTCGACTCGCCGAGCGGGCCGATACGACCAACGCCATCGACCTGAGCGAGCGCAGCCTGAGCGTCGGGACTGATTCGGCTGCCCTCGATGTTTTTGCGGGCTTGCGCATCGAACACGAGAACTGGAGCGCTCTGATGACGCAACGCGCCGATGAACTGACCGATCAGGCCGTCACGCAGTCCAATCTGGAACAACACAAGAAACACCAGGAGTCCGATCGCGAGGACCAGCAATGTAAAGCGAACCTTGGCTCGTTTGATCTCGCGTATCGCCAGGAACATGTGTGCTCTACCGTAGCGCCGGGCCTCAGGGTGTCCAACGATCGGCGGTCACTTCTGCGTCGAAAGGGTCGTGCTCGTGCTCACCGTGGTACCGGGGCTCGCGGTGCTCGGCGACGCGCTTTCGGGAATCCAGCCCCGCACATGAGCGCGTGCGCTGTCGATGGCCGTCCACGAGAGTGCATCCTCGCTGCCGAGTGACCATAGCGAGATGCCTGACAGGTCCTGGCGCTCGGCCAGCCAGGCCCGTTCGTAGACCGCCTGGGAATCGGCGTACCAGACGGTTCGATGCACCGTGCACACCACCGACCGGCCAGCGGCGTCGTTGCCAGCAAGTTGCTCGACGTAGCTGAACGTGCGCTCGGCCCGCAGCGGATCCCACGTCGGGACAACGCCCTTCGCTGTTGCGAGCACAGCGGCTGACTTGCCCGAGAGATTCTTACGACGCGGTGATTTGTCACCGGGGCAGATGCCCGCAGTGGTGACGGGCCAGTCGTAGCCGTAGACGGGCACCCCGAGCACGAGCTTGCCAGCGGGCACCGCCGACTTCGCTGCTTTGACCAATGTCTTCACCCAGTCGAGCGGGGCGATCGGGCCGGCCTCAGCCGTGCTGAAGTCGTAGGCCATGATGCGGATGTGGTCCACGACCTGTCCCATCGCTGAGTAGTCGTAGACCCAGTAGCCACTCAGGTCAGTCTGACCGGTGTCATAGATCGGGGGAACGCTCACCGTCAGCGTCTTGCTCTGCGCGTGCAACGCCGCCGCGAGGTCGGTGAGGAACGCAACCCAGTTCGGTCGAGTTGCGGACCAGGTGCCACGGCCGTCGTTGAATGCGAAGTTCTCATAATCGAGATCCACACCGTCGTATCCGCTGTCGACCGCGAACTGCACGATGGTGCGCACGTGCGTTGCTCGCGTCGACGGGTCGGCAAGGATCGCAGCCATCTCGCGCGGCTTGGTCGCGTCGATGATCGAGGCAATGACCCGCACCGACTTCGCACGCGCGTCCCGCTTGAAGAGCAGCGGAGCATTGGGGTCGAGGCCTGGATACGCCGTCACGGAGTCGGCTGCCGTGGTGGAGTAGGCGAACATCGATACGTCGCTGAACACCGATGTATTGGCACTGAACGAAGCGAGTGCCGAGTCCATTTGCCAATACGGAGCCCAGCCCGCCACCGTGATCGGCGGGCCCGAACGCTTCCACGGCGCGTGGTAGGTGAGCGCGAAACCGATGACAGCTCCGAGGAGCAGCAGCGCACCGACCGCCAAGGCAATCAACCGGGTGAGCGGATGCCCGGGCTGTGCAGCGTCGGGCTCGTCCGCGCCCGCACCGACCGAAGCGTCCATGCCGGTCACGGTAGTGGGCGCACCTCTGTCGACATGGTCACTCCACAACGCCGGAGAACTTGCGCCACTCGAGGACTTTGCCTTGACAGTGCGGAAACCACTCGGCCACCATCGGTGCATGACCACACCCGTTGCGCTGTATCTCCAAGACGCACATACCATTACCGAAGGCATCGAACTGGTTCGCTACGCGGAGGACAAGGGATTCGACGCCGTCTGGCAGGCCGACAGCCGACTCGTGCGCGACGCGGTGGTGCCGATGGCAGCGTTCGGGGCGACCACCAGTCGTATCAAGATCGGCTCGGGGGTCATCGACTGCTGGACGCGTAACCCTGCCCGGCTCGCCAGCACGTTCAGCACGCTCGACGATCTCGCCCCCGGTCGCTACATCTGCGGCCTCGGTGCGTGGTGGGACCCGCTCGCAAGCAAGGTCGGCATCGAGCGCCTGAAGCCCCTGACGGTGATGCGCGAAATCGTGACGGTCGTACGTGCATTGCTCAACAACGAGACCGTTACCTTCGATGGCTATTACGTCCACCTCGATGGTGTCGAACTGGACTACGTGTATCAAGAGCGGCGGCCCAAGGACGTACCGATCTACATCGGCGCCACTGGCATGCAGATGATGGAACTCACCGGCGAGATCGCCGACGGCGCAGTGCTGAACTACCTCGTCTCGCCCAGCTACAACACGGGTGCGTTGGAAGCATTGGCACGCGGTGCTGCCAAGGCTGGGCGCACCCTCGACGACATCGACCGTCCGCAGTTGGTGGTGTGCTCGGTCGACCGCGACCGCCAACACGCGCTCGACAACGCGCGACTGTTGGTGACCCAGTATCTCGGTCAGCAGCCCCACATCATGAAGGCATCGGGCGTTCCCCAAGAGTTGCTCGACGAGATCGGAACCGTGCTCACCTGGCCGGCCACACACGAGCAAGTCGTTGCCGCGTCGAAGATGGTGCCCGACGAGATCGTGCAGATGATCACCGCGAGCGGCGAGCCCGACGAGGTGCGCGCCAAGGTTGGCGAATACGTCGCGACCGGTTGTACGTGCCCCATCCTCTATCCTTTGGCCGACGATGTGCGGTT
This sequence comes from Actinomycetes bacterium, assembly GCA_025360105.1. Classification (GTDB taxonomy): domain Bacteria; phylum Actinomycetota; class Acidimicrobiia; order Acidimicrobiales; family Ilumatobacteraceae; genus WLMZ01. The sequence goes on along the minus strand of JANYCT010000035.1, from coordinate 51,836 downwards.
GATGATCGACACGTTCGCGGGCGGAATCTGATCCCCGCGTTTTTTCGAGCTTCGAGGAGTGGGAATGATCACCAACAGCTTCGGCCGCCGGATCGGTGCGTGCATCGTTGCGATCGGCGCGCTGGCACTCGCCGCGTGTAGCAGCTCGAGTTCGACCTCTGGCTCCGCGGCAGAGCCCAGCTCGGTTCTTGTGGTCGGGCTCGACAACGACCAAAGTCGGCTCCTTACCGAGATCTACGCGCAGGCGCTCGAGAAGGCCGGCTTTCGGGTGGGCCGTAAGGACCCCGTGGCCGATCTTGCTGCAGGGTACGCGGCGTTGAAGGCCGGTCAAGCCGATCTGTTCGTCACGTATTCCGGGCAACTCCTCGCCCATACCGCTTCGCAGGAGACCGCTGCTGCAGCGAGCACCACCATCGCGGCAGCAACCACCACGATCGAGACCACAACCACCACGATTGCCCCTACCACTACGCTCGCCGCAACCACGACGACAGCGATCGTCGGTCCCGTGGCCACCACGGCGCCGACCGCAACTACCGCGGCTGGCAGTACGGCGACCACCACTGCAGTCAGCGCAACCACGACCACACTCGGGCCACCGGTCAGTTCGGGGGCGGCAACTGCTGCGCGTGTCACCGGCCAGGTCAACGCACTCGGAGAGATCCTGCCGAAATCTCTGCAGTTCGGCGCGCCTGCCATCGCGCAGGACAAGGGCGCCATCTACTGCTCGAAGCTCGTTGCCACCACCAATTCGCTGGCGACGTTCGGCGATCTGGCAGGCGCAGCGGCCCGCCTCACGCTCGGTGCAACCGCCGACTTCTCCACCGGCGATCCATTCGGATCAGCGGGGTTCACCAAGGTCTACGGGGCAACATTCAAGAGCGTCACCACGCTCGACGCGGGCAAGGTCGCCGAGGCAATCGCCAAGGGCACCGTTGATTGCGGTGTGATGGACACCCTCGACATCGGGGTCACCGCCGACATGTCGATCCTCGAAGACGATCGCGGCCTGGCCATCGATGAGGCCATCGTCCCACTGCTGTCATCTGCTGGTGCGTCACCCGGGGCCACGCAGATCATCGATTCGGTGAGCGCCAAGCTCCTCACCGGCGACCTACGCGAAATGCTGCGCCGCATCTCGGTCGACAAACAAGCGCCAAATGTGGTGGCCGGCGCGTGGCTGAGTGCTGCGGGTCTGGCTGGCAAGTAGTCGTGCCAGGTTCGGCTACGGTCCAGTCGCGATGATCGAAATTCAAGGACTCACCAAGCGATTCGGCCGCACTCTTGCGGTCGACTCGCTGAGCTTTCAGGTTCATCCCGGGCGGGTCACCGGCTTTCTCGGACCCAACGGATCCGGTAAGAGCACGTCGATGCGCTGCATGCTCGCTCTCGACCGCGCCGATGCGGGTACCGCCTTGTTCGATGGCAAGCCCTACACGTCGATCCATCGACCACTGTTCCAGGTGGGCGCACTCCTCGATGCCGGCTACGTGCATCCCGGCCGATCGGCTCGGAACCATCTTCGCTCCGTCGCGGCGTCGAATGGCATCGGCTCCAAGCGGGTCGACGAGGTACTCGCCCTCGTGGGCCTCACCGAGGTTGCCAAGCGGCGTGTCGGCGGCTACTCGTTGGGCATGCGCCAACGCCTGGGCCTGGCAGCGGTGTTGCTCGGTGATCCGCACACCGTGATCCTCGACGAACCTGCGAACGGTCTCGACCCCGAGGGCATCCGCTGGATACGCGACGTGTTGGTACACCTTGCCTCGCAGGGCAAGACCGTGCTCGTGAGCAGCCACCTGCTCAGCGAGATGGCTCAGATGGCCGACGATCTCGTTGTCATCGGCATGGGCCGACTCATCGAGACTTCATCGGTCGAGAACTTCGTCAACAAACACGCTCGCCAGTGGGTGCGCGTGCGTAGCCCGCAGATCGACGGTCTAGCGCAGCAACTCCGCATCGACGGTGCCATGGTCACCGTCGTTGACCCAACGGCGATCGAGGTCACCGGCGTACCCGCGGCAACCATCGGCGAGATGGCCGCACGCCACGGAGCGATTCTCCACGAACTCTCTCCACTGCAGGGTTCGTTGGAAGATGCCTTTCTCGAAGTCACGGCCTCTACCCAGGAATATCGCGCCCAGAATCCGCCGGTACCCACCTACACGTTGCCACCGAACTCGCCACTTCCCCCACCGCAGGGAGCACCACGGTGATCGATCTCGTCAAGAGCGAATGGATCAAGCTGCACACGGTCCGCGTCAACTACGTGCTCGCCATCATCGCGGCTGCGTTTCCTCTCGTCGTCGTGATTCTGGTGACGGCGCTGAGCAGATACCCCGAAGAACGAACCGGCAACGATCTTGTCGGCATCGTGAATGGAACAATGGTGCTCAGCGCGCTCCTACTCGGCGTGGTCGGCGCACTCAACCTCACCAGCGAATACAGCCACGGCACCATTCGCACCACGTTCGCGGCGGTACCCCAACGCGCCAACGCACTGCTGGTCAAGGCCCTGGTTGCCGTGGTCGCCACGATGACGTTCGCCGCACTCACGCTGTTGGCCACGTACGGCATTGGCTCACTCATCCTCTCGGGACGCAATGCAAACCTGTCGCTCGACGGCAATGGACGAACGGCGCTCATGGGCCTGGTGATCCTGTGCGCACTGCTCTCGCTGCTCGGCTACGGACTTGGCTTGCTCATCCGCAACTCGGCGGCCACCGTGGCCGTGCTCGTCCTGTGGCCGCTCTTGCTTGAGACGATTGCGAGCGTCGTACTGAGAGCCGCGGGCGTCGACAATCCGTTGCCCTGGCTGCCGTACCAGTCGGCCTTTGCAATGCTCAACACCGACGCCGCCAACGGCGATCCCAGCCGCCTGCACGGCGGCCTGTATTTAGGTTCGGTGGCGCTAGCGCTGATCGTGTTCGGCATCATCGTCAACGAGCGGCGAGATGCGTAGTCGCGCTGCCCCTTCGCGGCGACAGGCGACACGTGCCACCATTGCACTATGCGAATCATCCTGCCGTCCGGAACACCTGCCGAGGTGGCACGGCCCACCGCAGGGCCAACCACTTGCGGATTGGTCATTGCCCCTGACATCTTTGGACTTCGACCGCTGTACGACGAGATGGTGCAGCGCCTCGCCGACGAATGGCACATGGTCGTGTGCGCTGTCGAGCCGTTTCCGGGTCGGGATCTGCCCGCCGACATCGAGCCTCGCATCGCGGCGGTGCCACAGATCTCGGATGTAACGCATCTGCGCGATCTCCTCGAAGGTGCCGATGCCACCGAGTGCGACACCGTGAACTTGCTCGGCTATTGCCTCGGCGGCATGTACTGCCACAAGGCATCGCCTTCGGATCGATTCGAGCGCATCGTGAGCTTCTACGGCATGATCCGGGTGCCACAAGCATGGCGCAGTGCAACGCAGGGCGAGCCGTTGGACTACCTTGCTACCGGCCATGCCGACCGGGTGTTGGCCATCGTGGGCGGTTGCGATCACTACACGCCGTCAGCTGATGTCGAGGTGCTCGAGGCAACCGGCGTCACCGTGGTTCGCTACCCCGAGGCCGAGCATGGTTTCGCGCACGATGCCGCGCGCCCGGCGCACCGACCGGATGATGCCGCAGATGCCTACCAGCGCGCGTTCAATTGGTTGAGCGAACTCTGAGCTGATTGAACAACCGGCTCAGCGCGAACGAAGTTCGAGCCGGTCGCGCATTTTGATCGTGTAACGCCGATCGTGCTGCTCGATCCAGCCGAGGCGGATGAAGCTGGCAATAGCTTTGTTCACGCGCTCACGCGATGCGCCCACCATTCCGGCCAATTCCTCTTGGGTCACCGGCAAGAGGAACGAATCGCGATTGTTGGCCAACTCCAGAAGTCGCTTCGCCGTACGGCCGGTGACATCGAGGAACACCGAGTCGGCGAGCGCCTCATTGGTCTCACGCAGGCGGCCCGCGAGCAGGCGAGTGACGCCCCACAGCAAGGCCGGATTCGCGTTGAACATGGAGACGACGCCGGCATACGGGATCGCCAGCACTGTGGATGGTTCGAGAGCGCGGGCATTGGCGGAGCGAGCGCCATGATCGAGCATGGGCATCTCGCCGAACAGATCGCCGGGGGTCATCAGGCCCACCATGGTCTCGCGATTGTCGATGGGATTGGCGATGGCCACGGCCACTCGACCGGTGAGCACCACATATAGTGCGTCGCTTTCGTCGCCCTCGTGGAAAAGAACGTCGCCGCGAACCAGCAACTGTTCGGAGGCGGTGGCAAGGATGACCTGTAGCTCCTCGCGACTGGCGTCGGCAAAGAATTCGGTCTGATCAAGAACGTCGTCGTGTGCCATGTGAACCGCAACGGTACTACCGTGATTACCCATGTCACAGACCGTGCCCGAGAAAGTGTGGACCATCGTGGTCGCAGGCGGCTCGTCGCAGCGGTTCGGCAGCCCGAAACAATACGAGGCGCTCGGTGCTTCACGGGTGCTCGATTGGTCGATGAGCACCGCCCGTGCTAGCTCTGACGGGGTGGTGCTGGTCGTGCCGGCAGATGATGCAGCCACCGAGCACGGCGTGCCCGGCGGCGCGACCCGCAGTGAATCAGTGCGGAACGGTCTCGCTGCGGTCCCTGCCGATGCAACGATCGTCTGCGTGCACGATGCCGCGCGTCCCTTTGCCTCCTCCGAGCTCTATCGCGCAGTCATCGCCGCCATCGTCGACGGGGCTCAGTGCGCTGTCCCTGGCATAGCGGTGACCGACACGATCAAAGTCGTCAATTCGGCCGGGTCAGTCGTCGCAACACCCGACCGCTCGTCGCTGCGAGCGATTCAGACGCCACAAGCCTTTCGCGCGTCGGTCTTGCGTGCCGCCCACGCCCACGCCCACGACAACGCCAACGGTCGCAACAGCACCGACGATGCCGCCCTCGTCGAAGCGCTCGGCGCAGCGGTGATCGTGGTGGCAGGCGAAGCAGACAACCGCAAGATCACCTTCCCCGCCGATCTCGAGTGGGCACGCGCTCGGGCAGGACAGAGATGACACTGCCCATCATCAGGGTCGGACAAGGCTTCGACATCCACCGTTTCGGTGACGATCCCGAACGCGCGCTCGTACTCGGCGGCGTCGTGTTCGAAGGCGAGCGAAGTCTTCAGGGCCACAGCGATGCCGATGCGGTCGCCCACGCGGTTACCGATGCACTGCTCGGTGCCGCGGGACTCGGTGATATCGGCCAGCACTTTCCCGATACCGATGCCCAGTGGAAGGGTGCTGATTCACTGCTGTTGCTGCGCCACGCGGCGGGTTTGGTCACCGATGCTGGTTGGATGATCGGCAATGTCGACTGCTCAGTGGTCTGTGAGCAGCCGAAATTAGCGCCTCGGCGCAACGAAATGCAACAACGTCTCAGCGCGGCCGCTGGCGCACCGGTCACGGTGAAGGGTCGCCGCGCCGAGGGTCTTGGAGCACTCGGACGCAGCGAGGGCATCGCCTGTTGGGCTGTCGCAGTGATCCTGCGGGAAGCAAATCAGCCGCAGTAGCGCGGCGCGGACAGTAAGGAACTCTCATGGCGCCTCGTGGTGCATCTTCAGGCAAGGGCCGCCCCAGCGGGCGTTCCACGAGCGGCGGCGCTTCTGGCGGTTCGGCCGGGGGTGCAGCGCGGCCGACGGGCGGAAAGCAGTCCGGTTCGCGTTCCACTGGAGGTGCGCGCTCGACGGGCGGCAGCCGCTCCACCGGCGGCTCACGTTCAGCGTCATCGAGCAAGACCGGTTCACGTCAGTTCAACTCCCGCGGCGCAGGGCGCACGGGCGGGGTCACGCGTCCCGGCGAAGCGCCCGTTCGTAAGCCCGAAAAGACGCTGGGCGGGGAACAGGTCGAGGGTCGCCAGGCCGTTCGCGAACTGCTGATCGCCGGCAAGCGCAAGGTCAAAGAGATCTGGATCGCGTCCGACCTCGACGAGAACGACGTCATCGGTGACATCGTGCAGCTCGCCAAGAACGAACGGGTGATGCTGCTCGAGGTCAATCGGCGCAAGCTCGAAGCGGTCGCCCGCAGCGAGGCACCACAGGGTGTCATCGCCTTTGCAGGCTCGTTACCCGAGGCCGACTTCGCCGACATGATCAAACGCCGCGCTGGACGCGCTCCGTTCCTCGTTGCTGTCGATGGCGTCACCGACCCGGGCAACCTCGGCGCACTGTTGCGTTGCTGCGACGGTGCGGGCGTCGACGGTGTTGTACTACCCCGGCATCGTGCCGTGCACATCACCCCCACCGCAGCTAAGGCCGCGGCCGGTGCGGTGGAGCACGTTCCCATGGCCGTGGTTGGCGGGCTCCCGCAGGCACTCATCCGTATGAAGGACGCCGGCATCTGGATCATCGGCCTCGACGATGCGGCCGACCGAAGCCTGTTCGAGATTGGCGACCTGGCCACCGAAGGCGTGTGTCTCGTGCTGGGTGCCGAGGGTGCTGGCCTGTCGCGCCTGGCCCGCGAGCGATGCGACATGATCGTCAGCATCCCCATGCGCGGTCGACTGTCATCGCTCAACGTGTCGGCAGCCGCTGCCCTCGCCTGCTACGAAATCGCCCGCGCGCGCACCGCCTGACTCGGCACCGCCCACCCCGGCACCACCCACCCCGGCACCACCCGGGAAACTCTGCTTGGGCGCGCTTCGCGCCAACATTGGGCGCGATGCGCGCCACCACTTGGCGCGAACCGCACCCGAGCGACCAGAAAACTCGGTGGCCCAAATCGTGTGGGCGCGCTTCGCGCCAACATTGGGCGCGATGCGCGCCCAATGTTGGTGTGGACTGCGGCGCGACCGACGTTGAGGCGGGATCAGTTGAGGCGGGATCAGATCACGCGGGATCAGATCAGGACGGGGGGATGACGGCCCAGCCGCGACGCTCGAGCTCGTCGGCGAGCACCCCGGCCGGGATGCCGCGCAAGAGCGATGCACGCTCGGTGTCGATACGCGCCTGAGCCTTCAGCGCACGGGGGTCATCGAACACCGGAGTCGCACCGGTCTCGGCAGCTTCGGCCTCGTTAGTGAGGCGTTCGATCAGCTCAACCGCCTCCGGCCCGGTGAACTTGCCCTTGGCCTGACGTTGGGTGAGCCCATATCGATGCCGCGCGGTGGCGAAGTCAAAACCGTCGTTGTTCAGCAGCTCGAGAATGAGCGCGATCTGTTTGGCCGAGGCGGGGGGCCCCGATTGCTGTCCGAAACTCATCCGCCCACTCTACGGCCGACCGGTAATCTGCAGGTTGTGGCCATCATCCGTACCATCGCCGAGCTGGAGGCGCTGTACGACGACGCCGTTCCAGCGTCGCTCACGAAGGAAATCGATCATCTCACCGATCTGCATCGTGCGTACGTCGAGGCGTCGCCGTTCGTCTTGGTGGCAACGTCGGGCCCGGGTGGTCTCGATTGTTCGCCTCGCGGCGATCCGGCCGGCTTCGTGCGCGTGGTCGGTGAACGCACGCTGATGATGCCAGACCGGCGCGGCAACAACCGCCTCGACACCCTCCGCAATCTCGTCGTCGATCCTCGGATCGCACTGTTGTTCCTCGTACCCGGCGTCGGCATTACCTTGCGCGTCAACGGCACGACGCAGATCTCAACTGAACCCGATCTGCGTGCCAGCTTCGTCGTGGCCGGCAAGCTCCCCGCGACGGTGATGGTAATCACCGTCAGCTCGGTGTACACGCAGTGCCCGAAGGCTCTGATCCGTTCGAAGCTGTGGGATCCAGAGCAGTTTCGTAACCCGGGCGAACTGCCATCGGTTGGCCAGATCATGCAGGCCATCACGGCTGGCGAGTTCGACGGCAAGGCGTACGACGACGCGTATCCAGCGCGAGTCCGCGACACCATCTACTGACGGACCATCTACTGACGGACCATCTACAGACGAACCATCTACAGACGAACCTGTGGGGAGCATTACGCCTATGGGCGTTGTTGGGGGGTTACCCGTTCGAAGCCGTGCGACGTATGTTCATGACGTTGCCCTGACGAGCAGCGGTCATGTGCGCGACTACCGCATCGGATCAGCCTCGGCCGTGCCTGCGGCTGGCGAGAGCGCGGTCACATGGCGATGGATCTCCTGGAGCAAATCGGTGTTCGCCTTGACCTGTGCGGTGAGCGCGGTGTTGTCACGCACGAGGCCCTTGATCTCCTCAGTGTTGCGTTCGGTATGCATCGCGATTTCCGAGGCAACGGCGTCGGAGCGCTTGGCGGCAATCAGCAGCGCAGCAGCCTGCACACCGGCGAGCATCGACAAGAAGAGGTTGAGCAAGATGTACGGATACGGATCGAAGCCGTGTCGACCGTTCTTGCCGCCCAAGTAGAACAGCGAGTTCGCTACTGCCCACAGAATCATTACCGCAAAGAACGAAAACACAAAAGGCCACGAACCCATGATGCTGCGCATCCGATCCGCGGCTCGTTCACCGAGTGTGAGTTGTTCCCCCGAACGGACGCCGGGGTGCTTTTGCCAATGTGTCTGCCAACCGCGATTGCTCATGGTGCGAGCATGACACGCGTGAGTTCGGCACATGAACCAAAGGCCTGAGGGTCGCACCACCGCAGACGAACTGCGTGCGGTGCGACCACAGGCTCGGTGAATTAGATGAGGCGAACCTTCTGGGCTTCTTCGCCCTTCTTGCCCGGGGCAACCTCGAACTCTACGGTGTCACCCTCGTTGAGTGACTTGTAGCCATTGCCCTCGATATTGGAGAAATGCACGAACACGTCGGCACCACCCTCACGAGAAATGAAGCCGAAACCCTTTTCGGCATTGAAAAACTTCACGGTACCTGTGGTCATTACGTTTCCTAACAGAATGAGTCGCCGACGACGCTCAGGCGTTAACACTATCTGCCCGTGAGCCGCATCGGTCACGAGATCTGACAACGTTCATCTTCAATTGGCCGCTCACACCGGTGAGGGAAGTGACGCCGCCAGGGTGCTCGGCTACCGTGCCGACATGTTCAGCACCCGATCAGCACTCGCCCCATCAGCATTCGCCCGATCAGCATTCGAAACACCCCGGTGAGCCGACTCGACGATGTCGGAGCGCGCGACTTTTGGCGTTGCTGGATCTGCGACGAACCGGTCGATCCGCACATGTCGGTGAACGACGCCCGCGGGCCCAGCATCGACAGCGTCGCGACCAAGAGCGCAACAAAGAATAGAGCCAAGTCGGACCCGGCACCGGAACGCCTTGCGCACCGCGCCTGCAACACCCGAAAGGGTGCCGTCACGCCGGTGATTCCCTGGCCCGCGCATCTGTTCGTGGTGGATCCCGCCGTCATCCTGATGAGCGTCGACCGGCTGCAACGCAAGGGCGGCCGCGAGATCATGGCCCGTTGCCCGACTCAAACCGACGCCGATGACGCGGCCGCATGGCTGGTCGACCGCGTGTCCCGATTGCGACCCGAACTCGCTGTAACTGCGCAGGTTGAAGCAGGCGGCGGGCATTTCCTGCTGGTGCTGCGCACCTGACGCGTTAGGGACCGACACCGTAGGCCCAACAAATCAGGGTGCGCCGATAGTGGATGCCGCTGCGACGGTCTTCAACTGCGCGGCATCAGCAGGCAGCAACGCGCCAGAGGAAACGGCACTGTCGACCGAGGCGTTCCATTTCGTGACGAAGGCATCGTGGCTCGGGTACTTGGTTGCGATCGTGGCGGCATCAAATCCGGTGGTGGTGCCGAACAATCCGCAGAAGCGGTCACCTGTCTGTCCCAGACCGGAGAGCGTTGCGACGGGCACATCAACCTGCGGCGTACGGACCCCGCCCAGAACATTTCCGTCCGCATCAACGGTGAACTTCGCGGATGAATCCACCTCTATTCGCGACGTCGATGCGGGTGGAGTACCCGAAGCGATCCATGCGGCCAGGGCGGCAACCGCACTGCGCAAAACATACGGGTGAGGTCCGGTGTTGATGCCTGCTTTGCAGGTGATCACCCCACCGTAGATCGCGTCGGGCGGTGACATCATCGCTGCAAACAGTGTTGCATCGGCAGCACCCGAACCGAGGTCGGTGTCGCCGATACCCAAGCCGTAGAGGTCCTGATGTGCGGTGCCCGCAACTTCCCAGGTCCGAATCAGAGGGGCATCGGGCTGTCGGGCAGCTTGGTAGTCGAGCCACGGAGACGCCAGATCGGTCTCGGTCTCAAACATCAGCACCGGCGCGCCGACGTCGGCACGAATGACCGTCGGTTTCGGCGCCGCGATCGTGCGGAATGGCGTGTGGAACAACGGTGCGCCCTGTACGCCTCGGCTGTGGATCAGGAAGCCGTCGTACACATTCGCGATCGGCGCAATGGCATTCACGTACGTGGTGAGACGAAAGGCCGACTGCGACTCCCCGATTGCCAGAACATGTTGCGGCTGCAGGCCGCCCAGAACCTGGCGAGATTGTGTTCGCAACAGCGCTCCGACCTGACTGAAGATGTCATACGAATAGTCGTCACCCGGGTGGATCAACGGCGCATACCGCACCGGGTCGGCGTTCTTCAGGGCCAGCGATGCAACGATGGATCGCTTGCTTCCCACAATGCCGACCGCCTGTGCCGAGACTCCGACCCAGACCCATCCCGAACGGATCAGCTCGACATGTGTGTTCGTCCAGTCAGGGGCGGCGTCGAAGCCGGCCGTGACGTTCAACCACTCGACAGCGACGTTGCCGGTGAAGGCGCTCGGATGAATCGGTCGGCGCACCACGATTCGCGTCGTGTAGCTCTGCGGGTAGATCGGCGAGGCGGACCAGCGGCCATCGGCGCTCAACGCAGTGGCGGACTCGTACGCAGAAGCCGTGCCAGAAACGAAGAACTCCTCCTGCACGTACCCCACCGACGCCAAGTCGCCGCCACCGGGCCCCAGCACGGTCGTGCCGCTTCCCGGGTTCGGTGGTGGCTCGGCTATCGCATGCCCAACAGCGCCGGGACGAAAGACCGCGGGCGCGGCTGCAGCAGTGGTTGTGGTTGATTCCGGAGCCGTCGTGATCGGCGTTGTGATCGGCACCGTGATCGCTGCCACCGGAACTGACGTTGCGAGCTTCGTGCCGGTCGAAGCGCAGCCGGCCACGACCCCGAGCAGGCAGACACACCCCAACACGACCGATTTCGAGGAACTCAGCGACATGGCCGCCAGCGTAGAACGTGTCGCTCTCAACAGGCATTGTCGCGACCTATCCGAGCCCTCAGATCGCTACCGTAGAAGTCATCGAGACCACCCGCCCACCCAAGGCCCGCATCCGACCGCCGCTCAGCACGCGCTTTGCCGCGGACGCGGGTGTCGACGTGCCCCTCGGAACTCCGGCTCGACCGCTGTGGCGCGGTCGGGTGCACCTCATCGGGCTGGTCCTCGCGGCGCCGAGCCTGGTGCTGTTGCTGGTACTCGCCGACAGCGCTCGCGCACGCATCGGCGTGGCGGTCTACGCGGTCGGTTTGTGCTCGATGCTTGCCGTGTCCGTCACCTATCACCGTTGGGTACACGGTCTACGAGCCCGCGCCCTGTGGCGTCGCGCTGACCACGTCATGATCTTCGCCGCGATCGCCGGATCATCCACGCCCATCGCGCTTGTCGTGATGCCGGGCGCGCTCGGTATCGCCATCATCGCCATCATTTGGACGTTGTCGTTCGTCGGTGCCGGCTTCAAGGTCGCCCACTGGGAACACGGCGACGTGGTGGGCAGCGTCTTCTACGCAGCAGTCAGCGTTGTTGCGGCGTTGCTGTTACCCGCGCTCTGGACGCACGGCGGAGTCGGACCGGCCGTGCTGTTCATGGTGGCCGGGGCGCTATACATCATCGGCGCGGTCTGGTTTGCGAAGCGCTGGCCCAAACTGCGACCGTCGGTTTTCTCGTATCACGAGGTTTGGCACCTGTTCACCGTGATCGCCGCCACTGCGCACTTTGCTGCGGTGTGGGCCATCGCCACCTAAGCCGGCGCGACGGAGCGACATCGCGTCGGCGATGTCAGCGGTCGGCAAACCCAACGTTTTTGTGGGCACCATCGCACAGTGGCTTGTTTGCCGAGGCACCGCAACGGCAGAGCGTGACCCGGTTACGCGTTTCGAGCGGCTCGCCCTCGGAGTTGGTGATGGTGATGTTGCCGGTAACCCACAGCGGACCATCGTCGGTGGCGGCAATCGCCTGCGGCAGCAGCTGCTCCACGGGGTCGCCATCGAAACGGAACGTGAGTGCGCCCGATGGGCACTTCTCGACCATTGAGATCACCTGCACGCGCACCGTGCTCTCGTCAGTGTTCTTCACTTGCTTCCACACGTTCGTGACGCGGGTGCCGCAGAAGCCGGCGTGCACGCAGATCGAGCGATCATCGCTCACCGTCAGACCAGTGCCACCCAACTCGTGCGAACGCTCGGCATACGTACCAGCCGCAGTGTCGTCGGCCGCGAATCCTCGCCTCGCGTGGGTTCCGTCGCAGAACGGTTTACGACCAGACTCACCGCACCGGCAGAGCACATAGCGGTCCTTCGTATCGAGGTGCTCGGTGGTCTCCCACGCCAGAGGCTCACCGTGTTCGCTCTGCACCGAACGGCGCCGGTACAACGGCACGTCGCCCGTGACCATGAGCGGACCATTTGGGGCAATCGTGATGGACGGAGACGGGCGAGGCGATGTGACGTCGTCGGGCATGGTGCGATCTTACGTGACTTCGCGCAACCAGGATTCGCCGACCGAGCTAAACCACAAGTGACATCGAGGTGAACAGCAGGGGTTGACGCTTGTCCGATTTCGCCGCCCCCGTTAGCGTTTCCGCCCATGGTCGAGATCAATATCTTTCGTCGGTCACCCAATGCAATTACGGTCGAAGCTGGTCATGTCCTGTTTAGCGAGGGCGATATCGGCGACCTGATGTACGCCGTCGTCGAGGGTCAGGTCACACTCAGCCGTGGCGGCCATTCAGTCGAAGAAGTCGGGCCCGGCGGCATCCTCGGCGAGCTGGCGCTGATTGATCACGTAAACCGGAGCGCAACAGCAACGGCGGCCATGGAGTCGAAGATCGTCCCCGTCGACAAGAAGGCCTTCATGTTTCTGGTGCAGGAACACCCCACGTTCGCGTTGATGGTGATGAACGTGATGGCCGAGCGTCTGCGTCGCGCCAACGAGGGCCGCACCGCCGGACAGTAGTTCTTGCCCGCCAAGACATCGTTCCGTTCGGTGAGGTCAGGTTGCGCAGGGACATCGATACGGTGCAGGGGTCGGTTAGTCCAATAACGCAGTTCGCTGCCGGGCGCATGCGCAGTCGCGACCGACGAGCCCCTGGACGAACGGCGACCACGCCAACACCCCCGCTGGCCGCTCGTCCTCGGCCCGCTGTCGTCGCTCATCGAGTCCGCGTCGAGGGCTCTGATTGACCTGGCGCGCGGGCGGGTACTCGCTGTTTGTCATGACCTCTCGTTTCAACATCCAAATGTTCGCGTGTCGGGCTCGTGGTGCCGCCGACGGAGTTCAGTCAGCGCCGACGAAGCGGTAACCCAATCGCGGCTCGGTGACGAAGTAGCGCGGTCGGGAGGGCTCGGGCTCGAGCTTTCGGCGGATGTGCACAAGGTGGACCCGCATGAGGTTCGTGTCGATTTCGACCGGCGAGCTCCAGACGTGCTGCAGCAGCTGTCGCTGGGTGACGAGTTGCCCGGGACGTCGGACCAGGAACTCGACGATCTGCCATTCGGTGGGTGTGAGGCGGCACTCCTGACCGTCGACCCGGGTACCGAATCGGTTGGGGAGATCAAGCGTGAAGTCGGCCGTCACCACAACCGCAGCCTCTGCAGCAGGTTGCTGCCGACGGAGCGCAGCACGAAGTCTGGCAAACAATTCGTCCATTCCAAAGGGCTTCGAGACATAGTCGTCCGCACCCGCGTCGAGCGCTGCCACCTTGTCGCGTTCGGTGTCGCGGGCAGACAGAATGACAACGGGCACGTTGCTCCACCGACGCAGGCTGCGCACGACCTCGATGCCGTTCAGGTCGGGCAGACCCAGGTCGAGAATCACTGCGTCAGGATGTCGTTCTGCGGCGAGTACGAGCGCCTGTCGGCCGCCCTCGGCGACGACACATTCGTAGCCCCTCGCCTTGAGATTTACCGCAAGGGTGCGGCGGATGGCCATCTCGTCGTCAACCACCAAGACGCGCAACATCAGCTCGTCACCGTTTCTGGGTCAGCACGGCGAAGGTCGATCACCACGGTCAAGCCACCACCCGGGGTGTCCTCCAGAATCAGTTCGCCGGCCATCGCCGCAACAAATCCTGTGGCAACGGCCAGACCGAGTCCAACCCCGTTGGGGCTCGTTCGACTGCTCTCGTCACCGAGGCGTTGGAAGGGCCGCAACGCCGCGGCCCGCTCGGGCTCTGCGATACCTGGGCCACGGTCGACGATGCGAAGGTGTACACGCTGACCCATCGGCGATGCCTCGATTCGAATCGGCGAACCGGTTGGCGACCAAGCAATGGCATTGCCGATCACATTGGCGACGGCACGCTCGAGCAATTCCGCGTCGGCCAACACCAGCGGAAGCTCTTCAGGAATCGACACCCGAACGGTCGACGGGACCTCGCTGATACTCGTCAAGGCGTTGTTCACAACGTCGTCGACAATCACGGCACCACACTGCAACGTGACCGCACCGCCCTGCAGGCGGCTCATGTCGAGCAGGTTGTTCACGAGCCGGTTGAGGCGATCGGTCTCGGTGTCGACGGTCTCCAGGAACTCGTGTCGCTGATCGTCGTCCCAGTGGATCTCCTCGGACAACAGGCTGCTGACCGACGCCTTGATGTTGGCAAGAGGGGTGCGCAGGTCGTGGGACACGGCCTGCAGCAAGGCGGTACGCAGTTCGTCAGCCTCGCGCGCCAACTGCGAGCGCTGAGCCTCCTGCGCGAGTGCCTGATCCCGCAACGCTGCGGCGAGCTGATCACCGTGCGAACGCAGCACGAGTCGATCGTCGAGCGACAGACGCGGCCCAGTGAGCACGAGTTGCGCGTCATCGCCGACATCGAACACCGTGATCTCCTCGTCGCCCGCCGCATCGCCGGTTGCCGCCGAGGTCGCCTCGGCCACGGACTCCCAGCTCCCCGCCCGTTTCTGGCGCAACTCCACCACGCGGCAACGGAAGGTGATGGCCAACTGGTTCAACAACACGGGCACCGGATCCGCGACTGCGGCCAGCGTGCCGGCCGAGCGCGCCAGCGCCTCTGCTTCAGCACGAGCTCGGCGAGCCTCGAGACTTTGGCGGGCGGCAACATGCACATAGATCGAGACGACTGCGGCAACGAGCAGGAACACGACCAGCGCGACCACGTTCTCACGTTCGCCGATGGTGAACGTGTGCACCGGTGGCACGAGGTAGTAGTTCACTAGCAGCGACCCGGCTACCGCGCCCGTGAGGCCCGGCAGCGGGCCACCGATCGCCCCTGCTGCAACGACGACCACGAGCAGGATGAGGAGATCGCTGGCGAGCGTGAACGCGTCGGCGTTGTTGACCAACAGCGCGGTGATCAGCGGTAGTCCGAGCAGCATTACCGCCCATCCGGCGAGTTGTCGTCGTGCCGTGATGGGGCTTCGCCAGCGGCGGCGTTGCGGCAGGGATCGTAGGGTCGCGTCCTCGCCGTGCGCGATGACGTGCACATCGATGCCATGTGCGTGGCGCATCGTCTCGGCGATGACAGAACCACGGATCAACGCTCGCACGCGCGAACGCTGGCTTGCGCCCATCACCAGCTGCGTTGCGCCTTGCGAGAGTGCAAAATCGATCAAGGCGCGGCCGACGTCGTCTCCATCAACCTCATGAAACGTGCCACCGAGTTCTGTAACCAGCGTCCTGTGCCGATCCAGATCCCTTGGGTCATCGACACGAAGACCATCGCCGGTCATCACGTGCACACAGATCAGCTCTCCGCGCGAACGAGCGGCAATCCTGGCCGCGCGGCGGACCAAGGCATCACCATCGGGCGCGCCCGTGACTGCCACGACCACGCGCTCGCGGGTCTCCCACGAATCAGTGATCCCCTGCTGCTGGCGGTATTCGTCGAGCGCGTCCTCCACCCTGTCGGCAGCCCAGAGCAACGCGAGTTCGCGAAGCGCACCCAGATTGCCCGGTCGGAAATAGTGACCGAGCGCTGCATCGATACGTTCGGCCGGATAGATGTTGCCGTGCGCCATCCGCCGACGCAGTGCTTCGGGACTCATGTCGACCAGTTCGATCTGGTCGGCTGCGCGGACTACCGCATCGGGAACCGTCTCGCGCTGCACCACCCCAGTGATCTTCTCGACGACATCGTTCAGTGACTCGAGGTGCTGGATGTTGAGCGTGGTGATCACATCGATGCCAGCGGCGAGGAGCTCCTCCACGTCTTGCCAGCGCTTGGTGTTACGGCTGCCCGGAACGTTGGTGTGAGCGAGCTCATCGATGAGCGCCACCCTCGGCTGGCGTGCAAGTACCGCGTCGACGTCCATCTCCTGCAGCACCGCTCCGCGATACTCGACGCTTCGTCGCGGCATCACTTCGAGATCGCCCACCTGAGCGAGTGTCTTGGCGCGACCATGCGTCTCGACCACACCGACAACCACATCTCGTCCACGCTCGCGACGACGGTTGCCCTCGTCAAGCATCGCGAACGTCTTACCCACGCCGGGCGCGGCGCCTAGGTACACCCGAAGGATGCCACGGGCCACTGTGTTCAGCCCGCCTTGGCGAGGGAAATGTTGAGTTCGAGCACGTTCACGCCCGGATCACCCAGGATGCCCAGCGGTCGGTCATCGATATGTCTACCGATCGCCGCCAGCACGATCTCGAGCGTGAGGCCACGCGCGGTCGCCACACGTTGAGCCTGCAGACGTGCGTTGGCGATGCTGATATGCGGGTCGAGTCCCGAAGCCGATGCGGTCACCGCGTCGACCGGAACCATCTGGGTATCGGCGAGGCCATTCTCGGCTCGGTAGGAAGCCACCCGCTCCGCCACGACCTGGAGCAGCGCCGGGTTGGTGGGCCCAAGGTTCGAGCCGCTCGAGCGAGAGCCGTCGTAACCGACCCCGGCTGCAGAGGGCCGCGGGTGGAAGTACTGCTCGGCTGCAAACTGCTGACCGATGAGTGCGGAACCAACGGCCTTGCCATTGACGGTCACGATGGAACCGTTGGCCTTGTCGTGAAACGTGACCTGCGCAACGGCCGTGACGGCCAAGGGGTAAATCACACCGGTGAGCACAGTCAGGACGATAAGCGCTATGCATGCCGGCGCGAGTTGACGGAGGAACGATCTCATTATTTGACTCCAAGCGCCGTGACGAGAATGTCGAGGATTTTGATACCGACGAACGGAGCGACGATGCCGCCGAGACCGAACACCAACAGGTTGCGGCGCAATACCGCAGCAGCGCCCTCGGCCCTGAAGCGCACACCGCGCAGGGCTAGCGGGATGAGAACCACGATGATCAGCGCGTTGAAGATGACCGCCGCAGTGATCGCCGAACGGGGCGACGAGAGCCCCATCACGTTCAGGCGATCGAGTGTGGGGATCACGCCCGAGAACATCGCCGGGATGATCGCGAAGTACTTGGCCACATCATTGGCAATACTGAACGTGGTCAGCGACCCTCGGGTGATGAGTAGCTGCTTGCCGATCTCGACGATCTCGATGAGCTTGGTCGGGTTCGAGTCGAGGTCCACCATGTTGCCGGCCTCTTTGGCGGCCTGCGTGCCCGTGTTCATCGCGACGCCCACATCAGCCTGTGCAAGCGCGGGCGCGTCGTTGGTGCCGTCGCCCGTCATCGCCACGAGCTTGCCGCCAGCCTGCTCACGCTTGATCAGCGCCATCTTGTCCTCGGGCGTCGCCTCGGCCAAGAAGTCATCGACGCCGGCCTCAGCAGCAATGGCTGCTGCCGTGAGCGGGTTGTCTCCAGTGATCATCACCGTGCGAATACCCATTGCGCGAAGTTCGTTGAACCGCTCGGTCATACCCGGCTTGACCGTGTCCTTCAACCGGATCACACCCACCACTGCGGGCACTTCATCATCACGCCATTGGGCCACCACCAAAGGAGTCGCACCATCTCGGGAGATCGCATCCACGATCGGTCCGAGTTCCAGCGGCACCACTCCGCCGGCATCGGCGACCATACGTCGCACCGAGTCGGCCGCGCCCTTGCGCACGTGGCGACCATCGGGGAAGTCCATGCCGCTCATGCGCGTCTGCGCCGTAAAGGGAACCATCACCGCATCGGGCGAATCGGGTGCGGTGAGTCCGTACCGCTCCTCGGCCAACGACACCACGCTGCGTCCTTCAGGTGTCTCATCGGCCAGCGATGACGCCAATGCGACCTCGGCGACATCGGCCTCGGTGTGTTCGTGCACGGGCACGAACTCGGCGGCCTGGCGTGACCCGAATGTTATGGTTCCGGTCTTGTCGAGCAGCAACGTGCTCACATCGCCGGCTGCCTCGACGGCACGGCCCGACATGGCGAGCACGTTCCGTTGCACCAACCGGTCCATGCCAGCGATACCGATCGCGGACAGCAGCCCGCCGATGGTGGTGGGGATGAGGCACACCAGCAGCGCCACGAGCACCACGATCTTCTGCTCTGCGTGCGAGTAAACGGCAAAGGGCTGCAAGGTGACGACCGCGAGCAGGAAGATGATCGTCAGGCCCGACAGCAGGATCGACAGGGCCACCTCGTTGGGTGTCTTCTGTCGATCCGCTCCTTCGACAAGCGCGATCATCCGATCGAGAAACGTCTCGCCCGGCTTCGACGAGATCTGCACGATGATGCGATCCGACAACACCCGCGTGCCACCGGTGACCGCGGAGCGATCGCCACCTGACTCGCGGATCACCGGAGCCGATTCGCCGGTGATGGCCGACTCGTCGACCATTGCGATGCCCTGCACCACGTCGCCGTCGCCAGGGATGACTTCACCGGTCTCGACCACACACAGATCACCGATCTGTAACTCGGGCGACGGGCGCTCCACGACAGTGCCGTCGGGCAACTGCACGCGCGCTACGGTCTCGGCACGGGTCTTGCGCAACGTGGCGGCCTGGGCCTTGCCGCGACCCTCGGCCATCGCCTCCGCGAAGTTCGCGAACAAGACGGTGAACCACAGCCACAGGGTGACGACGATTGTGAAGACGTTGTCGTTGTGCGAGTTGCTGCCGAGGTCGCGGAACAACAACACCGTGGTGAGCACCGAGCCGAGCTCGACCACGAACATGACGGGGTTGCGCACCATGACCCGCGGGTTCAGCTTGCGCACGCTGTCCAACAGCGCACCGCGAACGATGGTCGGGTCGAACATCGACTTGCTGGCCGACGGCCGCGTACGCGTCTTCGGTGGGCGTTCTTCGAGGACGGTACTCACAGCGACAGATGCTCCACGATTGGGCCGAGGGCCAGGGCTGGGAAGAATGTCAAGCCGGCGATGATCACGATCACGCCGAACAGAAGACCGCTGAACAAGGCGGTGTCGGTGGGGAAGGTTCCCGACGTGACCGGCACCTTCTGTTTACGCACGAGCGATCCGCCGAGAGCCAACACCGGGATGATGAGGAAGAAGCGTCCCACGAGCATCGCGATTCCCATCGTGATCGTGTACCAAGGGCTACTCGTGTTCGCGAATGCAAACGCAGAGCCGTTGTTGTTGGCCGCGGAGGCGAAGT
Source organism: Actinomycetes bacterium (assembly GCA_025360105.1). Taxonomy (GTDB): domain Bacteria; phylum Actinomycetota; class Acidimicrobiia; order Acidimicrobiales; family Ilumatobacteraceae; genus WLMZ01. The sequence continues at coordinate 32,167 of JANYCT010000035.1, read as the reverse complement.
TGTAGAGCACCTCCGACAGTCCGTGCGCGTCCGCCGTCTGCAACGATGCGACCGCGGTTCGCAACACCACCGTGGCCGCCGCAAAGGCGAGCAGCGCCAACGGCATTGCGACGATGTACAGCACCACCAACTTCATCTCGGCGGCTTGAATCTTCTTGCCGAGGTACTCCGGAGTTCGACCCACCATCAACCCGGCGATGAACACCGCCATGAGCGCATTGATGAGCATGCCGGCCAGACCGACACCCACACCACCCGGCGATACCTCACCGAGCATCATGTGCACCATCGTGAACCCGCCACCAGCCGGCGTGAGGCTGTCGTGCATACAGTCCACGGCCCCGGTGGAGGTGCCCGTTGTGGATGCCGCGAAGAGGCCACACGTGGATGGACCGAACCGAATGTCCTTGCCCTCCATGTTCCCGCCGGTCTGGGTAGCCGATGAGCTCTGGTCCACCCCGATCGCGTTGAGCCGCGGGTTGCCCGACTGCTCGGCGAACACTGCGCCCAGTGAGAAGAGCAACCAGAACGTGGCCATCACTGCGAGGAGCACATGACCCTGGCGCTTCGAACCGGCGAGCACCCCGAAGGTGACCGTCATCGAGATCGGAATCAGCAACAGCAGATAGTTCTCGAGCAGATTCGTCCAACCGTTCGGGCTCTCATAAGGATGCGCCGAGTTGGCATTGTAGAAACCACCGCCGTTTGTGCCGAGCTGCTTGATCGCCGACTGGCTCGCCACCGGCCCACCCGGCAGCAGCTGATCGGTGACGGGGGTAGATGTGGCCGCGCCGTTCGCATCCGTGCCTGTCACTGCGACCGTTTGATCGAGCGGCTTCACCGAGGTGTAACCGTGCAGATTCTGGATGGCACCTTGTGAGACCAAGATGATCGCAACCACGAACGACATCGGCAGCAGAATGCGTGTGATCGTGCGGACGAGATCAACCCAAAAGTTGCCGAGCGTCTTCTGGCCGCGCCGCACGATGCCACGCACGAGCGCCACGGCGACGGCCATACCAACAGCAGCAGACACGAAGTTCTGCACGGTGAAGCCCAACATTTGGGTGAGGTGGCTGATCGCCTGCTCGCCCGAGAACCACTGCCAGTTGGTGTTGGTCACGAATGACACCGAAGCGTTGAACGCACCCCAGGGAGTGGTGCCCACCCGGCCCGTCGGATTCAACGGCAGGGATCCCTGCAGCCGGATCAACGCGTACAAGAACAACACCGACACGAGACTGAACGCGAGCATCGCCATCGCATACACGTTCCAGCGCTGCTCGCGCTTGGGGTCCACGCGTAGCAGTCGGTAGATGGCGCCCTCCACCTTCAGAAAGAGCCGGTCGCCCGGCGCCTTGCCGTCGGCTTCGGAGCCATAGACCTTGGCCATGTAGCGGCCCATCGGACCCATCGACACGCCCAGCAGGGCCACGAGGAGGAGCATTTGCAGCAATCCTGTGGCAGACATCAGAACCTCTCGGGGAAGACGAGAACGATGACCAGATACAGCATCACCAGAACCGACAGACCGAGCCCGAGAACGTTGTCAAACGTGGAAGCGAGCATCACGCACGCACCGCCGTTGCGTCGCTCACGTCGGCATCGCTGTCGCCAGCGAGCGCGAGGTCGACGTCAAGATCCTCCGGATCCGGCCCGATAATGCGCCCGCACCATGTCACATACCCGATACATCCGAGGAAAAAGGTCAAGATCACCAAGACCATCGTGATGTCATCCATCGTGCTCTCCCATCGTGCTTGCGGCGCCAGTAGGCAGCTGCGAGTCAGTGCTATACCGGTGGGCGAACGAATGGAACCTTCTTCACGCTTCATTAGCGCGATGAGCGATCGTGGTGGCTAACCGGCGTTGATCAACACCGTCTCGATCCGGTGCGCAACCGTTGCATCGAAACCGCCAGCACCCGACCACAGCACCGTGCCCGCGTGATCGACGATGAACAACGCGATGGTCGAGCGATCGATGATGCCGAGCGGCGTGGTGAGACGGCTGACGTCGCCATACACGGTGAGCGTGCGCTGCAGGATGTGTGGCACTTTGATCGACGCGGCCATACCGCCATCGATGAAATTTCGAAACGGCGCCCACATGCGTCCGATGGTGGGAATCTCGTAGAACCGAAAGTCAGGATTCGATGCTGCGTACCTTTCGAGCCACGGCACCCAAGAATCAACCAGACTCTGATGCTCGCGTCGGAACGCCACGATCACGGCGTTGAGGCGTCCCTCGAAAGCGCTCGGCAGCATGACCTCGCGGCCCTGAAGGTCTCGGGCGGGCACGGTCGGAAAATCGCCGGTGTTTGGCACACCGTCAGCGTAGGCAGTGCTACTCCGCGATCGTGTTGACGATGGCGGCGACTGGCGGCGTGATACAACGTTCCGATGCAACCAAAGCTCACCATCCGCGCAGCATGCGCAGTCCTGATCGTTGCGGCCTCCGTCTCTGCGTGCAGCAGTAGTACCAAGAGCAGCACACCACCGGCAAACACGTCGGCCACCTCCGGAGCAACCGGTGGCGGTGCCACCACGACCGCTGCCGCATCTACGCCGGCACCAGGTTCCACTGCAACCGCTGGAGCCGGTGCAAGCGCGCTCGACAACTGCGCGCAGACGACGCCCGACAGCGTCGCCGCCACCTTTGTGTCATCCATCGCTTATGCCGGCGCCGACACCTACAACCAATGCATCGTGGCGGGGTCGGTCACCGCCGATCAGATCAAGACAATCAAGGACAAGAAGTTCTCGATCTTGGACGAGATCGCCGATACCTCGACCCTCACGTACACCTTCACCGCGCCCGACGGCAGCAAGGCAGCGATCAAGGTGGCCAAACAAGCCAACGGAAAGTTCTACGTCACCGGCGTCACGTTCAGCTAAGCGCTGATCAGCCGGACATCGGGCGCTGCTCGACCTCGGCCTTGATCCGCTCGAGTGTTGCCTGCATGCCTTCGCGGTTGGTCTTGCCGCGTGACCAACCAAGCACGGCCCAGTAGAAACGGAGCAGCACCGTGGGTGTGAGCCGGAAGTACTCAGTGACGTCGGTGCCCTTCATGCCATCGTTGCCATCGCCTGCCGGCTCGAGGCGGTAGCCCCACACACTCAGCGGCTTGCCGCTCCTGCCAACACCGAACGCAAACTCGCGCCCCGGCTCACTCGTGACGACGGTGCACGGAGTCCAATAGGTGGGCCCCACACCGTTGCGCTTCACGTGTCCGCGAAAGCGTGCCCCCACCGCAGGACCCGTGGCGCCGTCCAACCACTCGGCTTCGAAGGTCTCAGGGCTGTAGCGCCCGATCTTGGTGACGTCGCTCACGAGATCCCAAATCCGTTCCGGTGACGCATTCATGTGGATCGTGACCGATTCGTTCATGACCCGACCCTAGGTCAGTTCTGGGGGTCTACTCTCTTGATGTCATTCGCAGCGGTCGTCGCGCAACCGCAGCGGTGATGGACGACGAGCCGATCCAGAGGACGGGAGGCACCAGATGCCTGACAACTGGACCGACGGACATGCCGGAGATGAGGCCGCTCCCAGTGAGGGGTTTGAGGGCGGCAATGCCAACACACCGCGCACGCGGTGGCGTGCCCGTCCGTGAACCGATCACAGCGGTGCCGGGGATCGGCGACTCGGCCGGGAGCACCGTGCACGTCGATCGCGAGATCGCCGATCGACTCGAGCCGTTGTTGGCCACTAGTGCCCCTGCCGTCTTTGGTGGTGTCGTCACCGATGAAGCGGCTGGCGTCGCGCGCGTCTACATCGCGATGGATCAGACCTTTGAAATGGCTGACACCACTCTTACGCCCCTCGTTGAACAAGCCAGAGCGCAAGTTGCGGGCTTCGGGCCGAAGACTGTCTACCCCGAGCTATCGATCACGCTTGTCCACGCGGGCAAGACGTACACCGACTACGTCACGCTATACAAGCGACTGACGACCGAGGCGTGGACCACCGATAGTGCGCACCGAGTTCTCTCGCTCGCCTCCGACTACGACCACCAAGTCGTCGCCGTCGGCATGTCCGCCCGAACCGACGCCGACGTCGTTGCAGCAGCGGCATCGTTCGGCTCTGATGTGCGCGTCGATGACGGCGGTAGCAGCCAGGGCGTGGAAGGGCCAGCCACGTGGGTGCTCGCACCGAAATTCACCCCAACGCTACAGAGTGTGCAGGTACCAGTGCTCGTCTCCGAACGCACGTGCGCGAGCGGGCACTCCGCCGAGGGTCGGATTACTGCGAACGTTGCGTACTCGGCAACCTCGGTGACGATCACCATCACGGTGCTGTCTTTGGGGGGCGCACAGACGTGCCCCGGCCCCCCGCCCACGCCGTACACAGTGCGACTCTCCGAATCATTGGGAAACCGCTTGCTCCTTGGCGCCGCTGGCGGGTGACTCGCTGGGTAGCGCACCCGGCGCGGCCGATTGTTGAAAACGCAACAATTCAGAAATTTTGCGTGTTGGTGTTGCGATCGTACGTACGTTCTGCTATGGTTCAGGTACTGATCTTCCCCGATCGTGCTCGACGGATTCGTTCTGTCCCCTGTGTTTCAACAGTGTGCTGGTGTGCCGGCGTGTGTGGAGGTGAGTTTCGTGTCGTGTGCAGCGTCGTCTGATTCGTTCTTCGATGAACCCGACCGTGCCCTCGATCTGTCCGATGTCGACTTGGCTCTTGACCAGTTCCGTCGGCTGCGTGGGTCTGATCGTGACAGCGCGTTCATGGGTGTGGAACGTGAGATCCGCCGACTCCACGCCCTGCAGGCCTCGTTGGTGCACGAGGTCGCGGTGTCTTCGTCATATGTCGATGACGCACATCACAACGTCACGTCATGGCTGCAAGCCGTCACGAACTCGGCACGATCGACCGCGTTACATCATGTTCAAGTAGCCGCCCTGCTGGCCGAGCTACCGGTGTTGGCGGCCGCGGTTGAGGCGGGTGATGTTGGTGACGACCAGTTGCGTCTACTCGTCGGGTTGCACAGCAACCCGCGTTGCGGGCCCCTGCTCGCTGATTCCGAAGAACTGTTGCTCGGGCACGCGAAGGGTTTGCGACTGCGCGAGTTCCGAATCGTATGTCAACGCTGGCTCGCCCACGCTGATCCGGATGGTGCGCACCGTGACCATGAGGCGTCACGTGAGAACCGGTCCGTCACATCGTCGAACCGGGGTGCCGGTCACGAGTTCCGCGCCAGTGGTGACGCCCTCACCGGTGACATCCTCACCGAGATCGTCAACCGGCAAGCCGCGATCGAACTCGAACACGACATCGCCTGGCGTACGAACCAATACGGTGACCGCGCCAACGAGTACCCGCTCCCACGCACGACCGAGCAACGCCGCTACGACGCATTCATCGCCGTGATGACCAACAACGCGGGAGCTGGCGGCGAGACACCGTTGGTCAACATCTTCACCAACGAAAACACACTCCGGCACGCGATCCGCAACTACTTCGGACACGACACCGACGATCTGGGTGACCCTGGGACGTCGGACCGGTTATGGATGTGCCAGACCGCCAACGGTGCACCCGTCGACCCGCACGACTTGGTGGTTGCTGCGCTCATCGGCCGGGTCCGCAAAGTCCTCACCGACTCAACCGGACGGGTCATCGATCTGGGACGCAAATCCCGCCTCTTCACCGGAGCCGCACGCGAAGCCATCCTGTTATCCGGAAACCGATGTTGCTGGCCTGGATGTGAACAAACCGGACCATTCCTCCACATCGACCACCTCACCCCCTGGACCGGACCCGCCCGAGACCGCGGCGGCGGCGAAACGAACACCTTCAACGGAGGCCCACTGTGCGCCACCCACAACCGTCGAAAACACACCGACAACACCACCATCACCCGAAACCACACCGGCTGGCACCACCACCGACCCGACGGCACCGAAATCGCACCCCGATCGTGAGCCCGCGGCCCTGTGTCACTCAGCGCAGAGCGATGTGGCGCATCATTGGGACGAAGCGATCGAACGGCGGGTCCTCCGCGTCGGTGGCCTTGCCCGTGTCGTCCCACTCGCGTAGTTGCGTCGCGGCACGCGACTGCGGGTGCGCTTCGAAACGCGCGCGTTCGTCATCGGTCATCGGGCCACCCTGCAACGCGAGGCTGGCGACAGAAGCCGGGCTCAACGTGTCGAAGTACGCCGGGTCGGCCGTACAGCGCCAGCGCTTTGCGGCCACATGCAAGGCAATGGGGGCCGTAACGGCCGTCGGGAGGATTTTCGACAACGCCTGCGCACCGATGGCTTCGTGACCCAAATCGGTCTCGAACGCCTCGGGCCGCGAGCCGTGCTCGGCCAAATCCATCAAGTGGCCGATGTCGTGCAGTAATGCTGCAACCACCAGTTCTTCGGAGGCACCGTACGCCTGGGCCAACCAAGCACACTGCACCGCGTGGGAGAGCTGCGAGATGTTCTCGCTGTAGTAATCGTGACCCCAGGTGGCGTACAAGTCCACGATCTCATCAACCGAGGCGAACTGGTTCACACCGGCCGACCCTCGAAGTCATTGATCAGCGACACCTGCACGGTGTCGGTCGAGTGGGTGTTCTCGCGGAACTCACGTAGCTTCTGCGCGTAGTACGCGTCGCGCAGGTTGCCCTCGCTCGCGGCATTGAACGTGGGATACATCGCCCGACGGTCACAGGTCGACAGATTCGGCCCGCTGCGATGCGGCGTCAGCGAGTGAAACCACAGCACATCGCCAGCCTTGAGCTCGACAGGCTGCCAGACCATGCTGCGCACCTGATCGTCGGTGATGCAACCACGTTCGTTCATTGCGAGTAGCCGTTGGTGACGTCCGCTGACCACTTCGAGGCAGCCATTTTCGATGAGCGAGTCGTCGATCGCGATCATGCACGACACGTGCGTCTCAACGAACCGATAGGCGGGCGCGTCTTGATGCGGCGCGTAACCGGCCCCGCCGGCCAACTTGTAGTTGATCTTCTCCTTGTACAGCAACGCCGGCTCACCGAGGAGCGCGCTGGCGATCTCGATGATTGGCCCACTCGTGAGCAGCTGACGCAACTGGGCGTGGCAGGGCGCGAAATTCTCTGTGCGGCAAATGCGCGGTCCGTGCTCGGTGAGCTCGCGATAGTTCAGCCAGTCACCGTCGTCGGACCACGATTGCACCTCGTCGATCCATGAACGAATGTCCGAAACGCGCTGGCTGAAGAACGGCGATGTGAGCAGCCAACCATTGCCGTTGAAGTGATCCACATCCTGTTCGTTCACGACCACAGCGCCACTGTACCGATGGCCACAAATGCCGCCGTGTCACTTTCCGTGAACAGGTAGTGAACCGTGGCGGAACTCCAGAGGACACCGACGCACGCCTTGCGCCCTTTCGCGAAGTCGGCGACACTGTGCCCATGTCGATCTTCACCGAACCAATCCACACCCTCGGCGGGCAGGAAACCTCACTCGCAGCATTCCAGGGCCAGACCATCTTGGCGGTCAACGTCGCGTCCAAGTGCGGCCTCACCCCGCAGTACACAGGCCTCGAGGCGCTGCACGAGAAGTACGCCGGCCGTGGCTTTACTGTCGTTGGTTTCCCGTGCAACCAGTTCGGTGCGCAGGAGCCGGGTACGGCCGAGGAGATCGCCACGTTCTGCTCCACGAGCTATGGAGTCACCTTTCCGATGATGGAAAAAGTCGAGGTCAACGGCGAGGGCCGCCACCCGATCTACTCATCACTCACCGAAGTCGCCGATGCCGAGGGCCACTCGGGCGACATCCGTTGGAACTTCGAGAAGTTCCTCATCGCGACCGACGGGTCGGTCACACGCTTCAGCCCGATGGTTGCCCCCGATGACGCCACGCTCGTGGCTGCCATCGAGTCCAGCCTGTCCGCCTGATTCATCGGCGCTGCTGCAACGCGCCGACGCGACCTGCTTCATGCGACCGAGGCCGACGGGAGCGGGTCGGCGTAGCGCGCCACGGTGGCAGAAATGATGAGCGGAACGTCGACGGCAAACATCGTCAGCATGGCCGTCACGAGTGCCAGCGGCGCGGCACGGGTGTGGTTACGCACGAAGGCAATTGCCAAGAGCACACTCGGCAGCGTGAGCGGAGGGCGCCGTGGCGCAAACGATGCCATCAGGATTCCGCCTACAACCACGCATCCGAGTGCCACCGTTGCCAGCTGGGTTACGGGAGGGAACGGCCGCAGGGAACTCGGTGTTGACGGAGTCGTCTCGTGAGCGCTCATAGCGTCGCCACCCTCGTCATGATGATCAACGTTGACACCTGCATCAGCCCGGTGATGCCGGCGGTGTAGATGAACCGCTTCATCATCATCCCAATGATCTCGGGGTTCGGTTGCGGCTTGTTCATCTCGAAGAGCACCGTGATGTTGGCGGGTTCGAGGACCCCGAGTGCGATGACGGCCATGATTCCGACGACGATGAACGAGGCGATCAGCCAACCCCTACTCTCTCGACCCACGTTGAGATTGCCGTATTTCAAGGCGATCTGCAGGCCGGAAGCCAAGGTCATGGTGACCACGGTGGGCATGATGATGACCATCTTTGGCATGAATCGTGCCGTGAACTCGGCCCGGGCTTGAGGCGACAGCGAGCCGATGATGGGTCCGACGATCAAGCCGACGAAGAGGTCGATCCCGGTCCACAGACCACCGCCGGCGACATGGCAGAACATCAGCGCCCACGTGCGATTGGACGCAATGGCGTCCAACACAAACCCCAGCAGGGCGGTGGCAATCGGAAGTCCGCGTAGGGGCACCACCTGGATCTTGGGTCGAGGCTGCGCCACTCCCGAATCGATGACCGCGACCGCCATCTGACCTCCCCATCAAGCATGTCTCGATTGACGACGCGCACTACACAACAGCACCAAGATCGGCCAGGACGATCCGGGTCACCGGTCCGGGCGGTGGCAGGGATCTCTGCGGCTCGATACGTGATCGTCACGCGTGGTGTGGGACGGCAGAATCAACGACGGTACGAGAACACCGTCGCCATGCCCGTTTCGAAGTGATACGTGTTGTGGCAGTGCAGCATCCACTGCCCGGGGTTGTCTGCAGCGATGTCCACCTCCACCGTCGCCATCGGCAACACGATGACCGTGTCCTTGCGTGCGCTGCCGTCGCCCACCATCTGAAACGTGTGGCCATGCAGGTGAATGGGATGGAACATCATCGTCGAGTTGACGATGCGTAAGCGCAGACGCTCACCCTCGCGAACCGTGATCGGCGCGGCGTTCGGATAACTCTTGCCATTGATGCCGTGGGTATAACCAGTGGGGTTCGCGGTGAGGCTGATGCTCTGGGTTCGATCTGGTTTCTTCGACGGCAGGCGAACGGCGTCGGTGGCCACGAGGTCGGCATACCCAAGGGTGCGGCCCGAGAGTTCTGTCGGTCGAGAACCCACCGTCGGCGCCTGCGCCTCAGTGGAAGTACGCAGAATCGCCTCACCTGCTGGATCGGTCTTACCCTCCGGGACGGCCACGATGGGGAACGCACCAGCCTGCGCGGTCACGATGACGTCGTAGCGCTCGGCCATGCCGAGCACCACCGAGTCCACCTCCACCGGCACCACCGGGAATCCATCGGCATGGGTGACGGTGAGCCGGTGACCGCCAACCGACACTCGGTACGCCGTGTCAGAACCGGCATTGATGAGGCGTAGGCGCACGCGTTGGCCCGCCACAGCGGAGATCGTGTCACGCTCCGGAGGTGCCCGGCCGTTGATCACGTGCAACGGGTACGCCACATCACCACCGAGGCTCGTCATCATCGAGCCCATCCCGCCGGTACCCATTCCGCCGTTGCCCATCCCCCCGCTTCCGCTCATGCCGCCCATGTGCGACGAGTGGCCACCCTCGCTCTGCAGCCCGGCCAACACCTCTTCCTGGGTGCGGCCGTAGCCATCGAGCCAGTCGTCGAGCATCAAGGTGGCATCGACATCGAACGCAACCGGATCGTGGGGATCCTCCACGATGAGCGGTGCGTACAGCCCCTTGTCGAGTTCGAGTCCCATGTGCGGGTGGAACCAGTACGTACCGGCGTCGGGAAGCGTGAAGCGATACGTAAAGCTGCCGCCCGCATCGACACCCGATTGGGTAAGGCCATGGATGCCGTCCATGTCGTTGCGCAATGCCACGCCGTGCCAGTGCAGGGTGTTGGCAGACGGCAAGCCGTTGTGGAACGTGGCCTCGATGACGTCACCCACGTTGGCGCGAATGCCGCCGTCGCCGGGACGATCACCGAAGGCCCATGTCTGTACCTCGCGACCGCCAATGGTGACCGTGCGCGGACTTGCCGCGATCGAGGCGGTGACCGTTGCAGCGCCGACCTTGCGGCGCGAGGCGTCGCGACGCTCGACGGCAGGATCCGTCGGTCCGACCACGATGTCACTGATCGCGGCGGGGTTCCTTCCAGTCGACGACGTGCACCCCGCCACCACCAAGGCTCCGGCACCGAGTGCCAGAAGTTCTCGCCGAGACCACATGTTCATCGCGACCATCTCCTTCACTGAACTGTATCGACGATGCGGTCTCGACACACAGCGCCGAATCTCAGGGTCGGGCTCAGGGGCGGTAGACGACGAACACCTTGCGCAGCGTCTCGTGAACTGTCCACACGCCGCACCAACCGAGTTCGAACACGGCGCTCGATCCGGCCGTGAGTTCGACGCCATCTTCGCCGTCGCGCTGCACAGTCATGCGGCCGGACAACACGTGGATGATCTCGCCGCGGCCGGTGAACTCCCAGCGCGACGCGCCAGGTTCGCATTCCCACGTGCCCGAGACGATGCGGTCATCGGGGCTCGTGAAGAACACCTGACTGCGCGTCGTGATCTCGCCGGTCAACGGTTCGGCCGATGGCTGACCGAGTGGCTTTTCGGCCAGGTCGGCGGCGGGGATCTCAGCGGCGCGGTAGGTGATGGTCACGGTTGGTGTCCTGTCTGCGGGGAGGAGTCGCGGGTGAAGACGGGGCGACGTCGTGACACTACTGCGGCGCCGCTTGCGGCGGATCAGTCAGCACGGCACCCAATGCAGCAGACTATTTGGATGACCACTGAAGCTACCTCGGGGCAGCCCACCACTGCCCCCGTCGCCGACTGGGCGACGGACTACGACATCTTCGACCCCGGCTACGTCGCCGATCCGTACGGCATTTGGGCCGAACTCCGATCGGCGTGCCCGATCGCCCACACAGATCGCTGGGGCGGTTCGTGGCTGCCCACTCGATACGCCGATGTCACCGAGATTGCTCGTGACATCGACCGCTTCCCCTCGGGTAACGGCATCAGTGTGCTGCCCGTGCAGGGCGCCGGCAGTAACGAGGGAGCATCGCCGTTGCTGGCCGCCGGCGTGCCGCCCATCAGCGCGGATCCGCCGTTGCACACCTGGACGCGCCGACTGGTCCTTCCCACGATGAGCCCGGCGCGAGTAGCCGAGTACGAGGTCTTCACGCGTGAGTTGTGCGCGCGGTTGGTCGACGAAATCGTGCAGCGCGGCGAAGGCGATGCCGCTGCCGACTATGCCCAGCAGATTCCGGTGCGCGTGATCGGCCACATCCTCGGCGTACCCGAATCGATGTCCGCCACGTTCACCGAATGGGTGCGCGACGCGCTCGAGTTTGCGTACGACGCCGAGCGCCGCCAGCGCGGCGTGGTCGCCATCGTCGGCTACATCCAGGCAGCCATCGAAGAACGTCAGGCGAACCCGGTCGACGACTTCATCAGCGAACTGCTGCAGGCCGAGCATGACGGCGAGCCGATCGGCATCCCAGTGGTGATGGGTATGTGCGCGCTGCTGCTCGTGGCTGGGGTCGACACCACGTGGTCGTCGATCGGCTCGACGATGTGGCATCTCGCCACACATGCCGACGACACCCGCCGGCTGGTCGACGAGCCCGACCTGATGCCGACCGCCATTGAGGAGTTCCTCCGCGCCTATGCCCCTGTCACCATGGCGCGCCGGTTGTCCGACGACGTCGAGTTCGCGGGTTGCCCGATGAAGGCCGGCGAGCGCATCCTGATGAACTTCCCGGCAGCCAATCGCGACCCTGAGGTGTTCCCCGATCCCGACACCGTCGTGCTCGACCGACTCCACAATCGCCACGTGGCGTTCGGCGCAGGCATCCATCGTTGTGCCGGATCGAACCTGGCCCGCATGGAGATCCGCGTCGCCGTCGAGGAATGGCTCAAACGCATCCCCGAGTTCGAGGTCACCGATCCAGCGCTCGTCACCTGGGCGGGCGGCCAAGTGCGCGGCCCGCGTTCGATCCCCGTTCGCCTTCTCTGACGCCGGGCGCGCCAGCACATCTCACTCTGGCAGTAGGTTCGTGCCCTTTTGGGCACGTAGCGTCACACAGAACGGAGCTCCGGCAACAACATCGCCGGATTCGGGAACGGTTTCCCTCTGCGCTTCCTCTACGATTTCCCCGACCCCAGCCGGGTTAGCTCAGTCGGTAGAGCGCTTGACTTGTAATCATGAGGTGGCGAGTTCGATCCTCGCACCCGGCTCCATTGCAGTGCTGCTGGCGCGTGTCGCCTGGAACACACACGGCGTGTCGGGCGTCGTACAGACGCCAGAACAGTTCGGTCCCATGATGAAGTCACACCCGGATGGACCGGGGAGTACCACTCAAGGAGCTACCGAAATGAACACCATCAAGCGCATTACACTCGCCGCAACCGTCGCCCTCGGCCTTCTCGTGGGCGTCGCCGGCGTCAGTGTCGCCCCGGCAAGTGCAGCGGGAACCATCCGTTGCTACGACGTGGCCTTTGCCAACAACACCAAGAACGTCTTCGGTCAGACCACCCATGGCGTCACCAACGAAGTCCGGTGGTGCTCCAATGGGTCGGCCATCACGTCGAACACGCGCTACCCGACCTACAACGTGAACTACCTCTGGAAGTTCAATGGCTTCAGCAACGTCACCGTCGGCGGCAACGGAGCCAGCTACATGACCTACATCGTCAGGGGCAACTTTCAGGAATGCGCCGCCTACTGCTTCAACAGCGCCACGAACACGGTGACACTCACCGTCTATGCAAACGGCACCTACCGGGTGTCGTGACCATCGGGGCGCCCGACAATATCCAGAGTCCGGCAGGGCCAATCGAGCCTGCGAAGTTCAACGAAGTGGCCGTCCCCCGAGGGGCGGCCACTTCGGCGCGGCCGGTCGACGAGCGCGACGTCGAAGCGATATCAGGGGGCGGCGAACCAGCCGTTCATGTCGGCGACCACGTACGCATCAGCCGATGAATAGACACACACCTCACCCGAGGCCGAGACCGGAGTTATCACCGCATTCGGCACGGTCTGCCCCGCCAAAAAATTCACACTCGACACGCCTGGCACCGACCCACACGGGAACACCGTTGCAAATCCGGCAACGACCGCACCCACCACCGTCACGTTCAACGACACTGCCCCGACTCCGGACGGAGGCACGCCATCAACGCCGGCGACCTGAACGCGCAACACAGAGCCGCCGCCGTAGCGCTGCTTCGTGACCGCCACCACGCCCTGCGCCTCGCCCGGGCGCGTATCGAATAAGCGCACTGGCGACACTGCCGAGAACCCCGGACCCGATGCGAACCATGCATTTACGTCGGCGATCAGATATGCGTCGGCCGAGGAGAACAGACACACCTCACCCGAGCCAGACACGGGAGCAATCACCGCATTCGGCACCGTCTGACCCGCCACATAGTTCACGCTCGACACCGACGGCTGCACGCCACACGGGAACACCGTCACGAAACCAGCAGCGACGGGATCGACCGCTGTTACGTTCAACGACACGGCCGCCACTCCGGCGGGCGGCACACCGCCGACTCCCGTGAGCTTCACCCGCAACAGATTGCCGCCGCCGTAGCGTCCCTTGACGACCCCTACTGCGCCCTGGCTTTCACCGGGACGCGTATCGAACGTACGCACTGGGGTCAGCGGCGCAAACCATGATCCGGTGGCGAACCATCCGTTCACGTCGGCGATCAGATACGTATCGGCCGAGGAGAACAGACATACCTCACCCGAGGCGGACACGGGAGCGATCACCGCATTTGACACCGTCTGACCCGCCACATAGTTCACGCTCGACACCGACGGACGCGCACCACACGTGAACACCGTCACAAAACCGCCGAGCGCTGGGTCCGCTGCCGTCACGTTCAGCGACACCGCTCCAACACCGACGGCGGGGATACCGTCGACCCCGGTGACCTGGACGCGTAACACACTGCCGCCGCCGTAGCGCTGCTTGGTCACGGCCACGACACCCTGTGCATACCCGGGTCGCGAGTCGAACAAGCGAGTAGGCGGCAGCGGGACGAACTCCTTGGGGGGCACGATCACCGAAGACGGCGCGAGGTAGAGCAACTTGTTTGGATCGTCGCTCGTGGTGCCGGTGAGCACTCCGGTTGTTGCAGATGCTTTGAGCAAGGCCGCCACCTGTGCGGGCGTCGCCGTCGGCGCGCCTTCGAGCACACGAGCCGCTGCACCGGTGACGTGAGGCGACGCCATCGAGGTGCCGCTGATGGTGTTCGTGGCCGTGTCGCTCGTGTCCCACGCTGACAAAATCTGTGTTCCCGGCGCGAACAAATCGTTACACGACCCGTGGTTCGAGTAGCTCGCGATGCCGTCGCTGCTCGTGGTCGCGCCGACGGTGATCGCCTCAGGCACACGGGCCGGACTGTAGTTGCAGCTGTTGTCGTTGGAGTTGCCGGCCGCCACAACCACCGTGATGCCATCGGCAATCACGGCGCTGACCGCCGCGTCGACGGCCAACGATGCGAAGCCGCCGAGACTCAAGTTCATCACGGCTGGCACCCCGGCAACGTGATCGTCGACGACCCACTGCAGCGCCGTAACAACGCTCGCTGTCGAGCCACTACCGTCGCAGTTCAGCACCTTCACGGGAACCAACGACACCGCCTTGGCCACACCGAAGGAGGTGCCACCGATGATGCCCGCGACGTGAGTGCCGTGTCCGTTGCAGTCCTCGGCCATGGTGTTGTCGCCGAAGTCGATGTAGGCGGAGCGCAGGATACGGCCGGTGAACTCGGTGTGCGTCGAGCGCAGCCCGGTATCGACGATATAGGCCGTGACACCGTTACCAGTGGAACCGTATGAGTAGGTGTTGTCGAGCGGCAGCGACGATTGATCAATACGGTCCAACCCCCACGGCGGATTGCTCTGATCGGTGAGCGCAGAGAACTCAGCGTCAGGCTCGATGCCAACGACGTTGGGGTCACTGCGCAACCGTTGCAGGTCGGCGGCTGACAGCGTGGCCGCGAATCCCTTGACGTCCTGCGTCCACACCTCGTCTACCGGCGTGCCGTTGGCACGAGTTGTCGCCAGCTCGGCGCTCAACGAGCTGTCGTTTGCGAAGCGCACGATCGAGAGGGGCGACATGACCCGCGCGCGGCCACGTGCGGCCGATGCACTCCCGGAGGTATGCGACACCCCGATCGAGACCGACGGAATCGTATGGGAGCGGCCACCGGCACGAGCCGAGGGAACACTCGCCACACTGACAGCGCTCGATGAGACGCCCAACGAGATCGCAACGGCCAGCATCCGAGCATGGCGTGATCGTGCGCGAGGGTCGTGACTGTTCACGACCATGTCATCGTCACTTCCGCCAGACAACTGAACCGCGACCGTGTGGTTTTCATCAACCCACGCTGACGAGTTCTCGGACCCGTGCCAGCAAGACGTCGAGAGCGGGTGCGTTCATGCCGCCGTGGGGCAGGATCACATCGGCGTGGCGTTTGCTCGGCTCGATGAACTGTTCGTGACTCGGTCGCACCGTGGCGAGGTACTGCGCAACGATGCTGTCGGGCGTGCGACCACGCTCGGCGACATCACGCTCGAGGCGACGAATCAGGCGTACATCTGCGTCGGTGTCCACGAACACGCGAAGATCGAATCGGTCGCGTAGCAGCGGTTCATACAGCACGAGAATGCCCTCGACCACCACGATGCGCGACGGAGCAACCATGCGCACCTGCGCGCTGCGGGTGTGGGCGACATAGTCGTACACTGGCACCGGCACGGTGGCCCCGGCCACGAGCGCCGCCAGATGGTCGTTGAGCAACGGCCAGTCAAAGGCATCAGGATGGTCGTAGTTGGCCTCGGCTCGCTCCTCGAGCGGCAGATGGGCTCGTGCCACGTAATACGAGTCGAGCTTGATCAATGACACGTTTTCGTCGCCGGCTAGTTCGGCAAGCCGCTCAGAGATGGTGGTCTTACCGGAGCATGTGCCGCCCGCGACGCCGATGAGAAACGGCCGGTGACAGGGCTCGTCGGCGACGGTAGGGGACATGATGTATGGACGTTAGCGCCCAACTCCAGCGCCGACGGTCGCGGGGGTACTTGTATCTGAGCGTTCGGGCGGGCAGGCTGTGCACGTGCCAGAACTGATTGAGTTGACCGAACGCGAGCGGGCCCTGTTGGACTTCGAGGGCAGCTGGTGGACACTCGACGACACGAAGGACGCGCTCATCCGCGCAAAGTTCGCATGCAGTCTGGACGAGTACTATCAGGAGCTCAATCGGCTCCTCGAGGTTCCCGCAGCTCTCACCTATGACCCTTTGGTTGTACGCCGCCTCGTGCGTCTGCGTGATCGGCGTCGCCGCGCTCGCCTCGAAGGTCCAGCAGAAGTTGACGACGCACACGGAGGGACCACGGTATGAGCAACGAACAGCCATCCCGCCGCGCAGGCGCAAAATCGGCAGGCGGCGGCGCCCCGATGGGTTCCACCATCAGCATCGTGATCGCCGTCGTCGCCGTCGTTGTGGGCTTTCTCATTCTGCGCAACATCACGAATGACGGCAGCAAGTCGTCGAACCCCGGTGGCACGGCTAACACATCGGCGCAGACCATTTTGCCCGGTGATTCCACGACCACGGTCGCGGTTGTCGTCACCCCCACCACCGAACCATTGGTGACCACCGGCGCGACCGTGATCGTTGCCAACGCCTCCGGCGTCGGCGGCGCAGCCGGCCAATTCAGCAAGGCGCTCGGCCAGGTTGGCTTCACGATGGCAACACCCACCAACGCTGCGCCTCCCGAAGCCAAACTCACGGTGAGCAAGGTGTACTACCTGCCCGGCGGCGAAGCTGTTGCCAAATCGGTGGCGCGCTCCATGGGCGGTGTCTCTGCTTTGGCGATGCCAACCCCTGTACCGGTGAAGAACGAAAAGGCCGGCCTCGGAGCGGCCAAGGTGCTGGTGATGCTTGGATCTGATCTGGCGGGTAAGGCATTGCCGGCGTTGGCAGGCGAACCCACGTCGACGACCACACCTGCAGTCACCACGACCTCCGGCAAGTAACCCGTCGGGCAGCTCAACCACCGGGCCGGTAACGCCTCGGCCACACTCGGGCCGGAATCAGGATTCGTGCGCCCGCACCAGTTGCAATGCGGCCTGCTCGATACACATCTGCGTTTCGCTCAGCGCCTTTTCGCGACCGAATGCATCGACGAGCGAAATGTGTTCGATGCGACGGGCAACCTCGGGCTCCACGTCGCCCACGATTGCCGCGACCGAGCGCTTCGCGCTGCGGGCCATTGCCTGCATGCCTCCCACGACCTTGCCGCGGAAGCTCTGCTCGTCGAGGAATCCCTCGCCAGTGATCACGAAGTCGGCCGCCATCACACGGTCATGCAAATCCAACTCGTCGGCCACCAAGTCGAATCCCGGCAACAACCGCCCACCAAGCGCCACCAATCCACCGGCGAGGCCACCCGCGGCGCCACCGCCGGCAATATCGCGCACGTCGATCCCATACTCTTGGCGATACATCTGGGCGAGGCGTTCGAGACGGCCGGTGAGCATATTGACCTGCGCTGGCGTTGCGCCTTTTTGGGGGGCAAACACCTCCGCAGCAGCGACGAACGTAGTCGTGACGTCGCAGGCAACGAGCAGTTCGACGCCTCGAAGACGTTGCGGTGCATGAATGGCGCGAAGCGCTCCTAGGCCGCCGTCGGTGGTAGCTGACCCACCCAGACACACGATGATCTTCTTCACGCCGGCATCGAGGGCGGCGTCGATCAACTCGCCGGTGCCGGCAGTTGTGGCCGCGAGTGGATCATTTCCCTCGACCCCACCCGCTAGGAGCAGACCAGACGCCATCGCCATCTCGATGACCGCTGTGTCGCGGTTCAGCCGCCACGGAGCGCTCACAAGGCTGCCGAGCGGACCCGTGACCATGGAGGTGCGGTTGGCCCCGCCCAGCGCGTCGAGTGTGCCCTCGCCACCATCGGCGACACCGACTTCGTCGCAATCGTGACCGAGTGTCCAGCACGCGTGGCCGATAGCGCGGGCGACCTCGGCAGCCGAGGCCGTACCCCGAAATTTGTCGACAGCGGCCAGAACTCGCACGCGTCGAGGCTACCGGTCACCCAATCGCGACGGCCGTGTGGAAATCCCGACACGTCGGTAGTGTTTCGAGCCATGGCTGTCATCGTTCGAATCCCCACCACCATGCGTCCCTTGGCAGGTGGCAACTCGTCCGTGCAACTCGAGGGAGCCACGCTCAGCGAGGTCCTGACCAACCTCGATGCCACCTACCCCGGTTTCAACGATCGCCTCTTCGACGAGACCGGCGGACTGCGCAAGTTCGTGAATGTGTTCGTCGCCGACGACGATGTGCGTTATCTCGATGGTCTCAACACCGCAGTTCCTGATGGCGAGACTGTTTCGATCATCCCGGCCGTAGCTGGCGGCTGACACACCGTTGCGCTGCGACTCCGGTCAGGTTCGACCCCCGTTATGCAGGCAGCAATTCAAGAAAGTCGCGGCGACGCTTCGGACCGAGCTGCGGTTCGGGCGGACGATTCTCACGGTCCTGCCACACAGCAAACACGCGGGCGCCGACATCGGCGTCCTTGGCTATTGCGTCGGGAGCCGTGAGCAGATTGAAGCTGCGATAGAACGCTCGGAGCACCACCGGATCGGAGCGCATTGCGGGGAGCAGTCCTTCGCGGAACACTCCACGCATGAACGTGCGCGGATCGTCGGTGTCACCATCGGGATCCTCGCCGGCGAGCAACGCTGCCGAGACACGCCGCGCCTCGCCATCTTGTTCGACGCCTGCCCTGTACCACGGGTAGATCTGGTCACGAAGCATTGCGTCATATGCGAGCGCCATGCCGCGCAGGTCACTCGGCTGAGAAGTAATTGCATCTGCAAGAAGATGCGCTCCCCAGAACGCAGAGCTACACCCTCGCCCATAGAGCGGATTCGTACAGAGCACTGCGTCACCCACCGGAAGCAGACCCAGGGCGATGGGCTCACCGTCGATCACGTAATCGCGCCAACGGTTGAGCAGGCCGGCCATCACATACACCGCGTCGCTGAGTGGCTCGGCACGTCCGTCGAGCCATGGCGCCGTGGCGACAAGCTGTCGCGCCGCACTGTCGAACACCACGGGGTCGGCCAGCATTTTACGCAACACGTCGTCGTGTGTGGAACTCGCGAGCGTGACACTGAAGGTGCGATTGTCGCCCACGAATACCCCGTACTTCACATAGCCCAGATCACCACCGATCGGTCCACTACGGGGCGGATACTCGCAGCCATCGCGCAGCCGATAGAAGCGGCTGAAGTACACAATGCCGGTGTCCTCAACCTCTTCGGGCGCTGCTCGACCACCTGCGAGGGTGATCCACTCGGGCACGGTGCTGCGGCGGCCGTTGGCGGCAATCACTAAGTCTGCGGTCAACTCGGTTCCGTCGGCCAAGCGAACGCCAGTCACCAAGACGGTTCCATCGGAAGCAACCGTGGAAACCACGCCTTCGACACCGACCCCGGTGCGCAAGGTGACCTGTCCCTCGGCGATCGCAGCACGTCGCAGCACCCACTCGAAGGTGGTGCGGCGGCACGCGAGCATGACCAGTTCATCGTCGTCGGGCTGACGCACAAATCCTGTCATCTCGGGGGGCAGATCGTCTCCGAAGCGCATCTCGGTGGCACCTTCGCGTAGCAACGACGCGTAGACATCGGGGTAGTCGTTCAACAGAAGATTGCGCAGTCGCGCCAGGAACGCGTGGCTGTGGCGCACTTGCGGAGCACCGCGCCGATCCCATTCGAACGCCTCATCGGCCGACTCGGGCATCGGGGTGTCATCGCGCTCGACCACGGTGATCTCGTGGCCGGCGCGGGCCAACGCCAACGCGGTGCCAAGACCGGACACTCCACCACCTACAACAATCACATGCAGCGAGTTCTCACCCATCTGACGCAACCTAGATCAACCGGGCAACGCTCAGTCGGGTTCGGCCGGAGCCACGTGTGCGTCACCGGCACGAGTCGGCCTCACCCAGTGCACCCGGGCATCCACCGAGAACAAGGTCTCGCGATCCCACCAGGAGAGCGCCGCCTGGCGATCGACCGACTCGTCGTGGAGCAGTTGCGTATGGGTGAGTCCCATCGCCAGCAACCGGTTCACAGCCCACACATAGAACACGGTGAGCGTGTCGTGGTAGCCGCTCGTCGGTGTGTTCGCCACCCCGGTTGCCTCGTTGTAACGAGGGATCGCTTTGCGCAGAATGCTCAGCGCCTCCGAGTCACCGTGACATCGCACCAGCGACGCGCACACCAGCAGATGGGCCTCGTGGGTCCAGCGCGGCTTGGGCAGGGTTCGCGCTAACACCATGTCGGCCAGTTCGTCGGCCAACCGAGTCAGCTCGCTGCCGGCATCACTTGCGCGATCGACCGTCGTCATGGCGCCAGTTTGTCCAGTCACCGCCACGCGGAGCGAATGAATTGCAGCGGACCGTTACCCAACTCACACCTTGCCCCGTCCATGCTCTTACCGAGAGTGCGTAACTTCAGCCTGTATGCACAACCAAACCACGCCCAATCTTTCACCGAACGACGACCCGCAGGGCCCCGGACCGTTGAGTCGCCGCAGCGCGCTGTCCGCAGTCGGTGCGTTCGGCCTCGCGGCCGTTCTCGCCGCGTGTGCCAATGCATCCAAAGCCGCTTCGATCACCTCACCGATTACGGCCGCAGGATCGACCGGCGGATCGACTGCCGCCACCGACGTTGCATCCGGCGCGGTCGCGACGTGCGCCACGATCCCGGAGGAAACGGCCGGCCCATATCCGGGCGATGGATCCAACGGCAAGAACATCCTCAATCAATCGGGCGTCGTTCGTACCGACATCACCTCCAGCATCGGCTCGGGCACGGGCATGGCCGAGGGTGTTCCGCTCACCATCCAGTTCACAGTTGTCGACACGGCCAATGGCTGTGCTGCGATGCCCGGCGCGGGGATATACGTATGGCACGCAAACCGCGAGGGCCAGTACTCGATGTACTCACAGGACGTCGTGAACGAGAACTACCTCCGTGGGGTCGCCGAGACCGACAGTTCCGGAACCGTGAGCTTCACCAGTGTCTTCCCCGCCGCCTACGACGGACGTTGGCCGCACATCCACTTCGAGGTTTATCCCGACGTCGCAACCGCCCTCACGGGCACGGGCAAACTCGCCACGTCGCAGATCGCACTTCCGAAGGCCACCTGCGACACCGTGTACGCCACCACCGGTTACGAGCAGAGCGTCATCAATCTGGCCAAGACCTCGCTGCAGAGCGACATGGTCTTTCGCGACGACGGGGCCGTCCACCAACTCGCCACGATGACCGGCAGCGTCGATTCGGGCCTGACGGCCGCGCTCACGGTGCCGGTCTGACATCCAGAGCAGCATCGGCACTGTCCGGACAGACTCGCGCATCCTGCGGTTGTCGCATTAGCACTCTCCCCATTAGAGTGCTAACAACTCGCAACGGCGAGGGAATCCATCAGTTCGTCCAATGGAGGACACCAGATGTCGAAGATGATCGCGTTTGACGAGGAAGCTCGTCGTGGGCTTGAAGCGGGCATGAATAAGCTCGCCGATGCAGTGCGAGTAACGCTCGGGCCCAAGGGCCGCAACGTCGTATTGGACAAGAAGTGGGGCGCCCCCACTATTACCAATGACGGCGTTTCGATTGCCAAGGAGATCGAGCTCGAAGATCCCTACGAGCGCATCGGTGCCGAATTGGTGAAAGAAGTCGCCAAGAAGACCGACGATGTTGCCGGTGACGGCACCACCACAGCCACCGTGCTCGCATGGGCGATGGTTCGCGAGGGTCTGCGCAACGTTGCTGCCGGCGCCAACCCGATGAGCCTGAAGAAGGGCATCGAGGCCGCAGTTGCTGCTGCAGTCACGAGCATCAAGTCCATCGCCAAGGAAGTCGATTCGAAGGAGCAGATCGCACAGGTCGCCTCCATCTCGGCGGCCGACAACGAAATCGGCTCGATGATCTCCGACGCCATCGACAAGGTCGGCAAGGACGGCGTCATCACCGTCGAAGAGAGCCAGACCTTCGGTATGGAGATGGATCTCGTCGAGGGTATGCGCTTCGACAAGGGCTACATTTCGCCCTACTTCGTGACCGATCCTGAGCGTATGGAAGTGTCGCTCGACGATCCGTACATCCTGATCGTGTCCTCGAAGATCTCTTCGGTGCGCGACATGCTGCCGGTGTTGGAAAAGGTCATGCAGGGCGGCCGCCCGCTGCTCATCCTGGCCGAAGATGTCGAGGGTGAGGCTCTCGCCACACTCGTCGTCAACAAGATCCGCGGCACGTTCAAGTCGGCAGCCGTCAAGGCCCCTGGCTTCGGCGAGCGTCGCAAGGCCATGCTGCAAGACATCGCCATCCTCACCGGTGGCCAGGTCATCAGCGAAGAAGTCGGCCTCAAGCTCGAGAACGCCACGATGGACCTGCTCGGCACCGCCAAGAAGGTCATCATCACCAAGGACGAGACCACCATCGTCGAGGGTGCTGGCGCCGAGGACGACATCAAGGGCCGCATCAATCAGATCAAGGCCGAGATCGACAACACCGATTCCGACTACGACCGCGAGAAGCTCCAAGAGCGTCTCGCCAAGCTCAGCGGCGGCGTTGCCGTGTTGAAGGTCGGCGCCGCCACCGAGGTTGAGCTCAAGGAAAAGAAGCACCGCATCGAAGATGCTGTTTCCACCACCAAGGCTGCCATCGAAGAAGGCGTCGTACCCGGCGGCGGAGTTGCGTTGCTGCGTGCACAGGCTGCTGTGCTCGAAGCCGCTGCGCTGCTCACCGGCGACGAAGCCACGGGTGCCCGTCTGGTCGCCAAAGCCCTCGAAGCCCCGCTGAAGCAGATCGCTGAGAACGCTGGCATGGAAGGTGGCGTCGTCGTCGAGAAGGTCAAGAACCTCACCGGCAACGAAGGCCTCAATGCGGCGACGGGCGTCTACGAAGACCTCGTCAAGCTCGGCGTCATCGACGCTGCCAAGGTCACCCGTTCGGCGCTGCAGAATGCGGCCTCGATCGCGGCACTGTTCCTCACCACCGAGGCAGTGGTTGCTGACAAGCCAGAAGACGCCCCGTCGATGGGCGGCGGAGGCATGGAAGACTACTGATCCCTTCCGGGAATCACGTTCGAGGGCCCCAGGCATCACTGCCCGGGGCCCTCGTCGTTTTCCACCTTAGGCAAGCAGCGCAACGCCACGCTGGGCGTTTGCTCACGCCCCGCCCTCACGCCCCGCCCTCTCGCCCCGCCCTCACTCCACACACCTCCCCCTCGCAGGTTTTGCCTGAGGGAAAGCGTCGAAGTTCGACACTTTCCCTCAGACAAAACCCTCCGTGTCCGCTTTCGGGATCGGCACGATTCACTGTCGGCCATGACCGACATCGGTCGCCGTCTAGCGGCGAACGCGACAGGTCAGCACGGGTTCGTCACCCGTCGGCAAGCAAATGCCGACGGCGTCACCAACGCCATGCTTCGTAGCCGAGTCTCGAGCGGCAACCTTGAACAAATAGGCGTGCGTACCTTCACGAGCGCCCTTGTCCCGCGGTCCACGATCGGCGATCTGCGGGCACTGATGCTGGACATCGGCGACCCGGTCTGGGCCTGGGGACCAACGGCTGCGGCGTTGACGGCCTTCGACGGGTATCGGCTCGCGCCGCCCTTCCAGCTCGTACTTCCCGACACCCGCAACGTTCGCCGAATTGGGCACGTGGTGCACACGTCGGCCGATCTCGCGCTCATCGACCTCGCGATCGTTCAGGGCATTCCCTGCACGAGTCCGACTCGCACACTCATCGATCTGGCTCGATTCGAGACCGCCGAGCGACTCACCGCCGCGCTCGACTCGGCGTTGCGCGACGGCGGAACTTCCGAAGACTTCCTGCACCGGCGAATCGCTGAGCTGCGATCGAGCGGGCGCTACGGCATCCCCAAACTCCTCGACGTGATCGACGGCGCGGAACTCTCACGCGGTGGGCACAGTTGGCTCGAACGACGATTCCTCGAACTCGTCGGAGCGGCAGGGCTCCCACGACCAACGACTCAGGCGATGCTGTCGCGACGCAAAGACCGGACCATCCGTGTCGATTGCCACTTCGCCGGCTCTCGGATCGTGGTCGAACTGCTCGGCTACCGCTGGCATCGCACCAAACAGCAGTTGCAAAGTGATGCGGAGCGGATCAACCGCCTGCAACTCGAGGGCTTCATCGTGATCCAGTTCACCTACGACGACATCGCGGTGAGCCCGGACCAAACCGTGCTCACACTTCGCGAGGCCCTCGCCATGTCATGATCGCCTGATTTGCCTGAGCGAATAGGTCAAACTTCGACACTTTTCCTCAGGCAAACCGCGGGACGGTGGTGGGTCGGGCGGTCGGGCGGTCGGGTGGTCGCGCGGTCGCGCGGTCGGGTGGTCGCGCGGTCGCGCGGTCGGGTGGTCGCGCGGTCGGGCGGTCCCGCGGGACGGTGGTGGGTCGGGTGGTCGCGCGGTCGGGCGGCGCACAACGGCCGACCCGGACGGGCGAGGATACGCCCGCAAATGACATTGCGTCAGGGGTTTTGGGCGTTGTAGTTGGTGATCAGGTCGTTGGCGTTCTGCGCAGCCTTGGAAAGCGCTGTCTGGGGGTCGCCGCCCGAGAGAACGTCTGCAACCGCAGCCGCAGTCGCACGGCGCACCTGCTTGAGCGGGCCGATCACAGGGCCCTGCGACGTTGGTCCGGGCATCGAGGAGGCCAACTGGTCGTACGCGACCTTGAAACGAGGGTCGCTGATGTAGAGACTCTTGATCGGATCGAGATCGAGCGCGTCTTGGCGCACCGGGACGTAACCCGTCGCCGCTGCCCAAGCGGACTGGTTCGCCGCGCTCTCGAGGAACGTGATGAAGTCCCAGGCCGCAGCAGCCTTCTCACCGCCCTTCCCGTCGACGATATAGAGCGAGGCGCCGCCCACGAGCGCGCCGGCACCGTTGTTGGGGCCGGGCATGAAGCCGACGCCGACATCGGGATTGGTGATACCGGGGATCACACCGCCACCCAAAATCGAGAGCACTGGACCGAGCGCAGCAGACGTCGCGATCGTCATCGCCGCCGGTTTGGTAGCGTCTGCCAGCTTGAAGAGCGTGTCCTGACCACTGGCGTTGTCGCCCACGTAGACGCCGCCCCCTTGAGTGATGAGCGACTGCAGGTAGCTGAGCAGCTTGACCCCTGGCGCACCGTCGTAGAGCACCTTGGTCGCAGGTGCCGCGCGCCCGTTTTCGTTGTCGGCGTAGAACTCGCCGCCCTTCGAGAGCCACTGCTCGATGTACCAACCGCCGCCACCGTCAAAGTCACTGTCGAGCGAAATGCTGTACGCCGCTGCACCGGACGAAACGATCTGCTTGCTCGCGCTGAGCAACTCCTCGAGCGAGCGCGGCGGCTTGTTCGGGTCGAGCCCGGCCGCAGTGAGACGAGGCTTCAAGAAGTACAGCACCGGCACGCTCATGTTGAACGGCATCGACCACTGCACACCCTCTGTGGCATAGGCGCCAAGTGCCTGGGGCAGAAACGGCGAGGTGTCGTACTTGGCCGATTCGGCACAGGCCTGAGTGGGCACGATGCTCTTGGTGTCGATCATCTGTTGCACCATGTACTCGGGCATCTGCACCATGTCGGGCCGATTCTCGGCGTTGCTCTGCAGGTACTTGTCGATGGTCTGTTCGTAGCCACCCTGAAACTCGAGGTTGACCTTCACCTTGGTCTGCGAGCTGTTGTAGAGCGCGGTCAACCGCTCGAGTTCGCGCCCGAGTTCGTTGGAGAGGCCATGCCAGAACGTGATGTTCACCGGACCCGATGCAGCGGCCGTGTCGAGCTTGCTCACATCGCACGGCGGCAGCGAATCGAGCTTGCGCGGCAGTGTGGTGGGAGGCACGGTGGTCTGCCCAGGCACGGTAGATGCAGTGGTCGGCGTGGGTTTGCGATCAATACCCGCATTGGTGAGGCTCTGCCCCGAACGGCACGAAGCCGCTGCCAACGTGGCACCGACGATCAGCACCGAGACTGCAACTCGACCTCGCATCACTACCCCTTTACCGCGCCGGCGGTGAGACCACGAATGAGTTGACGTTGGAACGCGATGAGCACAACGAAGATCGGCATCGCGACAATGACGGTGCCGGCGATCACGAGGTTCGGCTTGTCGATACTTGCCTGCTTCAGCGACTTCAGCCCTGTCTGCACCGTGTTGTATTTCGCGTCGGTAGTGATGAGATTCGGCCAGAGGTATTGATTCCACGAGCTGAGGAAGCTGAACAACGTGAGCGCCCCGATGGTGGGCCGGCTCAACGGCACCGCAACTTGCCACAGAAAACCGAGGTGACCCAAGCCATCCATCGACGCGGCTTCATGCATCTCTTTGGGGATCTGCAAGAACACCTGCCGGATCATGAAGATGCCGAACGCTGTCGCAAGAAACGGCACCGTGAGCGCCTTGTAGCTGTTGATCCAACTCAGGTCCTGCATCGTGCGACGGTTCACGGTGAGCGTGGCCTCGAGCGGCACGAGCAACGTTGCCAAGAACGCGACGAACACCAGGCTCTTGCCGGGGAACTTCAAGAACGCGAAGGCATACGCAGCGAGGATCGATGTGACCACCTGCGCAAAAGTGATAATGGCCGAGACGACCGTCGAGTTCCACAATGCCCGCCCGAGGTGGCCCGAACTCCATGCCTCGCGCAGCGTGCTTGTGGTGAAATTGGTGGGGAGCAACGGGTTCACGAGCACCTTGTTCCCGGGCTTCAGCGATCCAACGACCATCATGTAGATCGGGAAGATCACAATGATCGCCATCACTGTCAGCAAGGCGTAACGGCCCACCTTGCGGGCTCCATGCACCTGATCAATTGCCATAGTGCACCCGCTTTTCAAGACCCCGGAACTGCACAAGTGCCAGAATCAGCAACACGAAGAACAACAGCACCGACACGGTGGCTCGCAGCCCGTCGTCGTTCGAGGTGGGAAGTCCAGAGCCATACGCCAAATAGGTCAGCGTGGTGGTCTCACCCTTAGGCCCACCTGCGGTGAGCAGATCGATCTCACCGAAGGATTGGAAGGCTCGGGTCGTGAGCACCACACTGGCGAACAGCAGCGTTGGAGAGATCATCGGCAGGGTCACGTTCGTGAAGCGCCGAAAGCCGCCGGCACCGTCGACGAAGGCGCTCTCGTAGAGATCTTTCGGTACGCCCTGCAAACCTGCGGTGACCACGATGAACGTGAAGCCGAGGTTCGCCCAAATGGAACTCGCCGACACTGCCCACAGCGCGAGGCCCGGGCTTTGCAGGAGTCCCGGCGTCTTGGCACGCCCACCGATCCACTCGGCGAGCACGCCCACGCTCGGGTTCAAGAGGAAGAACCACATCACCGATGCAACGGCAACGCTGGTGGCTACGGTGCTGGAGAAGATCGTGCGAAACAACCCCACGCCGCGCATGTACTTGTCGGCGAGCACGGCAAGGCCGACGCCGAGCACCAGACCGATGGGCACGGTGATGAGCGCGTACTTCGCGGTCACGATCAACGAGTCCTGGAACTCGTTGCTTCGAAAGGCGTCGACGTACTGACGTAAGCCGCTGTTCGTGCACGAGGTGACTCCGCATCGCTGCTGACCCAGCCACATTGCCTTGATCAACGGATAGATCACGAACAGCACGAGGATCACCGCCGAGGGGCCGAGCATGAGCGCCGCGAGACCTGAGTCCCGCCACTTACGTTTCATGCGTCGATCCTGCGTTCGGTGATCGCGTCGAAGCGATGCCGCGTGGCTTCGGGAGCATCGAGTTGCACCCGATCGCCAACAGCGGGCAGCGATTCCTCGGAATCCTGCCGAACGACAACACGCTTGTCGCCGATGACGCCCGTGATCAGGGTCTCGTGGCCCAGCTTCTCGACGAGTTGCACCATCATCGTGAGTGGACCATCACCACGGAAATGGAGATGTTCGGGACGAACGCCGACCACATGGGGGCCCGGCTCCAAGGAACCGGGTGGGAGGATGTTCATCGGCGGCATCCCCACGAACTGGGCGACGAACACAGAGGCAGGCTTGTCGTAGACGTCCTGTGGCGTACCGACTTGTTCGAGGTGGCCGCGGGACATGACCGCGATGCGTGTTCCCATGGTCATTGCCTCGACCTGATCATGGGTGACATAGACGAACGTGGAGTTGAGCCGCTGGTGCAGGGCGATGAGTTCGGCACGCGTCTCGCCGCGCAGTTTGGCATCGAGGTTGCTGAGCGGTTCGTCCATACAGAAAACCGCGGGGTTGCGCACGATCGCGCGGGCCAGCGCGACACGCTGACGCTGGCCGCCACTGAGCGCACCTGGCTTGCGACCGACGTACTCGGCCAGGCCCAACGAGCTGGCCGCTTCGAGTGCCGCTGCAGCACGTTCGGGCTTGGGAACGTTGCGTACCTTGAGGGGAAACTCGATGTTTTCCTGCACGGTCTTGTGCGGGTACAGGGCGTAGCTCTGGAACACCATTGCGACGTCGCGTTGCTTGGGCAACGTGTCGTTCACCATCAAGTCGCCGATCCACACCTCGCCCTCTGTCGGGTCTTCGAGACCGGCGATCATTCGCAACAGTGTGCTCTTGCCGCATCCCGATGGGCCGAGCAAGACCATGAATTCGCGATCCGCGATGTCGAGGTTGATGTCTTCGACGGCAGTGACGCCATCGAACTGTTTGGTGAGGTTCTTCAGACGAACTTGGGCCACACGCGAAGGGTACGCCATGGGCGCACCTGCGGACTACAACAGCCCGCGCTAGCCTGCGGGCAATGTCTGATCCTGACACCGACGCCGCTGCGAGCGCCTCGACGCCCCTCGACCTCGACGCCATCGAGATCGATCTGGCCGACGTGGAAATCGCTCTCGCCCGTCTCGAGTCCGGCACGTATTGGACCTGTGAGATCAGCGGTCAGGCGCTCAGCGACGAACTGCTGACTCAACACCCCACTGCCCGTCGCGCACCGGGCACTAGTTGACGCGATCCGCAGCGTTGCTTCTCCGCTTGGCAGCATGAAGGGCGGGATGATGAAGGCGGGACAGATGGTGAGCTTCACCATGGAGACCCTGCCAGAAGAAGCCCAGCAGTCATTGTCATCGCTGTCTGCCGATGCGCCGCCAATGCCGACGGGTCTCGCGTCTGAGGTGGTGGCGCGCGGATTCCGCGCGCCACCACCGAAGTTGGTTCTCGAGTGGGCACGCCTGTCTCCTACGCTCGATGCCGTGATCGTGCAACGCGGCCCGGAGGCACTCGTGCACCCTGTGGAGACTGTGGGATTCCTGGTCCCCAATCACGGTCTTCGCGCGCAGCAGATCGTCGACTACGTCAGCCTGCCGTACGTGCGGTACCTGACCGACGCCTGTACGTGACCGTGCCATGGCGCGCAGTGTTGTTGGGGTACCAGAACGGGCTCGAGCCCGCTACGCCGTTGGGCGTGGCCGATCGCGCGTGGTGTGACGACTCTCAGCACAGTGGGCGATTGCTGTAGTCTGCAACGAGTTTCGCTATCCACTGGGGGGATTTCACGATGGCCGATCCATACAAGCCACGAGCGCCGTTCGCGCCATGGGATCGCCGCACCCTGCCCGGCATCTTTGACGTCGAAGAATCGGCTCGCCGCGTCGGTAACTACAAATGGGCCGAGATGAAGCTGTTCGAGGTGCTGGGTGGATGGGTGGCCACGGTTCCCGAACTCGACGTGAAGATGCGCTTGGGCACCCACTGCTACAAACACGCCTGGCACGCCGAACTGTGGCACAAGCGCCTGCCCGAACTGCGCGAGATGAACCCCGATCGACTCACCGTGCCGGCCAACGATGCAATGGTTCGTTTCGTTGAGGCAATGACCGAACCCGAGGCTCCCGAGCTCACCATAGAAAAGCTCGTGGGCGTATACCGCGTGTTCATTCCGCGATTCATCGCGGCGTACACGTATCACCTCAACGGCACCAGCGAGATCACCGATGCACCCACGATCCGCTCGCTGAAGTTCATCCTCCACGACGAGTTCGAGGACTGGCGCGATGGCGAAATGATCCTGCAGAGCCTCATCGAAACGCCGGAAGAGGCCGCTCGCGCCGCATCACACATGCAAAAACTCGAAGCCATCATGATCGAGGCTGGCGGCATTGCCGGCATCGGCACACTCGGCGCACAGTAGGGACGGCGACTCATGCGAAAGTTCTTTCCGGTCGAAGAATTGGCCCGCGACGAACGCTTCAACAAGATCACCATGCGCGACCGCATGGGTGACCCGCGCACCGCACTCAACGTCAGCACCGACGCTTCGGGCAAACGCACCAACAACTTCCGGCTCACGCCCGGCCGGCGCGACGCCAGTGATGGTGCACGCGGGTTGATGCACGGCATCTTTGTTGGCGAGATCCAGGCCCTCGAAGGCGCTGGACGAACGTGCTGGGATTTCGAGACTGACACCGAGGCGCCGTTCGCACTCAAGCTCGACATGGCTCGCCAGTGTTGGGACGAAGCCCGACACGTGGAGATCAGCGTGAAGCTCAGCGACTGGATGGGTAGCGAGATCGGCCAGTACGCCGAGAACACTGTGCTGTTCGAGGCAGCGTGCAGCACCGACCCAGTGCTACGCCTCGCCGGAGTGAACCGGGCGCTCGAAGGGCTGGCCATCGACGTGTTCACCACGATGAAAGAATTCGGCGATCTGGCCGGCGATCCGTATCTCGAGTTCTGCGAAGACTGGATGCTCGCCGATGAGGTCACCCACGTGAAGATGGGCTCCGACTGGTTGCGCAAGATCACCGAGAACGATCCTGACAGGCGCAAGAAGGCGCTCGAGTTCCAGAGCGTGGTTGACAAACTGTTCAGCTACGGCGGCACGCGCAGCGACAGCCAGGAGTCCCCCATTGGTCTCGCCCGACGCTTTCGCGAGTTGGCCGGCTTCACCGACGACGAGGTCGCCGACATCGCCGAGGTCAGCATGCAGGCGCTCAACGAACGCAAGTCTGCCGTCGCCAAGATGCGCGAGGCGGCCGATCAATTCGCCAGCAGCGCAGCCGCGGAGTAGACCCCTGCACCATGCCTGTCACCGTCACCCCGCAGACGTTCAACTATGTCTTCTACGATGCCGAACTCATCCGCAGTATCGCGGCTGGCTTGCTCGGCGCACTGGGTATGAGCGACCACGAGGTGTTCATCGATGTCGACGAAACCACCCCGTTGGCGCGGATCAACTGCACCGTCGATGACGCCATCCACATTCACGCCGACAGCGGCGCGTTCGAGGACACCCGCAAGCCGCGCCAGCAAAGCGAAACGGCCACGGCAACCTCGCTCGGTCGGGTGCTACTTCGTGCACGCGATCGCCTGGTCGGCGGCTTCGGCGAAGCACCGGCCGATGATGACCTCACGCTCGCTCAGGTGGCCGCCTGGGAGACCTATTGCATCGGTCGACTTCAGCGCTTCGGGGTGCCGGTGAACCAGCAGCGTTGGCGGTATAACTTCCGCAACCGTCACGGCTTCAGCGACGCATCCGACGCAGCCTTTGAGCAGATCTGGCAGAGCGAGGGCCTTACGTGGGGCGAACTCAACGCCATCAGCGACACCAGCGTCGCGTCCTCCGCTCACTGACACAACCGTTGTCGCCACTGGGAGTTGGGCAGGACACATCGTCAATACTTTTGACATGACCATCTCTGCCGACATCCGCCAACGCACCGCCCACGTAAATGGCGTCGAACTCCAGGTGCTCGAAGCAGGCGATCCCGCCAACCCCACGGTGATCCTCAGCCACGGCTTTCCCGAAGGCGCCTACTCGTGGCG
>JANYCT010000089.1 GCA_025360105.1 Actinomycetes bacterium | reverse complement strand
CGTCAGGCGGCGCAGGCCGAGGTACCGGCGCTCACCCGACCATCGAAGCTTCCGCCGGGCACGCATGTGATCACCGTAGCGACCCATCTCGGTCGGGCCATCGTGCCGTGGATGATCCGTAAGCGCCGGGGCCGCTATGCCACCACCGAGGCCAGCCGCGCCGAGGTGTCGTTGCGCCTGCGCAAAGCGGCCGAGAAACTCGGCCCCACCTACATCAAGCTCGGTCAGATCATCTCCAGTGGCGAGGGGTTGTTCCCGGCCGAACTGGTGAACGAGTTCAAGCTCTGCCGCGATCAGGTGGCCCCCGAATCATGGGACGACGTTCGACTCACGGTCGAAACCGACCTCGGTGCGCGCATCGAGGACATTTTCTCCTCGTTCGACACCACTCCCCTTGCGGCGGCGTCCATCGCCCAGGTGCACGCAGCCACGTTGCGTACGGGTGAATCAGTCGTAGTCAAGGTGCAGCGACCATCGGTCAGCACACTGGTCCGCAAGGACCTCCGCGTCATGGCATGGCTGGCGCCGCACCTCGTTGGTCGCATTCCGATTGCGGCCCTCGCCAACCCACCCGCGCTCGTGGAACTTTTTGCCGAAACCATTGTCGAAGAACTCGACTTCCGCATGGAGGCCGCGAACATGCTCGACATGGCTCGCGTGCTCAAGGACCTCAAGCAGGACGGCTACGTGATTCCCCGCCCGCACCCACGCCTGGTCACCCGTCGCGTGCTCGTGATGGAGCGTGTCTCAGGCTTCAACTTCGACGACGTGGTCGGCATGCAGGACGCCGGCATCGACACCGAGGCCGTCATCCGCACCGGCATGATCGCTTTCATGGAAGGCGCGATGATCGAGGGTCTGTTCCATGGCGATCTGCACGGCGGCAACATGTTCGTCCTGGCCGACGGACGTACCGCGCTGCTCGACTTTGGCATCGTCGGTCGTCTCAGCGACGAGCGCCGCCTCGCCTTTCTGCGGCTCATGCTCGGGGCCACGACCAACGATGTACGTGGCCAGGTGGCCGCACTGCGCGACCTCGGCGCGTTGCCGATGGACACCGACCTCGATGCGGTCATCCGCGACCTACGCCTCGATCAACCCACCATCGACCCCACCACCCTCAGTGGCGACGAACTCGTCAAAGAGGTGCAACGCGTGGTGAAGGCACTGCTCGGCTACGGTGCACGCCTACCCAAAGAGCTGATGCTCTACGTAAAGAACATGGTGTTCCTCGACGGAGCCATTGCGCGCCTGGCGCCCAACCTCGACATCCTCGGCGAGATCGCTAACATCTCGATGCTCTTTGCTGAACGCCATGGCGAACGCCTCGGTCGCGAGCTCGGCGTCGACGCAGCCGCGGTGGAAATCAACCTCGACAGTGTGAAGGCCGGGTTCGGTCTCGAACCCACTGCCGACGCGCTCACCTATCGCGACCTGCAAGCGCGTCGCGAGCTCATCCAAAAACGTATGCGCGACCACGTCGGCCGCTGAGCCGTTCATCTCCTGCCGGAACGCTGCACCTGCCGGCTCGACGCACCGCGCGCTGCACCCGACCCGGCACTAGTCTCTGGCCCTGATGCGTCTCGTCATTGCTCGGTGCACCGTCGACTACAACGGACGCCTCTCCGCCCACCTGCCTGAAGCCATCCGCCTCATCATGGTGAAAGCCGACGGGTGCGTGGCCATCCACGCCGACGGTGGCGCATACAAGCCGCTCAACTGGATGAACGCCCCGAACACCATCATCGACAACGGCGATCACTGGGTGGTGACCAACCCCAAGGGCGAGCAGTTGATCATTACCCTGCTCGAAGTGATCCACGAGGCCGCACACGAATTGGGTGATGACCCCGGTTTACAAAAGGACGGCGTCGAGGCGCATCTCCAGGTGTTGCTCGCAGCGTCGCCCGACGCCATCGAGCCGGGTCTGGTGTTGGTGCGCCGCGAATACCCAACGGCGATCGGTCCCATCGACCTGGTCTGTCGCGACGGCCAGGGTCAGGTGGTGGCCGTCGAGGTCAAGCGACGCGGTGACATCGATGGTGTCGAGCAGCTCGCCCGCTATATCGAGCGGCTCCACCTCGACTCGTCGCTCGGCGCGGTGCGTGGCGTGTTCGTGGCTCAGGTGGTGAAGCCGCAGGCGAAGGTGCTGGCCGAGGCTCGTGGATTCCGCTGGGTGGAGGTCGACTACGACGAACTCCGCGGCCTGAAGGCCGACGACCTGACGTTGTTCTGATCGTGCTCTAACGTCAGGGGCACATGCAACGCGTCGAGGGTGTCATCCAACAATATGCCTGGGGCGATCTCGCCGAGATCCCCCGATTTCTCGGCAGAGAACCCGACGGCCACCCGCAGGCCGAGCTGTGGTTCGGAACGCATCCGGGCGCGCCGGCCCATTTGCCCGATGGCAGCACGCTGCAATCGCTCGTCGGTCCGCTGCCATATCTGGTGAAGATCTTGGCCGCCGCCGAGCCCCTCTCGCTGCAGGTGCATCCGTCGAGCGCTCACGCGGCCGACGGTTTCGCACGCGAGAACGCGGCGGGCATTGCGTTTGATTCACCCCACCGCACCTACAACGACCCGTTCCACAAACCCGAGTTGCTCTGCGCGCTCACACCGTTCGAGGCGTTGTGCGGTATTGCCCCGCTCAATCTCACCGATGCCTTGCTCGCCGAACTCGGTCACGCGGGAGCCGAGATGCGAACCGAGTTGCTCCAGGGTGGTATCGCCAGCGTGATCGCGCTCGTCTTGCATCATCGACCCTCGCTCGCGCCTTTACTCGATGCTGCTGCGCACCACCCCGACCCCCGTTGTCGTTGGCTCACGCGTCTCAGCCAACTGCACCCTGGCGACCCTTCGGCTGCGATCGTGCTCCTGCTCAACTACGTTGCGCTCGAGCCGGGCGAAGCCATCTATCTCGGTGCCGGCAATCTGCACGCCTATCTCGGTGGTACCGGCATCGAGGTGATGGCAAACTCCGACAACGTTGTTCGATGCGGCCTGACAAGCAAGCACGTCGATGCCGATGAGGTACTTCGGGTGCTCGACACCACTCCGATCGTCGATCCCGTCGTACGCCCTCAGCGCAATCCTGATGGCGGCCTGTCGTACCCGATCCCGGTGCATGAATTTCGTGTAACGATGTACGAAATCGATGGCAGCGTCGGATTCGTGGCCGACGGCCCCGAGCTGTTGGTGTGCACTCGCGGCGAGACCGTCGAGGTTTCTTACGGCCAGTGCGTGTTGGCGGTCGACGGCGAGTCGGTCGAGCTGGTGGGAACTGCGACGGTGTTTCGGATCGGCGGTCGGGCGGCGCGCACCTGAAGATGTCGTCAGGAGCCGACGGTCTTGCGGATCTCCACGATGCGGTCATGCGAGTGGTTGGCGTCGTCGCCTCTTTCGTCGAGGAGCTGGGCTCGGTCCTTGGCGGCCTCACGCTCGGCCAACGCAGTATCCACTCGGCTGATGGCGGCTTCGGTGCCGTGCTCGTGGATGTACTCGGCCCATTCCACCAACGCCTCGACCATCTCGCTTTCGGGCACAACAGCAACATTGCGGCCTTTCACGAAAAGGTGGCCGCGCTTGTTGCCGGCGGCGATACCGATGTCGGCCTCACGCGCCTCGCCAGGGCCGTTCACGACGCATCCCATCACGGCCACCTGCAACGGGATCTTGCGATCGCCGAAGGCTTCCATCGCACGCTTGGCGACGTCGATCACGTCGATCTCGGCACGTCCGCAACTGGGGCAGGCGATGAGGTCGACGTTCTTGCGCTCGCGCAGACCCAGCGCTTCGAGCAGTTGGCGGCCGGCACGCGCTTCTTCGACGGGATCTGCGGTGAGGCTGTAGCGGATGGTGTCACCAATGCCCTCGAGCAGCAGCGTGGAGATGCCAGCCGTTGCCTTGATGAGCCCTGCGGGAGGCGGCCCGGCCTCGGTGACACCGAGATGCAGCGGCACATTGGTGGCTTCGCTCAACTGGCGATACGCCTCGACCATCAACGGCACATTCGATGCTTTCACACTGATCTTGACGAGGTCGAAATCGACCTCTTGGAAATAGGCGAGCTCCTGCAGCGCAGATTCCACCAGCGCCTCGGGCCGGATGCCACCCCACTTGTCGTAGAGCGCTGGATCCAGCGAGCCACCATTGACTCCGATGCGAATCGGCACGTTGCGGTCTCTGGCCTCGGATGCCACGGCCTTGATGTGCTCGGGGCGGCGGATGTTGCCCGGGTTCAGACGCAGACCCTGCACCCCGGCTTCCATCGCAGCGAGAGCCATCTTGTACTGATGATGGATGTCGGCGATGATCGGGATCGGCGAGCGGGGCACGATCTGTGCGAGTCCTTCGGCCGCAGCGGCCTCGTTACAGGTGCAACGAACGATGTCGCACCCGGCCGCCGCGAGTGCATAGATCTGCTGCAGAGTGCCTTCGACATCGGCAGTCTTGGTGATGGTCATCGACTGCACCGAGATCGGCGCATTGCCGCCTACGGGTACCTTGCCGACGTGGATCTGACGGGTCTCTCGACGCTCGAACACGTCACCAGTGTGCCACCGATCGAGCGCCTTTGCGCAGGTGACTGAGCGCGACGATCAGATCAACGGATCGGGTTGGTGATGTCGAGATAGAGCCCGGCAAACAGCACCACCACGAGGAAGGTCATCACCGTCATTGCCACCGGCACCATTTTGCCGACGTCAGCCGTGTAGCGCTTGCCCTTGCGCGAGCGCAGGCGCTCGTAGGTCGCGATCGCCGCATGGCCACCATCGAAGGGCAGCAGGGGGAACATGTTGAGCAGGCCGACGAACACGTTCACGCCCGCCAACGTGAGCAGAATGCCCGGCAGGCCGGTCTCTTGCCCGATGGTCGAGCTGAGCCGGCTGATGCCGTAGACCGTGACGGGCTGCGTGGACTGATCTGTGTTGGCGCCCGACAGGTGCTGATACAGGTTCACCGGGTTCATCACCTTCACCACGCCCTGCACACTGCGCCAAGCCGCTGTGCCGAGATCGGTGAAACTGCTACGTACGGCGTCGCCGACAGCGATGTTCTGGAAGGCGGTCTTTTCGGCTGAGCTCACACCGAGATACGCAACGCCCTCGTTGCCTGGCGTCGGGTTGGTGCCGAGCACTACCGAGATGCTCATCGGTTGGCCGCTGCGCACGAGCGCGAGATCGGCGTTGTCGCCGGGCTGATGTGAATGGATGAGATCCACGAACTGCGTCGCCGAGTGCACCGCCACGCCGTCGATCGATGTAACGACATCGTCGACCTTGACGCCCGCTTTGTCGGCAGGCCCGGACACCTCGATGCGCGCGAACGCAACCTCACCCGTCGGCTGATCCTTGCCCCACACGGTGTACACCGTGAGCAACAGCAGGATCGCAATGATCATGTGCATCACCGAGCCGGCGGTAATCACCCACATGCGCTTCGGGTACGACTTGTTGCGGTAGGCGAATGGCTCGTCGGCCGGGTCGGTTTCGTCGAGATTGTTCATCCCGATGATGCGCACGAATGCACCGATCGGAAAGGCGCGAACTCCGTATTCAATGTCGTTGCGCTTGAAGCTCCACAGACGTGGCCCCATGCCCATGAAAAACTGCGTCACCTTCATCCCCGACTTACGTGCGGTGAAGTAGTGCCCACATTCGTGCAGAAACACCGAGGTCAACAGGCCCACGATGAAAACGAACACCCAGATGTTGGCAATTGCCAGCACCACCAGCAAGACGAGCAGCACGCCGATCCCGATGAAGGCCCTCGGGCCTTTCACCGTTTCGTCGGGTACGTCGATACCACCGCCGGCGACCATCTCGTTGCGGAACTTCTCGTAGGTGTTGCTCATGCGTGGAGCACCTCCTGGGCTACTCGGCGCGCCGTGTGGTCGGCGTGCACGATGTCGTCGACGGTCATCGTGGTGATATCGGTTGCTTCTTGGTGTCGCTGCAGTACTGCGTCGCAAATTTCTGCGATCTGCGTCCAGCGAATTCTGCCCGCCAGAAATGCATCGACGGCTTCCTCGTTGGCGGCGCTGAGCCACGCTGGTGCCGTGCCACCGACGCGACCCGCCGCGTACGCAAGCGCGAGGCACCGGAACGTGGCAATGTCGGGAGCCTCGAAGTCGAGACGAGCCAACGTGGTCCAATCGATGCGCCCAAACGGCGTCGCGATTCGATACGGGTACGCAAGCGCGTAGCCGATGGGCAGACGCATGTCGGGCAGGCTCAACTGAGCAATCGTCGCTCCATCGGTGAACTCGACCATCGAGTGGATGATCGATTGCGGATGCACGACGACCTCGATGTGATCGAAGGGCGTGCCGAACAATTCGTGGGCCTCGATGACCTCGAGACCCTTGTTCATCAGCGTGGACGAATCGATGGTGATCTTCGGGCCCATCTTCCATGTTGGGTGTGCCAGCGCTTGCTCGACGCCGACATCAGCGAGCTCGGCCGACGTGCGGCCTCGGAAGGGTCCCCCGCTCGCGGTGAGAACCAACCGCGAGACCTCGCTCTCGGTACGAGCACTCGAGCGCAGGCACTGATGAATGGCGCAGTGCTCGGAATCAACCGGCACGAGTTCGGCGCCAGGCGTAGAGCGCAACGGCTGCACCACCGGCCCAGCGGCGATCAGGCTTTCCTTGTTCGCCAAGGCGAGTCGCTTGCCGGCGCGCAGCGTTGCCACCGTGACTGGCAGACCGGCGAACCCCACCACGGCGTTGATCACCACATCTGCACCAGCGTCGGTGGCCAGCACCGACAAGTCGTCGACCACCTCGGCGAAGGGCAATGCTCGTGCCACCTCGGCGAGCGCCCGCCGGTCGGCGACCACAACGACCTTCGGGCGAAACTCGAGGGCCTGCGCAATGAGAGCCTCCACCGAGGAGCCGACACCGAGACCGACGACCTCGTAGCGCCCTGCTTCGGCGCGCACGACGTCAAGCGTCTGCGTACCGATTGAGCCGGTCGATCCGGCAATGGCAACACGAACCGAGCTCACGTGTCCAAGTCTGTCAGCGAATCTGCCGGAACGCATGGCGGGCGCTCATGCAACATCTGAGCCTCACGCCGCGCCGAGTCATTTGCGGACAGCGGTGGTCCATGGCTCGAGCACGATCATGAGATAGAACACGGCCGGCAGAGCGAACAAAAACCCGTCGAAACGATCGAGAACGCCGCCGTGGCCCTTCACGATGCTGCCGAAGTCCTTGATGTCGAGGTTGCGCTTGAACATGCTCTCGGTGAGGTCACCCAGCGGCGCCATGATCGCAATGACGATGCCGAGCGCGATCAGATTGGGGGTGCTCCACGTATCGCTCTTGCCGGCGATGCCGATCACCACCATTGCGATGATGGTGAGCAGCGCGCCACCGATAAAACCCTCGACCGACTTGTTGGGGCTGATCCAACCGCGCAGCGGCGTGCGGCCGGCTGCCGAGCCCACGAACAAGGCGCCGATGTCGTTGACGACAACGCCAACGGCCAAGAGCAACAAGGTGTCGGTGCCGGCGTGTCCAGGAATCGCCCCGGCGCTCTGAGCACCGAGGATGAGACCTCCGTACGCGCCCGACAGGCCGATCCATGTGACGCCCAACGTCGTTATAGCCATGTTCGGCATCGGGCTGGAGTTCAGGTTCGGTGCGCCGATGAAACTGATACAACCTGCGATGAAGGCGAACACCATCACCAACGGGATCGCCCGCTCGCCGACCCAGTAGGCCGCGAGCGGCGCTGCCACACAGGCCACGATGCCGACCACACTCGCTGGCTGGTACCCCTTTTCGGTGACCTTCTCGAAATACTCCACGGCCGCAAGGCCGATCACGATGACGACAATGGCCAGCACTGCCTGTGGCTTCCAAATGATCGCTCCGACAAAGACCGCCGCCATGAGCGCGCCCACCGCGACTGCGGTCGGCATGTCGCGCCCACCTACACCAGCGGTGGACTGTGACGGTGTGGTCCGTACGGATCCGGTTGGACGACCCGTGCGCGCAGCGCGAGCCTGTTCCTCGCGCGACGTGCGCGCCCTGCCCTTCGAGGGAGTGGGCCGACCGATGCCTTCGTCGGTGGGATCGGTACCGATGGTGATACGACCCGGCTCACGACGAGTGGCGGCTACTGCTCCGCTGATGTCTGCATCGGTGATATCGAAGAACGGATCATCTTGGGCCGTCGACTCACTGAATGCGCCCGAGCGGGGCATGTCGGAGAAATCCTCGAGTTGGCCGGACTGGTCGCTGGCGCCAGGCTGGTCGTCGTCTTGCCACACCGGGGCCTGACCAGCAAACGATGACCACACATCGAGCTCATCAGCGGGACCAGCGACCGGCGCAGCAGCAGGCTTGCGCACCCGCGGGACCTCGCCCGTAGCAGGTTCGGTCCAGTGGGGCAACGAACCTGAGTTGTCGTCGAACACGATCGGCTTGTCGGTGCGTACACCACTGCCGACCACGGCATCATCGGAATCGTCGCCGAACAACGGCGGCCCGAAGTCGTCGTCATCGCGCGCCTTACGGCGCCACACGTCATCGCTCATTTCACCCCTTCGTTCATACCTCGAGCAGTTCCTGCTCCGTTCATACCTCGAGCAGTTCCTGCTCTTTGCGCGCAAACGCCTTGTCGATCAACTCGACGTGCTCATGCGTGATCTTTTCCATCTCTTTTTCAGCTCGCTCGAGCTCGTCGGCCGAAATGACGCTGGCCTTTTCTGCGGCTTCGAGGTGCTTACGGGCGTCGCGGCGAAGATTGCGGACGGCGATGCGACCATCCTCGGCGAGGTGCTTGACGATCTTGACGTATTCCTTGCGACGCTGCTCGGTGAGCGCCGGAATGTTCAGTCGGATCACGACTCCATCATTCGAAGGCGAGATACCGAGATCGCTTTCACGAATCGCCTTCTCGATCGCAACCAACGACGCCCGATCGTGCGGCTTGACGATCAGTTGACGAGCCTCGGGTACCTGAAACCCGGCCAATTGCTGCAGCGGAACCGACGACCCGTAGTAATCCACCATGATGCGCTCGACCAGCGCAGGACTGGCCCTACCCGTACGCACAGTGGTGAACTGCGACTGTACGTGCTCAACAGCTTTGTCCATCTTGTCGATGGCTTCGAGAAGGGTGTCTTCGATCACGGCACCAGCGTACAGAGGTGCCAGCACCCAGAGTGCACGCTACTGAAGTTGGCAACCCTAGGACGACCGCGAAGCTCTGATTAGTCTTCGCGAATGATCGTGCCGACGCGCTGGCCCTCGAGGATGGCGCGCAGCGCGCCATGGGCTGACATGTCGAACACGACGATGGGCAACTGGTTGTCACGACAGAACGCGATGGCCGTTGCGTCCATGACCTTGAGGTCGCGGTTCATCACGTCCATATAGCCAATCTCGTCGTACTTGGTGGCCGTGCTGTCCGTACGCGGGTCGGCAGAGTACACACCGTCGACGCCGGAGTGCGTGCCCTTGAGCAGTGCATTGGCATCGATCTCCGCAGCACGCAGGGCGGCCGCCGTATCGGTGGTGAAGAACGGATTGCCGGTACCAGCGGCGAAGATGACCACTCGCCCCTTTTCGAGGTGTCGCATTGCGCGTCGCCGGATGTAGGGCTCGGCAATGCGCGGCATCTCGATGGCCGACTGCACCCGCGTAGGCTGACCGGCGCGTTCCAGTGCGTCTTGCAACGCAAGCGCGTTCATCACCGTGCCGAGCATTCCGATGTGATCGGATTGGGTGGCGTCCATACCCGTCATTGCGCCGGTGCGACCGCGCCAGAAATTGCCGCCTCCGACCACGACCGCGACATCGACGCCCAGATTCTCACGGACGTCGAGAATTTCGAGCGCCGTATGCGCGAGCGTTGCGCCGTCAAGCCCCGATCCGCTCGGTCCGGCCAAGGCCTCGCCCGATGGCTTGAAGACGATGCGCTTCCAGCGGGGCGAGGCCATGGTCGATCAGCCGATCTCGACTTGGGCGAACGTCACGATGCTCGCCGAACCAATGAGCTGTGTGATCGACACCTTGTCGTCCTTCGCGTACGGCTGATCCATCAGACAGACATCTTTGTAGAAGCCCTGAATGCGGCCCTCGACCACCTTGGGAATTGCTGCCTCGGGCTTGCCTTCGTTGCGAGTGATGGTCTCGAGGGTGGCCCGCTCGTGAGCCACGACCTCGGCAGGCACGTCGTCGCGCTTGAGGTACTTTGGGCGGGCGAACGCTATGTGCACGGCCACGTCGTGGGCCAGCTCGCTGCCGGCACCGGACATCTCGACCAACACTGCGTTCACGCCACGGCCACCCTGCAAGTGAACGTATGAATCGATTGTGTTGCCGGCAGCGACCTCAATACGAATGACATCGCCGAGTTCGATCTTTTCCTTCAACGTGATCTTGAGATCGTCGAGAATGGTCGAGCGCTCTGCGACAGCATCGGCGCCCTGAGCGACGACCAACGCAACAAGTGCGGCGGCCTCGGCCTTGAACTGCTCGCTGGCGGCGACGAAGTCGGTCTCGCACTTGAGCTTGACGATGGCGCCTACCTGGCCCTCGATCAACAACGCGACGAGGCCCTGGGTGTTCTCACGGTCGTCACGCTTGGCCGAAGCGGCCAGACCCTTTTCACGGAGCCACTGCTTGGCGGCCTCGATATCGCCTTCGTTCTCTTCGAGGGCCTTCTTGCAATCCATCATCCCGGCACCGGTGGACTGGCGCAGGGCTTGGACGTCTTTGGCGTTGACTGCCATGGTTCAGCCTTCCGTGATTTCTGCAGCGGTTTCAGCCGGGGTTTCTGCGGGGGTCATCTCGAC
Organism: Actinomycetes bacterium; assembly: GCA_025360105.1. Classification (GTDB taxonomy): domain Bacteria; phylum Actinomycetota; class Acidimicrobiia; order Acidimicrobiales; family Ilumatobacteraceae; genus WLMZ01. The sequence goes on along the minus strand of JANYCT010000089.1, from coordinate 70,406 downwards.
GACTGGTTCGGCGACGGGCTCGGAGACGACATCTTCAGCCCCGACGCTCGCGACGTCGGAGGAATCGTCGACCTTCGACGCAACCAGACGGGCTTCGCGATCGGCCTGTGCTGCGGCCGCCTGCTTGCGTGCGTCGGCCTGGGCAGCCATGAACTCGGCGTCCTGCTCGAGAGTGCGCTTGGGCGCAGCCTGCGGGTTGCGCCGAGACGAGATGTAGCGGCCTTCCTCGACTGCCTCGGCGATGACGCGGCACATGAGCGCGTTGGCGCGAATGGCATCGTCGTTACCGGGGATCGGGAACTGGATCACGTCGGGGTCCACGTTCGTGTCGACGACGGCAATCACGGGAATCTTCAACTTGTTCGCCTCGGTCACCGCGATGTGCTCTTTTTTGGTATCGAGGATGAACACTGCGTCGGGGCGCTGGCCGAGGTTGCGGATACCACCAAGGTTCTTCTGCAGCTTCTCGAGCTCGCGGCTCAGCAAGAGCGCTTCCTTCTTCGGCATTGCATCGAATTCGCCCGACACCTTCATGCGCTCGTATTCCTGCATCTTCGCGACGCGCTTGGAAATGGTCTCGAAGTTGGTGAGCATGCCGCCGAGCCAACGCTCGTTGATGTAGGGCATGCCGCACTTTTCGGAGTAGCTCCGCACAGGATCCTGCGCCTGCTTCTTGGTGCCGATGAACAACACGGTGCCACCCTTTGCGGACAGCTCACGCACGAAGTTGTAGGCGACCTCGGCACGCTGCAGAGTCTGCTCGAGATCGATGATGTAGATGCCGTTGCGCTCACCGAAAATGAATCGCTTCATCTTCGGGTTCCAACGACGGGTCTGATGACCGAAGTGGACTCCAGCTTCGAGCATTTGGCGCGTAGTAACGACTGCCATGATCATTCACTCCTCTACTGCGGTTAGCGGGCATCTCGCACAGCGCCGAAGCGACCGCAGTGTGAGCAGGATGCTGTTGATGTGATGGCCTGCCGGGTCGCCAGAGCCGTCGGAGAGCTTATCGGGTGCAGGTGCTGTTCCAGCCCTGATTCGGTCTGGATTCGACACGTTGGGTGGCCGTCGCGGGTCGGTCGGGCGCGGGACCCGTCGGCCGGAACGAGCCGTGCACGACTCGTTGGCATGCCCAGGCGTGGCACCGGATCTACGTAGACGCCGTCGAGACGCAGCCCGAAGTAGAGCCGGATCGAGGCATGACCGACAATCTGCCCGGCTGACACCCGCTCGCCGGCGCGCACGACGTTGTCGGCGAGCATGCCGTAGGTGGCGAGAAGCCCATCGGTCTGAGCAACAACGACGTATCGCACGCCAACGACGAGACCGCTGAAGGTGACGCTTCCCGCAGCAGCTGCTTGCACCGTGACGGAGGATCCGAGTGCATATTCGATGCCTCGTTGTCCAGGGCACCACACACACGCTGGGGCTGCGAAATTCACGACGATCGGCGCATGCACGGGCGCCAAGAGACACTCGGTTGGCGGCGCAGGCGACACCATGGCGGACAACGCCGCGATCCGAATCCAGAACATAAGCATTGCGGCCTCCTCGACGCAACCGGCTGGTGCCGGCGGACCTGGGCAGCTCTGCTGCAATCGGCACCGACCGCGGTGCAAGACAACGCTTTTGGCGCGGTTGGGCTAGCTCATCCCGCTCGCGGCCATGCGCGAACGGAGGTGCAACACGGCCTTGGTGTGAATCTGCGAGACCCGACTCTCGGTGACTCCGAGCACGCCGCCGATTTCGGCAAGGGTAAGACCTTCGTCGTAATACAACGACAGCACGAGTTTTTCCCGGTCGGGCAACTTGCGGACCTCGCCACGCACGGCGCGCCGAACTTCGCCGTCTTCGTACGCTCCCGATGGGCTATCGGGAGTTTCACCGCGCAGCGAACGAGGTTCAGCTCCGGCAACCAGCGCCCGGTCGAGCGGGCCGACGGTGGTGCTGGCGATTGCCGCGAGCCAACGCTGGAACTCGGTGCTGGAGATTCCCAGGTGGGTGGAGAGCTCGTCGTCGCCTGGGCTACGGCCGAGCTTGGCCTCGAGATCGTGGAACGCCGTCTCGACCTCGCGCGCTCGGCTACGCACCGAGCGCGGCACCCAGTCGAGCGAGCGCAGTCCATCAAAGATCGCGCCCCGGATTCGGGGCACGGCAAACGTCTCGAACTTCACACCGCGGTCAGAATCAAATCGTTCGACCGCGTCGATGAGGCCGAACACACCCGCGCTCACGAGATCTCCCGGATCCACGCTGTTCGGCAGGCCTGCGCCGACGCGGCCGGCAACGAACTTCACCAGTGGCGAGTAGTGCACGATGAGTCGCTCGCGCGCCTTTGGGTCACGTTGTTCGAGCCAACGATCCCACCAGCCCATCAGTTCTGAATCGCCAGAGGCGCGACCAAAGCTTTCCCTCATCGCCTTAAGCCCTCGGATGCGTTTGTGAGTACACGGTACGAAGTCGTTCCTTGCTGACGTGGGTGTAACGCTGCGTTGTTGCCACATCACTATGGCCCAGCATTTCCTGAACCGCGCGCAGGTCCGCGCCCCCATCGAGCAAATGAGTGGCAAAACTGTGACGAAGAGCGTGCGGGTGCGTCGGAACGGCTGACCGGCGGTCGAGAATGCGACGAACATCGCGAGGCGTGAGGCGATTGCCGCGCTCGTTACCGAACAACGCAGCACCGACGTGGGCCGCAAGCACATCGCGCCGAATCTGCAACCACAATGCGAGCGCGTCTGATGCCGGCTGCGAGAGTGGCACCCGTCGCTCTTTGGCGCCCTTGCCCCACACGGAAACTGCTGATCCGGCGAGGTCGATGCCATCAACATCGAGACCGCACAACTCACTGACGCGGATGCCGCTGCCATACAGCAGTTCGAGCACTGCATCGTCGCGCCGTCGGCGCCAGACGGGCTCGTCGTCGGGCGCGTCAGCATCGAGAAGTTCGGCGATATCACTGTGCGACAAGACCTTGGGCAGGCGGCCCTGACCACCGGGAGCGTGCAGACTGACCGACGGGTCCACCTCGATGAAACCACTGCGACGAAGCCAACCGAAGTAACGCCGAACTCCGGCAACCTTGCGGGCAATGGTGCGCCGGGCGAATTGGCGGGTCGTGAGAAACGCAACAAAGCGACGCAGCACCAGACGGTCGACACCATCGGGTGCGGTGATACCGAGTCGTTGTGCCCACTCGACGAAGCCCTCGATGTCGCTGCGGTAAGCCACAACGGTGTTCTCGGCCGACGAGGTGAGCGACGCGACAAATTCGTGTACGTGCCACTCGGACACACCGGGGGCAGCGCTGGCAGCGTTGGCCTCAACAGTTCGTCCACGCATCGGGGTTCAGGGTATTCGGTCTGAGCGCCCATTGTGCGGAACCCGTGCCCCACGGAGGAATTCAAGTCGCGTCTCCGACACGTTCGAACCACCCGTTCACCTGATGCACCCACCCGTTGGATTCGAGTCGCGCCATCACCATCGCGCAATCGACCAACGAGTGACCGGTGAGCAGAACCAGTTGATCGAGCGTCCGCGGCTCGCAGAGCAGGTCGACGAACTCCACATCACTGCCTCGCGGACGCGGCCTCGGATCGTAGGCAACGCCGCCAGCGCGACGCGAGTCGAGACCGAGACCGACCAAGACGTCGTCGACGTCGATCACCACCGGGCAACCATCGCGGACCAGCGCATTGGTACCCTCCGCGGCGCGATTGCGGAGCGCTCCGGGAACAGCCATAACCAAGATGCCGCGGTCGCGAGCTTCGTTGACAGTGATCAATGAGCCACCCCGGGCGCGGGATTCGATCACCACGAGCACCTCACTGAGCGCTGCAAGAATTCGATTACGCAACGGGAACCGGTACGCCTCGGGAAGGGTGCCCGGCGGTGCTTCGGAGACAACTGCGCCGTGCTCGGCCACCTGCCGCCAAAGGTGTGCGTGCTCGCGCGGATAGACCACATCAAGCCCCGAGGCCACGACCGCGAGCGGAGCCGCGCCATCAGCCACGGACAACGAGCCGCGATGCGCGCAGCCATCGACTCCGCGAGCCAGGCCCGAGACCACGTGCACGCCGGCAGCGGCGAGGTCTCGACCGAGGGTGGTGGCGGTGTCGCGTCCGGAGCCCGTTGCGTTCCGCGTGCCGATGATGCCGGCGCGCCGTGCGGTGATTCGACCAAGGTCACCGAGCACGAACAGTACCGCTGCGGGCGAAGGATCGTGTAAGAGCGGCTCCGGATAACCGGGCATGCCGCGGACCAACACGCTGATGCCGTGACGACAGCATTCGTCCCAGACGCGCTCAGGCGACCGAACGGCCGCGCTTTGGCGCCACGCAGTTGCCAGCCCATCGATGGCGAAGAGTTGCGATGCAAGGCCGATGGGGCGCGCCTCGCCAACGGCAATCGCGAAGGCGTCACGCGGCGTGACTTGGTTCAACAAGACATTGAGCCGGTTCACGGTCATGCGATCGAGGCCTGCGAGCGCCGCCGCGAACGCTTCCTCGGGAAGCTCGCTCATGCCGCCCTCCCGCGAAGAAGCGGGGACAAGCGAACCCGAAACTGCAGGGCCATCACGACGTGTCGCTCGCGCACGACCTCGTCACCGAGGGCATCGAGATCGGCCAGCGTGCGCGCGACGCGACGCACTCGGTGATACCCGCGGCCGGTGAGTCGATCTCGTTCGAGTTCGGTTCGCAGCAGCTGCTGCGCTGCAGCCTCCAGCGGTGCCAGTGCGTCGAGCAGCGTTGCCGGTATCGCCGCGTTGAGACAACCGTTTCGCTCGTGAGCGACACCGCGAGCCCGCGCGACGCGCTCTGCGACGACCAACGATGATTCGCCACCCTCGCCCACGAGCAGCTCGTCGACCTCGGGGCGATGCACCGGGACGCGGAGATCGAATCGATCGAGCAGGGGGCCGGACAGCCGACGCAAATATCGGGAGCGCGCACCGTCGTCGCATTCGCATGATCCCGGTGCGCCTCCGCCGCACGGGCACGGATTCGTCGCTGCAACGAGCAGGAACTGAGCCGGCAGTGTGGCGCTCGCCCGTGCGCGAGCCACGCGAACGACGCCCTCCTCCAGCGGCTGACGCAATCCGTCGAGCACCGCTGGGGAGAACTCGCCCAGCTCATCGAGAAAGAGCACTCCCCCATGGGCCAAGCTGATCTCGCCGGGCCTGAGCGACGCGGTGCCGCCGCCCACCAGCGCGACGATCGAACTCGTATGGTGCGGAGCCCGGAAGGGTGCACGAGTGATGAGCGCGCTCGAAGGCAGCCGTACTCCTGCCGCAGAGTGCACCATGGTGGCTACGAGCGATACCTGCGGCGTGAGCGGTGGCAGGAGCCCCGGCATGCGCTGCGCCAGCATCGTCTTACCCGAACCCGGTGGGCCGACAAACAACACATGATGGCCACCCGCAGCAGCCACCTCGAGCGCCTGTCGCGCCAGTGGTTGCCCCCGCACATCGGCGAGATCGGGCACCTCGACGATCTCCTCGACATAGTCATCGGCGGGCGGTGTCGGCCAGGGCGCTTGGCCCTTCAGCGCCTCGACGACATCGCGGAGCGTACGGCCCACAACCACGCCGAATTCGCTGATGACCTCGGCTTCGTGTCGACTCGCAACAGGGACCACCGCCCGTACGGCGCCAAGCGCAGCAACCATCGGCGCGATACCAGCGACGGGTCGCAACGAGCCGTCGAGACCGAGCTCGCCGACGAAACCGAACTCAGCCACCGCGTCGGCTCCAATGAGATCGTCGGCCACCAGGATGCCGACGGCAATGGCCAGATCGAGGCCCGCGCCGACCTTGCGTTGGCTCGACGGTGCGAGGTTGACAGTGACCTTCTTCGAGGGCCATGAGAACCCACTGGACAACACCGCCGCGCGCACACGATCGCGCGCCTCGCGGCAGACCTCGTCAGGCAGACCGACGATGGTGAAGCTCGGCAAAGCACTCGAAACGTGCACCTCGACGACGACACGATGGCCCTCGACTCCGAGCAGCGTTGCAGATGTAATGGCTGCAAGCACAGGCCACCTCCGACAGACATGCGGTTGACACCGCTTGGCGTACAGGAGGGGCGCGGCCCCACGACATCGCCACGCTACCGGCCGCCGCGCCAACACCCTCGATCACTCGACCAGCAATCGCCGACGCGTGGGTGCCCGCATTTCACTCGGGCCGAATGCTTGACTAGCGGAATGCGAATGTCGTCCGCTCTCACACGTGTTGCTCTGGCATCGCTCCTCACGGTCGCGGCATGCGGCAGTGCGCCGGTACGCAGCGCCGAGAAGTTCTGCGGAGAACTCACGGCCCACAAAGACGAGATCCACAAGCTCCCGCAATCGCCCGAAGAAATCTCGGCATTGATCTCTTTGTACTCGCGCATGGGCGAGGTTGCACCCCTCGAAGTGCAAGCCGATTGGGATCAGCTGTCCACCAACCTCAAGACCGCCAACTCCGTCGACGTGAACAATCCCGCCTCGGTACAAGGAGTCGCCGATGCGGCCTATGCCACACAGCGATCTGCCGAGAACCTGGTCACCTGGGCGCACAATACCTGTGGCCTCGACCTCGGTCCCGTTGGCGGCGCTGATCCCGCCGTGACCCCGACCAGCTGACGCTGGGCGATGGCTGTGGCCGGGACGCCGGGCTGTATGCCGTCAGCGAATCTCGCCGCGCTTGACGATGACCTTGTCGACGAGGCCGTAGTGCTGGGCCTCTTCCGCGGTGAACCAACGGTCGCGCTCGCTGTCGGCCTGAATTTTCTCCAACGGCTGACCGGTGTGGTGCACGGTGAGTTCAGCCATGCGCCGCTTGGTGTACACGAGCTGCTCGGCCTGAATGGCGATATCGGCGGCCTGGCCGCGTAGGCCAGCGCTCGGCTGGTGCATCATCACGCGGGCGTTGGGCAGCGTGAACCGCTTGCCGGGAGCACCGGCGGTGAGCAGGAACTGGCCCATGCTGGCGGCCATGCCCATGCAGACGGTGGCGACTTCGCAGCTGACGAATTGCATCGTGTCGTAGATGGCCATGCCTGCATACACCGAACCACCGGGGCTATTGATGTACAGCCAGATGTCGGCGTTGGGATCTTCACCCTCGAGATAGAGCAACTGCGCACAGAGCTGATTGGCAATCTCGTCGTTGACATCGGTTCCGAGCATGATGACCCGGTTCTTTAGCAGGCGGTTGAACACATCGCTGCGTGGATCGAAACTGGAGTCTGCGGCGAGGGGCGTGATGAGATCCGACATGTGTCTCAGGCTATCGGGATTCGGCGATCTCGTTCCGGGAACGAGTTGCGGGAATCGGGTGTTGCACCGCCCATGGACATCTCCACCGCTCTCGATTTTGCCAAACGGTTCCGCAACGGCGTGCTCACGACGATCAAGCGTGATGGCAGGCCGCAACTCTCGAACATCGTCTACATGATCACCGACGACGGCGAGGTACGAATCTCGATCACCGCCGATCGGGCCAAGTACTTCAACATCGTGCGTGATCCACGCATCTCGGTACACATCAGCCAGGACGACTTTTGGGGCTACGTGGTGCTCGAAGGCGATGCGAAACTGGCACCCGTGGCGGCCGAACCCAACGACGCCACCGTCGACGAACTCGTCGAGTTGTACCGCGTCATCGGGGGCGAACACGCCAACTGGGACGAATACCGCACCTCGATGGTCAAGGAGCGTCGCACGGTGGTGCACCTTCGCCCGAGCAACGCGTACGGAATCGTGCGCAGCTGACGATTGGTCAGCGACGAATACCGCTGAATATCACGGCTACGCGTTCGTGGTCGCGCACCTCGGCACGATACGTGAGCAGGCCAGCGAGCCCGGCCGTACCGGTGTAGCTCGCAACGACAGAGGTATTCGCCCTTGCGAGCTGATTTGCGAGCAACACATCCGATTCGGGCGAGACCACCGGCGATCCGCCACTTGCGGCCATGCCGTTCACGATGCCCAACCAGTCGTACGTCTCGTCATCGAGAATGCCGTCGGCAGCCGAGTGGCCCTCGGTTTCCCATGGCGTCATGCAGTCGCGCCAGCGCGCACCAGCCGTTGCCAAACCACCGGGACCATCGAGGGCTCGGCGCCAGGCTCGAGCGAGCGGCGCACAGCTCTGCGTCTGCACGGCATGAAGCTTCGGGAGAACGTTCCCGTTACCGCCAACGGCCTGCGCAAGTCCACCGATTACGCACCGCGCAAAGGCTCCGCCGCCAACCTGCACGAACACCCGATCGAGCGCCTGCGAAGCCATCTCCCAACCGATGCTGCGACCACCGTCGAGACACCACGCGTTCTCGGTGCCCTGCACGCTGAAGGGGATGGCTCCGGCTGCCACCGCCTCTCGGTAACGCAGTACGCACGGATCGCCTGCAGGATCATGCGGACGACGTGGGCACATCGTGATCGTGGCCCCGAGCTCGACGAGACGGGCCAGTACCGCTGGGTTCGCGCTGGGCGGCACAAACACCTGGATCGGCCACTGCACTGCGGCCGCGAGCGTGGATGCCGCAAGCGCTGCGTTGCCACACGACGCGATCGCCAGCGCACGGCGCTCGCCGATGCGACTGCCCCACGGCGTGCGACCAAACGACTCGGCTACGAGCAACTGCAGCAACGTGCTGAACAGGTGCCGGGCCTTGTGGCTACCCGCCACCTGATGCGTTTCGTCTTTCACCCACACGCCGCCCTCAGCAGTGAAGCCGAGTACGTCCGAGAGCGAATCAACGCGAGTGAACGGCGTGGTGACGAAACCGGTGCCGGCGATGACGGCGATCGCGGCGTCCAACTCCACGACCAGCGCCCGGCGTTCGGGCTCAGTCATACCAAGCGCCGCAGCAAACGAGTCCCACGCAAAATAGGGCTGATAGGCGACGAACGGATTCGAGTCACCGCTGACGCGCCGAACGGCTTCGTCGTGTTGCACGATCTGCAAAGTGTGATACGGATCGTCGGCAGTGGCGTTCGGGCAACGGAACACCATGGCGTCTGCGATATCCACCGTGATGCTGCACACCACGCAACGCCAACCGACGACTCCGACCGCGGGCATGATCTCAGCGGGCATGAACTAGCTGCTCGACGCGACTCTGGCGTTGAAGTCGGTGATGAGTTCGTCCCACACCGGCAGGTAGCTGCGAAGGCCCTGCCAGAAGCTCTGCGCTCGACGAGCCTCGAACAACTCGAAGGGAGTGCCCTGTTGCTCGACCCATGTGTAATAGCCGAGGTTGAAGATGCGATTGCGATCTCGCTCAGTGCACTCGATGGTGCCATCAGTGGTGACGTTGGCGAGATGTTCGCCGAAAACCTCGGCGGCATCGACCGTGGTGAAGTCGTTGCCATAGCGGTTGGCGATGGTCTTGGCGCGCTCGCTGGGATATAGCGCCGCACCGTCGGTGGCGATGGTGATGATGGCATCGTCGGGGCCAAGGCCCAACAACTTGGCAGTCTTGATCGCAGCGAGCGTGTTACAGATCGACGAAAAGCCGAAGTGTTCGAGCGCAACGATGAGTTCGGCCGAGAAGCCCTTGTTGTCGACGAGATAGTCGCGACCGGCAGAGGTGTTGAACAACACGTCGAGTTCATCGGTGGCGTGATCGCTGATGGCCACCACGACATCGGTGTTGGTGACATTGTGAATGAGCGGGATGTGCTTGTCGCCGATGCCTTGGATGTTGTGCTCGCCGAAGCCGTTCTCGAGCATGGTTGGGCACTCGAGCGCTTCGACCGCGACGATCTTGGTGCCGTATTCCTCCTTCAACCGATCGCCAGCAGCGATCGTGCCCGCCGAACCAGTGGCGCTCGTGAAGGCGGCGAGTCGCAGGTTCGGCCGACCCATCGCCGCGGCGGCGTGCTCGAACACATGGCTGAGCGCACGCCCGGTGACCTCATAGTGACCGAGGTGATTACCGAACTCGCAGAACTGGTTGAGCACGAAGTTGGCGGGATCCTTCGCAAGCTCGTTACAGGCGTCGTAGATCTCCTTCACGTTGCTCTCGGTGCCGATGGTCTTGATCACGTCTTCGGCCGGATTCGCGCACCACTGATCGAGCCAGTCGAATCGCTCCTGGCTCATCCCCGCGGGAAGTATTGCCACGCCGCGGCTCGCCATGATGCGACTGATCGCAATGCCGCCACGCGCATAGTTGCCGGTGCTCGGCCAAATGGCGCGATGGCGCGTCGGATCGAACTGACCAGTGACGACGCGTGGAGCCAGACAACTGTAAGCAGCGAGAACCTTGTGAGCTGTGATCATCGGAAAGCGATCTCCGAAGGCGACAATGATGGGGCTGTCGACGCCCGTGAGTTCCTTGGTGAGCACCACGTAGTCAGGCTTATCGATGCGATTACCGGCGAGGTCGTTGTACCAGTGCACGCGCCACAGGTTTCGTGCGTCGGGGTCGTCCTTGCCGACTCCGGCGGTGAGGTTGCGATCGATACCGCTCGGATCGGCCAGTTGAGCGAAGGTGGGCAAGGTGATGCCCTGTTCGCGAAAGCGGGCCACGCTGTTGGCCAGCGAGGCCGAATCGACCACTGCATCGGCCAACCCGAACTGCTTGATCAGGGCATCACGGGTCTCGTTGGTGGTGTCGGTCGCTGTGTCGCTGGCTGGGGTCACGCTTTACATTCTGTCAAAGGGAACCCGTTATTGCTCGCGCGTGTCGCGGCTGTGTTGACGAATCCTCCACCCCGCTGCTCCAGGGACACCGTTTTTAGCAAAGCGGGCGCTTTCTCAATCCGTTAGCATGCGGGACGATGGCCGAACTCACCGATGCGAAGCGCAGAATCATCGAGGTCCTCAAGCGCGCCGATGAGGCCACGGCTCACGAGCTTGCCGAGCAGTTCAACACAACTACGACTGCGGTTCGCCAACATCTCGACGCGCTGGAACAGTCCGGCCTCGTCGAGCGCTTCGAGGGCGTGATCCAAGGCAGGGGCCGACCCGCCATCCACTGGCGCACCACTCCCGTGACCCGTGAGCTGTTCCCCGATCGCCACGGCGAGCTCACCGTCGAACTGGTGGAGTCACTTCGTGGCACGCTTGGCGCCGACGCGCTCGATCAGGTCATCGACCATCGTGCCGCTCGGCAACTGTCGTCGTATCGCGCTGGCCTGCCCCACGGTTCCGTCGCAGTGCGGGTCCGCGCGTTGGCTGACCGCCGAACCGTCGAGGGATATCTCGCCGAGGTGGTGGCCGACGGTGCAGACCTGCTCCTCATCGAACGTCACTGCCCGATCTGCAGCGCGGCTGCTGCGTGCTCGAGTCTGTGCCGCAGCGAACTCGAGGTGTTCCAAGCGGTGCTAGGACCAACGGTGCACGTGACCCGCGAGCAACACATGCTCAGCGGTGACACGCGCTGCGCGTACCGCGTGTCGCCACGCACCGAAGCGACCTAGGGCCGCTCCCAATCAGGTGGAGGCAGCGTGCTGGGGCCGACGTGGGCATCGAGCCAGTCGTTGACATCGCTCGCACCGTTCCATCCGTCGCGCACCTTTTTGACCACCGCCTTGGTGTGTAACCACGGTTCGGGAGTCCACGACTTGAACGCAGTCAAGCCCTTGCGGCGCAACATCTCGATGCGCGGATGATCCTTGGGATAGCCGCGCGGCGCGGTCTTCAACTCGCTCATGGCACCGATGGTGAAGCCCCGCTTCAGGAGCGACGCACAAATGGCCTGAGCCTCAGCACCGCGGTGGTCGTCGTCGATGGCAACTCGGAATCGTTCGAGTTGATCTGCCGCCATGGAGTAATAGCCCGAGCCGATCATCAGTCCCGCAGCCGAGAACGCCACGTAGTAGACGGCACCGCCTTGGCGCTCGCCAACCGCTCCGATCTGTTCCTTGTACGGCGACCTGCCCTTTGCGAATCGGGCGTCGTTGAATGGGCGGAACACATGGAAGGGTCCGAATTCGTCGAGCTGTTCGAGCAGACCGAGCATCGGCGCTTTGACGTTCGCGTCGTAGTTGGCCTTGTTGGCCTGCCAGAACGCTTTCGAGTTGTCGGCGGCGAGGCCGTCGTAGAACGCGAGGGCCTCGACGGGGAATCCATTGAACGCCATGACGGCCGTGCCCGCGCTAGACGACTTCGGCGATCTGCATCACCGGAGCGGCATTGGTGTAGTTGGCGACATCGGCCATCACGTCGGCCGTTGCGGGCAACGCCATAGCCGCGTGGAACTGGTCCATCGATTCGAAGAAGAAGTGCACGGCCGCGATGTACGGACCGTTGATGCCCTTGTCGATCTCGCCGCCCACATTCCACGACGTGCACGCCAACGGCACATGCGTGTTCTTGTAGTAGTCGTGGTCGAAAGTGACATCGTCGCCACCAGGATAGAGAACGCTGACTCGAATCATGACCCCGACGGTAACCGACGCGTCAGCGATGTGTGTCACGGATGTGCCAACCCCGGTCAAGGTTCTAAGGTAGGCGGATGACTGAGTTTCTCATCGGCGCGCAGATCGACCCAGCCAAGCACGAGCGCACTTCGGCGACCACCTCCATTGCGTCCAGCGACCTCACCACGCATGGCGTGATCGTGGGCATGACGGGGTAGGGCAAGACCGGACTCGGCATCGTCCTCATCGAGGATGCGCTGCGCGCCGGCGTGCCGACTTTGCTGATCGATCCCAAGGGTGATCTCACCAACTTGTGCCTGACCTTCCCACAACTGGCCCCGGGCGACTTCCAGCCGTGGGTGAACGAGGGCGACGCACAAAAGGCCGGGCAGAGCGTTGCCGACTTCGCCGCTGCGCAGGCCAAGACCTGGACCGATGGCCTCGCCACTTGGGGCATCGCACCGGCCGACATCGCCACGCTGCGTCAGAACGTGGAGTTCACCATCTACACACCGGGCTCCAACTCTGGAATCGGTGTGAACATCGTCGGATCGCTGCAGGCGCCGACCGACATGGGTGACACCGAAGTGGTCGGTGATGAGATCGAGGGATTCGTCAGTGGGTTACTCGGTCTCGTGGGTATCGAGGCCGATCCGCTCAGCAGCCGCGAGCACATCCTGCTGTCGAACCTCATTCAGGCCGAGTGGGCCGCTGGCCGCAGCCTCGATCTACCGACACTCGTCGGCATGGTGGCCACACCGCCGATCCGCAAGCTCGGCCTTTTCGATCTCGACACGTTCTTCCCGCCGAACGACCGTATGGCCTTTGCAATCCGTCTCAACGGTCTGCTCGCCTCGCCGTCATTCGGAGCATGGATGACAGGACCCGCGCTCGACATCGGCGCCATGTTGCGCACTCCCGATGGCAAGCCCCGATGCGCCATCGTGTGCACCGCGCACCTCAGCGACGAGGAAAGGCTTTTCGTGACCACGCTCGTGTTGTCGAAGTTGGTCACCTGGATGCGACGCCAGAGTGGCACGACCGATCTGCGCGCGATGTTGTACATGGATGAGGTCGCCGGCTACCTGCCGCCCACCGCGACGCCATCGACGAAGAAGCCGATCATGACGCTGATGAAGCAGGGCCGAGCCTTTGGCGTGGGTGTCGTGCTCTCCACGCAAAACCCCGTCGACGTGGACTACAAGGCGCTGTCGAACGCCGGCACCTGGATGATCGGCCGGCTGCAGACCGAGCAGGACAAGCAGCGGTTGCTCGATGGCATGAGCGCGGCATCGGGCGGCGTCGATATCAACGCCGTTGGGGGCACCATTAGTGGGCTCGCCAAGCGCGAGTTCGTACTGCGGCGCGCCGGCAAGGATCAGCCGGAGGTGTTCACCACGCGGTGGGCAATGAGCTATCTCAGGGGTCCGCTCACACGCGACCAGATCGCTGTCTTGATGGCTGACCAGAAGGTTGCCGCTGCTGCGGCGGCGACGACGACGCCAGACGTCCCGACTCCGCAGACAGGCGGCGCCGCCACCATCTCGACGTCAGCGTTACCGGCACCATCGGCTCCGGCTCCGGCTCCGATGGCGAGCGACGAGACCATGGTGATGCCCAACATCGCCGGTGGCGTCCCCGTTCGCTGGGCCGACATCGCAGCACCATGGCTCGCAACGGTGGGCGGTGACCCGCGTGGCACGCGATTCGAAGCGGCCATCGTGGCTCGCGTCGCGTTGCGATACGACGATGAAAAGGCTGCGCTCATCCAGGATGAAGAATACGAAGCCGTCGTTTTTCCGCTCTCCGATCAGGTCGACATGAGCCGGGCGATCGGCGTCGACTACGACGATCGCGACCTGCGTACGGAGGCGCCGACTCCATGCGCTTACCGACTCACCAACGCCCCCGTAAAGGACAAGACCTTCTGGACCAGGGCTGAGCGGGACCTCATCGACTTCCTAGTTCGCAGTCGAACAGTTGATCTGCAGACCAATCGTGATCTCAAATTGTTCGGGCGTCCCGCCGAGACCGCAGAGGAGTTCGCAGTTCGATGCACGGAGGCAGCCAACACCGCCGCCGACACAGAAACGGCGGCACTGCGCGATAAGTACCAAGACAAAGTGTCGCGCATTCAAACCCAACTGCAAGCGGCCACAGACCGGGCCGAAGTGCTGCACACGGAGGCCCGTGGACGTCAGAGTCAGGAAGTGCTCTCGACGGCCGGCTCGATTCTCGGCGGCCTCCTCGGCGGCAGCAAGTCACGTGGCGGCCTGCTCGGGTCGATCCTCGGAACCGCGGGCACCGAGGCCGGCCGGCGCACACGCTCGGCTGCCGCAGGTGGGCGCGCGGATGCTGCCGAAAACAAGGTCGAGGCGCTCAACACACAACTCGAGCAGCTCGAGGCAGAACTGAGTCAGGAGGTCATCGACATCGACGCAAAATGGACGGCGCTGGCCAAGAACGTGACCACGATGGCGGTGAGTCTCGAGCGCACTGATGTGCGGGTGACGCAGCTGAACCTGGTGTGGATTCCGGTTCCCTAGACCATGCGCATCCTGGCCATCGATCAGGGCACGTCGGCGACGAAGGCCATCGTCGTGGTCGATGGAGTCGTGGTCGCCGAGGCCGAGGCTGATTGCGCGCCAATTGCCGCGGCCGACGGCGGAGTGGAAGTTGATCCCGAGCGGTTGTGGCAGAGCGTGCTCATCGCCGGTCATCAGGCGATCGAGCAAGCAGGCGGCGTGGACCCAGACGCTATTGGTCTTGCGAACCAGGGTGAGACGATCGTTGCGTGGGATCGCTCGACGGGTCGGCCGCACGGCAATGCGATCGTGTGGCAGGACCGTCGCAGCGCTGCTCTCTGCGACGCGCTCCGTGCCGACGGGTGGGCTACACAACTCGCAGCGATAACAGGGCTCAAACTCGATCCCTACTTCGGAGCACCAAAGATCGCTTGGCTTCGCGAACGCGTGGACCCCTCGGCGGCCATCACCACCAGCGATGTCTGGCTCCTGAATCGCCTCTGTGGTTCCTTCGTTACCGATGCAGCGACTGCTGGCCGCACATTGCTCCTCGATCTCGATACCGCCACGTGGAGCCCCACTGCGTGCGGGGCGTTTGGCATCGATCCGGCGACGCTGCCCTCGGTTGTGCCCAACGCGGGTGTCATCGGCGAAACGACAGCGTTCGGTTCCAAACCCAAGCCCGTTTCGGGGCTGTGCGTCGATCAACAGGCCGCGCTGTTCGCCGAGTCGTGCTGCGATGCGGGTGAGGCGAAATGCACCTATGGCACCGGGGCGTTCCTGCTCGCATCTACCGGACACTCGCCAACCCGATCATCGAATGGTTTGGTCGGGTGCGTCGCCTGGCAGTTGGGCGACGACATCACGTGGTGCCTCGATGGGCAGGTGTACACCGTCGGTGCTGCGGTCACGTGGTTGCAGGAGATCGGATGCATCGGCGCTCCGAGCGACCTCGATGCGCTGAGCGCGACTGTGAGCAGCAGCGAAGGCGTCACCTTCGTTCCCGGGCTCGCCGGGCTCGGCGCACCGTTCTGGGCACCGAATGCCAAGGGATCGATCGCCGGGCTGTCGGTGAGTACATCCCGTGCGCACGTGGTTCGTGCCGTCATCGAAGGGATCGCCGCACAGGTGGCCTGGCTCGCACGCGCGGCGGGAGCCGACCTCGGCACCCCGCTGGTGCGGCTGCGTGTCGACGGCGGCCTCACGCGCAGTCGCGTCTTGTTGCAAACGCAAGCAGACCTCCTCCAGATTCCGGTAGAGGTCTATCCGTCACCCAACGCAACGGCGCTCGGTGTGGCGGCATTCGCTCAGATCGGTGCAGGAGGGTCCGAGTCGCTCGCCGTCTGGGGGCAGGCCACCGTTGTAGAACCCCAAATCGGCCCCGACGAGGCGGAACAGCGCCTGCACTCGTGGCGTTCAGTTGCCGAGGCCTGTCTGGTACTCGATGCCTGACCGGTCAGACTCGATCGAGGTTTCGTCCGACCACGACCCCATATTTGATGTGCTTGTCGTCGGGGCGGGCGTCGTGGGCACCGCTGTTGCCCGGCTGCTCTCGCGTCATCAGCTCAACATCGCCTTCCTCGACGCGAGCCCGGACATCGGCGCAGGCACCAGTAAGGCAAACACGGCGATCCTGCACACTGGCTTCGACGCCACGCCCGGGTCGATCGAGTCGCGGCTGGTGCGCCGCGGATACGAGCTACTCATCGCATATGCACCGACGGTCGGCATTGCGATCGAGCGGACCGGGGCTGTGTTGGTGGCGTGGGACGACGAGCAGGCAGCAAGCCTGCCCAGCCTGCACGAGAAGGCCGGCGCCAACGGGTACACGCACTCGCTTCTCATCGATGCCGCCGCAGTCCGCGAGATGGAACCCCATCTCGGACCGGGCGTCGTGGGTGGAATGGTGGTCCCCGACGAGTTCATCATCGACCCGTGGAGCACCCCGCTTGCCTTCGCCCGTGAGGCCATTGCCAACGGCGCGACGTGGTTGCCGAATCGTCACGTGACGAAACTCGAACGGCAGACGGACATCACCGTGGTGACCACTGCTCGGGGCGAGATGCTGCGCGCTCGGTACGTCGTGAACGCCGCCGGCCTGCACAGCGACGATCTACACGCACTGATCGGACTCGCCGGCTTCACCGAACGACCACGTCGCGGTGAGTTGATCGTGTTCGACAAGCTCGCCCGCGCGCTGCTCACTCGCACGGTGCTCCCCGTGCCGACGACGCACACCAAGGGCGTACTCGTGGCGCCTACGGTGTTCGGCAACATCATGCTCGGACCGACCGCCGACGACATTGACGACAAGGAGGCCACCGGCTCCACTCGGGCCGGCCTCGACGGTCTGCTCGAAAAGGGTCGCCGTATCCTGCCGGGGCTCGCAGACGAGGACGTGACGGCCGTCTACGCCGGCCTCCGCGCCGCCACCGAGCACGCCGATTACCAGGTGAGTCACGACGCAGCGCTGGGCTACGTGTGTCTCGGAGGTATCCGCTCCACCGGTCTGACCGCGTCGATGGCACTCGCCGAAGAGGCACTCACGTTGCTGCGCGTGTGCGGCCTCGCCGTCGTGGCGAAACCCATCGATGGCATTCAGTCCATACGCGTCACCAATCTGGGCGAGGCCTTCGAGCGGCCGTATCAGGTGGGCGGCAACGGGCCGATCGTGTGTCACTGCGAGCACGTCACCCGTGATGAGATTCTCGACGCGTGCATCATCGAACCAAGGGCGACAACGATCGACAGCATTCGAAGGCGTACGCGCGCGGTGGCAGGTCGGTGCCAGGGCTTCTACTGCAACGCGGAGGTCTGTGCGCTGGCCGCGCAGGCGAGCGGGCGATCGATGAGCGATTGGCTGGGCACCACGTGAGCGCGCCGATCAGTCGGGACGACCACAATGTCGATGTCGATGTCGATGTCGATGTCGATGTCGATGTCGATGTCGTCATCGTCGGCGGTGGTCCCGCCGGACTCGGCGCTGCCACATCGCTGCGCCAACTCGGTGTTCGTCGGGTCGTGGTTCTCGAACGCGAGGCCGACGCCGGTGGCGTACCCCGACACAGCGACCATCTCGGCTACGGCATGCGTGATCTGCATCGCGTGAGGAGCGGCCCCACCTATGCCACCGAGCTGCGCACGCGAGCCGAGCGAGCCGGTGTCCACATTCGCACGGCGACGACAGCGCTCGATTGGATGGGGCCTTGCTCGCTGCGGATTGCCGACTGCTATGGCATCGCCGAGTTGTCGGCTCGGGCCGTGGTGCTCGCCACCGGGGTGCGCGAACGCCCTCGCGCCGCCCGAATGATTCCCGGTGACCGCGGTGGTGGCGTCTTCACCACCGGTTCGCTCCAACAACTCGCCGCGCTCCATCATCAACGGCCCGGCCGCCGGGCCGTCATCGTCGGCGCAGAGCACGTCAGCTTCTCGGCGGTGCTCACCTTGCGTCATGCCGGATGCGAAGTCGTTGCAATGGTCACGCCACTTCCCCATCACCAAACATATGCAGCGCTGCGCATCGCGACCGCCACCCGTCACCGCGTACCCATCATCACCGGATGCAGCGTCGAGTCAATCCAGGGACGGGGCCACGTCGAGTCCGTCACGCTCACGAACGGCCAGCGGATCGAATGCGACACCGTAGTGTTCACTGGCGACTGGATTCCCGACAATGAACTGGCTCGGCGCGGCGGAGTGGCGATCGACCAAGCTCACCGTGGACCAATCGTCGACTTCGCGTTTCGCACCAGCCGCCCCGGCGTGTTTGCCATCGGCAACGCCGTTCATCCTGCGGACACGGCTGATATCTGCGCGCTCGATGGCCGTCACGCGGCTCGATTCGTCCAGCAATGGCTGAACAGCTTCGAGTGGCCGGCAACCGGCGTTCGCATCACGGCAATCTCGCCAATCTCGTGGGTATCGCCGTCGGTGATTCATCCCGGTGCTGGCTCAATCGGCGCACGACTGACGTTGCGCGTCGCCAGTTCTACCAGCGCACGCCGAATCGTTGCGAGCCAGGGCGGCACCATGCTCTGGCGCGGTCGCCCACATGGACGACTCATCCCGAACTGCTCGATCAGCATCGCCACCACGTGGATCAGAGAGGTGCAGCCGAACGGCGAGCCCGTTGTCATCAGCGCAACAAATTGAGAGCGTTTGCAGATGTCGTTGCTTCACGGCAGGCTGTACGGGTCACGCGGGCGTGGCGGAACTGGCAGACGCGCAGGGTTTAGGTCCCTGTATCGAAAGATGTGAGGGTTCGAGTCCCTCCGCCCGTACCATTGAGTTTGGCGACCGCTGTACTGCTATCAGGTGCCGCTCGCTGGCGGAATCTCCGGGGGCTGCGGTTTACCGGCCACGTACGCTTCAAGCGCCGCCAAGGACTTTTGGTGAATATCGAGCACCGATCTCGCTGTTCGATACTCCGCTGCCTTCTCCTCCACCAGCGCTACATGATGGTCGGCACCCATGTACTGTGCGATCGCGGCGGCGATGATTGTGTCGAAAGTATGCTCAATTTCGGCACCATAGATAACTCCGCTCGCCTTCTGTCGATTGGAGACATTGAACACGGCCTTGCCAGGGCCGTCTATCGAGAAGCCGAGGAGTTTTGAGTACGCCCACTCGACTGATCTCTTGGTTCCTGAGAAACTGCACCTCTGATTTGTGATCACGAAAATGCCGACGTCGATCGTTGCTTCCTGCTCTACCCCAGGCGTGAAAGTACCGCGCGACTGACCTACACGATATGACACTCCCTTCGCAATCCGAAATGAAACCCCTTGAGAACCACCTGACCAGTGGCCGGGCATAACTTTCGGCTCGACGAGTACGGCATCCTTCACACAGCCGTACGCAACCTCGTCCTTTCTAAGGACCGTGCCGGGCACGTTCGTCTGATACTGAAGTTTTGAGAGCTCCCAATCATCGTGTGCTTGCAAGGCGTCCGTCAGCTCAGACGAAATTGTTCGCTTGGTGGCGTCAATCGCGGCCTGCCGGTGGGCCACCACCTTTGCTGCCTTGTGTTTCTCGAACATGCTCTTCCTTCCAGCTACGCATGTGAATCGACTGTGGCCGCTTCACCGTCTAGCGACATCCTCGATGCATCCAATCTGTGATTCGGTGCTCCACGTCCAGGTAAATGGTCTAGATTCGACTGAGCGTAGCTGATCAGATTTTGAGAAAGAGTCAACGCTTTCCTCGCCCCAGACAGAAACGCGGCCGACGAATGGATCAACCCCAATCGAGTAAGCCCACTCCCGACACGGTCGAGCACCAACGACTCCGCGGCAATCGCCGCGAGTGGCTGAGGTGGGGGCCGTATCTCAGCGAGCGTGCGTGGGGCACCGTGCGCGAGGACTACAGCGCCGATGGTGAGGCATGGAACTACTTTCCACACGATCACTCGCGCAGTAGGGCGTATCGCTGGAGCGAGGACGGCCTCGGCGGAATCTGCGATCAACAACAGACGATCTGTCTGGCGTTCTCACTGTGGAACGGCCGCGACCCCATTCTGAAAGAACGCATCTTCGGTTTGAGTGGCACCGAGGGCAACCACGGCGAAGACGCCAAAGAGCTGTGGTGGTACCTCGATTCCACGCCGACCCACTCGTGGATGCGCTGGCGCTACCTGTATCCGATTGCTGAATTCCCCTACCTCGATCTGGTGAACACCAACCGCAATCGATCACGTCTACAACCCGAGTACGAACTACTCGACACCGATGCGTTGCAAGACGGGTACTGGGAGATCACCGCCGACTACGGCAAGGCCGACCACGACGACATGTGTGTTCGTCTCAGCGTGCACAACATGAGCGACGCCGAGGCGACCATCGACGTGTTACCCACCGTGTGGTGCCGCAACACGTGGTCGTGGAACCCGGGCCAGCATCGGCCTGTGCTCGCAGCGGGGGCCACGCCCGCGTCCATCGGCATCGATCATCCGGTCATAGGACGCTGGACGGTGACGAGTTCAGGGCAACCCGACTTGTTGTTCTGCGAGAACGAAACAAATACGGTTCGCCTGCCCGACACGCCAATCGGCAGCACAGCGTGCGCGTACCCGAAGGACGCGATTCACGATCGCGTCGTGCACGGCCTCGATACCTGCAATCCAGCGGGTTCCGGCACCAAGGCAGCGTTCTGGTACAAGCTCACGGTTGCGCCCAGCGAGACTGCGGTGGTCTACGTCCGGCTCGCGCGCGATGCGCGTGCTGCCGAATCAGCCACGGTCGATACGGTGCTGGTCTCTCGCGAGCGCGAGGCCGACGAGTTCTACGCCCACCTCACCCCGCCCGGCGTCACGATTGACGAACAACGGGTCATGCGCCAAGCCTTCGCTGGCCTGCTGTGGAGCAAACAGTTCTACCACTTCGATGTCGAGCGATGGCTCGATGGCGATCCGGGCAACGAGCCACCCCCCAGCTCGCGGCGGGCCGCACGCAACGCCGCGTGGCGTCACCTCAACAACGCTGACGTGATCTCGATGCCCGACACGTGGGAGTACCCGTGGTACGCGGCGTGGGATCTCGGCTTCCATTGTGTGGCCCTCGCCCATGTGGACCCGGTCTTTGCCAAGGAGCAACTTCTGCTGTTGTGCCGCGAGTGGTATCAACACCCGAACGGCCAACTACCCGCCTATGAGTGGTCGTTCAGCGATGTCAATCCGCCGGTGCATGCATGGGCAGCGCGCCACGTCTTCGAGATCGATGGCGGCACCGACCACGACTTCCTCGAACGCATCTTCCACAAGCTGCTGTTGAACTTCACGTGGTGGGTGAACCGCAAAGACGAAGAAGGCAACAACCTGTTCGAAGGCGGCTTCCTCGGCCTCGACAACATCGGACCAATCGATCGTTCGGCAATGCTGCCGGTCAACGGGCACCTCGAGCAATCCGATGGCACCGCATGGATGGCGATGTACTGCCTCAACTTGCTGGACATCGCGATCGAACTCGCCGAGCACGACGACACCTACGAGGATCTGGCGACCAAGTTCTTCGAGCATTTCGCCTACATCGCCAGCGCGAGCCGCGAGTCGGGACTGTGGAACGAGGACGACGGCTTCTTCTATGACCAGATTCATTTCGCGGACGACTCTCGCGAGCCCTTACGCGTGAAGTCGATGGTGGGCCTGTTGCCCCTGACAGCCGCGACGATGCTGCGCGATAGCACGCTCGCGGCCCTGCCCGACTTTGCAGCACGCTTTCGTTGGTTCCTGACGAACAAGCCTCAGTACGGCAATGACATCACCCACACCACACCCGGCGCTGCACAGCCCGGTCAGCTCCTTGCGATGGTTGACCCGGAGCGACTCGAACGCATTCTGCGCCGGTTGTTCGCAGCGGACGAGTTTTTGTCCGACTTCGGCATCAGGGCGCTCTCGGCCGAGCATCGCGAGCATCCGTTCACTATCGACATCGGCGGCCATCTTTCCCGAGTTGACTACGAACCGGGCGAGTCCACATCATCGCTGTTCGGGGGCAACTCGAATTGGCGCGGGCCGATCTGGTTCCCGGTGAACTTCGTCATCATCGAATCGCTGCGTCGCTACGACGACTTTCTCGGGGAAACGTTCGAGATCGAGTTCCCTACGGGTTCGGGGAACCTGACGCGGCTCGGCGACATTGCCGACCAACTCGAGGCACGTCTGGTTTCGATCTTCCTCGACGACAGCTTCGGTCGTCGGCCGGTGTTCGGCACGGCGGAACGGTTGCAGAGCGACCCTGCGCTGCACGATCTCATTCCCTTTCACGAGTACTTCCATGGCGATACCGGCGCCGGCCTGGGCGCCGGCCATCAGACCGGCTGGACCGCTCTCGTCGCCGCAATGATCGCGGGCCGACGGCCGTAGGAGCCTGAACCATCGCCAGGGTCGGCGTCACACAGCGAATTCGATGGTGGCCTTCACGTCGTCAGGTTGTAACGCCAACGCGTCGGACCACGTGTCGAGAGGTACACGACGCGTGATCAATCGCTCGAGCCACGATACGTCGGCCCTCGCCAACACCTCAGCGCCGGTCTCGTAGTGACGACGGTTCGCGTTCACCGATCCGAACACGACCTCGTTGCCCAACACCAAACTGCGATTGACCTGACCAGCATCGATGGGAAAGGCGCGCCCACCCGACGACACCCCGGTGAGGCACACGATGCCACCGGGCGACGTGTTGCCGATCACCGACAGGATCAACTGCGACACACCGGTGCACTCGATGACCACGTCGGCCGCACCACAGGCCAACTCGATGGAATCGCTGTGATAAGTGGCTCCGATATCGGCAACGAGTTGTGGCTTCGGACCATCGGTCACGCGATCGAACACATGCACATCGAGTCCGCGCTGGGTGCCGATGAGCGCAGCGAGGAGTCCGATGGGCCCCGCCCCGGTGATGAATACACGCGACGGGGTCCAACGGGCGCGGCTGCCGATGCGCTCGATGTGTTCCCACGCCTTCGACACGACGCTCGTGGGTTCGAGCAACACTCCAACACGGTGCAGCGCTGGGTCGACCTTCACCGCGAACTCGGGCCGGATGCGATACCGCTCGCTCGCAAAGCCATGGCGTTCTTTGATGCCTCGCTCGGTGTATTGACCGTTGCGGCACATGTCCCACTCGCCGATGGCGCAATTCGGGCACGGCACAGCGTCGGGACGACGCACGATGCCTACCACCAGATCGCCGGCAGCGAAGCCGCAGTCGGCCGGTGCCTCGAGCACGCGGCCCAGTGATTCGTGGCCAATGATCAAACGATCGTCGCCGGCAGGCGCTGTTCCGTAGTCACCGTGGATGATCTCGCGGTCGGTGCCGCACATGCCGATATACATAGTCTGCACCAGCATGGGCCCGTCCTCCAGCGGGGGGTCGGGCATCTCGGTGAGTTGGGCCGAACCGGCCGAGCCGGGAACAACGGTGATGGCGCGCATGCACGCACGATACCGCTGTACGGTGATTCCATGTCGACACCTATCACCCGTGCCACGCCCCGCCCGCGGGCGCGCAGCTTGACGCCTGTGACGCTGGCCATCGACATCGGCGGCACCGGTCTGAAAGCGTCACTACTGAAACAAGACGGCACCATGTTGAGCGATCGCGTGCGCGTCGAGACCGCGTATCCCTGTGCGCCGCAAGCAATGGTCGACGCGTTGGTCGATCTCGTCAAACCGCTCGAATCGTTCGATCGTGTCTCCGTTGGATTCCCCGGCGTTGTGCGAAACGGGCTCATCCTCTCAGCGCCACACTTTGTCACCGAACATGGCCCGGGAACGGCGGTCGACAAGGGCTTGCGCACCCAGTGGGATCAGTTCGATCTTGCGGGGGCGCTGGGTGGTGCGTTTGCAGCGCCGTGCCGTGTGATCAATGATGCCGACATGCAGGGCCTCGACTGCGTCCAAGGTGCTGGAGTCGAACTCGTGATCACGCTCGGCACCGGCATGGGCAGCAGCATCTTCCAAAACGGACACCTCGGCCCACGCACCGAACTGTCGCACCATCCGCTGTTCGACAACATCACATACAACGACTACGTCGGTGACGCGACGCGAAAGCGAATCGGCAAGAAGAAGTGGAACCGTCGGGTGGCCCGCACCATCGATGTGCTCGATGCACTGTATTTCTACGACCACCTCTTCATTGGCGGAGGCAATGCGCGTCACCTCACCATCGACCTCGGTGCCAAGGCCACGCTGATTGACCCCAACGCTGGCATCCTCGGCGGCATCCGGTTGTGGGACCCGCACTACGTCGAGTCGTAAACCGCGCGTCGGAGAGCGCGCTCTACGCGAACCAGACCGATCCGAGCGGGCCCGTCAGCTCCACGAGAAGCGCTTCGGATCCACGCTCGATGCCCATCGAAATGCCCCACGCCGACAAAATATTGGACAAAACGTTCGGTTGCGGATGGCGGGCGCGTAGTTCAACAAGTTCAACGCCGGGCGCCGCATCGATTGCCGGGTGTAGCGGCGTATGCCACTCGATGAGGAATGGCACCGACGCGGACTGTGACACCGTGAGTCGCCAACTCAGCACCGCGCCATCGGGGCGCTGACGCTGCATCTCCGCGGCAGGCCCTGGGTCATAACCCACACGACGCGCCGATTCGATGGCCGAGTCGATGTCGCTCACAGCGATCGCCCAAGCAACCATCGTCGGCGACGCGAGTTCATCGACACCAAACGGGCGTTGACCCGCAGGGGTGGGCTGCGTCGCGTCGGGGCCGATGATCTCGAGATAGCTTGCGTGTCCCAGCGAATACAGCTCGTTGCGTGTGCCTTTGCCCACGTGGGGGCCACCCGGAGACGCAGCAACGCCGGTTGCGTCGTTCATCCACGACGCGGCCGCATGCAGATCCGGAGTCGCGAGGACCAAATGATCGAGTGCGGCAATGGCGGAACGCATAGGTGAGTTGTAGCAGACGCCGGCCCCGAATGAGTAAGCGTTACTCTGTTCGATCGCAGCTGCGATTCCTACGTTGGTTGACATGAGTAACTCCCCCCACACACCGTCCAATCGCGCCGTTCACAATCGATCCGAGCAGCGTCGAGGTCGATGTTTCTTTCGCCTCGGCCTCGCCGCTGGTATCGCCGTGCTCCCGCTCGCCGTACTCGCTGTGCCAGCAGCCGCCGTGAGCGCGCTGGCGCCGAACCCAGCCGTGCACATGGAGTCCGGCTGTAACTCCAAGGGCCCGTTCTATCGGTTGACCTACACCAACGACGCAGTAACGGACAGCCACGTTCCGACCGCCGATGCCGTTTTTTCGACCTCTGTGCAGCAGGGCAGCGCAATCGCCGAAAAGCAGGATGACGTCTCCGTCGCCGCGCAGGCTCAGTTCGTCGCCGAGTCGGGACCACTGACGGACGGCGTCATCACGTATGTGCTCGTGACGGCGACGGGAATGGAAGACTTCTTGCAATCCTTCACCCCTAACTGCTTCGAGGCAACCGGCAGCGTGACTGCCACCTGTGTCAACGGCGCCCCCGTGCTCTCTGCAACCGGCACGAACACCGGCCAGACTCCGCAGGACATCAAGTTCCAGCTCGATGGCGTGGAGAAGACGTCCGTGGAAGTCGACCCAGCTACTTCACACACATATACCCAAGACCTCGTCGAAGGTGCTCCGTATCACGCCGAGGTACTCGGCGCCATCCACGGCACGTACGTCGTCGTCGCCGAGCTATCGGCCACCGCAAGCTGCATGGCACCGGCGGTTGTCGGCCAGCTTCCCGAAACCGGCAGCCCGTCCACGTCGATCATCGTGCTCGCAACACTGCTGACGCTGTTCGGCCTCGGCACGTGCCGCCTGGTTCGCAAGCCAACGACCTGATCCCTCGGGACCGAGCCACCGTCGCGGACCCGTGACCGTCACCGTCGCCGTCGCCGAAGTTGCGCTCTCCAGACCCATGAGGGGCCGCGCTGGCGCAACTTCGGCGCGAGTTATGCGGAACGGCAGGGTTACAGGTCGCCGCTAGGCGTGCGCGCGAAGAGCTCGCGCACCATCGGCTCGAAGTACTCGAGCGGACGGTGTTTGTACGCCGGGTCGAAGCAGTTCTGGTCCCACTCGGCGCAGAACCGCACTGTGGCGTCGTAGTACGGATTGTCGATGTACATGTCGCGCTCGTTGGGCTGGCGACCATAGTGACTGAACCAGTAGTACCCCTGGAACAGGCCGTGATGATGCACGATCCACCAGTTCTGCTCGCTGACATACGGCCGGATCAACGCCGCACCGACCTGCGAGTGATTGGCCGTACCGATCACATCGCCGATGTCGTGCAGCAGCGCACACACGATGGTCTCCATGTCGGCGCCGTCGTTCTCGGCGCGGGTGGCCGACTGCAGCACATGATCGAGTCGCGAGATCTGATACGGCGACGGGCCTTCCATCTGACGCAGCCAATCCATCACCCGATCGGCTTGCGTGTCGATTTGGTGCTGCTCGTGCTCGAACACCAACACATAGTCCTCTTTGGTGCCGTGCTCCATTGCGGTGAACGACACCGTGCCCTCGGGCATGTGCGCGGTCACGAGATCGTTGCTCATTGGTTCACCATGGCGTTCGTTGCCTCTCCGGTCATGCGGGCCAGATTGCCCACGACATCATCCACATCGAAATACACATCTTGCAAATGACGCGCGCCCGCAGCATCGAACGCTGTGCGCGAGTGCAGAATTCGGTAGCCGTTCACGAACAACATGTCACCGGCGTTCAACCGGAATGACACATGACTAGCCGGATCGGTCACGATGTTGCCGAGCAGGCGATACGCGCGGTACCACTCGGCAAGATCGGGGTGATCGAACGGCAGCGGCTGGCGGAGCTGGTTCGAGAACCGCAAGTGCGTGAAACGACCCGACGGTGCGCGCACCACTATGGCGGCGCGGGTGAAGCCCTCGGCAGTGGTCGAGTACTGGCGAAAGCCCACAGCCACACGACACAGCACGTCGATCGCCGACGGGTCGAGACGGTTCAGTTGTTCGAGGACGGCCCAACCATCGACCACGACGCTCTCGCCACCGACCGCATCGTTCACCAACATCGCGAGCACCTGGCCACTGGGCGGATCGGTGTACTGCGCGTTGTCGTTGTGCGGCGGGATGTACTCGTTGGTGAAGGCCACGTTGAATCCGGCGGGGTCTACCTTGACATCGAAGATGAGGCCGAGTGACGAATCGTGCAGGGTGAGGTTCAACGCCTGGACGAAGTCGATCACCGTGCCAGGAACTGTGGGGGCGCCGGTGACCACGATGGCGCCGTCGCGCATGAACGCCTCGAACAACAGCCGGCGCGTCACCGAATCGTTGACCGCCTCGTCGTGATCGAAGCGGTTGATCTCGTAGCCGGCAGCCCACAGATTGGCCGTATACGTGCCACGCCGAGTGGCTCCATCAATGCGTTCCCACACTGTGGACGCGAACACTGATTCGTGGCCGTCGGACCACGTGATGCTCAGGGTTCCATCGGTGGTGGCGACTTGTGCGACTTCTGCAGCCGACGCCTGTTGCCATGGCTGGTAGCGCCGCTCGTCGGTCTGCACGATGCGACACTCGTTGCATGGGCAGTTGTCGCGCAGCCAGTCTGGGTTCAGCATGACCGTGCACCCGGCAAACTCGGCGAGCACACCATCGGGCCGCAGTGTCGCGCTGAGCATGGGTCCCGCAGGCAGCCGGGAGCCAACGGGACCGATCTCGACCTGTGTGACTGCATCGCCCATGTCCACCTACTTTGCACAATTGATGACAACGCTCGACACTAGTCGCGCTGTTATCAATTGGGGCGAGAAGATGGCGCAGGTCGAAGTTAGAGGGGACTGCCGCCCCCCGGTCTGGCGAGCGGTGTTCTTGCGGTTGGCGAGGCGAGTGCCCGCGGCACAGTCGTGACGATGCCAGCGTGGGCGAGCGAGCTGAAGGCGAGCAGTACGGCTGCCATAGGGAATCCCGCAAGGGCGATCCCGACCAAGACGGCGACCGCGACACTGCACGCGGGTGCACTCGGCACGCCGTTCGGGAGTGCCCAGCGGGATGATCATCGGAACGTTCATCAGTGTTACGTTTTCGAAGATGCGGCCCCACGTGGGGATGGCCCACGCAAAGGCGCATCTCACACAGGGATACCCACGCGGCCGACGCCTCGAACATCGGCCAAGCGGAGTCGCATTCAGCCCGGCCGAAGTTGCGTCGTACAGGCCCAAGACGGCCCCCAGGAGCGCTACTTCGCGAACGTCCCACCGCGTCCTACTGTTCATTCACGAAATCAGCGCCCACGGCAGGATTCGAACCTGCGACCATCGGATTAGAAGCACGTGAGAGGGGTCAAACATGACCACTTTCAGCACATATCCCCTGGTCAGAGGACTGCCGGCACGCCGCTTGTGTCGACAGTTTTCGGGTTTCGTCCCACCGCGTCCCACGGCGCAACAGCCTCAGCCCAGCCGGAGCGGGCTCGGTTGATGGGCCTATCGATCAGCCGCACCGCCGTGAACGATGACCGTTGTTGCGGACAACTCAACGTACGAATTCTGATCAAGCGCCGCTTCGATGAGAGCGAGGTTGACACCGAACAGGTCAAGTAGATCGTTGTTCCCGACGTTGCCCGTTGTGACGAGTAACAGATTTCGCGGGGCACCGTTCAACAAGTGACCGATCTCAAAATCGCGATCCTTTGTCACGACGACTCGGCCTTCCACGTCGGCGAGTGCGGCCAGAACATCATCCGGTGTCCTGTTGCCCTGTGGAAGCCGCGACGAATGAACAACGTCATGACCAGCGTTCAGCAGCAGCTGGGCCAGCCGAGTGGGAAGCTGCGCGTCGACGAGAAACTTCACGCAGCGCCGAGAGGCACGACGCGCCGCACGCCGGCAGCCAACGCACCGTATTCAAGGGCGGCGAGAAGATCGTCGCTTTCGAGGTCCGGGTAGTCAGTCAGAACCTCGGCGTTCGACATACCTGATGCAAGGAGTTCGAGGATCATCTCCACCGGATACCGCATCCCGCGAATCACCGGCTGTCCATGACAGATACTCGGGTCGGACACGATTCGCTCAAGCCGCGACATGCCATCACTCTACGACATTTCGAACACCACGCCGCCGAATCACCAACACCCTCCCTGAGCGCGAGTCTGAACTGATGCCTTTCCGCGCCCCCGGCAACGCACCCTCGCGTCGATGACAGTTCCTTCGACCCTCTGGTTCGAGCTCAGATGGGCCGTTCTGCGACTCTCCGACAGTCCCCCAACTTGTCGAACACGACATCGCCACGCACCCGGCCATTGGACCGCTCGACCCATTCCTCGATCTTGGGCATGAACCCATCGATCAACTTGCCTCGCTCCACCGGCGTCACGCCGTCGGGGAGCAAGCCCTCGTCGCGCATCATGACCCAATGCCCGACCGTGTGATGAGAGCAACCAGCGAGTTCGCCGGCCGCCCGATAACTGTTCGTCAACGCGAATGCTTCCAAGATTTCCATGATCTCCTCGTAAGACTTCAACTTGTTCCTTCCGGTTGGCTGGCTATGTCTGGCGACACCAGTCGAACCGGGAGGAACACCACCAGCGGTTCTGCCCCGCTCCCAAATCTCGTACCCATGCCACACCAGTCCCCCCGGCCCGGTCGAGCACCGCCGGGGGACACGGGTACCACCCGGATCACTACCCGACCGAGCCAACGCGAGCGCCTCTCACTGCCGAGGGCAGGCGATTCATCCAGATTCTGACCGAGCCTGACGGTCACCGTCGGCGCCCCCCGAGTCGACAGCGAGAAGCCGAAGTTGCGCTCGACATCGTCGCGCACCGGTCCCAGCCGGGTCTTGCGCCGATCACGCCAGGGGCAATATCGACACCTCGAACGACGGCCACGCGATCCGTACGTTCACCGTTGGTGCACGTGTCCAGACAACGAGCAGAACAACACGCTGATCGAGGCGCTGAGAGCGGCGCCAAGCCGGCGTGCAACGTGGCGTCGTCAAGCGAACGAAGTGCGCAGAAGCGAATGCCGACCTAGACGCGTGGACTGCTCGAGTGGCAAAGAACGCTCGCCAAGAAATTTGTTCCTGGGTGACGCACGAACCGGGTAGTGAACCGTGATGTCGTGCGCAGATGATGCGCCCATGCACACCCAACCGTTCATAAACATCACATCACACGGCGACCGGCTCACACTGAGCACCGAGGAACTCGCGCAACGCTGGGGCATCGATCCGGAATCGCTCAAACGCGCTGTGCGTAACGGCAGCGCACCTGTGCGACCGATCATTCCCGCAGCCGGCCGCTGGGTGTTCTCGCTCGCCGCCGCCGAGCAAGCCGAGAGGGCTACGGTTGCGAGCTGACACGTTGTCCGGAGTTCAGCGAGCGCGTTTCGGCGGGATCCAGCGGCGTGTCAGAAGAGTGCTCCCATGACGTCGGCTGCGTCTTGGTCGCGCTGGGGCATCCAATGGCTGTACGTGTCGGGCGTCATGCTCACCTTGGCGTGGCCGAGCCGCCGGGACACGGTGGTCACGTCGACGCCGGCAGAGAGTTGCTGCGTCGCGGAGAAGTGCCTCAGGTCATGCAGGCGCACATCGAATCGCAGCGTGTGGGCGAGGCGCTGGAACGCCGTCGTGAGATACTCCGGTCGCCAAGGCGTGACACCCGCGTCGTGGCTGAACACCCACACGGGTTCCGGCAGCAGATGCTCTCTTGCTGTCTCGCTCTGGCGTGAGCGAAGCGCCTCGAGTTCGCTGACCGTTCGAGAATCAAGCGTCAGCGAGCGATGTCCTCGACTGTGCGTCTTGGTATCACGCACCATCAACGTGTCGCCGTCAGCAACCAACGAGCGGCGAATCGTGAGCTTCGTTCCGCTGATGTCGGTCCACTTCAGTGCTGCCAACTCGCCGCGCTGTGCACCGCTGTGTGCGGCGAGGCGCAGGAACACGGGAAGGTCGGCATTGACCATCGCGGATTCTGCGATGAGTTCCTGCACCTGCTGCACGGTCGGCGGGTTGATCTCGGACTTGATCGGTGATGGCTTGTTGGCTCCCTTGCATGGGTTTACGTTGGTCCATCCGTACTTGAGCGCTCGCCCGAATGATGCCGAGAGCAAGCGATGAAGTTTGACGATGTTGTTTTGCGTGACGCCGGCTCGGGCGAGCTCGGAGTACATCTGATCCATGATGTACACGGTCACGTCCGGCACCAACCGTTCGGCGAACAGCGCTGGCATCAGCGTCGACGCCTGGGTGTAGTAGTCGGCCGTGGCGGCCGAGCGTTTGATGCGCACATCGGCAACGTACGCGACCACCAGTTCACCCACGGTATGTCCGGTTCTCAGTGGCGCTGCGCCCATCTGCATCTTCAGATGAGCCTCCTCCATCGCGGCCTCTGCACGTGTGGCCACGGCCGCGCTCGCCGCCTTGTGGCCGTCATGACGGACCACCGCGCGGTACTTCCCGCTCGGCAGTTTCTCGATAGCCACAAACCGAATCGTCCCACGGACTGTCAAGGTCGGAGTTTCACGACCGTCAATTTATATGCTCTGACCTGGTTTTTTTCAGCGCCCCCGGCAGGATTCGAACCTGCGACCATCGGATTAGAAGTCCGGTGCTCTGTCCAGCTGAGCTACAGGGGCATGACGACACACGAGTCTCGCAGCTGTGGCGATGAAACCATCCGCACGGTACTGCTCGACCAGAATCGGCGGCGGGGACTATTCGCCGAGCGCCGAGAGGGTGCGTCTCAAGAAGTCGAGCGCAGTGATCACGCTCATCTGACGCATCTGCTCGCGTTGGCCCGGAAGCCTGGCGATGGTGGTGTGCACGTCGTCACCGATGGCGATGCCGATGCACAGGGTGCCCACGGGCATGCCGTCTTGCTCGGCCGGGCCGGCCACGCCGGTGAGCGCGAGTCCGACATGGGCGCCCAGTGCGCGCCGGGCACCGGCAGCCATCGCGGCAGCCGCGGCCTCGCTGACCACGGGACCTTCGGGTACGCCCAGCAGATCGAATTTCACCTCGCTCGCGTACGACACGATGCCACCGCGGAACACGTCGCTGGCCCCTGCTATACCCGTGATGCGGGCACCGACCAGACCGCCGGTGACAGACTCCGCGAGACCGAGCGTGAGCCCGCGCTCGCGCAACATCTGCAGCACGACCGACTCCATGGTGTCATCGTCGAAACCGAAGACCTGTGAGCCGACCACGTCGATCACGCGTTGCGCCCACACGTCGAGCAGTTCACTCGCCGCATCGGCCGTGGGCGCCTTCGCAGTGAGACGCACCTTGATGCCCTCCCAGCCACTGGCCAGAAACGCAAGCGTGGGATTTCCGACGCCTTCGAGTTCGTGGATGATGGGATCGAGGCGTTCGTTGAGTCCGCTCTCGCTCTCGCCCCACGTACGCAGCGTGCGACTGGCGATGACGGCCGGCTCGCCCCCACGGAGATGCAGGTCCGGCAGGATCGCCCGCTCCATCATCTCCTTCATCTCATGCGGCACGCCCGGCACCGCGTAGAGCACCTTGTCGACGCCATCGATGCGCACCGGGCAGATGAGACCCGGCGCAGTACCGCGGGTCTGCACAATGACCTCGGCGCCCTCGGGCACCATCGCCTGACGAAGGTTGTTGTCGGCCATGTGACGGCCACGCGCCGAGAACATCGTGCGGATGCGTTCGGCGATGTCGTCGTGCATCTGCAGCGACACCTCCATCACCGTCGCAATTGCGTCACGCGTCAGGTCGTCGTGCGTGGGCCCCAGGCCGCCGCACACGATGACGGCATCAGCGTCGGTGAGCGCGCGGCGAAATGCGTCGGTGACGCGCCCCAAGTTGTCGCCAACCTTTACCTGCAGCAGTGAATCGAATCCGTGCGCGGCGAGCTGCTCGCCGATCCACGACGAGTTGGTGTCCACGATCTGACCGAGCAACAACTCGGTGCCGACGGCGACGACATCAACTCGCATTGGAAAGCCGTGCCTGCAGCGTGTGTTGGCGTGCCCGCCACATGTACTGGACGAAGCTAATCACCGTGAGCGCAACGGCGAGCCACAGCGTGCCGTTCCACAGCCACTTCGCATTGACAGCTGTCCAGGGCGCGATGGCAAAGGCAACCGCGAACTGCTGCGCAATGGTCTTCCACTTGGCGATCTTGCTGGCGGGCACGCTGACGCCCCGCGTACCTACGAACACGCGATACAAACTCATCGTGAGTTCGCGGGCGAAGATGATGGCCACGGGCAGCCACCAGAACACATGGCGATCGATGAGGGTGATCATCGCGACCAGAACCAGGAACTTGTCGGCCAGCGGATCGAGGAAGGCACCGAAGTTGGTGCTGCCGTGACGCCGTGCGAGGTAGCCGTCGATGCCGTCGCTCGCACATAGGACGAACCACGTGAAGAACGCGATCCAACTCCCTGCGGCATGATCGGGAATGACGATGAACATGATCGGCGACACGAACATGCGCCCAACGGTGACGAGGTTCGCCCACGTGGCGATGGAGGTGGGTTCGACGGGCATCAGTTCGTTTCCGCTGCGTCGTCGGCCGCGCCGAAGGAGACCAGATCGGGACCGAGCGCGTTCACGATCTGCACTGTGTGAAACTCTCCCACAGCAAGATCGCCGGACACGTGAATGACGCCATCGATCTCAGGAGCCTCGTGGTGGCTGCGCGCCACGCCGGGCTCGTCGACCAAGACCCGCAGCGATTCGCCGACGAGCGCATCGCGGCGCGCCGCAGTGATGGCGTCTTGCATTTCGCGTAACTCCGCAAGGCGCTCATTCATCAGGCTGCGTTCCACGGCGCCGTCGAGACCCATTGCGTAGGTTCCCTCTTCGGGGCTGTACGCGAAGAAGCCGCACCAGTCGAGCTGCGCCTGCTCGACGAAGTCGAGGAGTTGATCGTGATCGTCCTCGGTCTCGCCGGGATAGCCGACGATGAAGTTGCTGCGGAAAGCGGCCATCGGCTCGCGATCGCGAATATCGTTGATGCGTTTCAGGAACCGGTCGCCATCGCCCCACCGGCGCATACGGCGCAACAACGGCTTGCTCACATGCTGCAACGACAGATCGAAATACGGCACGCCGGTGTCGCAGATGGCGTCGATGAGGTCGTCACTGAGATCGCTGGGATAGAGATACAACAAACGCACCCAGTCGGTGGCGGCGGCAACGGCTTTAACGAGGGGCACGATGGAACCCGCTCCCAGTTCGTCGGGGCGATCCTTGCCGTAGCTGGCGAGGTCCTGCGCGATGAGCACGATCTCACGTGCCTCGAGCGACTCGACCTCGCCCAGAATCGAGCTGACATCACGGCTGCGTTGCGGGCCACGGAACGACGGGATGGCACAGAACCCACACGAACGATCGCATCCCTCAGCGATCTTCACGTAGGCCCACGGCGACGTGGACTTCGGTCGGGGCAAGTTGAGTAGATCGAGCGTGGGCACCGGTGCGGAACCCACAGGGATCAACTTGCGCTTGGATGCGGCCGGCACGTTCACCGAGACACCGAAACCGGCCACCTGATCGACCTCGGGCAGCGCCTCGGCGAGTTCGGCCCCGTAGCGCTCGGCCATACAGCCCGTGACCACGAGCCGGGCGCCCTCGCGGCGTTGATCGTCGAGCGCGAGGATCGTGTCGATCGACTCTTTGCGGGCCTCGTCGATGAACGCGCAGGTGTTCACGACCACGAGGTCGGCCGTGCTGGGATCGTCGGTGGCCACCATGCCGTCGGCCACGAGTGTGCCGATCAGTTTGTCGGAATCGACCTGGTTCTTGGGACACCCGAGAGTCTCGATATAGAACCGTTGTGCCACGACCTGCGAGCCTACCGAGTGCTGAGTCTCCGCCGACTGATTCGCGGCCAACCCGACGCGACGCGAACCCGAGTCAGACGAAGTTGAGGCGAAGCCCGCGATGGGGCCATCGCGCCTTGACGAGTTTGCCCGTGCCCGACAGCGTGATGTACGCAGTTCGGTACTCGCCGCTGCCGTCGTCGTCGCCGAAGCAGATGTTGGTCGTGAGCGGGTCGCCCGTGGCGAAGTGCTCGACGCTGGAACCGTCGGGCGAGATCACCGTGATGCCACCATTCGCCAGCGTGGCCACGCACACATTGCCCTCGCCATCGACCGCAAGGGAGTCGAGGAGTTGATAGCCGACGAGGCCGTGCAGGCAGGCCGAGAAGTCGAGCGGCGAAGGCGGCTCGATCACGCCGGGCGAGGTGATGCGGCGTTGCAGCACGCGCCCGTGGTACGTCTCAGCCCAGTACACGTGCGTTCCGTCGGGCGACAGGCCGATGCCGTTGGGGCTATCGACCGGGTGCGCCACCTCGGTGATCGAGGACCCATCAGGCGTCGCGTAGTAGATGCTGGTCAGGTCCGCCGTACGCGCCGCCGTGTCGTGGATTCCGTGATCGGTAAACCACATTCCGCCGTGCGCATCGAACACCAAGTCATTGGGGGCTCGCAGCGGATGCCCGTCGCACTCGGAATAGAGCGTGGTCAGGCCGCCGCTCGCGAGGTCGAGGCGCTGGATGCTGCCACCGACGTAGAGGCTCGGGTCGAACGGACCGGGGAAGAGGAACTCACCCAGATCGACCGGGCTGAAGCAGCCACCGTTGTTGCACAGATACAGCGCACCGTCGGGCCCGATGGCCGCGCCGTTCGGGCCGCCGGGTACTTCGGCAATCGTTTCCTTGCTGCCGTCGGGATGCACCCGAGTGACGCGAGGGCCGAACATCTCGACCAGGATCACCGAGCCATCAGGCATCGCGATCGGACCCTCGGGGAAGCGCAATCCCGACGTGACCTCGACCAGTTCCAAACCCGACATGACAGACCCCCAGCTCAACGTGAACCCATCATGACACGGGGCAACTTTGAACGAACAGGCGGATCGACTCAGCGGAGATGAACCAGCGCCTCGGTCACGCCGACCGGATCACCGTTCTCCGCGGAGCGGTCGAACAGGCCCACGGTGACAGTTCCGATGGTGCCCACTGGCAATGCTGCCAAGTCAGTGTCGAATGTACCCCAGGTACCCGAACCCGACGTCGCCATGAGGTTACCCGTGATCAACGATGTGCCATCGGCGGCGAGCACTTCGTAGTACACGGTGGCCTCGTAGGTGTTCGACATGCCGCTCACGTGGACGGGCTGACCGATCGTCTCGTTCTGATACGGACGCTCGAGCAGCACGAGTGGCGTGTGGTCAGCAGCAGCGACCCGGGTGAGACCGTTCACGTTGTAACCCTC
Source organism: Actinomycetes bacterium (assembly GCA_025360105.1). Lineage (GTDB taxonomy): Bacteria > Actinomycetota > Acidimicrobiia > Acidimicrobiales > Ilumatobacteraceae > WLMZ01. The sequence continues at coordinate 33,788 of JANYCT010000089.1, read as the reverse complement.
ACCGGTGAGTTCGGTGACCACTGTTCCGTCCAAGCTAAATCGCACCGTGTCGATACCCGGGAACTGCAGTTGAAAAATCTGCCGATACCGACGTCCGCGCCGCAGGCACGGTAGGCGGGGTAACCACGGTTGCGACCACGGTCGATGTGGCTACCCCCGACGCAGTCGACGGCGGCTGCGTGGCCGTCGGTGCGCTGCTGGTTCCGCAGCTGTCGGCGATAATCGACAGGGCCACCTGAGCCGGAAGAAACGAACAAACGAACGAGCACGGAACGACCTGCTCGGTTGCCTCCACTATCTCGCCAACGCGGACACTTCGTTAGGGGCTTCGGTCACCAGTCACGCCACTCGGGCCGTGCTCGCCGCCCTCAAGAAACAGGCCGTGCATCTCAATCGCGAGCACCGCCAATTGAGTGGGACTGGCCGTCGACACGCCATCGGGAAGTGCATAAGGGTGCTCCTGCAGGAACGCCGCGGCGGCGCGCACGGCATCGTGCAGAACCTCATCGTCGTCAGTTGGGTGGCTGAACTGCCACCGTCGCGCCTGCTGCGCTATCAAGGCCTTGTCAGCCTCGTCGGGCTCGAGCCCCGTTGCCGGAAAGACACGGCAGTCATACGTGCGGCAGGTACGTGGTCGGTGCTCATAGATCGAGCAACGGTTGTGCACCAGCATCGGACAGTGACCATGTTGGTTGTAGCCCATCAGCACATGACCCTGCGGAAGCCGAGGTGCAGGAAACAACAGCGCTGACGGGATGTGCGCGAGCGCGTCGGTTTCGTCTGGCGCGATGTGAATGAACTGCGACGAGGTACAGCACGCCGTGCACGTTCCGCATGGCACGTCAGATGCGCGCTCCCCCGCGATCGCACCGTGGATTTCGACCAACCACGTCGAGAAGTCGCCGGCTTGAAGACGCTCTGTATCGCTCATTCACACCACCAATCCGGTTGTGTCCCAGAGGTAACCGGCGATGTCGTTCCAGAGTTGACGGTATGCCACCGCCGCAGCACTGTTCGGTGCGTACACCGCCACGGGCGCCTGCTCGATGCCCATGTGCTCGACGATGCTTGCGTTGGCAATAGTGGTGGGAAGGAAGTCCGGCGCTTCGACCGCGAGCGACGCAACGAGATCTCGCTGCAATTTCTTACGTCGGTCGAACATCGAGGCAAACGGCAACACCAACGGACGTAGCGGGAGCTCAGCGAGGAATTCGTAAAGTTGCTCGAGAGTGCGCTGCGAGAGAGTGCTCGGAATGATCGGCACCAGCAGCGCGTCGACGGCCGCGAACACGCTCTCGCTGGCAAGCGTGACCCCGGGCGGACAATCGATGATGACAACGTCGTAACGACCGGCGAGCGGATCGAGCAGTGTCGTGAGCCGCCGGGTCGGTCGCTTGCGATCATCGAGGTGCAAGTCGAGGTTGCGCATCGAGAAGTCGGCGGGCACGAGATCGAGACCGGTGAAGTCTGTAGCACGTACGTGCGGCTCGAGCTCTCCTTGCTTGCCGATGAGCTTGCTGGCTCCACCCTTTACCGATGGTTTGATACGAAAAAAGAAAGTGGCCGCACCCTGTGGATCGATGTCCCACAGCAGCACTCGTGCGCCCAAGCAGGCGGCCTCGTAGGCCAGGTTCACTGCGGCAGTGGTCTTGCCGACGCCGCCTTTGATGCTGTAGGTCGCAAGTATCTTCACGGCGCGATCCCTTCGAGCGCATCGGCAAGCGCGCGATGCGTCGCTGCGGTGTCGTACGCATCGAATCGTTCGGCAAAGGCAACACGAGCTTCGATCCGTCGCTGGTCGAGCTTCTCAGTGAGTTGACCGATCGCCAACATCGTGGCCGGCGATGCGCCGACGGCGTACAACTCATGGGAGATGGCGCGCAGCTCGGCCACGTGAACTTCCGCGTCTTGGTGTGCGCCCAAGTTGTCCTGCAGTGCCTTCAGCCGTTGCACGAAACCCTTACGAGGAGACTTGGGCAGAAGAGTGGCGAAACATTCGAAGAGGTACCGCAGTTTCTTCGCGTCTTTGCGCAGGTTGTGCACCTCCTCTGCCGGTGTGTCGGCGTTGATGAGGCGGCCGTCGTCGATCAGATTCTCGTGCGCACGACGTATGTGCTTGGCCACAACGTGGCCGAGATGACGGTTCGCATGGATACCAGCGCTTGCCGTGGGAATTGCCTCCGTCAACCACTCGCGCCACTCGTTTATCCAGTCGCCGGCCCCGCGCGACCGCAACGCGGTAGCCAACGCCGCGGACGCATTCTCATGTCGACGCTCAAGCAGCTCGCGTACGGGCTCGAGCGCACCAAGAGCATCCGCAGAAAACATACCCGTGTAACTCTCCCACTCGATCAGGTACACGTCGAGATCTCGTACGGGTCCAGTGAGCCCGGCGAGCCAACCAAACTCCTGCCGGGCGCGGTGTATCACGTCTTCGGGCAAGATCTGTTTGCCCTGTGCGAGCAACGAGCGGGTGCGTCGCACCGCGACTCGGAGGTCGTGGAGAAACTCGGGATCGATCTGGTCAGCTGCGCCGTCCCAGTTCGCCGCGATCGTGTCTGCCAGATTTACCAGCACGGCGCGGAAACCATCGATCGCGGGCATGGTCGGATCGAGAGGAACTCCGGGCATGCCGGCAAAGCCCGCCAGATCAATACCCGCCGAGTCAGCGGCCATACCGAGTACGTCGACCCCTACACGCTCGAGCCCAAGATGGTCGAGGGCATCGCGAACCGCGCCTGCTGGCTTGGGGTATCCGATCGATTCGTGAACCTCGAGAACCCAGGGAAGCAGATCGATGTCAGCGTGTTCCGCGACCTCGATGTCTTCGAACAAGGTCGCCGTGACGAGCGATTTGCCACTGCGATCGCGCAACGTGAACGGCGTAGCGATCGATTCAACCGAGATCACCGGGAGCAGCGCCCTGATCTCGACAATGGCAGAGAGTCGCGATCGGAATGGGCTTGGGGGAATATCACCGGCGAATCGTGGAGTGACATCAACACTGACGTGCGAGCGAGCAGTTCCGTGGCCGCTCAGAATCAGTTCCAACGGTGCACCGTCGACGTTGCTCAGCTCCAGTTGCAGGCCCGCTCGATGCACGCGGCCATCGAACGTGTCGAGCAACCATCTCGTTACCCTCGGCGAGATGCCGGACTCGAAACCGAGTTCGCCCAGACGCGCCACTGCGACCGACGGGCCATGCTCGTGCGAAACGAACGAGGAGACGAGCGATTTGCTCACAACATCGAAGGTACTCCGCGCGAGCCATACTTGGTCGATGACGGTGGAGATCGAACGCAAATTCGTGCTCAGTGAGTTACCCGATCGAGCGACGCTCGGAGCCGGCGACCGGCTTCGTCAGGGCTACATCGCCGACGATGGAGACATCAGCGTACGTGTCCGAATTGCTGAGGGCGGCGCGCAACTCACCGTGAAGGCCGGCAGCGGGATGAGCCGTACCGAGGTGGAGCTCCCGTTGTCCCCCGAACAGGCCGAGGCGCTCTGGCCGCACACGGGTGGGGGCCGCATTTCCAAGACCCGCCACCGCGTCACGTTGGATCAACCCGGATCTCCGGTGGCCGAGATCGACGTGTACGACGCAGGTCTCATCGGGCTCTACACCGTCGAGGTCGAGTTCGCCACCGAGTCAGCAGCGTTGGAGTTCGTGCCTCCGGCCTGGTTCGGTCACGAGGTGACTGGCCAGAGGGCGTGGACCAACGCCGCACTTGCCCGGGACGGCATGCCGATGTGAGCACGAGCGGACGACGCCGCGAATTCATCCGAACGCCAACGACTGTTCACGGAACATGCCGCGGGTGAACGAACGAGACGGTCTACCGTCCAGTGCATGATCGAAGCCGCTGGCGGAGTCGTATGGAGAATGACGCGCGATCGCGACGTCGAAGTTCTGCTGGTCCATCGTCCCCAACAGCGAGATTGGTCGCTGCCCAAGGGCAAACTCATCCGTCGCGAAACAGCGTTGGCTTGCGCATTGCGCGAGGTCCGCGAGGAGACTGGCCTGTACTGCGTGGCTGGCGACGAACTGCCCCACACCCGATCGATCGATCGCAAGGGTCGAATGAAGCGCGTGCGTTACTGGGCGATGCAGGAGGTCGTGGGCGAATTCCGCCCCAACGACGAGGTCGACCAAATTCGCTGGCTGCACGTCGGCTATGTCTCGGAACTACTCACCTACGAACATGACCACGCGGTCGTCGCCGGGTTACACGTAGCACGGGTGGCGGTGTCCTGATCGGGAAGCCGATCGTGCATCGACGCCGAGGCGCAACGAACCACCGAGACCGACGACGTGCATCCCGTTCACCGGCACGCCGCTGCCAACCTGGTGTACTGCGTCAAGTTGCATCAGCACGCCGTCCGCTCGCTCGAGTCGCGGCTCGGTTCGCTTGGCCTATCGTGACTCGGCCGATCCGAACCTCACGTATTGGCCACGGTCGAAGCCGTGTTCGCAGTGGTGAGTGGCCTCAACGGCACGACCGTTCCCCGGCAGCACGCCGACATTGCAATGAGCGAACACCACGAGCTACTCAACACGAATGCCGACGCCCTCCTAGGCCGGGCACCTCCCCATCGCTCAACGCGCATCATGGTCCCTTGCCAAGTGAAGCCTCAGACGATCCGTCGCTCGTGACGCAACTCGTCGAACACGGAATCGATATTGCGCGCATCACTTGCGCCCACGACGACAAAACTGCGTGGGCACACGTGGTTGACTCCGCTGGCGCATGCACCACGCCCGACGGTCGATCAGTGCGGGTCGCAATGGACCCTGGCGGCCCGACGCTACGCACCGGTCCGGCGCAACACGGGTCGCGCGCGATTCGAATCGCCCTCAGCGCCACCACACCGGCCACGTGGTCAAACCAGTATTGACCACCCCGTCGGCCCACGTTCCCGTACACCAACGCTTCATAGTGGAACGGTCGGGTTCACGCTTGCTGTGCGCGATGCTTCGTGGGCTCGCCGTCGCCACACCGGGGATCAGGTGCGACTCGGCGACAGTCACGGGGCGTAACGACTGTGGACCGTGCTCAGCGGCGGTCGCGGCACGTGTCGCCTCTTCACTGAGCAGACCACGTACATGACGACCGGAACGACCCTTGTGTGTGTTGACCCACATGGAGACGATGTCGTCACCGTCGGGCAGCTTCCGCAAGTGCAACAGGCGCATCGTGTCAGCCGAGGAGATCAGCTCATCCTCACCCGCTCGATGCAACCGATGCCCGTCTCCGGCGCCGGCGCAGCCCACCACATCGGGTGCAGCTTGCCCGAAGCATTTCTCTATGCCCGCTTGCACGAGCCGGTCTTGTTCGACGACGGCAAGATCGGTGGCACGATCACCAATGTCACGCGCGACGAGATCATCGTGGCGATCACCGAGGTTCGCCCGGGCGAGGCGAACCTGCACGCGGACAAGGGAATCAACATGCCCGAAACCAACATGCGGTTGTCGGCGCTGACGGCCAAGGACGTCGCCGACGTTCCGTTCGTTGTGATGCGGAGCGCACGCGTCGGAGTCATGATCGCTCGCGGCGACCTTGCCGTCGAGCTGGGCTTCAAACGTCTCGCGGACGTGCACGAGGAGATCATGTCGGCCTGCGATGCGGCTCATGTGCCGGTGATCTGGGCCACGCAGCTGCTCGATACCTTGGCCAGGACCGGCCAGCCATCGCGGGCGGAGGAGTCAGACGGCGGTGTCGGAACGAGCCGAGTGCGTGATGCTCAACAAGGGCCCACACATCGTCGACTGTGGCTCGCTGGTGCCTTCCGTTCAGCGGCGGTTGCGTTCGGCTTCCTGGAGCAGCTCGAACTCTTCGACGGTCATCAGGACCGCACGGGCCTTGCTGCCCTCGGTAGGGCCCACCACGCCGCCCTGTTCGAGCAGGTCCATGATGCGACCGGCCCGAGCGAACCCGACCTTCAGCTTGCGTTGCAGCATCGAGGTAGAACCGAGTTGGCTGCGCACCACCAGTTCCATCGCCTGGCGCATGAGGTCGTCATCGTCGTCGGAATCGCCGCTGCCGCTGCCGGAGTTCGTGGCGATCCCGAACAGGCTGCCGCCACTGCCACCGTCGTTGTCGTCGCCCTCGACGCCGGCCACGTAGCTGACGTCGGGCGATTGGCGACGCCAATGGCCGACCACCTTGCGTACTTCTTCCTCGCTCACGAACGAGCCCTGGATGCGCTGCGCGACATTGCTACTGCCGGGTAGCAACAACATGTCGCCCTTACCGACCAGCTTTTCGGCGCCCGGCTGATCGAGAATCACACGGCTATCGGTGAGACTGCTCACCGCGTATGCCATGCGCGCGGGCACGTTGGCCTTGATGACACCAGTGATCACGTTCACGCTCGGCCGCTGGGTGGCGACGATGAGGTGGATGCCGATGGCGCGCGCCTTCTGGGCGATGCGCGTGATGCTGTCTTCTACATCTCGCGCAGCAACCATCATCAAGTCGTTCAACTCGTCGACCACCACCACGATGTAGGGCAGACGTTCGAACTCGCGCTCGGTGCCCGGCTCGGCCTGTAGTTCGCCCCGATCGAACGCAGCGTTGTAGCCCCCGATGTCACGAAACCCGACCTCGGACAAGATGTCGTAGCGACGATCCATTTCCTTGCACGCCCAACCCAGCGCGTTGGCCGCCTTCTTGGGATTGGTCACCGGCTGAGTGAGCAGATGTGGCAAACGGTTGTACTGGCCCATCTCGACCTGCTTCGGGTCGATGAGGATGAGCCGCACCTGGTCGGGCGTGCTGCGCATGAGCAACGACGTAATAATGCAATTGATGCCACTGCTCTTACCTGCACCCGTGGCGCCAGCGATCAGCAGGTGGGGCGTGGTGGCCAAATTCAAGAACACCGACCGACCAGCGATGTCTTTGCCGATGGCAACATCGAGTGGGTGGGTGGCGGCCTTAGCCTCGGCCGAGGACATGATGTCGCCGAGCGACACCAGTTGCCGCGTGTGGTTCGGTACCTCGACCCCGATGGCCGAGCGACCCGGAATGGGCGCAAGGATGCGCACATCGATGGCCGCCATCGCGTACGCGATGTCGCGGTTGAGCGTGGTGACGCGCGCAACCTTCACGCCGCTGCCGAGTTCGAGTTCGTAGCGAGTGACCGTAGGTCCCACGGTCATACCGACCAGCTTGACCTCGACCCCGTGCGAGTTCAACGAATCGACGAGGGTGCGCCCGCGCGCTTCGACCTCGGCCTTGTTGATGGTCTGCACACCCGAGCGAACCAGAAACGATGCGGGCGGCAGGATCCACTGGCCCTTCTTTGCGCCAGGCCCGAGATCGAGCTCGCCCTGCTCGCCAGGAGCAGAAATCAACGGATCGACGGCACCGGTGGCGAGTGCCTTCTTCGAGCGTTGACGAGGCGCCGGAGGCTCGACCTCTTCGGCATCAACGTCGTAAATCTGTGGAGCCGGAAACCCAGCACCGGAACCCAATTCGTCGGTGCGTTCGCTCGACAACGTGGACATGCCGCCCAAGGCTTTCTTCGCGGCACGTCCAACGGGGACTGCGACGACGCCGGCAGAATATTTCGCCTTCGTGGCCATCGCCCGCACCGACATCCCAGTAATGAGCAACAGCGCAGCAAAGCCCATGGCCACGAGCAGGACGACGCCCGCGATATTGCCGATGAGCGAACGAACGGGCACACCAACGAGTGCTCCGGCCCACCCACCCGCGCCGGCGAGAGGACCGAGGTCGGACCAGTTCTTGGCGGACACGATGAAGATGTGCAAGATGCCGAGGGCGGCGATGCCGAGTACACCCCACCCGACCGCGAGGCGCACACGGTGTTCACTGCGGCCCTGACGAATGAGTGCGATACCGGCTGCTACCAACACGATCGGGATCGCGAAGCGGCCGAGGCCGAAGAGCCAGCCGAGGCCGGTGTTCAACCAACGCCCCAGTACTCCGGCGAGCTTCGCGTAGATGGCCAAGCCGACCAGCACACCGCTGGCGATCAGTGCGATGCCGATGAACTCGTTCTCGCGGCCCTCGACGGCGGTGCGTAAGTCACTGCGCGCCTCGCCGGCCTCAGCCGAGGTTCCGCTCGCCGACTTCGATGTGATGCCGGCCGACGTTTTGGCAGGCGCCTTCGATGCCGAGGCACGCGACGAGGAACCGGTTTTGCTGCCCGATCGCGTGGATCCCGATTTGCGGGCGCTGTTACCCGAAGTTGCCATAGGGCTTCAACGTACCAAGAGGGTGTGGTGACGTTGCAGCATCCTCAGCTCTGTACCGCCCCGGTGATGGAACCATCGGCCGCTACGGGCACCTGCAGCTGCCCACCCTTCGCCGATTGAATGGTGACCTCGTACGAGACTCCCCCGCCCGCGGCGCCGAGTACCGAGAACACCCGGTACTGCGAGTTCGGCAGCGCCTTCACGAGCGGTGCAAGCACCTTTGACTCGTCGAAGGCGATGCTCGACGCAGCAAATGTGGCCGCACCGGGCTTGACGGCCTCTGGAGCGGCAGGGTCGCTGAGCTTGCCCTCCGCATACACGTACGCCACCGCTTGCGTGCCACCGCCGGTTGACACGAACAAGTTCACCAACGTGGGCGTGGCGTTCACTTCGAGATACTGCTGAGCCCGGCCCAGCTTGGCCTCGAGCGCGGCGACCGCCGGACGGATCAGCTCGACCCGCAACGGTGCATCACCCGGGGCCAACGACAGCGGCGTTGTGGCGGACGACGATCCCGAGTCGGACGAACTCGAGCATCCGGTCGCACTCGTCATGGTGGCTACGAGTGCCACTGCAAGAACGGACCTGTTGATCGCAATCACGATTCGAGGCTAGGCCTCCATCACCACCGGAACGATCATGGGTCGGCGCTTGGTGCGCTCGCTCACGAACTTGCCGGCAGCGCGACGAACGTCGCGCTCAAGCGCATCCACATTGCGCTCGCCCTTGGCCAACGCTGATTCCACGGCCTCGGCGATGCGGTCGCATGCCTCATCGAGCAAATCCTCGGCCTCGGGCGCGTACACCCAACCGCGGGTGATGATCTCGGGTCCCACCAGAACCTTGCCCGAGGTGATGTCGACAGTGACGACAACCACCACCACACCTTCTTCGGCGAGAACCTTGCGGTCGCGCAGCACGCCCTGGCCCACGTCGCCGACGATGCCGTCGACATACAGATATCCGGCGGGTACTCGGCCGGCATGATCCAGACCATCGTCGCTGAGTTCGAGCACGTCGCCGTCTTCGCAGAGCAGCACTTTGCGCCGGTCGACGCCCATCATCACACCGAGCTTGGTATTGGCCACGAGGTGGCGATACTCGCCATGGATCGGCACGTAGAACTCGGGGTTCACGATCGACAGATAGGTCTTGATCTCTTCGGCCTGAGCGTGTCCGGTGGCGTGCACATCAGCAATACCGCTGTGGATCACGTCCACGCCCAGGCGTAGCAGACCTTCGATAACGCGGTTCACATTGGTCTCGTTACCGGGGATGGCGTGGCTCGACAGGATCACGGTGTCCTTCTCGCCCACCTTCACCCAACGGTTCTCGCCGCGAGCCAACAGGCTGAGCGCAGACATCGGCTCGCCCTGCGAACCGGTGGACACGATGCACAGTTTCTCCGGCGGGTACTTGTCGGCCTCGTCGATATCGATCAGCGATCCGTCGGGAATGTTGAGGATGCCGAGCTCGCGACCCATGCGCACGTTCTTTTTGATGCTCAACCCGAGCGTGGCAACCACGCGACCGTTCGCGATCGCGGCATCGGCGATCTGCTGGATGCGGTGGAGGTGACTGGCAAAGCTGGCGGTGATGATGCGCCGCCCGGCCTGCTCGGCGAACAACTGGCGTAGCACCGCGCCAACCGATTTCTCGCTGGGGGCGTGTCCAGCCTCTTCGGCATTGGTGCTGTCGGCAAGCAACACGCGCACACCCTCGGTGGACGAGATCGCACCGAGCCGGGCAAGGTCGGTACGCCGATCATCGACAGGCGTGAGGTCGAGCTTGAAGTCGCCCGAGTGCACGATCACGCCCTGGGGTGTGTGCACGACAACTGCGTGCGCATGCGGCACGCTGTGGGTCACCGGAATGAACTCCACATCGAATGGACCGATCATGCGGCGTTCGCCATCCTTCACGACCACGAGTTCGGTGCGGCCGAGTAAACCGGCTTCCTCGATACGGTTGCGGGCGAGGCCCAACGTGACAGCAGAGCCATAGATGGGAAAGCTCAGCTCGCGCAACAGATACTGCAGCGCACCGACGTGGTCCTCGTGACCATGAGTGGCGACGCAGCCCACCACGCGATCAGCGTTGGCGCGCAGCCACGTGAAGTCGGGAAGGACGAGATCGATACCGTGCATGTCCGCATCGGGAAACATCAGACCGCAGTCGATGATCAATAGCTGGTCGTTCTGCTCGATCACCATGCAGTTGCGGCCGATCTCGCCGAGACCACCGAGGAAAACGATTCTGACCGACGGGGATGCAGCTGGGGAAGCGGCTTTGTTGCTCACTGATCAGCGTTGAGGTTGGAGGGGGAATTCATTCCTCCATCGTTGCAGGTCGGCCCACACCTGCGGGGCACGCACCTCGACGAATTCAGGCGCATTGCCCATGGGTAGGCGTGCCTGGCCCACCGGAATGCCGATATGACGCAGCATCGCCTTCGACGGGATCGGGTTGGGTGCATCGTCGCCCGTTTCGAACGCAAAGCTGTCGAGCATGCGTGCATTCACGATACGGGCGCCGACCGTGTCGCCCTTGTCCCATCGATCGAACATCTGCTGGTGGTCCTCTGCGGTCCAGTGCGTGGCAACACCCACGGTGCCGACGATGCCTGCGGCCAGCAACGGCAACGTGAGTGCGTCGTCGCCGCTGTAGACCTCGACGCCATCGGGCGCGAGCGTGATCAGCGAGGCCGTCTCGCCCGGGTTGGCTGCCGCGTCCTTGAGCGCCACGATGTTGGGCACCTCGCGGAACAGTTTCAGCAGCGTGGCCGTGGTGATCTTGCGACCGGTGCGAACGGGGATGTCGTAGACCATCACCGGCAGGTCGCTGGCGGCCGCCATGGCACGCATGTGGCCATCGATTCCGGCCATCGATGGGCGGTTGTAGTACGGGCACACGGCCAAGATTCCGGCGGCGCCGAGCGCAGCAGCTTCCTTGGTGAGATGCACGGAATGGGCTGTGTCGTTCGTGCCGCTGCCGGCGATGACCGGAATGGTGACTGCCTCGATGACCGCAGCAAACAGCGACAGGCGTTCGTCGTCGGTGAGTACTGGAGCCTCGCCGGTCGTACCGGCGATCACCAGACCGTCGTTGCCATGCGCCTGCAAATAGCGAGCCAACTGCTGAGCGACATCGAGGTTCAGCGAGCCGTCGTCGTTGAACGGGGTGACCATTGCGGTGAGGACGCGACCGAAGCGTGCCATCAGAACGACCCCTCCTGTTCGCGATCGATGCCCTGGGTCAGGATGAGGTCTTCGTGCAGTTCCATCCACACGTCGTGGTAGCTGCCGCACATGACTCCGGTAAACATTTTTGTTTCGCCATCGACCACTTTCTGGCACGTTTGCGCCAACCGGCGCGAGTAGTCGGCGAAGCGCTCGAACTCGTGACCGATTGCAATGACCACCGGCTGTGCCTCGGCGTTGAGCGCGACCAGCCGCGTGATCACGGCGGAGTCGTAGGCGGCGTCAGCGTGATCGTTGGGCGTGCCGTTACGCAACTGCCAGTCGCCGCAGAGTTCCTTGAATCGACCATTGAGCGCCAGAAAGGGATCGTAGATGTGCGTCAGCGAGTCAGGTCCGAGATGGGCCGTGTCGGCCGCCAACGCCTCGGCATGGGCGATGCGACCATCGGGCGTGAGCTGCCAGAGCGCACGAGCCTCGCGGAATTGCGCGTGGCCGTTGCCCTCGAGTTGCTGCAAGTGCTGCTCGGCTGTTTCTACGTCGTGGCCAGCGACCTCGGCAACGACCTCGGTCTTGGCGAAGCCCTTGATGCGCAGCGCGTGGTGCGTGCGAAAGAGCGGATGTGATCGATGAGCCATAACCCCTGCATCGTAGTGAACTTCACCACCGAAGTAGCGCTGCTGCGGCCCCTCACGGGCACACGGGGCGCTACTTCGCGGGAACGCGGCCCGACTGTTGCCTGTATCAATGCTGAGAGCACGTTGACGGTGCGCTCAGCATTTGCCGAGATCGAGCAGGTCGCTCAGCTTGGTCGCCTACTCGCCGGCGACGGGCATTGCTTCGGCGTCGAGGCCGAATGCGGAGTATTCCTCCTCGGTGTCGGCCCAGTCCTCGAACTGGATCACGCCCATGTCCTCGAAGCGATGGCGCAGCCACTTGTCGTTGCGGTCGAGCAGACCCAGCTTCTTGCAGTTCGGCACGATCTTGCTGAACAACATCGACTGGAACATCACGCGGGTTGGGTCGGCGAGCACGATCGGCACGATGTCGCGCACGTTCACGCCCATGCGCTCCCACACCTCTTGCGACATGAAGCGGTCGCGCATACGCACAGCGGCCTCGAACGCGAACTCCTGACGATCCTTCATCTCCAGATCGGTCATGCCGTCGTAGACCTCCTTGAGGCTCAGCACGCCGAAGGCCACATGGCGGGCTTCGTCGCTCATCACGTACCGCAGCAACTGCTTGAGCAGCGGCTCCTGCGTGGTTGCGTGCAGGAAGCCAAAAGCTGCCAGAGCCAGACCTTCGACCATGATCTGCATGCCGAGGTAGGTCATGTCCCAACGGCTGTCGTTGATGATGTCGTCGAGCAGCATGCGCAGGTGCGCGTTCACTTGGTAGCCGCCGCCGAGCTTCTCGTCGAGATACCGGGCGAAGACCTCGACGTGACGCGCTTCGTCCATCACCTGGGTGCTGGCGTACAACTTGGCGTCGTACCACGGCACCGTCTCGACGATCTTCGCGGTGCAGATGAGCGCGCCCTGCTCGCCGTGCAAGAACTGGCTGAGCGACCAGTTGCGGCTCTGCACACCGAACTCGAGCCATTCCTTGTCGCCCCACTTGGCAACAGGTGTGCCATCGAACACCGCGGGGTCGAGCCCCACACCGAGGATCTCTTGATCCTGCTTGATCGTGCGCTCGACATCGACGTCGAGGTGCCACGGCAGGTCAGTGGTGCCGTTCCATTGTCCGGTCTTGGCCTTTTCGTAAAGCTTGCGCAACGCCGGGCGAGCCAAGGTGTAGTCCCACGTGAAGATGGAATCGGCGTTGTTCTTCACGATGTGCTGAATCTCGCTGGGGTCCGTGGTGGGGATCGCCAAGATTGCGTCGATGTCGTTGATCTCCGTGCGACCGAGAATGGTCTCGTTGTCGTTGTGGACGATGGTCATAGCTTGCTCCTGATTGTGTTGACAACTACTGCGTAGAAGGTGTGTCGGGTTACGGGGTTGGCTGGAATGCTGGAAGGAAAAGGGTGCGGATGAACAGACGGGCTGCGTCGACATCGCCGAGATCGACATGTTCGGATGGCGCAAGGAAGTACGAGATCACGAGGCGGGAGAGCAGTTCGACCAGCCGCGCAGCCGTGTCTTTGCCCACGTATGGCTCCACGAGTGGCGCCAGGAACAGCGAAGCCATGCGGATGATTCGCGGCAAGCCCTGAACCGTGAGTTGCGCAAGCGTGTCGCCGGGTTCGGACGCAAGCATGACAGCAAGGTGGCGGTCGGCGCGTAGCTCGTGGGTGGCAACCATCACGGCTCGCACGAGGAGGTCTTCGAGGTCGGCCGCGCCGATGACGCCCTGCTTGAGTTCGGTGAAGAACTCCTCGAGTTCGCGGACCCGCAACGCATCGAACACCACGTCCTTGCCACCGGGGAACATGCGATACAACGTCGCTCGAGAGACCCCTGCCTCTGCAGCGATGTCGTCGATGCTCACCTTGGCAATTCCCCACCGCTCGAAGCAGACCTTGGCTGCGTCAAGGATTCGAGTTTCTGCTGGCGTCACGATGCGAGACAATAAGACGAATCCGTCTCATTGTCAACAGCGGAGATTACAGCCTTCCGGCGTCGACGATGCGTTTGAGGAAGGCTCGGGTGCGTTCCTCGACGGGGTCGCCGAAGATCTGTTCAGGCGGTCCCTCTTCCAAGATGACGCCCTGATCGAGGAAGCACACCTTGGAGGACACCTCCTTGGCGAAACCCATTTCGTGCGTGGCGAGCATCATCGTCATGCCCTCTTCGGCGAGGTCACGAACAATGTTGAGCACCTCGGCCACAAGCTCGGGGTCGAGCGCGGAGGTGATCTCGTCGAGCAGCATCAGCTTCGGACCCATCGCCAGCGCACGCACGATCGCGACGCGTTGTTGTTGACCACCGGAAAGTCGATCAGGGAACGCCGTGGCCTTGTCAGCCAGTCCGACTCGACCGAGGAGACCCATCGCGGTGGCCTCGGCTTCTTCACGCGAAGTACCGAGCACCTTGCGTGGCGCGAGCGTGACGTTGTCGAGCACACTCATGTGCGGGAAGAGGTTGAAGCTCTGGAACACGATGCCCACCTCCTGGCGGAGCGAGTCGACATCGATGCCCCGACCCGACACCCGATCGCCATCGAGCAGGATCACACCGTCGTCGATGACCTCGAGCGCGTTGATGCAGCGCAGCAACGTGCTCTTCCCGCTACCCGATGCTCCGATGAGGCAGACGACCTGATGCAACTCGACATCGAGGCTGATGCCGCTGAGCACGTACACCGAACCGAACTTCTTGTACACCCGTTGGATCTCGAGAAACGCCATGGCTCAGCGACCGCCTTCGGTGCGTAACTGGCGCCGCCGTTGCAGCCACTCGAGCCAGCGGGTGAATGGGATGGTGACGCAGAGGAACAGGAACGCCGCGATCGAGTAGGCCGCCAGCGTGCCTCTGGCGTTGTTGATGAAGCGGGCGCGGCTCACCACATCGAGCACACCGATGACCGAGATGATCGCGGTGTCTTTCTGCAGGCCGATGAAGTCGTTCAACAGCGGGGGGATGACGCGTCGAACGGCTTGTGGTACCACGACATGACGCATGGTCTGCGTGTACGAAAGACCGAGTGAACGAGCGGCGGCAACCTGGCTCCAGTGGATCGACTCGATGCCCGCGCGGTACACCTCGGACACGTAGGCGCCATAGGTGAGCGACAGGGCGAGTATGGCGTACTGGATGTCAGAGAAGCTCCCCACGATCGGCACCTTGGCCTGCGCGAAGCCGAGGCCCACGAGGTACACGACCAGGATCGCCGGGAACGCGCGAAACGTGTCGACGTACACGGTTGCCAGGAATCGGATCGGACGGCAGGCCTTGCCCGGCAGAAGCCTCACGATGGCTACCACCAACGCCCAGATCAGCACGATGACCTCGGCGATGAGGAACACCTGCACGTTGATCCAAAAGCCCTTGAGCATCGAGTGCCAGGCGTCCCAACTGGTGAGGATCGACCAGTCGAGGAAAACCTTGCGCACGCTGCCGCCGTTGGTGAACAGCAACCACACCATGAAGGCCACGAGATACACAGACAGGCCGACGCCGACCGAGTACCACGCCCAGTCGCGGGCCTTCTCGCCCTGCTCGCGGGCAGGTTCGGTCTCGCCCTGTTCGGCCAGCCGCGACGCTTTGATCGAGTGGATCAGCGCCGGGATACCCGCAGGCGGGAAGAACAGGCTCGCGATCGCGGCCTTACGATACGTGAGCACCCGGCCCACCCGCTTCGCAGCGGGCGGACCGGTGAGTGCCGACGTGTGGTTCAACGAAGGCTCAGGACGTGGGAACGTCGATGAACGGAACGGTGGATGGGTCGCCGCCGAGGTATTTGGCGATGAGCTTGTTCATCGTGCCATCGTCGATAAAGCCCTGCAGAATCGGGTCGAAGATGGCCTTTTTGCCGTTGCCCTTGCCGTAGATGGCGCCGTATTCCTCGCCGGTCTTGAACTGACCGACGACCTCGAGCTTGCCACCCGACTGCGACGCCTGGCCGAGGTTGATCGGCGTATCGATGATGATGCCATCGACCTGACCGGCATTGAGGGCGGCGTAGGCCGACGACAGGTCGGGGAACACCTTGGTGTTGTCGAGCTTCCAACCCTTCTTCTCTCCTGAGGTGAAGTAGTACTCCGCAGTGGTGGACGCCTGCACACCGACAGTGAGTTTCTTCACGTCGTCCCAGGTCTTGACCGTGGTGCCCTTCTTCACAAGCAGGCCCTGATCGCTCTTGAAGTAGCCCTGTGAGAAGTCGACGACCTTGGCACGATCGGTGGTGATAGTCACCTGCGACAGCGAGATGTCATAGGAATCCGCAGCGACCTGGCCGGCGACGAGAGCGTCGAAGCTCTCGTTGCGGAACGACATCTTCAGACCACACTTGGCCGCGATGAGGTTGGCGAGGTCGTACTCGATGCCGCTCTTGATCTTGTCGGGGTCGACCTCAGCGTTGGTGGTGCCCCAGAAGTTGGGGCCGGGCAGGCTGGTGACCACCGACAAGGTGCCAGCCTTCACCGGCTTGCAGTCGACAACTGCACCGGCGCTGGTTGCAGCGGTGGTTCCTCCGGGGCTCGTCGTGCTCTTGCTGCTACCGCATGCGCTGATCAGCACAGCACCGGCAATCGCCAACGCTGCATAGGAATACTTCTTCATGGAAACGCTCCAGTGTTGGGGAAGTGGACAGTGTATGAACACTCGCTTGTTGAACACCAAGCCGTTGCCACGCTGCTTCGGCGTTGTTCAGCGCATAGTGTTCCACGAATTGTGGTGCTGACATGACCAGCAACCTGCGATTGTTCACCAAGGCCCTCTACGGCATGCACCACGTCGTGCGCCTCGCACCGTCAAGAACTGGAGCGCTCCCACCACGACCGACTCGATCCCAACAGGTACGGCACGTGACCGCGACCTTCGGCCTGCGCGCTGGGCAGTTGCGCCGGTACGGCATGTTCAGTCCCCGAGTTGAGGTCAGCGGCGACGCATCGGACCAAACGCGCATGCTCGCACTGCTGGGACGCGTCAGCTGACCTCGCGAAAGTCCGAGCTACTTGCGCCCGCTTGTCACGCCGCACACCACCTTACGGTGAATGCAGGCATCGATCTCGGTGACAAGCTTGTCCTGCACCCAGGCGTTGAAGAAATCGGCATGGCCGGTGAGCATCGAGCCACTGGCGAGCGACAGGCCCGATGGGTCGCCGCTCACGGCGTACACCACCGAGAACTGCAGCTGGGCGACGGAAACCGGATGCGCCGCCGGACAGGCGCCCTTGCGGCTGTAGGCCATGTGCGAACGGTGGTCGTCACTGTCAAGGTGTTTGCCATCCCAACAATCGGGGAACGTCACCAGCATTCGTAGTGGGCGGCTCGGAGGGCACGAGGGAGGGAGACTGTCGCGCTCGATGCCGGCTCCGCATGTCCACGCCACGACTGCCGTCGACTGCGCCTCGCGAGCCGCCGCGTTGCCCGCAACGATCTTGAGACCTGGGGGGTAGGCCTTCACCGTCGTTGGATCGATGCCTTCGCCGGGTCGGTAGTAGGCGACGCTCTTCATCGGGGTGACCATGGTGTCGCCACGCATGAGCGCAGGCGCCCAGTACGCAGCCGTATCGGACGGTTGATCGCACTCGGTAGTGCCAGCAAGGAGTGACTGATAACTGGATCCCGCATTCGTGGTGGTATTCCCGAAGAACACGTGGCGGTGCGAGGCACCCGGCGCGTCGGGGAACACGATCGGGTCGTCCTCGGATGTGTGGCTAAACGGGCACTCCACAAGAAACTGTGGCACGCGGCCCTGGGCGCCGGCCACGGGCAGGTCGGGCGCACCCATGCTGACATCGGGACCCACTCCAGCGTCGTGACCCGCAGGCATCGTGGGCGATGTGCTTGTTGGCGCGCGGCTACAAGCCCCAACGATCATTGCACTTGCAACAACCGTCGCAAACCAAACACTGTGTCGTGGACTCACGGTGCTGGCTTGGACGGAACCTTGATCGATGCGGTATCGATCTTCTCGGGGACGTCGGTGGCCGGACGCGCCGAGGCTGTTGCCGCATTGGGCATGTTCGTCTGCTTCGGTGGCTCAGGCGATGACGTCTTGTAGTCCTGTGACGGCGGGTGCTTCTCGTTGAGCCAGTTCAGCACGTTCAGGCTACCCACCTTCCAATCGCCGCCGTTGCCAGTGGCGTCACACGGAAAGATTTGCTCGAGCGCGGTGGGTGCCGAGGTCGTGAACGTATTGCCGCTGAAACAGTTGTTCAGCGTGTCGAGTGCGGTCAACGGGGAATCCTGAGCGATGTCGGCGACGCGGCTGTTTTCGATGACGTTTGCGATGACCCGGTTGTTCATCGGGTCCCAGATTGCCGGCTTGGTAACGGTCGCGGGATCAGGTACGGGATCATTGCGCGTCTCGGCGCACGTGCGCGTCCACGCATCCGGCTTGGGCGGATTGTCGTTCGGATCTTCCTCGAGGAACGGCACCAAGCCAATGCCCGTCTTGTCGTGGTCATAAACAAGGTTCCGTTCGATGTCGTTGCCCACACCACCCGCGGCAAGGATGCCGTTGCCCATCGCCAGCAACGACACATCGATCGCCGGCGTGTCGGGCTGGTTGTTGGAGTACACGATGTTGCCGATGATGGTGCTGTTGCGCTCGGGATAGCACAGTTCGTAGCTACCGCTGTTCGGCACAACGCCGGCGCGGTTGAAGCGGAAGATCGAATTGACGATGATCAGGTTGCCGCCGGAGTTGGTGCCGGAATAGCCGAGGCCGTTGTACTCACTGGTGAGGTCGTTCAGCAGCGTGTCGCACGGGAAGCATCCACCCACGTAGAAGCCGGCGTCCGGGCTGCCAGCACCATAGCTGTGCTCGATCTGACCCTTGGTCGACAAGAAGGCATACACGCCGTAGTCGCCGTTGCGAAACGCTGTGAGATACGAGCCGCGATAGCCCGTGACACCGGTCCAGAAGAAGCCATTCTTGGTGTAGTTACGCGCTGTCAGATTTTCGATGGCGACGCCGTTTGCGCCGACCACGCGGATGCCGTTGTCGAGTTTGAACTCACCATCGAGAATGGTGGTGTTGCGGTCGAGCCCGCGGATGGTGAGGTTTGCCGTCTGCACCGTCACGGCTTCGTGATACACGCCCGGCTTGATCAGGATGAGGTCACCCTCTTTGGCCGTGGTCACGGCGGCCTGAATGCTTGCAACATCGTCGGGCACCGTGATGGTGCCAGCCTTCGACGGCGCTGCACTGTCGGTGGGCTGCACCGATTGCGTCGGGGCCGAGTTCGGCGCTGCCGTTGGCCCTGCCGTGCTTGATGACGATGTACTGCTCGAACACCCGGCAGCCGCAGCGAGCAGCGTTACGGCGAGAGCGAGTCGACGGATCTTGTTCATGTTCTCCCCCATTGATTGAGATGTTTCTTGCGTCAGCCCGTGACCGTGATGGTGCCGACCATGCCGACCTTGTTGGTGCCATGGATCGAGCAGTAGAACGCGTACACACCGGGCGCGTTGAAGACATGGCTATAGACATCGCCGGGATGGAAGCCCGGCGTATCGACGCCCCATCCGCTGCCCGACTGCGGAAGCACGTTGTGATCATTCTTGCCCTTGTTGGTGAACTCGACGGTGTCACCGACCTTGGCAGCGAGAGCCGCTGGACGGAAGTTGTTGTCGATCGCGAGCACCCGCACGACGACACCGGTTGGCTTCACCGTGTCGGCAACGGCGGGAACGTCACTGGGATCGGGGGCGCATCCGGTTGTGACGAGCAGCATGACGGCCGCGATCGAGCAGCGACGCGCCTGTTTCATTGTTGATTTCATTGCGCTTCGACGTATCCCCTGAATTAATGAAACGAATTATTGCCCGGGTAGAACATAGTCGGCGAAGCGGTCGCGCAAGGTCTTCTTGCTGAACTTTCCGACGCTGGTCTTGGGAACCTCGTCGATGAACACCACGTCGTCGGGCAGCTGCCACTTGGCCACGAGCGGCGCAAGGAAGTCGAGCACCTCGTCCGCGGTGAGTTGCTGCCCCGGTTCCACGACCACACATGCCAACGGGCGCTCGCTCCAGCGAATGTGCGCCACGCCGATGACGGCGGCTTCGCGGATCTTCGGATGCGCCATCAGTTCGTTCTCGATCTCGACCGAGCTGATCCACTCGCCGCCGCTCTTGATGAGGTCCTTGGTGCGGTCGACGAGGCGGATGCGCCCGGTGGGGTCCATGACTGCCACATCGCCGGTGCGCAGCCAACCGTCGGCGGTGAAGCTGTCGCGCGAGCGCGGATCGTTGTAGTAGTCGGCAGCGATCCACGAACCCGCGCATTGCAACTCGCCACTGGTGGATCCGTCCCACGGCACCGGGTCGCCGGTGTCGGGATCTACGACTCGACAATCGACTCCGAAGCTCGGCAAGCCGACACTCGTGCGCAGGTCGGCTTGCTCGTCCAGCGACAACTCGCGCTCGTTTGCCAAGAGCTGGCTCACCGCCGCGACCGGGCTGGTTTCGGTCATACCCCACGCCTGCAGGATCGGGAGGCCGGTGGCCTCGCGATAGGCCTCGCTGAGCGCCTTCGGCACTGCAGAGCCACCGCAGGGAATGCAACGAAGGCTGCTGGTGTCGCGGCCGCGCAGTTCGGGCAGCACACCCATCCAGATCGTGGGTACACCGGCCGCGACGGTGACCTTTTCGTTCACGATCAGATCGGCAATCGCCTTGCCCGACAGGTCGGCACCGGGCATCACCAGGTTTGCACCGGTGGCGACGGCGGCGTGCGCGAGACCCCACGAGTTGGCATGGAACATCGGCACGACGGGCAAAATGGTGTCGCTCTCGCATGCTCCCAACGAGTCGGCCGTCATCACGCCGAACGTGTGCATGTACGTGCTGCGGTGGCTATAGACGACACCCTTCGGGTTGCCGGTGGTGCCGCTCGTGTAGCACATGCTCGCGGCCGTATTCTCGGGGACAACCTTCCATTGCACGGGCTCGGCCTTGGCGAGCAACTCTTCGTAGTCGTACATCACCAGGCCGTTGAGATCGGCGGGGATGTCGCCCTTGCCATCGTCCATGAGCACGAGGCACTTCACGGTGGTGAAGGTCTTGAGCAGAGGCTGCAGCAACGCGAGGAGCGACCGGTCGACGAAGATGACCTCGTCCCCGGCGTGGTTCACGATGTAGGTGAGCTGCTCGGGGAACAGGCGGATGTTCAACGTGTGGAGCACGCGACCGCTGCACGGTGCGGCGAAGTACAACTCGAGGTGCCGTGCCGTGTTCCATGCAAATGTCGCGACGCGACCGCTCGAGGAGATTCCGAGGTCGTTCAGTACGCCGCCGAGACGACGCGTGCGCTCGGCCCATGTGCCGTAGTCGATGCGCTCGAGCCCGGTTGCGGTGGAGGTGGTGATGACCTTGTCGCGGTGATAGCGCTCAGCACGATCGAACAGATGGATGATCGACAGCGGCGTGTCCTGCATGAGTCCTTGCACGGCATTCCCCCAGAAGTTGCTACGCGGTTCCGATGAGCGCACGCGTCATTCGGCACCCGACCGAACGAGGGCACACTACTTCCACGGCCGAGATCAGGCCCATCCG
This sequence comes from Actinomycetes bacterium, assembly GCA_025360105.1. Classification (GTDB taxonomy): domain Bacteria; phylum Actinomycetota; class Acidimicrobiia; order Acidimicrobiales; family Ilumatobacteraceae; genus WLMZ01. The sequence continues at coordinate 12,192 of JANYCT010000089.1, read as the reverse complement.
TCCGAAGGGATGCTGCTGCCATTCTCCGGTAGTGTCGCGTGCTCGTGGAAGAGATCGTCGGGCTGGACAAAGAGAACCTCGGACGGCGCGACCGGCGTCTGATGCTGCTCGTGTCGGCGTTCGCCGTACTCGTCGCATGCACGCAGGTGGGCGCCATTATCGCTCCGTCGCTGGTCAGGCATAACCCAGCGCTGCTGCTCGCGCTGTCATCGCGGCTACGCCATCTGCTCTTCGCCGTACCGGCCGACATCAACCCGGTCGCGTACTCGATCATCGGGTTCCTGCGCATCGCCGTCGCGGCATGGCTCTGCTACGCCATCGGCTATTGGTACGGCGACCGTGGCTTTCGTTGGCTCGAGCATCAGGTCGGCGGCGAGCCCCCGGCCACGCTGCGCTGGATGCAACGTGGCGCAAGCCGGGCCGGCGGGCCGTTGGTGATGTTTATGCCGGGCAGCAACATCGTGTGCGCGCTAGTGGGCCAGCGGCGGATGACCATCCGACGGTTTGCCGTGTGGTCATCGCTCGGCATCGCCTTCCGCCTGGCGTGGGTCTGGGTCGCCGCCCGCCTGTTCGACACCCAGCTCCGTCGCGCGCTCGATTGGATCGAGAAGTACCAATGGTGGCTCGTTGCAGCCTTCTTCCTGATCACCATCGTTCAGGCATCGCGTCGAGCTGCATCACCTCCTGCACCTCCAGCTGAACCAGAGCCCGAATTCGCTGATTGAATTCAGCCATGGCTGACATCACCCTCGGGGGCAACCCCATCCACACCATTGGCAACCTTCCCTCCGTCGGTGCTGCTGCGCCGGACTTCACCGTCACTGCAGCCAACCTCAGCGACATCTCCAAGGCCGACCTAGCCGGCAAGCGCGTCGTGCTCAACATCTTCCCGTCCGTCGATACCGCCGTTTGCGCCACCAGCGTTCGCAAGTTCAATGAGGCCGCGTCCGGGCTCGACAACACCGTCGTGCTCTGCGTCAGCGCCGATCTGCCCTTCGCCCAGTCACGCTTTTGCGGCGCCGAGGGTCTGGCAAATGTGCAGACCGGTTCCACCTTCCGCAGCGATTTCGGCACCACGTACGGCATCGAGATGTCCGACGGCAAGCTCATCGGCCTGCTCGGGCGCGCCGTCGTCGTACTCGACGAGTCCGGCACCGTTATACACAGCCAACTCGTGCCCGAGATCGCCCAGGAGCCCGACTACGACGCAGCTATCGCCTCGCTCGGCTGAGCTCTGAGCGCGGCCTCAACAGACCGCATCAGTTGGTCCAGACGCCGAAGAGGTCGACAACCAACTGAGTCGTCCGCGATGGGAACACACATGAGTAGCCGCGCGAATTGGTGAGCAACGCCGCATTCGCACTGGCAAGGTCAGCGGCATAGTTGACGTTCGACGTGCCGGGCCATTGATCGGTCATGCAGGGATAGCCGGTGAGGTAACCGGCTTCGGTTGCTTCGGTCGCGGTCAGGTTCACCTGCGCGGCAACGATCGAGTCCATCGCCAGTACATACGACAGATTCGACTGATGCCGCGGCGGGTCCTGTGCGCGCGTGTCGAGCAATCGCTGCGGCGGCAACGATGCGTAGCGCGCCGATGCATCCGGACGGTACTCGGCTGAGAGATCCACGATCAGATCCGTTTCGACGGTGGTGAAGATGCAGACCTTTCCCCCACCGCCCACTCGCACGTTCACGAAGTTCGGCTTCGTGACGCCTTGTTGTGGGTTCAGATTCGACACGAACGGATGGTCAATGCCGCAGGGCCACGCGGTGATGAATCCAGTCGCCGACGGGTCGACTGCGGTGACGTTCAGCGCCACAGCCGTTGCTGATGATCCGCCGGGTACCGCCTGCACCTCGAGCGTTTGTCCCGGCTGCAGTCGCGTCGAGCCGCCCAGCCCCAGACGGGTGTCGACGAGACGATGAGCCGAGACGGGACGTAGGCCCACCGTCGAGTTGATAGTGAGCCACCCGTTGAGGTCGATCACAAGATCTACGTCGCTGAGTGATCGCAGGCAAAGCCGCCCGTCACCCACCGACACGATCACGGCGTTGGTCGTGATCTGGCCGACCAAGGGATTCACATTCGAGGTGGATGGTTCCGTGGCGGAACACGGATACGCGCGGACCCAACCATTTGCCGCCGGTCCGACGGCAGTGATGTTGAGCGCGACAGCTGTTGCACCCGAGGGCATGCCATTGGCAGCGAGATCGAGCTCCACCTGCGCGCCGGCCGCGAGTCGGCCGAACGGTTGTCCGGCGATGCGAGTGTCGACCAGACGCGCGGGGTCGACGGCGACAAACCCTGCGGTGCCCTGCACCACGGGAAACGCCGGCGGACTGGCAGCTGTGGCCGGTGGCGTCAATGCCGGAACCGAGGCTGAGTAGAAGGTCGGTCGATACAGCGCGGCGTTTGCCAGCCAGACCGTGAAATCGGCACCGTTCGAGAGACCGATCGTCATCTGCCCGTTGCTATCGAGCCACGGCATCAAGAACGCGCTGTAGTTACCGCACACATCGCACTTGCGATCGCCGACCACGTTGATCGTCTGCGCGGTCTGCCACGGCCCCTGCGGCGACGCCGCCTTGTCGATATAGATGACCGAGCCCCACCAGTCGTCGGCCTTGGTGACCGACACGAACACATTGCCGAACCACTGCACGCTCATCGGATTCGCTGCTCCACGCGTCATCACCGGAACGGCGTTGCCCGCATTTGACGTCCATCCCGAGCCGTTCCAATACTGCGGCACTACCTCGAAGTGTCCGAGTGGAACACGAGCCACGTAGCTGCTGGGCATACATGACGAATCGAACTGTCCCGGTCCGACGACGTCGTGAATGAACTGCCGGTAGCAGTGCCCGTAGAGGTAGCTGTATTGATCGTTCGAGACCACCGACCAGCCGAATAGGCCCGCTGACGAATTGGGAGCCGGCGCGAACGACAACACGTCGAGCGTCATCGGGTCGAGCACGGCGAGCCATGTGCCCACCGGTGCGGCACCGAGCGTCGCTCCGGTGCCGTTGGGGTTGTACATGTCGACCATGAAGATCCACAGGTTGCCGTCGGCACCGATCTCACCATCGAGCGGCCAGAACCAACGCCGGCTGTCGACGGTGAGGGCATCGCCGATGAAGTCGCGACCTTGCGAACCCAACACCGAGAAGCACGTACCGTCTTGGATGAGGCCGGCGTTGTGAGCGGCGTTGTTCGCGGGCACATTCAGATTGTTGTCGTCGCTGAAGTACATGTCCTGGAACAGCCAGAGCACCCGGCCATTCGGCAATGGGTAGGCGTGCTGATAATCACCACCACCGAAGCCCTCGGCACCCGGTCTGGATCCGATGCCCGGCGACGCGAACACGGAGTTCAACTGTGCCGCGTTGAGTGTGCCGTTGCGGCTACACGCCGCATTCGCTGCACGTGGGGCGGTCAGAGAAACGATGGCGACCGCTGCGATCACGAGCAGTCCGGCTAGAGCCACCCGAACTCGAAGAGACGCTGACGACACCGGTGACACCGATCACCCTTCATACGCTGTGAGTGCTGTGGCAGCCGCCGACAGTGACACGACGCTACAACTGCCGACCCGTGAGCGCCAGCCCCTTGGCCGGGGGCCGTGACCGGGTTTCAGAGATCGAGGTAGCCGTCGAGGCCGACGGTGAGGCCGGGGAAGTCGGCGATGCGCTTGCACGCCAGCAGCACGCCCGGCATGTAGCTGCTCGAGTCGTAGCTGTCCTGTCGGATGGTGAGTGTCTGGCCCTGTGCACCGAGGACGACCTCTTGGTGCGCCTGAGTGCCTTTGATGCGCAACGAGTGCACGCGAATACCTGCTGGGCCTTCGCCGCCACGCGCTCCGGGATAGACCTCGTGCTCGGTGGGGTCGGCTCCCCAGGTGGCCGATGCTGCGGCCATGCGTTTCGCCGTGGTCACCGCAGTGCCTGACGGAGCGTCGACCTTGTGATCGTGATGCATCTCGACGATCTCGGCGCTGTCGAAATACGGCGCAGCGAGTTCGGCGAAGCGCATCATCAACATCGCGCTGATCGTGAAGTTCGCGGCGACCAGACAGTTGCTGCCACTGAAGCGATCGCGAAAGACGGCTAGGTCCTCGTCGGAGAAACCCGTAGTGCCCACCACGGCGTGAATGCCGTGGATCGCCAACCACGCCAGGGTCTGGCGCGACGCGGGTGCGACGGTGAAATCGACCACGACTTGAGCCCCAGCATCGACGAAGCCTTTGAGCTCGCCACCAACGATGACACCATGCAGCGCTTCGCCCACGGCGTTCGGGTCGACTGCGGCGACGAGTTCGAGCTCGGGATCTGCGGCCACTGCCGCACACACGGTGCGGCCCATGCGCCCACCGGCGCCAACTACTCCAACCCGAATTGTCATGATCCTGAACGTAGCCGCGCATGGATGCGCTAGAACAAAGAGTATGAGTTTCCTCGACAAAGCAAAAGAGAAAGCCACACAACTGACCCAGGCCGCAAAGGACAAAGTCGACGACATCAAAGACGACCACAAGGTGGACGATTTGCTCGACGACATCGGCCGCATCATCTACCGGCAGCGCACTGACACAACCCTGCCCGACGACGACGCGGCCATCGATGCGTTGGTCGCGCAGTTGAAAGAGCTCGAGGCCAAGGGCGCCAACGTCCTCAACAAACCGGAGCCCGCGCCCGAAGAGTCGGCTCCGCCACCGCCTCCCCCACCACCATCTCCGTCTGCAGAGTCGGCGCAGCCACCGCCCCCTCCTCCACCACCATCCGCCACGGAGTGACGTAGGCCGGCCGGATTAACGTGTCGGCAGTGCAGACGCGTCGATCGGACCCAGCGCAACGACCGTGAGCGGTTGGTGCAGGATGCGTTCGATCACGCGCCGCGTATCGGCCTGTTGTACGGCTTCCCATCTGGCCACCTGCTCAGCCACCGGGCGGACACTTCCCATCGTGATCAGCTGACCGGCCGAGCGCGCCATGCGCGAGCCGGTGTCTTCGAGACCCAGCTCGAACGCGCCCGTGAGATAGCCCTTGGCGATCTCGAGTTCGTCATCGGTGATGCCGTCTTTCAACAACAGATCGAGCTGTTCGTAGATGAGCTCGAGCACCTCTGACGCATGCGCTGGTTGCGTGCCCGCGTAGATGGTGAAGGCACCGGCATCGGCATATGACGAGGCGCCGCTGTACACGCTGTAGGCAAGACCGCGCCGCTCGCGAATCTCGTCGAACAACCGGCTCGACAAGCCGCCGCCGAAGACGTGGTTGACCACGTCGAGCACTTCGCGGTCGGCATCATCACGGCGCAACGCCTGCATTCCGAGCACCAGATGCACCTGTTCGGTGTCGTCGTCGACGATCTCGCCGCTCGTGGCTGGGCCCGAACCCGAACGTACGACACGACCATCGCCTGAGGGAAGGCCGGCGAACGCCGCTTCGACCTGACGCAGCGTCTCGTCGTGGTCGAGCGGGCCAGCGATTGCAACCACCGACGAACCGGCCCGATAGTGAGCACTGAAGAAGCTGCGCACATCATCGGGCGTCACGGATTCGACCGTGTCGACCGAGCCGGCGGTCTCGCGACCCAGCGGATGGTCGGGGAAAAGATGGCGCATAAAGGCGCGGTGCGCAACATCGTCGGGGCTGTCGTCGTCCATCGCAAGTTCTTCGAGGATCACATGACGTTCGTTGCCGATGTCGTCGTCGCGCAGCGCGGGCGTGGTGAGCACCTCACCGAGCAGAGCTACGCCCAACGCCTGATGCCGGGCCGGGAGCCGGCAGTAGTACGCGGTGTATTCCTTCGCAGTGAATGCATTGATATCGCCTCCCACGCGGTCCACGGTCTGGCTGATCTCACGCGCAGTCTTGGTGGCTGTGCCCTTGAACAACAGGTGCTCGAGGAAGTGGCTAACGCCTGACAACTCCTCGGGTTCGTCGCGCGCTCCGACGGCCACCCACACACCGGCAGCGATGGAGAGCGCTCCCGGAACACGTTCGGTGGCAACGGTGAGGCCAGTGGACAGTTGCGTGATGCGAAGTGCGTTCGCTGCGGATGATGCGGATGATGCGGATGATGCGGAGATGCAAAAATCCTACGGGCAAGCCTGTTGTTCTTCGACCCGAGCCGAAAATGTCTCTGGCCGCCGACCACACCCGAGGGCGCGGCCAGCGGCCAGGTTCACTACCTCATGCCCGGCAGTTGGCCGAGCGATCTTCACACGTGATCAACGGTGACGGCGAGGACCGCGGTCGCGACTTGCACCGCCATCGCGGCGCGGGGGCCGATCGCCCGTGGGGGCGGACTCGCTGGCCGGACCCAGATCGCCGAACTCACCACGGAGCTCGTCGTCGAAAGCATCCTCGAAGCTCACTGTGACGGTGCTGGCGTCGCCGCTGCCACTCGGGCTGGCCGCACCGCTGCCGCGGGGCGCACGATCGCCACGATCGTTGCGGTCGTTGCGGTCGCCACGATCACTTCGGGGTGCACGCTCGCTGCCGCGCTCGGTGGACTCACCCTCGCCCGACTCCATCGGCGGATCGCCGGCCGGCGACAGGCTGACCTTGCCCTTGTCGTCGATCTCGTCGACACGGACTTCGATCTCGTCGCCGAGTGTGAGCACATCTTCCACTGCGTTGATGCGCTTGCCGCGCCCCAACTTGGAGATGTGCAGCAGGCCGTCGCGGCCGGGAAGGATGTTCACGAACGCACCGAACTTGGTGATGTTCACGACGCGACCCATGTAGACAGCACCGATATCGGCCTTGGGCGGGTCGATGATGCTGAGAATGCGAGACTTGGCCTCTTCGACGCGGAAGCCATCGACCGAGCCGATGGTCACGATGCCCTGCACGCCATCGTCGTCGACGTTGATGTCGGCGCCGGTTTCCTGCTGGATGGTGTTGATGACCTTGCCCTTGGGCCCGATGATCTCGCCGACCTTGTCGAGCGGAACGAACACCGAGATGATCTTCGGTGCGGTCTCGGAGACCTCCGAACGGGGCGCACTAAGGCAGGCGTTCATGTTGGCGAGGATGGCATCGCGTGCTTCCTTGGCCTGAGCCAGGGCTGCGATCAACACGTCGGCGGGGATGCCGTCGATCTTGGTGTCGAGCTGCAGTGCGGTGATGGCATCGGCCGTACCGGCCACCTTGAAGTCCATGTCGCCGAAGGCATCTTCGGCGCCGAGGATGTCGGTGAGGGTGGTGTACTTGCCCTCGGCGTAGACCAGACCCATCGCGATACCGGCCACGGGGGCCTTGATCGGCACACCGGCGTCCATGAGGGCCAAGCTGCCCGAGCAGACCGAAGCCATGCTCGTGGAGCCGTTCGAGGCCAACACTTCGGCAACGAGGCGCAGCGCGTAGCTGAACTCGTCCTGGCTGGGGAGTACGGGGATGAGGGCACGAGCGGCGAGCGCACCGTGGCCGATCTCACGACGCTTGGGCGAACCCACGCGACCGGTCTCACCGTTGGCCCACGGAGCCATGTTGTAGTGGAACAAGAAGTACTTGTGGGTCTCGGGATCGAGCGTGTCGAGCAACTGGTTCATGCGTGGCATGGCCAGGGTGGCCACGTTCATGACCTGGGTTTCGCCACGCTGGAACAGGCCGGTGCCATGAGCGGTGGGCAGAATGCCGACTTCCGACGACAGCGGGCGCAGATCGCGGGGGCCGCGACCATCGATACGCATGCCCTCGTCGACGATGCGCTTGCGCACCAGCTTCTTGGTGAGGCTGCGAACGGCTTCCTTGACTTCTTTCTCACGACCGGCAAACGTGGCGCCTTCGCCGCACAACGCCGCGATGGCGGTTGCTGCAGCGGCGTCGGTGGCCGCATTGCGGTCGGCCTTGGCGCTGATGGTGATGGCATGTGCCAAGGCATCGTTGGCTACGCCGGCAACGGCGTCGAGCACCTCGGGGGCGTAATCGAGCTGAGCAGTGAACTGCAGCGGCGTGATCGGACCCTTGGTGGCGATGACGCTGGCGACGAGCTGACGCTGCAGGTTGATGGACTCGTTGATCCACACCTTGCAGGCTTCGAGCCCACCGGCGAGCACGGCTTCGTCCACCTTCGGAGCGCCGTCGGCGTAGTAGGCAAAGCTCTTCTCGGTGCCACCGGCTTCGACCATCATGATCGCAACGTCGCCGTTGTCGAGCTGGCGGCCGGCGACGACGAGTTCGAACGTGGCAGCTTCACCCTCGGCATACGTGGGGTGAGGAATCCATTCGCCGTCCTGGCTGAAGGCGATACGAACGGCACCGATGGGGCCGTCGAACGGGATGCCGCTGATCATGAACGATGCCGAGGCAGCGTTGATGGCGAGCACGTCGTGCGGGTTTTCCTGGTCGGCACCAAGAATGGTGAGTACGACCTGGGTCTCGTTGCGGAAACCGTCGGGGAAGCACGGGCGCAAGGGGCGATCAGTGAGGCGACACGTGAGAATGGCTGCCTCGGTGGGGCGGCCCTCACGACGGAAGAACGAACCCGGGATCTTGCCGGCTGCATATGCACGTTCTTCCACATCGACGGTGAGTGGGAAGAAATCCATACCGGGACGGACATCTTTTGCTGCGTTTGCAGTGGCGAGCACGGTGGTACGGCCAATACTGGCCAACACCGCACCCTGGCTCTGCTGAGCAAGTTTGCCGGTCTCGAAGGAAATGGTCTTGTCGGTACCGGAAACGGCACCCGACACTCGGATGGCTTCAGCCATGACGAGCTCCTTTCAAATCGGGCGCGTTTTATCTCACGCCTCGACGGTTGGAGCGGAGGCCGGTTCCCAGTCGGCGGTGTCGGTACTGCAACCATGGCCACAAGGCCGTGACCGCATCAACACAGTCCGTGCGGGCTGATCAGGTGAGGTCCGGGGAGCACCGGCAGAGGCGACTGACAACCGATCCAGTTGTCCGCTCTGATGGTTAGTTTGGTGCAAGAACAACCTGCACAGAACGAGACCTTACCAGCAGTGGGGCCCAAAACGGCGTGATGGGGCGCAGCTCAGACGGGCGTCTCAGGAGGCGCGGGTGCGTCGGCAGTCGCCGCGGCGGATTCGCCCAGCGCCGCAGAGATGCGATCAAAGCTGACCGCATCGATGTTCGCGTACACCAAGTGAGCGCCGGTGAAGCGTTCGGCTTCGGTGACGAGCGCGTCCATGTACACATCGGTGAGCAACAGCACCACCGTGGTCGTTCCGACCTGCACAGCCTCGCGAAACCAGGCCACCCATTCGTCGGGCACACCGAGATCCACGACCTTGGCCGTGACGGCACCTGCACCGGCACCGATCACTCCCCCGGCGATCCAGCCCACCGGGCCGGCAACGAAGAGACCGATGAGACCGGCCCACATTGCGCCCGATGCGGCGGCGCGCCCCGGGGAGGGATCGGTGGTCTCGACGACATGGGTGCTGCCGTCGTCTTTCTTCGTCACGATGACTGCGTCGTGCACCTTCAACAGATTCTTCGACGCCAGCCGTGATGTCGCGGTCATGAACTCCTGCGCACGAAACTGATCGTGGAACGAGATGCCCACGAGCGTTTGGGGGATGTTGTCGAGTTCTGACTTCACGGGATACCTCTACGACTCGTCTCAGGGTGCTGCTTGTACATCGGCAACGCTACTGATCGACGCGCCAATTAGGCTCGCGCTTGATGTTCACCGGAATCGTCGAGGAGCTCGGCACCATTCAAACGGCCGAGCAGGTCGACACGGAATGGGGTCCCGGGCTACGGCTGCGCATCGCCGCGCACACCGTACTCGAGGGTTCCGACATCGGTGCCTCCATCGCGGTCAACGGTTGCTGCCTCACGCTCGTCCACCGCGGCGACCCCTGGTGGGAAACCGATGTCAGTGACGAGACCGTGGGCCGCACGAATATCGGAACGCTCATGCCCGGTGACCGCGTGAACCTGGAACGGCCGATGGCGTTGGGCGAACGCTTGGGTGGGCACATCGTGCCTCGTCGCGCCACATTTCGCGCCGACCGGGGATCAGATCCTGTCCCTGATCCATCGTCTCGCCGCTGACTCGCTGTAGGGTCGTCCCTGCACGGCAAACCGGACTCTCGGGCCACTTCTCACAACGGCTCGCAGCGTCCGCCGCGTACTAGCAAATCATCGGTCGCCCCCTCCTACCCCTTGGAGCTTTGCTATGTCGCGCCTCGTCGACGCTGCCACCGCAGCGGAACTCATTCATGCACCCCTGAACGATCTGCTTGCCGGCGCTTGCGACGTGCGTGATCACGCGCAGGGAACGCGCATCACCTATTCGCCGAAGGTGTTCATCCCGCTCACCATGCTGTGCCGCGATCAATGCGGCTACTGCACCTTTGCCCAGCCACCGGCACGTCTGGAAAAGCCATATCTGTTGGCCGAGGACGTACTGAAAATCGCCCGCCAGGGCGCTCGACAGGGTTGCCACGAAGCGCTGTTCACCTTGGGCGAGCGACCGGAAGATCGCTACGAGGTCGCTCGTGCATGGCTGCGCGACAACGGCTACGACAGCACCGTTCACTACGTAGCCGCGATGGCCAAGCTCGTACTCGACGAAACCGGTCTGCTCCCACATGCGAATGCCGGCGCGCTCTACGCCGACGAGCTTGCGCTGCTACGTCCGGTATCGCCGAGCCAGGGGATGATGATCGAGACGCTGCGCGCTGAACTCGCCTGCCATCGCAACGCGCCCGACAAGGTGCCCGCTCGCCGCTTGGCCACATTGGAGGCAGCAGGCGAGCTGCGTATTCCCTTCACCACCGGCATCCTCGTGGGTATCGGCGAAGACCGATCCGACCGCATCGACGCACTCCTCGCGATCGCCGCCTCACATGCCCGCCATGGTCATGTGCAGGAAGTGATCGTGCAGAACTTTCTGCCGAAGCTGCGTACCGGCATGCAAAACGCCGCGCCGTGTCCGCCAGAAGAGTTCCTGTGGAGCATCGCTGCGGCGCGGCTGATTCTTCCGCCGGAGATTCATCTGCAGGCACCACCGAACCTCAGTGACGACTTCGGCGTGCTGCTCGACGCAGGCATTGACGACTGGGGCGGCGTGTCTCCTGTGACCGCTGATCACGTCAACCCCGAACGGCCGTGGCCGGAACTCGATCGCCTGCGCGAGGTCACCGAAGCTCGCGGTTTCGCGCTCGCCCCGAGGCTCACGATCTATCCCGAGTTCGTGCATCGGCCGAACACATGGCTCGACTCAGCGCTGCACTTCGCAGTGATGGACCGTAGCGATGCCGAGGGCTTGAGTCGCGATGACCCGGGTTCGGTGTGGCCCGAGAAGGTCACCGCGGCCGATGTGGTGCTCGATGGCGCCGAAGTGGTGCTGATCGGCCACCGCAGTTCGCAGTGGTACAGCGGTGCCAACGTGGAGCCCACCACGCTGATCCCGTTGAACAACGCCGCTATCGCACGCTCCCGACCGGGATCGGCAATCGACGAGATCCTCGACGGCGTGCGCTTGGGTCACGAGGTCGGCTTCGACGAGATCGTTGCACTGTTCCGCGCACGAGGTGCCGAGGTGAACGCCATCGCAGAGCTCGCCAATGACCTGCGTATCGAAGCCGTCGGCGACGCCGTCACATGGGTACACAACCGCAACATCAACTACACCAACGTGTGCACGTTCAAGTGCAAGTTCTGCGGGTTCTCGAAAGGCAAGCTCAGCCTGAACCTGCGCGGCACGCCGTATCTGCTGACCCTCGACGACATCGCCGACCGCGCCCGCGAGGCGTGGGACATGGGCGCCACCGAAGTCACGTTGCAGGGCGGCATCCACCCTGACTTCGACGGCGACTATTACATCGACGTCACGCGCGCCGTGAAGCATGCGGTACCCGACATGCACGTGCACGGGTTCACAGCGTTGGAGGTCACCGAGGGCGCGCGGCGTTTGGGCGAGAATCTGGAGACGTACCTGCACCGGTTGAAAGACGCCGGACTTGCGTCGTTGCCGGGCACGGCGGCCGAGATTCTCGACGATGAGATCCGCGCCATTCTGTGCCCCGACAAGATCAACACCGAGGAATGGCTCGAATGCCACCGTGTGGCGCACAGCATCGGGCTCGGCTCGAACGTGACCATCATGTTCGGTTCGGTGGAGCACCCGCAAAGTTGGGCACGACACATGCTCGTGACGCGCGATCTGCAGAAGGAGACCGGCGGGTTCACCGAGTTCGTGGGTCTGCC
>JANYCT010000057.1 GCA_025360105.1 Actinomycetes bacterium | reverse complement strand
GCGCCACCGCAGGAACGACTCGCTCACGTTGGTTCGCATGTCGCGCACGGCGCTCGGATGTATCGCAGCTCTGGCTTGGAATCCCTCGCGATCGAGCCACTCGAGGAATGGTTCACCCACGGTGAGCGGCAGCGACCAGTGACGCGCTGATACGTGTGAACGCATCGTGGAGATCGCCGAAATCGGGCCGGCAACTCGGGCTGCGGCGGGCAGCCGGCCGACCGTTTGCCAACCCATCTTCAGATAACCGGGTCGGCTCTTGGTGTTCGGGGTGTTGAACACGAAGTCCACGCCGTCGGCGAGCATTTCGTCGAGTCCGTGCAACGTGAGTGCGGTGAACAAACCCTTGCCCTGATAGTCGGGATGTGTGGCGGTGTCGACAGCGCGGACTGCTCGCATCACCGTTCCGCCACGAGTGAACTCCCAGCGCATGAACGCGCGCAGGCCCACGACGCGACCAGCGTCGGTGGCCACCCACGTGGGCGATGGGCCGAACGCGTTCTGATCGTGCTTCCACGCGTACAGCTGCTGGTATCGGGGATCGACACCCCAGCCCAATGACTGCTGTCCGAGTTCGAGAATGGCCGGCCGGTCGTCGGGTGTGGCCGCACGGATCTCCATCCCCTGCGGAAGACGCCGACGGGCTGGCTTCGGCGCGGGGCTCGTCGCGTTGGGAGGAGCCCCAGGAGCCGCAGCCTCGAGCTGGGGCCGGGCCAACTCGGCGTAGACCTGCTCGAGACGCTGCACCGCGCGGCGTACATCGAACTCGCTCGCCCGAGCGACCGATGCGACGGCGAGTCGCTCGCGCAGGTTCTGGTCGGAGCACACTCGTTGCAGAGCGTCTGCCAAGGCAGGCGGATCGCTCGGTGCGACGAGCAGCGCATCGACGCCATCGTGCATCGCTTCGCCGACGCCGCCCACGTTGGTGGCAACTATCGGCAGACCGAGTGCAAGCGCTTCCATCAACGCGACGGGAAGGCCCTCCCATTTCGATGCCAACGTGAACACGTCGGCAGCGGCCATCACCCGGGTTGCGTCGTCACGAAACCCGGTGAACGTCACGGCATCTGCAAGACCGAGTTCGTCGCACCGCGCGCGCATCTCGGTTTCGAGTGGGCCTTGTCCGACGGCCACGAACCGCACCTGAAGTCCGCGATCCACGAGCAGTCGCGCCGCGGCAAGCAGGTTGGGGTAATCCTTCTGCTCGCGAAAGTTCGCAACGGTGCCGACCACGAACTCGTGGTCGCCGATGCCGAACTCGGCGCGCACCGCATCGCGATGTGAGCGTTGGGTGGCGACGGTTGCGACATCGATGCCGTGCGAGAGCGTCTCGGCGTGTGCAGCCATCGGCCCATGCATCGACAGACGCGATTCCTCGGTGACCGCCAGGACCTTGGCGTCCCAGCGGCCGGTGAGCCGGTTCGCCCAACGCGTGAACACGTTGTGGGTGCTCCACACATTGTGCTCGGTGCACACCACGGCGGGTCGTGTCGCTTGCGGCATCGTGCGCACGGCCATACGCGCGACAGAACCGGGCAGGGGTGAGTGCACGTGCACGATGTCAAAGTTGCCGTTGCGGATGAGTTCACGCAGATGCAACGGCCAACGCCGGTCGTGGCGCTTGACGCTGACGCAATGCGTGGGCACCCCGGCATGCTCGAGTTGCTCGGCAAGGTGGTCCTTCCACGGCAACACATATGCGCATTCGATGTCGAATCGTGCCGGGTCATGGGCGCGCGCAGCTGCCACTAACAGCTGCTCAGCCCCACCCGGCCCGAGCCCCTTCACCACCCAGAGCACGCGCGCCTTCACTCGGGCGACCTTACATGGCGCCAGATGCTCGGTTATGATTCGCCGACTCGCCGGGGAGGCATGCATGTGCGGGATCGTGGGTTTGGCTGGCGACTATGGGCGAAGCGGCGATATTGCCCGCCTCGTTTCCACCATGGCCACCACGTTGATTCACCGTGGACCTGACGACGACGGCATGTACTCCGACGCGAACGCGCCCCTTGGGCTCGGTTTCCGCCGCCTGGCCATCATCGATCTCAGCCCGGCCGGTAGCCAACCGATGACGAGCCGCTCAGGTCGCTGGGTCATCGTCTACAACGGCGAGATCTACAACCATCGTGCGCTTCGCACGGAGTTGCAGGCCAGCGGTGCCACGTTTCGCGGCCACAGCGACACCGAAACGTTGGTCGAGGCGATCGACGCGTGGGGGTTCGACGCGGCTCTGGCTCGCACGAACGGCATGTTCGCGATTGCTGCGTGGAACGTGGCTGAGCGGCAACTGCTGTTGGCCCGCGACCGGCTCGGCGAGAAGCCGCTCTACTGGCAACACGAGGCCAAGCGATTCGCGTTCGCCAGTGAGCTGCGCGCGCTGCGCACCCTGCCAGAGGCCAACCTCAGCATCGATCCCGCCGCCGCGGCGGCGCTGCTGCGCTGGTCCTACATTCCTCACCCGAACACCATCTACGCGGGTGTGCGCCAACTTCCTCCCGGCGGCATGTTGCGGGTCGATCTGAGCTCGGGCATTCCCGCCGTGAAGGAGTCTCTGTGGTGGTCCCTCGCTGACACCATCGATTACTCGATGGAGAAACGGGCGCCGATCTCGCTCGATGCCGCTGCAGCGCAACTCGAGCCACTGCTCGCCGATGCGGTGGCAATGCGTCAGCAGAGTGATGTGCCGTTGGGCGCCTTCCTGTCGGGAGGCGTTGACTCGTCACTGATCGCTGCGTTTGCGCAACGAGCGATGACCGGTGGCGGCAACTTGCGCACCTTTACGGTACGGATGCCCGATCTGGGTTTCGATGAATCGATCCCAGCGTTTGAGGTCGCCCGTCATCTCGGCACCGACCACGAAACCATCGATATGTCCATGGAAGAAGCGTTGGCGCACATCCCCAAGTTGGCAGCCGTGTGGGACGAACCATACGCCGATCCTTCGATGTTGCCCTCCGCGTTGCTGTGTCAAGCTGCGCGAACACACCTCACCGTGTGCCTCGGTGGCGATGGCGGCGACGAATTGTTTGCTGGCTACAACCGCCACGCCATTGGTGCCCGAATTTCGCGCGCTGCGACCCACTTCTCGCCATCTACCCAGCGCGTTATCGGGCGTGCGTTGCTGCGCCCTTCACCGAACCGAATCGATACCTTCGGGCGAGCCATGTCTCATCTGCTACCCGCTTCGCGTCGCCTGCCGAACATGGGCGACAAGGTGCAAAAGGCGGGGTTGATGCTGAGTGGCAGGGGATCTGTCTGGGAACAGCTATCGGAGATTTGGCCGGCGAGCGCCCTCGGTGTGATGCCCCTGCACCCAATGATCCCCACGCCGCACGCCTCACTCGACCCGGTGGAGCAGATGATGCTCGCCGACACATCGGCGGTGCTGCCCGATCAGATGCTGGTGAAGATCGACCGCGCCAGCATGGCGTCGTCGCTCGAGGTGCGTGTGCCCTTCCTCGACCATCGCATTCTCGAATGGTCGTGGCAGCAGCCGCTTTCGGTGAAGACGGCGGGCGGTGTCGGCAAGTTGGTACTGCGCCGGGTTGCTGAACAGATGCTTCCCAAGGAGATCACGAATAGGCCCAAGATGGGCTTCGATCCACCGCTCGGCGGCTGGTTGCGCGACGAACTCAAGCCATGGGCCAGCGATCTGCTCGCTGCGCCTCGGTCGGTCAGCGCAGGCTGGATCGACGGTGCAACGGTGCAGCAAGTGTGGCAGGAACACTTGTCGGGCAAGCGCAATTGGGAGTATCGCCTGTGGGGTGTGCTCATGTTGGAGAGTTGGCTGGACGAGCACCACCCTCACTGAGACCGGCGCTTGGCCTACCGCGCTCGCCGGGGCTCTGGTAGCATCGTGTTTGCTTCTGCGGAAAGGCTCGGGCTCATGCGCAAACTCATCCTGCTGGTCACCTTCTTGGGTTTCGGCAGTTTTCTCGCGCCCGCGACAGCCCATGCGGTGTATCCCCCCGGGGCCCCCATCGTCACTGTCGACAACTCGTCACCGGCCCCCGGAGCGAAGATCACGCTCACGGCGCAGGGCTTCTGCCCCGGCTCCATCGTCAACTTCTCCATCGGTGGCATTGCCGTCGGGTCCGCCACTGCCGATGCCAATGGCAAGGCGAGCTTTCCCACCACAGCACCCGGCACCGCCGGTACCTATGTGGTGGTCGCCTCCTCGTCGGCCGGCGGAGCGTGCACGCTCTCGGCACAGTCAAGTATCAATGTGGCCGCATCCGTGCCCGCAACCGGTGCGAACAGCCAAGCTCCGTTGATGGCTGGCGCGATTGCCGTACTGTCGGGTGGCTTGCTCGTAGCGGTTGCCTCGTACCGCCGCCGTCGCCCCCGCACTGTCACTGCCTAATCCAAGCCCGTTCCGGCAGTAGATGTGAGCCCGGGAGGGCACGAATACACTGCCAAAGCGAGCGGAGCCAGCGATCTGTACCCGTGAGCGTGTTCCCCAATTGGCCAGGGGCTGGGAGGGTTTGCCACCGGTGAGGTGGCGGAGCGACCAAACCCCAGGCCGCGGCGAGCGTTGTTTGGCGGAGGTGGACGGGAATCGAACCCGAATCCGGCGGTGTCGGCCTGTGCCAGTTCGTATCGGTTGGTGTCGATATATGCAGGTCAAAGAACAATCTTGAGGGCTCGCCTGTCCGCCTGATGTTGACTGATATCGGCGCGTTCTGAAAAATCCGTGACCATTCTGTGACCAATCCGTGACCACCAGGTGCGCGGAGACAAGCCGGGAACACGTCGGTTTGACTCGGCCTTTCGCAATCTGACCTGTTGCGCGTGGGGACAGTTGTCGGCGGCCACTTCGATCTGCCCACTGGCGGTCCTCTGCCCGTGCACCACCGTGCGTACTCGATCGGCTGGCCGAGATTTCGATGCGTCATTGAGGGCGGGTCGCAACTGGCGATGACGACACACCCTCCCCGGGATCTCCGTGCGCCACGTCACTCAGGTCGAGCGGCGAGCGACCCAGCGATCCGCGACGGTGTCGGTCCGATCGCTGCGCCTCATGGGGCGACTTACCGCGGGTTCGCTGACGCGCCGACTGGACTCCCCACGCAGAGCTGCTCGGCTTTGTGCACGACCGATCCCACCACTGATGGCCTGTGCCGCAGTATGTCGGCGAATCTCTTGGATGGAATCTTGGATGACGCGCGCTGCAACGATCGACCGTTGAGCGTCCGCGAACAATCTGTAATACGTTCGTCGAGCGTGTAGACCAGTATGGATGAGCCCGATGGAGCTCGTCCGTCACCCCGGCCACCGGTTGTCATTGACAGGTGGCCCCGCCCACAGAGATGTCGATGTCCGTGTCGCGTTGAAGCGCTGACGAGATGCGAAGCGTTGCGCACTCGGGCGCGCTTGCGAGGATCCCACCGAAGTACCCGTCCATAGCGTCAGCACATCGGTCCAACGTGACGGACCGGCCGGAGTCGGCTTCGATCGAGCTCGGAATCTTGCCGTTCCACGCCGAAGCAGCCACGTACCACACGCGTGCGTCGGAGGGCTGCACGATCGTGATCGTCGTCTGGGGTGCAGCGTCGGCGCCGACGTAGATGAACACCTTCACGAAGATCTTCACGTGCCCGCCCGCGGTGATCGGAACATATCCGGGGATCGCCTCACCTGTCGCTGCAATGCCTCCGAACGAAAGCCCACGAACTGTCAGATCGCGCTTTGGCGGTGGCGAGCCCGCACGACCGGAGTCCTCACACGTGAGTCGAAGACCTTGCGGATCCGTTGACTCGACGCTGGAGATAGCGCTGGTCGAAGCGCCGGTGTTGATCGTGCTGGGTGCGGTCGTCAATGTCGACTCGGACATGTCGTCGGAGCGTCCAGCTAGAACCGAGACGCCGAGCAAGCCCGCAATCGCCACTCGTCGCACGCTCCGCAACAGATTTCGGCGCCGGTCGTGTATGTATTTGAGCGTGGTGTTGACAGAGATCATGTAAGCGACAACGATAACTAGATACTCGAGTCGCTCCGCTCATCGGCAGCGATGACAGTGCTCCCGCAAGAATCGCATGATTGGAAAGGGACTCGGCGAAGTCGCTCCTATCGATTGTTGGTCAACTTCTGCCGCCGCGGTCCGATGACACGATCGAGTCGACGACGCCCTTTAGCGCCTTGGGTGTGATCGAGACGATTCATCCAGACGCCCTGACGATTCGGACGCACCTGGGTTCGACGATGGTCAAGCTGGTCTCGATGGAGTCGTCGTATGCTGGTGCCACCGGGCGGATTGCGTCGCTCGATCAGTTTGACGTTGGTGATCGCGTGCATGTCTCGGGTACTGCGTCGTCGGACTTCGTCGCGGCTCACAGCATTTGTAGCGTGCTCCAGCCCTCGACCGTGCTCATCGAGAGCATCGCCGGCGTATGGGCCGACACCAGCATCGGTCCCGTAAACGTCTCAGGCATTGCGCCAGATGGAACGGCGGGTTCGTTTGTCGCCGGTGCGACGTACGAGGGACTCCTATGGACGCATCCTGCCACGGGGTTTCAGTATTTCATGCTCGCGCCGACGTCATGAGCGAGACATCGACCTTGTGGGATCTTGCGTCGAATCAAGTGTCGTACGACGCGATTCGGCTGGCGATTTCGGGAACCCTCGCCTTTGCTGGCGGTTTGAAGTTAGTCCGCCCGGATCTCATCGCAGCAACTCTGGTGCGGTCCGGCATGGGCTTTCGCCGGCCTCAACGCGTTGGACGTAGCTTCGGCGCGGTCGAGATCGCAACCGCAGTTGGCGTCTTGTTGCCACCGATGGCTCTGGTCGGTGCGATGGCAGCCGGACTTCTTTCGATCGTATTCGCAGCGTTCATTGGGCGAGGTCTCTATCTGGGCGCTGATTATCCGTGCGCCTGCCTCGGGAACCCGACGAAGCCGATCAGTGCTTCAACACTCGCTCGGCCGCTACTTCTTGGTCTCGGAAGTGGCGTGGTCATCGCCGTCGGCTTCAGGGGCCCGGCATCCTGGGCCTCGCTGCAGCGCTCGCTTGTCCTCGTATCCATCGGTGCCTCGGTGCCGATCCTCTTCTCTGCACTCACCGCGATCGCGAACACTCGTCGTCATCTTGATTCTGAGCTGGACTGGACCTGGATTCTTCAACGGGTGAATGCTGAGCCGTACGACGGGCCAATCTCTTGAGTTGGTTTGCGCTCGCCCTTTTGTCCATCTGGTTGCTCGTCCTCACTGTCATCGTGGCATCGCTCGTCAGGGTCGTAGCCACTCTCGGCTTGGCTCGTGACGCTGGACCGCTTCCATTCGAGTCCGTAGATTTCGATGGTGATGGTCCCGTCGTCGGCATCGCCTTGCCGTCAGAACTTTCGACCCGCTTCGAGGTCGATGACCCTCGAAGGCACATCCTCGCGTTCCTCTCGCCCGGGTGTGGCAGCTGCATCGAAACTGCGACTGAAATCGGTGTTCGATCGACTCTTGCCAACGAGACGCTCATTTTCATGACGGGCTCGCACGCGACTGCTAACAGCGCTATCGATGAGGTCGTTCAAGCTATGAAAGGCACGAAGGTCAGAGACGACATCGTGGTTGGTCCGAGAACGAGGAAGGCAATGCAAGCGTTGTCGATCACGTCTCTGCCATTCCTGGTGATCGTCGAGAACGGCATCGTCGTCGAGAAGAAGTTTGTCCGCCGCATTGGTGAGCTTCCCGAATTTCTGGACCTCCAGGAATCGCTGCTCATCGCAACGAATGAGGAGTCGAGTCAATGACGAACGCAATCACGGACCGTCCGGGTCGCCGGCAGTTCTTAAGGCGTGTTGGCGCCGGCGTGGTTGCCGCGTCAGCGGCCTCGCTCGTGAAGACGAAGGTTGCGGAGGCCAGCTTCTGTGCTCCACCCGGCATGTGCGGGCCGATCACGGGGTGTTCATGCAACGGGGGAGGCTGCCCGGCTGGCCCAACCGGCGGGTGCTGCTGGACCTACATCACCGAGACACCGCTGTGTCGCACGTACAAATGTTGTGACGTGTTCTGCGCTAACGGCGTTTACGGGATCTGCCGGTATGTCGTTTGCATCTGTTGCTGACGTGAGAGCAATCTTTCCGATTGGTCTCGCCGCCGCCGTGCTTTCCGGGTTGGCCCAGACGTCCATACCTTGAAGCTCGAACACGGCGATCTACATCGTCGGGTCCGCCGTGCAGCGGACGAAGCGCAGCATGTCCTGGCTCGTACGGCTTCTCGTCAGCTTTGTCGGCGCAGCCATCAGCGGATTCGCCGCTGGAGCAGTTGTTGGGCTTGCCGGCACAATCCTCAAGACGCCTGAGAGACTCGCAGTCGGACTAGCGGCATCATTGGCGGTGGCATGCGCAGCCGTTCTCAAGATGGGCCTGCCGCAACGAGATCGGGAAGCACCGCGTGCGCTCCTGAAACTCCCGAGCCTGATCTGGGCGGCTGGGAATGGTGCCGTGCTCGGCTTGGCAGTGACGACCCGCATCGGATTTTGGATCTGGTACTTCGTTCCGATCGCAGCGTTCGCCACAGGGCCACGGAGAGGCGCCCAGATCTGGATGCTCTACGCCTCCGTCAGGCTCTTGTCCACCGGTCTTCTGGCTGCCCACGAGGTCGTTGCCGGCGGACAACTCGCATCCGATCTTCTAGAATGCAAGCGGGGCATTCAGTTCCTGAGCACGATTCTCACTGGTCTCGGCGCAGCGGCACTGCTAGCATTTTCCTTCTGACGTTAACGCGAGGACGGGACTCTAACCTATTCCTGCTCCGTCGTTTGGCGTCACAAGATCTGAGATCCGTCCTTCGACGCCGTCTCACAAGGACTGGCAGGGCGGGCTGTCCAGATTCCTGTGCCAATGACGTAAGGATCCTGCGCGCTGGGAGGGAATCCGCCGCTAACTGGCCGAGTTGATGTCCGCCAGTCATCTCAGAAGTCGATCTCGATTGAAGGGACGTCGCGTTCAATGATCCGTGTTGGGCGGGTGAGGTCGAAAGCTTTGTCGACGAGGGCGCGGTTTTCGGTGTAGGCGTTGTGGTCGAGGTAGCTGGGTCGCGGGCCGAGTCCGTCGGTGATGTTGTAGGCGGCTTGGTGTTGGGCGAGTCGGCCGGCGGCGGTGTCCCATTGTTGTGCGGCGGGGCCGGGGGCGGGTCGGTCGCCGAGGGTGTTCACGATTGCGTCGGGTTGTTCAAGTCGGGTGATCCTGGTTCGGATCCGTAGGTCGTGTTCCAGCCGCTCGTCGATTGCTTCGATCTTGGATTCGTACTCGGGGCGGCAGCGCAGATTCTCGCGCGCATGGGCTTCGTTCTGGCGCAGGCGTTCGAGCGCTGCGGCGGCCGTGTCGAGATCATCGCGGGCGGCTTGCACGGCTCCCGGTAGGTGTTCGATGTCGAGTCGTGCGTTGGTGATCTCGGTGGTGTGTTTGCGGCGGTGGAGTGGGCGGTCGTAGTTCGCGAGGACGTCCTCAGCATGGCGGTACGCGGCAGTCCTGTCGGTGATTGCTTTCTCGGCAGATGCTTTGGCATGCTCGGCTTGATCGCGTTCGTACGGGAGCCGTCGAAGAGAGCCCTCGGCGTGTTCGATCGTCGCGGCGATGTCGAACCGTTGCTCGAAGAGTTCGCGAAGGTGGCCGCCGTCGATCAGGCCGGGGTGGTGGGGTTTCTCGTGACGGAGTTCGGCTCGTCGGGCGTGAGTGGGCAGATCGATCCAGTCGGTGGCGATGGATTGGGCGAAGGCGTCGACGGCGGTCAGCTCGCCGGTGGTGACCATGAACGCTTCATTGTTGCCGTAACCGCGGCTCATTGCGACGTAGAGGTTGCGGACGTCGGTGGGTTTGTCGTAGAAGCTGGCTCCGCCTTGGACGTTGCGGCCTTGGGCGCCCATCACGGTACGTGCGTAGGCAAGCTCCACATGCTCGGCCACATAGTCGGCAGGTAACCGGATGGTGCCGTTCTTGCCGGTCGCGGTGAGTGACCCGTCGGGGTGGATGTGGTCGACGGTCCACACGGTCCGGTTGCGGACCATCTCACCACGATCGGTCGTCAGTCGGCGGTCGTTCTGGCGTGTCGCGATCTCATCGCCGACATGCACCTCATAGACACCAACGGTGAGATGCCGGCCGGTGGGGTCGATCTCGCCAGATCTGATGCGGGTGTGTTGGCAGCGTTGGTTGAGACGCTCAGTTGCTTCGTTCGTCGGTGACATCAACAGACCCGTGTGACCAGCTTGGCGTCGTTCCCACCACGCGGCGACGCTGGCTCGTTCCATCTGGTTCAGGGTGCCGCTGTGGAGTCGACCGTGAGCTTGGTAGACCTCGGCGACGGTGACGTCACCTCGGCGTAGGCGAAGGCGAAGGCTGGCGTCTCGTTCCCATTCGTTGTCGAAACGGTGAACACGGTCGAGTTCGATCGCGCCGAAGGTGTCGACGAGCAGACCGAACATGCCACCGCGACCAACGGCGGAGAACTGCAACGGGTCACCAACCAACGCGATCCGCCACCCCTTCACATCCGCCAGCTCGGCGAGTTCGGCCAGCTTGGTGGTCGGCAGCATCCCGGCTTCGTCAACGATCACGGTGGCCCCAACGGGGAGGTCGTAACGGTGGTCGGGTGGGCGGTGGAGTCGGTGTTCGATGAGCAGTTTGTCGAGCGTGTCAGCAACCAACCCGGTCTCGTCGGAGAGCACCTCGGCCGCGGTCGCCGACGGAGCGACGCCGAACACTGCGCGCCCGTCGGCACGCAACTGGGCAACAGCCGGCGCCAACGCAGTGGTCTTACCAGTTCCGGCAGGCCCGACGACGAGCACGATGTCGGCGGTGCCGGCGACGGCGGCGGCGCCTTCGGCTTGGGCCGCGTTCAGGTCCAATCCGCTACGGGTCACGGCTTCGGGTTCGTCGATGCCGTCGTAGGCGAGGTGACGGTCAACCCAATCAATCAGCGATGCTTCCTGGTCGAGGATCGCCTGTGTCGTGAGCGCACGGTCGACGACTGATTCGGTGACGGGGCGGCCGTCCTTACGCAACAGGGCGTCGGGTTCGATCGGTTTGGAGACATCGACGCAGTAGTTGTCGACGACGTGATCGGTGAGCTTGTCCAACCACGTAACGAGCCGGTCCGTGGGCAGGACCGTGTCCGTCGGGACAAGGGCCGCCAGTTCTCGTGTCAGTTCGGTTGGCCGCCAACTCGACTGCTTCTCGGAGATCGTCGCGATCGCCGTGTCGATCATCGACATCGTCGTGTCCCGGTCCACAACGTCGCGCCCGGCGACCTGATCAATCGCGTGTCCGACAACGTCGACGGGTTCGAGCCCGAGCGCCCGGGTCTGGGCCGCCCATCCCTCATGCAAGGTGTGAGCCTCGGCGGCGTGCGGTTTGGCAGGCCGGCTGTCGGTGGCGGCTTCGCGTTCCAACCGCCACCGCTCACGCGGCGTCGGCTCACGACCCATTGTGTCGATGAACCGGTCGAGCTTGTCGTCGATCCGACGGGCCACCGCCGCGGTGCGGGTCGAGAACTCCGCCAACAACACATCGGGCACATCGGCAATCTCGCAGATCCCATGCTCAGGTGGCTCCCAGCGGACACCAAGCCTGGCCGTCAACTCTGCACGCAATACAACGTGATACAACGCGGACAGGGTTTGCTGATCACCTTTGATCAACCGGGCGTCGAGCGCCAACCAACGACCATCCGGGCACTTGACCCGATTCGCGATCACCAAATGCGTATGCAACTGCGGATCCAACGCCCGACTGGTGTGCTGCCGAAACACCGCGGCGATGATCCCCTGTGCGTCAACGACCGCGACCTCACCACCAATCCGGTAACGCGTATGCGCGTGCGCCTCAACCCACCCCGCCAACTCCCGCACCGCGGTGTCATGCGCGTCGAGCACCGCGCGCCGAATGTGCTCATCACCCAACGCCCACAACACCGACACCGACTTCGGTGCCGACGCGGTCACATCAAACCCGCGTACCGACTTGTCGTCATACCGGCGACCCAAATCACGATCCGGATGTGACGGGTCCATCCCAGCCATCACCGCCAGGAACGCCTCATCGCCAACTTCGCCGGTAACACCAAGCTGGCGGGCGCCGTCGCCGAACCAGATCCCGCGCGGTTCACCCGAATCGAGGTAATAGTTCGGCAACTGCTCCACGTAATAGACGCCAGCGTTCGCGCCCTTCAACGTAGTCACGCGCACAGTCACCACACACCGCCGCTCACTCGCGTGTCTGTGCACTCGTCTGTCATCAAACAATCGGAGGTTCGGGAGAAGACAAGTTCGGTCATGGTCGTCACGCAGAGAACGGCAAAGTGTTCTGATCGGCCGGCCAGGTAGCGCGACGGGTAGCACGCTTGGCTGACGGTGCAGGCGTGATCGATGCGACCGGTGACGCGACGGGTGGCTCGACTGGTGTGTCGTTGTTGAAGATCGGCCAGGTGATCGGTCCACCGAGGCGCTGCTCGAGATGACAACGCGGGATACGGATCTGCTTACCAACACGATCAGCACACAAACCCTCGACACCGTTGGACGCGAGGAACTTGCGGGCCTCCCGGTACGCGACCGTGCGCCCGATACGCAACACGGCGGCTGCTTCCTCGACAGTGAGAAAGTCCGGCGGGACCGTCCGATGACTGCCAGGTTTGTTCGTCATAACACCTCACCAACACATGCCTCTCGAAAACGACTTTCGTGACGACTCATCAACGAACAACGGGCATGCGGACCACCAAATGGGTGAAACAAATCGCGATGCTCAACGCCTTGTCCACACCGATACAGAGCACGATCGAGCCAACGCGCAGCACCAGACGGCAAGGAACCAACTCTTGACTCCCGGCGTACAATCACGCCATGGCGCGTGCTGCAACGCCCGCTGCCACCAGGTTGCCCGACCCCGCAGTCGGCGAACCGGTGGCCGAAACCCGCCACTCGTGCTCAGCCCCCAAGGCGCACCAACTACCACCAACCGTCACCAACCACCAGAGGGCGACACCATGAGCGGCCACATCGCCCACGACAGGGCATCGGACACGACGCCGGCGGCTGAAGATTCAACGACGGAGGCCGCACGACAATGAGCACACAAGGCTCGATACGCAAGGACAATTCGGGCGCATGGTTCTTCGTCATCGACATCGCCGGACCGGACGGCAAGCGCAAGCAGCTGAAGCGCCGGGGATTCGACACCAAAAAAGCGGCCCAGGTTGCTCTCACCGAACTGCAGGCCGACAAGCAGCGCGGCATGTTTGTCGCTCCCCTCCGGGCGATCCTTGGTCAGTTCCTGCTTGACGAGTGGCTGCCGGCGCGACGCGTCACGCTCCGACCCTCGACTGCTGCGAGTTACGAGCAACTGATCCGCAATTACGTACTGCCCACGATCGGCGGCATACGCCTCCAAGCCCTCGACGGTTCGACCCTGAATCGCCTCTACGGAGAGTTGCTGACGACCGGCCGCACGACGTCGCGACGCAACGCCGGTGCCGGATTGTCGGTCAAGACGGTCCGGAACCTGCACGGTGTACTCGCCCGAGCATTCCGTGACGGCGTCCGATGGGGGCATCTCCAACGCAACCCGTGTGACGCAGCGGATCCGCCGAAGGGTGCCAGCCCAGAGATGAAGGTGTGGTCAGCTGACGAGTTACGCGCGTTCTCAGCCTCGGTCGCATCCCATCGATGGGCGGGCGTGTGGTCGCTGATCGCCACGACGGGGATGCGTCGTGGCGAGGTACTCGGCCTGCGATGGTCAGACGTTGACCTCGACGGCGGCACGGTGACGATTCGCTCGACCCGTATTCGGTACGGGACGACCATCACGACCTCGACTCCGAAGACGGCCCGTGACAACAGAACGATTGCGATCGGTCCGGCTACCGCGGCCGTACTGCGGGCATGGAAACGCCAACAGAACGCCGATCGTCTCCTGTCCGGTGGATCGTGGGCGGATCGCGGCGGTCTGATCGTGACGAACGTCGATGGCTCGCCACCGAACCCCGAGGCCTTCTCGAACCTTTTCGTCGATCTCGCCAAGCGCGCCGAGTTGCCGCCAATCCGGTTGCACGATCTTCGGCACAGCTACGCGACGGCTGCTCTTGCCAGCGGAGTACCGGTGAAAGTTGTGTCACAACGGGTCGGCCACGCCGATGTTGGGGTCACCTTGAAGGTGTACGCCCACGTCCTGCCCGGTGACGACGAGGACGCCGCATTGAGAGCCGACTCCCTGCTTGCGCCTTAACGCTGCACGGTCGAATCATCGGTGTTCTCGGTGTTCTCGGTGTTCTCGGTGACCGAGGCCTACGAGTCGAGTGGCCGACAGCCGACAGAAGTGCTCAATACTCGACGTCACTTGCAGAACCAACGGGGAGTTCGACAGTGGATGTCGTCGCGTCGATCCGGGTCGGGAAGGAGTCAAACCAGCCCCGTTGGCCCAGCAGCACAGCGAACGACAAACGCCATCGGCTGCGCGCTCCAAGATCGAGACTCCACGACACACCATGAGCGTGGTCGCCCGGCGAGCTGAGTCGTAGGCGAACACGAAAGACTGGTGTCCGCTCGAATCCTGCACCCACGCTCAGGGGGATCTCGTACAACGGGTCGTCGGCCTCGATATCGACGCCGAGAAAGGCGAAGAGGTCGGCGCTCGCCACCGAGATCGGCGAGCCGGAGTCCAACACGCCGAGCACCGCCGGAAGGTCAGCACCCACGATCAATGGCACCACTGGCCGCAAGATTGGCGAGCCATCGACGTGGACCGGCTCTCCAAGGTCCTGGTGGTGGTAGACCCACGTATCACCCATCGACGATGGTCGGTCAGCTCAGCCCGACGAACAACGGGTCGTCTGCACCCGGAACACGTTGCACGGTGTCGGCGCGCAGTCCAGCCCGCTCAAGACGCTCAAGCAGCGCACCAAGCTCCTCGGAGTCCGCGACCACGTTCCCGGTGTCGTCCAGTGCCACCCAACGACCCCGGAAGCGTTCAACGAGCTCAGCCTTCACTCCGTGAACAGTACCAGCGCTTCGCCTTCATGGAGAACCAGTTCGCTTGTCAGGTCCCCGGCCCTTACCGTTCTGTGGGTACGAGACGATTGGTTGCCGCCGCCATCTGGCACAACGAAACAACCCAGCACCCCGGACCCGCCCGCTCACTACTCGCCTTCGACCACTAACAGGCTTGGAGCCACTCATCTAGGCTCGCGCTGCAAGGAGGTGCAGAGATGTCGGATGTCGACAAACCATCATGGTGGCGATCAGCGACGCCTCCGCTGAACTGGCCGACCTCAGGCGGGAAGTGGCGTGGGCGTGTCACGCTGCCCGAGCACCTTTCATGGTCCGGTCCGAGTTCGACCTTTGATCTCGACGACCCGGCTGAACTACGGGTTGTATACGTGACAGTGTTGCGCGAAGGTTCGCAGGACGACGTCCGCGAGTGGATTCATCAGGCGACGCTGCTGGCCATCTGGGACTCGTTGTGGTTGCCGCCGGCCGTGCACGAGGCGTGGGACGGTTGGATTCGAGAACACCTCGTTCATGTCCCTGTCTGAGCTCCAGCAACAGGTTGCATCGTTGGTCTTCTCGCTCGCTGAGGCCGATGGGTTCGCTTTTGGCAGGAGGTGGCGCGCTGATCGCTCACGATGTGGTCGATCGCACGACGCGTGATCTCGACTGCATCGGACCATCCCGCGACGCCGTCGATCGGCTCTGGCCGGCGATCCGCGACCGCCTGATAAACGCAGGCCTCCGCGTCGACGTGCATGCGCTGCGTGCACGCTTTACCCGCCGAACGCTCGAGGGGCTCGCGGTCGCGAAGGATCTCGGCTTCAGCCTTGCTGTTCTGCGCGATGCGATCGGCGTGCTCGACGATCTGCCGTGGTCGGCATTCGAGGTGGACGACTCCACGTTCGCGCTCATACGAGCCGAGTTTCACAGTTGGCGCGACGAGATCGGGACCGACGGAATCTTGTCAAGTCCCGGTAGCCGTGTTCCTGATTGGCTCCGGTAGCTGTGTTCCACTCGGGTGAGGGGTTAGGCGGCGTTGGTGCGTGAGGGTCGGCCGCCGGCGTTGGCGAACGCGCCATGCTCGCGGGAGCGATCGTGACGAATTGGATGCACACGAAGGACCTCACCACCCGCTGAGATCTCGACACTGTCGCTAACGATCGCGACCTGGACCTGTCGGCGGGCGTGACGCTTGCCGACTTTGTAGTTCGTGCCGGCGAATGACACACACCGGAGGAATCGACCTTGCGGGTCACACTTTGGCCAACGGTCGCCTGCCGCGGTCGAGGGCGGCGCGGCGTGACCTTGCGTGCCAGCGCTTTGGATTCCTTGGCCGGTCGATGTCGTTGGGCGTGGGTTGCCAGCAGCACACCTTGATGGTGAATCGAGACGAGCCCGTGAGCGACGGACACCTCGACGGTCTCACCCGCCAACCACACCCCAACCGGATAGAGCTCGCTCGCGAAACTGACCTTGCCGGTCTGTCCAACCCGACGGGTGGTGACTGGTTCGTCTGCTGGCATGGTCGCATCGATCGGGTTCGCGGCTGCGAGACGGAACCGTTCCCACGGCACCACATCACCAATGCCTTGATGGCGCCGCTCGTAGTTGTACTCATGCACCCACGCATCGAGCTGGGCCTGCGCGTCAGCGATCGACTCGAATACCTTGCCGTTCAAGAACTCGCGTCGCATCGTCTTGTGCCACCGCTCGACCTTGCCGGTCGTAGTCGGCGAACGCGGCGCCGTCAGAATGTGCTTGATCCCGTTCTCGCGACAGATCCTGTCGAACAGCACCTCACCAGTGCCTGGCCCGAACCGGCCAGTGAACACTTTGCCGTTATCCGTCAAGACCTCCTGAGGCACCCCAAAGATGCGCATCGCCTTGGTCAACGCCTCACACGTCGGACGTGCCGTCGCCCGCTCAACCACATGCGCCGAAATCACGAACCGGGAATGATCATCGATCCCCGACACGATCGACGCCTTCCACCCGTTCACCAACCGCACCCCACCAACGATGTCCATCTGCCACAACTCCATCGACCTAGATCGTTCCCACCGCCGATAATCAGCCTTCTTACGACGTCGAGCCTCTGGCTCGATCAACCCGTGACGAACCAGACACCGATACACCGACGAACGGCCCGGCAACGGCACCACCCGCTCAGCCTCCAACCTGAACAACAACGTGCGCGGACCCCACCCCGGATGCAACCGGCGCAACTCCACGATCCGCGCCTCCACCACCGGCGACATCTGATGCGGACACGACAACGGCTTGGCCGTCCCATCCGCCAGACCCGCCAACCCACCAGACGCGTAACGACGCAACCAACGATGCACCGTCTGACGCGTCACCCCGAACCTGACCGCCACATCCGTCACCGTCGCTCCCTGGTTCACGACCTCGAGCACAGCCTGATAACGCAGCTCCACAACACCCAACTCCACCAACACGATGACCCTCCCCGAACCGACAATGACGATGAACGTCACTATCGAAGAGGGCTCAGCTACAGCTGTCGAGAACAAGCGCGCGTAACACAGCTACCGGAACCACTGTCGCCCAGCTACCGGAGCCAGTCCCCGAACCGGAACACACCAACCGGAGCCAACATGTCCACTATGAACCGGAACAGCACACACCGACGGAATTCTTCCGCCGTGACCATTCTGTGACCAATGGACGGATTTCCCCGACAGAAATAGCCGCTGAACTGCAGTTGTTTGGCGGAGGTGGACGGGAATCGAACCCGCCGGACGAGGATCGCTCGTCCCAGCCGCTTTGAAGGCGGTGGAGCCCACCAGGTACCCGGACACCTCCGACCGTGATGCTACTCGGCTTAAGCGTCAGCCGGCACGTGGCAGACTCAGCCGGCATGAGTCGCTTCAGCAAGTACTACACCGAACGTGTGCTCCCGGTCGCGATCGATCGGATGTGCGGCACCAAGGCGTTCCGGCCGCATCGGCGCGACACACTCGCCGGAACGCACGGAACCGTGCTCGAGATCGGCTTCGGGTCCGGTCACAACCTTGCGCTGTATCCGGCGTCAGTGCAACGTTTGCTGGTGGTCGAGCCATCGGAGCGCGCGGTCGAGCTCGCACGCGAACGTACTGCGCGGGCGCCGTTTCCCGTGGAGGTCATTGGTCTGAACGGCGAGACGCTGCCGCTCGACGACGGCTCGGTCGATTGCGTGGTCTCCACCTTCACGCTGTGCACCATCCCCGACGCAGGCGCGGCACTGCGCGAGATCAGTCGTGTGCTCGTTGCCGGCGGCACGCTGCACGTGCTCGAACACGGTCTCGCCGAGGATGACAAGACGCAGCGTTGGCAACATCGCCTCGACCCACTGCAGCAACGCCTCGCGGGTGGGTGCCATCTCAACCGGCATGTGTCGTCGATGCTCACCGAGGCGGGGTTCGATGTGATCGAAATGCAACGGTGGAGCGAGGGTCGACCGAAGTCGCACACGGCGATGACCCGTGCTGTCGTGACTCCGGCACACCCGCTAACGTGACCGGCATGTGGAAGAAGCTTGTACTCCTGGTAGCTCTCGTTGGTCTGATTGCATTCGCGGCGAAGAAGGTCAGTTCGTCCTGAACGGGCCGGTGCTTTTCTGTACTGACACCGCATGGGCTCGGTACGGAGCTGAACTGCTCGCCGTTGCGCCGCAACTCGATGTCATTACGCTGAATGGCCACGAACACGTCAGCGACGATGATCTGACGCAGGTGACCGTTGCGTTCTTCAGCGGTGATGCGTGGCCCGAGCGCACGGCGCACTACATCATGGCTTGCCTGCAGGCACCGAATCTGCAGTGGCTGCACACCTTCTCGGCCGGTGTCGATAGTCCGGTGTTCGCCGAGTTCGTGCGGCGCGGCGCCCGCCTAACCACATCATCAGGCTCCTCGGCGCGCCCGATAGCGCAAACCGTGATGCTCATGATTCTCGGCCTCAGCCGCGATGCACCTGCATGGATGCGTGCCCAACAGCAACACGCATGGACGCCGCACATGGGCGAGGAAGTTGAGGGCGCGAATTTGGCCGTGATCGGAATGGGTCCGATCGGCGAGGAGACGGCTCGGCTCGGGCTGGCGCTGGGCATGAATGTGCTCGGATGCCGCCGCACAGTCACGGGTTCTGAACCCTGCGAGACGCGCACGTGGGAGGCTCTCGCGGAGCTGCTCGCATGGGCCGACTATGTGGTGATCGCGCTGCCGCTCACCAACGACACACGTGAACTCATCGGCGTTCACGAGTTGGCGATGATGAAGCCGACTGCACGATTCATCAACGTGGGTCGCGGCGGGTTGGTCGATGAACCCGCGCTGATCGATGCGCTTGCGAATGGCCGGCTCGCGGGAGCAGGGCTCGATGTGTTCGCCACCGAACCGCTGGGTGCCGACAGCCCGCTGTGGGATATGCCCAACGTGATCATCACCCCGCACAACTCTGGGGCGACCGCGCTGGCGAATCACCGTGGTGCGCAGATCTTCATCGACAACATGGGCCGCTTCGTGCGTGGCGAAGCACTGCGCAACGAGGTCACCGCCGACCACGTTGGCGCGGGCACCATCGCCGGATAGGTTGCCATCGGGCTTCCCCCCGTTGATTGCGTTCTCACGATTGCACCGTGTGTGCCATCGAGTCCGGGGGTGTGTTGTGCTCACCGTTTGTTGGGCCGCCAAGGGCGGCAGTGGTACCACGGTTGTTTCGTGTGCGTTGGCGCTGCTAACGGCAGCGGCCCGTGAAGCGACCGCAGAAGCGGCCGCCGTTTCGACCTGGTTGATCGACCTTGCGGGCGATGTGCCCGCCGCCATGGGCCTGCCCGAACCAGCGAGCCCCGGTGTGCACGAATGGGTGCTCTCACCGACCGCGCCACCGCAGGCACTCGAATCGCTCGGTGCTCCGGCCGGCGATGGATTGGTGCTCATTCCACGCGGAGTGGCCACGGCGGCCGGCGATCTGGCGCGGTGGGCCGACCTCGGTCAGTATCTGGCCGCCGGGGTCCGGCATGTCATCGTCGATGCCGGCTCGGCTGCACCACCGCCGGCGTTGGTTGCGGCTGCGCAGCAGCGATTGCTGGTGACCCGCGCGTGCTATCTCGCGCTGCGTCGTGCTGCAGCGAGCCCGCTTGTTCCCACGGGCATCGTCGTGGTGCAAGAGCCGGGCAGAGCACTACGAGCCCAAGATGTTGCATATGCAACTCGGGCACCCATCGCGGCTGAGATCGATCTCGATCCGGCGGTGGCCCGCGCCGTCGACGCCGGCCTGCTCGCTGCGCGGCTGCCGCGCACACTTTCGTCGGCCCTGCGCGAGTTGGCTGCATGACTGCCGATCACGCACTGGCCGCCATCGCCAACCTTGCCGGGCTCGAACCGCTGCAACCTCTGCTGCTCGATCCGTTGATCAACGAGATCATGATCAACAACGGCGGCGATGTGTGGGTGGAACGCGACGGCTCCGTCGCGTTCGCGGGCCGTCTGTCCGACGATGTCACGCCGCGCGTTATCGAACGCATCCTCAATCCACTCGGGCGCCGGTTGGATCGGTTGTCGCCCATCGTCGACGCCCGCCTGCCCGATGGATCTCGTGTCTGCGCTGTGCTCGCGCCAATCGCGATCGATGGCACCTGCCTTACCCTTCGTCGCTTCGGGGTACGACGACGGTCGCTCGCTGAGTTTGCCGGGCCCGCTGGCGATGGCGATGGCGTGATCGATGTGTTGCACGACATCGTCGATCGGCGCTGCAACGTGCTCATCAGCGGGGCGGCGTCGTCGGGCAAGACCAGCCTGCTCAACGTGTTGGCATCGCGTGTTGATCCCGGGCAACGCGTGATCACGCTCGAAGACACCGCCGAGTTGCAGCTCGATACGGCTCACGTATTGCGGTTGGAGACCCGCCCAGCCACCGCCGATGGCGTGCCCGAGATCACGATGAGCGATTTGGTGCGCACTTCGTTGCGGCTGCGACCCGACCGATTGATCGTCGGTGAGATCCGCGGTTGCGAAGTGATCGACATGTTGCAGGCGATGAACACGGGGCACGACGGCTCGATGGCCACGTGTCATGCCAACGCTCCACTTGATACGTTGCGCCGCGTCGAGGCACTCGTGGTGCAGCACGCACCCACCTGGCCCATCGATGCCGTGCGTGAACATGTGCGGAGTTGTCTCGATGTCGTGGTGCATCTCGCACGCACGGCCGACGGCCAGCGGCGGGTCACCGACATCATCGAGCTCGCGCCGCCGGGAGCGGGCGATGAGATCTTCCGAACTCTGGTTGCTGATCAAGTGGTGAAGCACCATCTCACGCGAGGGCGTTGCTGATGTTGGTCACCTTGCTCAGCGTGTGCGGGGTGTTTGTGGTCGCAGCGCGCCTGCGCTCGTGGTTGACTGCGAGCCTCGCACGGTCGCGGTTACGAGCAGCTGAGATGCCGGCGTTTCGCGCACCTCAGCGAGTTCGCATCTGCCGAAAGCGTTCCACTCCGGGTCCACCGGTGCAGGCCCTTGCTGCGCTGCTCGATGATGTCGCCCGACGGTGCGCCAGCGGCGAGGCACTCGCGCACGCCTTCACTGCGTCGCGCGAGGTGGCCGAGTTGTCGCCGCTCTTCGATCACACGCTGATCGCGCTGCAGCGTGGCGCCACCTTTGCCGAGGCTTTGCAACAGCAAGCCGTCGAGACTCCCGGCGTTGCGTTGGTCGTGCACATCCTCACCCTGTGCGCACGGGTGGGCGGCAATGTCAGCGAACCGCTCGACCGTGCCGCAGCCGCATTGCGCGAGCGTCATGCCGTATCGCAAGAACGCATCGCCCAGAGCGCGCAGGCGCGGCTGTCGGTGCGCGTGCTCACCCTCGTGCCCATCGGCTTTGCGTCATGGACGTTGCTCACGAGCCGCGACGTGCAGCACTTCATGCTCACCCCCGCCGGAGTGGTGTGTGTGGGGCTCGGACTTGCGTTGAACGTGATGGGTTGGCGCGTGATGCAGCGCATCATCGGTGGTCTGCGATGATCGGATCGCGGAACGACAAGATGAACACGTTGCTCCTGACGTTACTGAACGGACCCGCGCACGCAATCGCGCGGCGTCGCAGCGAACGACGGCTGGCGCTCGCCTTCCCCGACTTCATTGATCTTCTTGTGCTCACCATCCGGGCCGGCTGCACACCGTTGCAGGCCTTCGAGACGCTAGCAGCGTCGACCGACGCACCGCTGGGGCAGGCATTGCTAGGCGTTGTGCAGAGTGTGGCCGGCGGCGAGCGGTTCTCCGATGCCATCGCGCAATTGCCCCAACAGCTCGGCAGTATCGCCCAACCACTGACCGACGCGCTGGCACTGTGCGACCGCTACGGCACTCCGCTCGCACCGATCCTCGATCGCCTCGCCGACGAAGCCCGCGCCCAACGACGCCGCAATGCCGATGCCGCAGCACGACAGCTTCCGATTCGACTCTCGTTCCCTCTCGTGGGATTCACATTGCCCTCGTTTGTACTGCTCACCATCGTTCCGCTCATGGCCGGAGCCATCTCGTCGTTGCAGCGCCTCCAACGCTGACGACCGCCACCACGTTTATCTCGGAGGTTTCATCATGCGCAAACGAATCGTGCGACTCCACACCTGGTTCATCACGCTCGGAGACAGCGGCCAAGCCACCACCGAATACGCACTCGTGCTGCTCGGCGCAGCCGTGATCGCGTTGCTCGTCGTGGGCTGGGCCACATCGGGCGGCGGCGGCGGCAAGATCGGCCGCCTCTTCGACCGCGTGCTCGACGAAGTGATCAATCGCGTCGGGTGACTTCGAGCACTCGCTGTCGTCGGGCGATCGGTCGCGGTCAGGCCACGGTGGAGTTAGCGCTCGCGATGCCGCTGCTGTGCCTGTTGTTGTTGGGCATCGTGCAGATCGCTGTCGTCGTACGCGATCAGATCGTGGCCATCGAAGCGGCGCGCGTGGGCGCGCGAGCAGCGGCGGTGTCGGCCGATCCGGCCACGGCAGCCGAGGTCGCTGTGCGGCGAGCGGTGTCGTTGCCGACTCGAGTTTCAACCGTCGCCCACGATGGCTACGTCACGGTCACCGTCGCAATCACGAACGTCACCGATGTTCCACTCATTGGCGTACTCATGCCGAACGTCGACCTCCATGGCAGCGCCACGATGATCCTGGAACCGCCGTGAACCGCGTCGTTCATCGGTGCGCAGACCGCCCGGTAGGGTCGTTCATCGTGGAACTCAACTTGCGCCGAACCAGTGTCGGCTCTACCGAGGTCTTGCACGTGAGTGGCGAGATCGACCTCGCCACGATTCCTGCGTTCCATAACAGCCTCGTTCGTTTCAGCAACGAACATCGGGGCGCCAGGCTTGTCGTTGACCTCGACGGCGTGTCGGCGTGCGACGACTCCGCACTCGGCGTGCTGCTCGGTGCGGCAGGTCGCCTACGCGAAGCCGACGGTGACTTGGTGGTGCTCTGCACCCACACGGTGTTGCGTGAGCGCTTGTTCAGGACCGGCTTCGACCGCGCGGTGCGAGTCGTCGCGACGATGACAGCCGCAGTAGCGCCAGACACCGCGCCCCGATAGCCGTCGATCAGTCGCGCAGCGCTCCCTCAACGTTTACGAGGGTCACGTCGCTCCGATCGGCCGCCGCCGCGATGAGGCCTTTGGCGTAACCACCCCGGGAGTACAGGAGTATCTGCGGCCGCTTCACGACCTTGAGTTCGGATTGCCGTAGTGCGGGGATCTTGTAGTCGTCGACCGAAGCGAGCAGGTCGAGTCCCATCGGAGCATTTCGCCAACGGGCTTCCCCAACCAGAGTCACGCGACCTTGCCGCGTACCAACAACGTCGATCTCCTCGGAACTGCGTTCGCCCGACTTGCGGAGATGGTGCAGGGCGGGTCCCCACCAAGCGCCGACCTTGGTCGCTTGAGCGCCGTACTGCTGTCGGGTCCACCGGCGGCAGAACTCCTCGAACTCGGGTGCTACATGATCGTTCAGTGAGTCGGCGATTTCCGCGTCGTACAGGTCGTTGGCGCGAAGCCCGGACTCCAGATCGTCCTGATACGGGAAGACGAAGCGAAACCAAAACCGGAAGAACGGATCGCGTAGGTGCCAGTGACCATTCCTGCTCGTCAATTCCGCGTCGACCGGCAATCGACGTTCGATCACGCTCATGTCGCGAAGGACGTTGAGATACTTAGAGATTCGTTTGGCGTCGGACCTGATCGCCTGCACGATCTCGTTGACCTCCTTGTCGCCAGTGGCCAGTTCCTGCAGGATTGCGAAGTACACCTTTGGTTCCCGAAGCTCCTGCTCAAGCACGGTTCGACCTTCGTCCCACAACGCCGAGTTGCGGTTTAGGATGTGCGCGCAGACGATGGTACGCACCTTCGCCGGTTCGCTGAACACGGAGAGATATCGAGGCATGCCTCCAGCGATGGCGAACCGTTCGAACTGCTCGTACGGATCAAAACCGTCGAGGAAGAGTCGAGCATCGTTGAAATCAAGCGGCTTCAGTTGCAGCGGAAGCAGCCGACCATACAGAGGGCTGCGCTCGGAGAGGAGCGATTCCATCTGATCGACGAGTGACCCGCACAGCACGAGCTTGAGATGCGATTCATCGCGTTCCTCCTCGATGACCTGTTGGATCGCGCTGAGCTCCCGCTGTATCTCGGCCTCCGTCGTGGGCAGCAGGTACGGGAATTCATCGATGACCACCAACACCTTGTGCTCGCGGGCGCTCCGATAGAGGACCCGGAACAGCGTGGCCAGATCGGGCAGCGCAGGACGAATTCCCAGTAACGGCTCGAGTCGCTCGGCGAAGTCGTCCAACAGCGCTCCAGGGGCGCTGCGGCGGGCGACGAGCAGAACCGCAGGCTTGTTGTGAGCGAACCGTCGGAACAGCCACGACTTGCCAGCGCGCCGCCGTCCATAGAGATTCACCGGCATTCGCTCGGCAGAGTTCCACCATCGGCCAAGGAGGTCCAGTTCGTCGACTCGATTGACGAACTGGTGAACAGAGCTCCATGTGAAGTTGTCGATCACATTCCTCCTCGTTACCTACTCTACAGTAGCCTACTCTACAGTAGGTTAAGATCTCAGTAGATACAACTCGACAGATTTCAGGGCTGCACGTGGTGGTGGGAAGGGGTGCAGTACCTTCGGGGACGCCTATGCGACGCGTGATTGTCTGTGCCCTTGCCATTGTCGCGTTGAGCGCGTGTTCGAACGCGTCGTCGTCCACGCCGAACAGCGCAAGCATCGACACCGCGGTCCTGGGCACTGTTCCGCCACCGGGTGACTGTGTGGCTGGCGAGGTCCTGCCGACGGTGACCCTCGTTGTCGATAGCCAGACCGTGAACCCGACGTTCGGCATCGGGTCATCGGAGTGCGCCTCGCTCACCGGCACGGGCTACATCGCGTTCGACTACGACCCGGTGCTGATCGACACCAACTCCGCGGTCGAGGTTGTGGTCAAAGGCGACGGGAAGGTGACGCTGGCGTGGACCAGCGGCGAGCCATTCACCGAGACCAAGCCGGGGCACTGGCTGTCGGCCACACCTGCGAAGGGTTGCACACAGCTCACCATCGCGCTGGCATCGCCATCGGGCACCTCCACCGAAACGCTCGGTGCCGACATTCGTGTGGGTGGCGCTGATGTTGCGTGCCCGCAGCGTGGCCTCGGCCCCAGCGAGCCCATCGATACGAGCGTGATCATCAAAGGCCCCAAGGACACAACGCCGTCGGGCTCCCGCGCGGGTAAGCCCATTGTT
The DNA here is from genome assembly GCA_025360105.1 of Actinomycetes bacterium. GTDB lineage: Bacteria > Actinomycetota > Acidimicrobiia > Acidimicrobiales > Ilumatobacteraceae > WLMZ01. The sequence continues at coordinate 149,935 of JANYCT010000057.1, read as the reverse complement.
ACGACGGTTTCGCTGAACACGAATCCGTGACAGAATCAGCGGATGAATCCCGCACAGCTTGCTGATATCCAGCTCGATGGCGTCGACGGCGAGCAGCACCGACTCGGTGACTACTGGTCCGACAAGCCAATCGTGCTCGTTTTCCTCCGCCATTTCGGTTGAGTGTTCTGCCGAGAGCATGCCGCGCAGTTGCGTGACAAGTACTCCGAGATCACGGCCACCGGAGCCGATGTGGTCGCCGTTGGAACCGGCAACATGATGTACGCCAAGTCGTTCGTCGATGACGAGAAGGTGCCATTCGCGGTGCTGGTCGATGAGGATGGTGATGCGGCCGAGGTGGCATCGCTGAAGGGCGGCGCCAAGGCTCTTGCGGGGATGGTCAGCCCGAGCGTGTTGAAGGCGGGCAACCGGGCGCGCAAGGCCGGGCATAAACAGCACAAGACCGGTTCGCGTTCGCTACAGCTGGGCGCCACCTTCGTGATGGCACCCGGTGACACCGTGCTCTACGAACATCTCGACAAGGACTTTGGCGATCATGCGCCGCTCAGCGACGTGATGGCCGCGCTCGTCACGAAGTAGCCTGCGGCAATGCGGGTAGTAGTCACAGGTGGGGCAGGTTTCATCGGGTCGAACCTGTGCCGGCATTTACTTGCGGCGCCGAGGGTGTCATCGGTGGTGGTGCTCGACGACCTTTCCACCGGAAACCGCGTGAACCTCGACGGGGTCGATGTCACGTTCGTGCTCGGGTCGATCACCGACAACGCTGCGCTCGACGAGGCATTCTCCGGTGCCTCCGCTGTTGTCCATCTGGCTGCGCTCGGCAGTGTGCCGCGCAGTGTCGCCGACCCCATGGCCACCCATCATGCCAACGCCACGGGTACGGCGATGGTGCTCGAAGCCGCCCGTCGGCATGGCAACCTGCACGTGATTGTTGCATCCTCAAGCAGTGTGTACGGCGCCAACCCTACGCTGCCCAAACACGAGGGCCTCGCCACGCGGCCACTGTCGCCGTATGCCGCAAGCAAGCTGGCCACTGAGTCGTACACGCTTGCGTGGGGTCGCAGTTACGGATTACCCGTGCTTGCATTTCGTTTCTTCAATGTGTTCGGGCCACATCAGCCGGCGGGCCATGTCTACGCGGCGGTGATTCCCGTGTTCGTTGATGCAGCATTGCGCGGCCAACCATTGCCCGTGCACGGCGATGGCACCCAAAGCCGTGACTTCACCTATGTCGACTCGTTGTGCGCGGTGGTTACCGACGCGATCGTGCGCCGAGTCACCAGCGACGAGCCCGTGAACCTCGCTCATGGCGGCCGCGTGAGCCTGCTTGACGTGATTGCCGAAATCGAACGGCTCATCGGACATCCGGTTGAGCGAGTGCACTCCGGTGTTCGTGTCGGTGATGTGCCGCACAGTCAAGCGGACTCGACGCGGCTCACCGAACTCTTCGGCAACGTGCAACCGACGCCGTTCGCCGAGGGTCTTGCGGCAACAGTGAAGTGGATGCGGTCGCAGTGACCACGCTGGCTGCACGATCATGGTGACCTGCGCTGGTGGGGCGCCCGGGGTAAGAATGTTTGCCGGATGAAATCGAGGCGGCGCAATACCATCACCCGGGCCAACGCGTACTCGGTCGCGGCTATTGCGGTGGCTGCCGGTGTGCTTGCCACATTCGCCGGGTGCCATCCGACCGGCGAGGCGGTACCCGACGCGTTGGTCACTGTCGCGTTCGCCGTGTTCGTCACCTGGGCGGGAGCTTCGTCGCCATGGTGGGCGTTGCTCGTCGGGTCGAGCATCGCGGCCCTCATCACCGTTGGTGATCCGGCCTTTGCTGTTGCCGCCCTGATCGGTTTCGGGGCGTCGATCTGGCTGGGTCTGCAACGACGTGGCTTCGCACCGCTACGCGCGTTGATTGCGGCCACCGTGGTGCAAGGGCTGTTGCGGTCCCACGCAAACCCCTGGTTCCTCGCCTCGGCGATCACCGCTGTCGCCGTAGCGTTGCTCGTGATTCTCACCGGTCTGGCCCGGCGACCTGGCTATGTGCGCGTTCGTGTGTACTGGGGTGCGGCGGTGCTGGCGGCTCTCGGGGTCCTTGCCACCATCGGGTTGGCGGTCGGCGGTTTGTCGGCTCGATCGCACGCAACTGGTGGATATCGCGACCTCGTGCATGGGCTGAATGCGATCAAGAGTGGCGATCCCACCGCAGCGGCCAAGGCGCTCCGTTCCGCTGCGACCGAATTGAACGAGGCGTCCGACAGTCTCGCCGCACCGTGGACACAGCCGGCCCGCTTGGTGCCCGTGTTGGCCCAACACCGCGCGGCCGGTGACATCATGGGCAAGGCCGCCGCAGCTGCAACCGCCGCCGCGAAGACCCTCGATGTCGTCGACCTCAGCCAACTCACGGTGCAGGACGGCATCATCGACGTCGAGGCGCTATCGTTGTTGGCCAAACCGCTCGGTGAGCTCCAGTCCACTGTGGATGGTCTTGCAACGGCGCTCGATGATGCCTCGTCTCCGTGGCTGTTCACCGAGTTCCAGGGACGACTGAACAAAGCCACCACTCTCGCGCACGAGATTGCTCGACAAGCCGAGACCAGCGCAGAGGCAGCGAAAAGGGGTCCGGCGCTGCTCGGTATCGATGGGCTGCGGCGTTACTTCGTTGCGTTCACCAGCTCGGCCGAGGCGCGAGGCCAGACCGGGCTGATGGGCAACTGGGCCGAGATCACCATCGATCACGGCCGCATGAAGATGGCGGCCAACGGGCGAACCGCTGAACTGATTAATGGCCTGTCGAAGCTCCCGAAGGTCACGTTGCAGGCCAGCGATGAGTTCTTTTCTCGCTTCGGTCAGTTCGGTGCGGGCCCGAAGGGCGGCTCGGTGACACCGAAATACTGGAGCAACATCACGATGCCGCCCGACACGCCCACGGTCGGCACCTCGATGGCCCAGCTCTATGAGCAGGCAACCGGACGGCCCATCGACGGCGTATTCATCATCGATACGGCTGGCATTGCTGCGTTGCTCAGGTTGACGGGTCCGGTGACGGTTCCCGATATCGGGTTGTCACTCTCGGCATCGACGGTGGAACAGTTCTTGCTGCTCGACCAATACAGCCGTCCCGAGAACGAACGTCGTGACGTGCTCGAAGCCGTCACGCAGGCCACGATCAATCAAGTGCTCGGGTCGCATCTGCCGAGCCCACAGGGGCTCGCCGCCGATCTCGGCCCCGCCGCAACGCAGGGTCATATTTCCGGCTGGGCAAAGCGGCCCGACGAGCAGCACCTCTTCGATCTCGCCGGTATTGATGCGAGCCTTCCCAGCACCAACGGGCACGACGGCCTCGCCGTGGTCAGTGACAACGCGAGTGGCAGCAAGATCGACAGCTTCCTGCAACGTGAGGTGCGCTACGACGCCACGTTTGACCAACGCACGGGACACACCACCGCCGTTGCGTCGATCTCGTTGACGAATACGGCTCCATCAACCGGCTATCCCGACTACGTCATCGGCAACATCATCGGGCTCCCGGTCGGCACCAACCGCACTCTGCTCAGCCTCTATTCGCCGCTGACCCTGCAGGGCGTGTCGATCGATGGCAAACAGATCGGCACCTTTTCCGGCACCGAACTCGGATGGAACGTGTACTCGACGCTGATCACGCTTGCACCCGGCGAGAAGTTAACGGTGCGTTTCACGCTCGAGGGCAACCTCTCGGCGAGTCCCTATCAACTGGTGTATCGACCGCAGCCCCTGCGGATTCCAGAACGGCTCTTCGCGAAGACCGTCGACGGCGATGGTCGCACGGTTGCTGGCTATGCCGGCACGCTGAGGCGGCGTAGTGTCTTGTCTCTCTCAGGATTGGTTGCCTGGCGTTGAGCCAGCAGGTCGAGGGTCTACACTCGGCGTACTTCGAAAGGCGGAGCGAGTCCTGAACACGGCGACAATTCTTGGGGCGCTTCGACGCCGCTGGTGGGTAGTGGTAGCAATGGCGTTGCTTGGAGTGCTTGCCGGCGCACTGCCCTCCCCGGCGACCCCCAAAGCAGCTGCGGTCGATGCAGCCACGAAGTGGACTGCAAGTCACACGTTGCTGATTGCGGATTCGTCATCGGGGCAGAGTTCCTCTGTCAACTCGGTCGCGATCAACCAATTGCAATTGTTCGCCACCACGGGCGAGGTGCCAAAGCGCGTGGCGCAGTCCATTGGCTACAACGGCGCGCCGGCCGAGCTCGCCACGCAGGTAGTGGTCACGGTCGACCAGACCAGTGGTGCGCTGCGCATCACCACCACCCAAGCGACTGCCGAGCAATCGGTACTCATCGCCGATGCGTTCGCCGACGAACTCACCAAGTATCTCGCCGAGCGACAAGACACCCTGCAGTTCAACCGTCTCGCCGCCTCGCAGAAGCGCCTCGATTCGCTGAAGGCCCAGATTCAAGAGCTCGAACCGGTTGCCGCAGTGAATCCCAACGACAAGGTGACCGGGGCGCAGCTCGATGCCCTCAGCCACCAATACAGCCTTGCGTTCGAGCAGAACAACCAGCTGCAGATCGATCAGGGTCAACTGCAGCTCACCACGCTCGAGCGCGCCGAGGCCATTGCCATCAAAGGCGAGAGTGGCAGCATCGGTGGACTGTCTGCACCGCAGTCGCGCGTGAGCCGCGGCATCCTTCTCGGTGGCGTCGGTGCCATGATCGGCTTGGGTGTCGTGTTGGTGCTTGCCCGGCTCGATCGGCGCATCCGCACCCGACAGCAGGCCGAGTCGATCTTCGGCCTTCGCATGCAGGTGGCGATTCCGATCACGGCCAAAGAGGTTGCTGAAGGCTTGGTAGTGGTCCCAGGTCGTCACGACACCCTCTCCGATGCGTATCGAACGCTGCGCAGTGTTGTCGGCTTCGTCGAGGGTGGTGCGGCGCGCGCGGCAGGGCGCGCACCCGTGGTGCTGGTGGTCTCGGCGGGCTCCGGCGACGGCAAGACATCGGTGTCGGCAAACCTCGCTGCAGCGTTCGTGGAAACCGGGCTACGCACTGTCGCGGTGAACACCGACTTCCGTCGTCCGGCGCTGATGGAGCGAATCGTCGGCAAGAAAGCCCGCCGTCTCGGCTTCTCCTACGAAGACCTCGCCAACCTGCCCGTAGCGGTGTTGTTGGCGTCGAGCAGCATCGCCGATCTCGCGATCTTCGATCTCGCGGGCGTCGATGCCTCACCAGGCGACCTCGCCCGCGAGACGGCGCGTCTGCTGCCCGAACTCACCTCGTTGGCATCTGCGGTCGTGATCGACAGTTCGCCGGTAGGTGTCACCGCTGAAGTACTCGAGTTGGTGCCGTACGCCGACGTGATCGTGTTGGTCACACGTTTGAACCACTCATCGATCGAATCTGCGACGCGCTCGATCGAGATCATCCGGGCGCTGAGCAACGCGCACTTGGTCCTCACCGTGGTCGGCGAAGCCGGCGAACGTTCGGGCTACGACGAGTATTCCGGCAACGTACCCACCCCAGCGCGGGGTCGGGCAACCGACTCGGGCTGACGGTGAACAAGAACGTTGAACGCCTCGTCATCGTACTGGGCGTGCTCTACGTGTTGGTCCTCGGCTGGGCCATGGTGTACGTGAGCTACGACGTGTGGGGGGCGTTCTTGCTGCTTCCCCCGATCGCACTGATCTCTGTTGCGATCCTGCGGCGCATCTTCTCCGATGATTCGAGCGGACTGTTCAAGATCGCGACCGTCGGGCTTGGGGCCAAGTTTGTTGGCACGGTCTCTCGGTACTGGCTCACCTATTCCAGCTACGGCGGGGCATCTGATGCCGAGGGGTACCACCTCGCGGCCAAGGTGCTCTCCGCCGAGATTCGCAATGGCGCCGTGTCACCGACGGCGATCATTCCTCGCGGCACAAACACCGAGTTCATCAGGTCGCTGACAGCAACGATCTACACCATCGTTGGCTCCAGCAAGTTTGCTGGATTCATCGTGTTTGCGTGGATGGCGTATTGGGGCTCGGTATTGTTTCTTCGCGCTGCGATGGTTGCCATCCCCGCACTCGCCGCCAAGCGGTACGCCTACTTGGTGTTTCTCACGCCGTCGTTGCTCTACTGGCCGTCTTCCATCGGCAAGGAAGCATGGATCTTTCTCAATCTGGGAATCGCCACCTACGGCGTGGCCCGAGTGCTGTCAGGCCGTTGGGGTCTGTCCTCGGTTCTGCTGATCGCAGGTGGTCTGGCCGGCGCCGGTGTGGTGCGCCCGCACTTCGCAGCAATCTGGATGGGTGCACTGGTCGTCGCACTGTTCGTCGGGCTCTTCACCCGTCGCACCAGCCGTGGTGGACGCAACAAACTCATCACGCTTGGTCTTCTTGTTGTCGCCATGGTCGGTCTCTATACCGTTGGTGGAGCAACGCTGCGCTACCTCAACGAGGCGAACTCAGGTGACGCTACCGCTGCGGTCACGACCCAGGTCACGAAGCTGTTCGCTACCACGAATCATCGAACGAGCGAGGGCGGGTCGTCGTTCCAGACCCTCACCATCAACGGCCCTCAGGATTGGCCCTATGCCATCGTGCGCACGCTCACACGTCCGCTGCTGTACGAAGCCCGCAGCGTCGCCGAACTGATTCCTGCGGTGGAAATGACCTTCCTCTTGGCGCTCGCTGTCTTCAGTTGGCGTCGACTGTTCAACGTGTTCCACATGGCGCGCCGTACCCCGTACCTGATCTTCGCGTTCGTGGTGCTGTGCGTGTTCGGCCTCGCGTTTTCCAGCTTTGGCAACCTCGGGATTCTGACGCGCCAGCGATCGCTGATCATGCCGTTGTTCCTGCTGCCGTGGGCGCTGCCACCGTGGTACGCCAAGCAGGCTGAACGTCCCGACATCGACGCGGGTATGGCGCACGACCGCAGTGCGACGTCAGACACCTCCCTGATGGCACCATGAACGCCCGCATGCTCGTGAAGCGTGTCGCCGCCGCGGCCGACGTTGTGGCGCGCCCTCCATCGGGTGTGGTGGTGCTCATCTATCACCGTGTCGGTGGAGGTTCGTCCAGCGAGGTCGATCTCGATGCCGAGGTGTTCGACGAGCACCTCACGCACCTCGGTGAGCACCACCGTGTTCTCACCCTCGATGAAGCCGTCGATGGGCTGGCCGCTGGTTCGCCGATCGACGGTGTCGTGCTCACCTTCGATGATGGAACCACCGACTTTGCAGACGTCGTCGTGCCGGCACTCGCGCGCCACAACCTGCCGGCCACGTTGTACGCGGCGACGCGCTTCATCGATGAGGGCGTCGAGTTCCCGTGGGGTGCACCACCCATCTCGTGGTCGGCGCTGCGCGACTCGTGCAGTACCGGCCTCATCACGGTTGGCTCGCACACTCATTCGCACTGGTTGATGGATCGTCTCGACGCATCGGTGATCGATGGCGATCTCGACCGTTCGATCGAACTCATCGGTGAGCACGTCGGATACGTGCCCGCGCACTTCGCGTATCCCAAGGCACTGCCGGGCTCGGCCGACGCAGAGATCGCCGTTCGGCAACGGTTTCGTTCGGCGGCGCTGGCCGCGAGCCGCGTGAACCGGCCGGGCCACGCCGATCTTCATCGGCTGTGGCGAACGCCCGTGCAACGCAGTGACACGGCTGAGTTCTTTGCCGCCAAGGCGTGCGGCGGGCTGCGTTTGGAAGGCGAACTTCGCGCCCTTGCTGCGCGGGTGAAGTACCGCGGGATGAGCAAGTGAAGGGCTCCACAGGCCTGCCACCCAAGGACCGATCGCGGCCGCGGCTCGTGCATCTCACCACCACCGACATGAGCCTCGACTGGCTGATTGGGCCGCAGCTGCGCGCCTTTGCCGATGCCGGCTACGAGGTCATCGGCATGTCTGCTGCCGGCACGCACGTGGCCAACCTTGCGGCAACGGGCATCGCCCATGTCGACGTACCCGCGTTCACCCGCAGTAGTAATCCGCTGCAGGACGTGCGTGCCTTCGGACAGCTGCTCAGATTGCTGCGTCAGGTGCGGCCCGACCTTTTGCATACGCACAATCCCAAGCCGGGCATCCTCGGCCGCATTGCTGGTTGGTTGGTGCGCGTACCGGTGGTCGTCAACACGCAGCACGGACTCTACGCACAGCCGAGTGATCGCTGGCAGCGGCGCTGGCCGGTGTACGCAGCCGAGCGAATTGCCGCTGTGTTCAGCGATGCCGAACTGGTACAGAACCCAGAAGACGTAGCCACCTTGGTGAAGGTGTTACACATCCCGGCCAAGCGCGTGCACCTGCTCGGCAACGGCATCGATCTGACACGCTTCGATCCCGCGTCTGCCTCCGCTGAGACCCGCTCTCGCCTGCGCGGGGAGTGGGGTATCGAAGATGGTCAGATCGTCTGCGCCACGGTCGGGCGACTCGTGCGCGAGAAGGGCATCGCCGAGATCCTCGACGCTGCGCACGAGTTGCGCGCTTCTGGCTCGTCCGCGCGGTTCGTGATCATCGGGCCGAGCGAGCCCGGCAAGTCAGACGCCGTCGACGAAGCGCTCATCGAGCGCGCCCGAGCCGAAGGCGTGGTGTTCACCGGACAACGCACCGACATGGTCGAGTGCTATTCGGCAATGGATGTGTTCGTTACCGCAAGTTGGCGCGAGGGCTTTCCCCGTGCGGCAATGGAAGCAGCCGCGATGGGCCTGCCCACCGTCGCCACCGACATTCGTGGCAACCGTCAGGTCATCGATGATGGCGTCACCGGGACCCTCGTGCCTGTGCGTGATCCAGCAGCACTCGCGCTGGCCATCGGCGCCTTGGTTGACTCCGCCGAGCTGCGCACCTCACAGGGCGAGGCTGCCGTAGCGCGTGCGGCCACCGATTTCGATCAGCAGCGTCAGATCGACATCACGCTGGCCCAATACCGGGCGCTCGCCCGCTAGGGGCGATCGGTAGGCAGGGCGTGCATGGTCACGCCCTCGGCATGGTTCACACCCGAGCGACCCAGCACCACCGGAATGGTCTTCATCAGAATCTGCAGGTCACCGCGCAGGCTCCGTGTGCGAACGTACTGCACATCGAAGGCGAGGCGTTCGTCCCAGTCGACGGTGTTGCGCCCGTTGATCTGTGCGAGTCCGGTGACGCCGGGCTTCACTCGGAACCGTTCGTATTCGGCGCCGCGGTAGCGGCTCCAATACTGATCAGGTAGCGGACGCGGGCCCACAAGAGTGACGTCGCCGCGTAACAGATTGATCATCGACGGCAGTTCGTCGAGGCTGGCGCCGCGCAGAAACTGCCCGAGCCGGGGGAGTCGTTCGGCGTCGAATTCCGGACCTTCACGCCCCGGCGCGGGATCGCGCATGGTGCGGAACTTGAGCACATCGAAGGGCTGACCGCCGATGCCCAAGCGACGCTGACGAAACAGCACCGGCGAGCCGAGCCGGAGGCGGACGGCCACCGCGACGGCGAGTAGCACCGGTGACCCGACGACGAGAATCATTGAAGCCACAGTGATGTCGAGCACGCGCCGGACGGCGTTGGCCAACATCGATGGTCACCGAGTCCGTTCGCGGATGGGTCGGGCCGGCACGCCGACGACAGTCGCGCGAGCGGGCACGTCGCGTATCACCACCGCGCCGGCGCCGACGATGGCGTCGTCACCGATGGTGATGCCGGGAATGATGCGCGCGCCAACGCCGATGAATGCCCTCGCCCCGATGGTGACACCGCCCGCGATGGCCACGCCCGGGGCAACGTGAGCGAACTCACCGACCATGCAGTCGTGATCGATGCTCGCGCCGGTGTTCACGATGACTCCACGGCTGATGTGTGTCGCAGCGTTCACGATGGCGCCGGGCAGCACGGCTGCGCCGTCGGCGATCAACGCGGTATGCGACACCATCGCGAATCGGCTTACTGCAGTGGCGACGGTTATGCCCGCGTCTGCGCAGCGGGCAGTTACTCTCGAACGGGCGGCGTTGTCGCCCACCGCAACGAATACGTGCATGGCGCCGTGCTCGACGACGAGCTGCTCGAGATCCACGTCAGTGCCGAGCATCGTCGCAAGCAGACCCGCTATGCCGGTTCCGTCGCTGCTGACGCAACCGATGATCAACGTGGAGGGGTCGTCGGTAAGGGCTTCGATGCACACACGCGCATGTCCACGAGCGCCCACCACCAACACGCGCCGCTGTGCCGAAATCACACGCCGACGCTATCGCACCGACCCATCCCCCAACCGACGACGGCTAGATTGCACATGCCGCGTGTCTGACGCGGTCGGCGCGGAGGCGGAGCATTGGGCAGTCGTTCCAAGAAGAAGGGCAAGCAGACGGTTGGCCCACCGAAAGAGGCGATCGGCGATCGCGCGGCCGCAGACATCTGCATGAAATGCGGGATGTGTTGCGACGGCACGCTCTTCGTCGGAGCCGACATTTCCAAGAGCGAGATAGAGCACGTCACCTCTCTGTCGTTCACGGTGAAGTATCGAGTCAATGGATCAGTCATCTTCGAACAGCCCTGTCCCGCCTTTGCTGAGGGTTGTTGCTCGGCGTACGAGGCGCGACCTTCCGTGTGCAGGACCTACAACTGCAAGCTGCTGCCCGAGTACACCTCTGGGCGAATGAGCATGGACGACTGCGTCGACATGATCGAGGTCGTACGCGGGCTCACCCGGTGGATGGAAGAGGCCATGGAAATACCACTCGGAAGCTTCTCCGCGGCGAAACTGCAGAGCTACCTCGAGGAACATCCCGTCGAACAATGGATCGGCACGAACCAGGCCCTGCGGGCAGCTGCGGTTCGCCATGCCCAACTCATCGCGGCGTACTTCGGCGGTACTCCGATGTCGGAACAGATCTTGGCAGCGTCTCAGCGAATCAAACCGGGCGTCGACGGTCGAGACGCTCTACCGGCCGTGACTTCGCGAGTCGACGAAGCAGATCAGTGAACTCGCGTGGTTCGTTGCCCATCATCCATTCGACATCGACCTGTCCGCTCAGAACTGCGAGTTGTTGGAGGTCGCTCGCCCGGAGGCCGTTCGACGACTTGAGGAAATGCGCGAGCTGTGTCACACGGGTAGCGGGTGACTCGGTACGACCGATGATGTTGCGGTAGCCGACGGACACCATCGCGAGAAGCGGATAGCGGCCCGGCACGATCTGGGACTCGTCGCTCTCAGAGGGAAACAGTCGATCGATCTCCTGGAGACCCTCGGGGTCGAGGTTCAGTCGATGCTCACCAACGATGACTTCGAGGGTGTCCGAGTCGACAACCGAGACCGTTTGGTGGGCGGTGCGCCACCCTTCGCGGATGAGTCGGCGACTACCGACTTCGATGAGGCAGCCGAACGAAGCAGAGATGATCATCGCGCCACGGTCATGCAGCAGGAGCCGTCCACTGAGCATGAATGGGTTGCTGTCTTGCGCGAAGCCGGCGAGATGGGCCAATGCGGCACGGACCACGTGTCCGGTGCTCGATGTGGCGAGAACTCGCCGCTCATCCACGTAGAGGTAACTCATCGCAAGCAGTTCGCCGCTGGCAATTCCCACGTCGAGGAACAGGTGGGTCTGCGCCGTTGAGTCGTTGACGATCATCGAAGCCAACACGACTCTGAGCGTCTCGGAGAGACGGGCGTTGTTGCATGAAACGCTCACAACCGCGCGTCCCACCAGAACGGTGAGAACCTCTGTCGTGTCGGCGTGCAGCAGCCGCTGAGTCACTGGAGGTGTCGGGCCGCGAAACGTAGTCGGTGCTTCGCCGATTCGTCGATCGAAGGCCATGCCCGCCTCGAGCAGTTGCTCGACGAGGTCGAACGTGTCGCGTTTCACGATGTCGAGCGGTGCCTCGAGTGCAAAGGCGAGATCATCGCAGATCTCCCCGACGGGCGAGAGTCCATCGAGGCATCTCCAAATCAGGGTTCCCGTTGGGTTGAGCGCATACACCGCCTGACGGGCATCATCGAGCAGGATCGCTTCATGGTCGATCTCGACCATGCGAACGGTCCGAGCCGGCGCTGCGCAGAAGTTGTCGTCGACGACCCGCGTCTTTGACACCTGATCCACACCGCGAACCGTACCATCGTCGCTCACCCGGCCGTCGGTGATGATTTCCTGACGGGCTCGTTGTTGTTGTCAAGATTTTGTCTAGATGGGTGGCGGTCATTGATCGCTCAGGACGTCCAGCAATCCAACGTGTCGGCGCCCAGCCCGCGGTGGCCGACGGTTTACAAGATGGAGAACCGCCAGTTCAAAGGCATGATCAGTGGCTGGGGCCATGGTCGTGCGCCGCGATGACTCCACGACTACCGGACACGTGGATGCAGTACGAACGCATCGTCAACGGTGAACCGACATATTAGGCCCCTTTTCTTTTCAGACGAGGGATGGGTACAATGCCACCATGAGTACGGACCTTGATTCCAACGAAACAACTGCCGGTGTTTTGAACGATCAGACAGATCGGCGTGCGGCACTGAAGAAGTTGGCTGTCGGTGGCGCGATCGCGTGGTCCGCTCCGCTGCTGCTGAGCGGCGTGGCACATGCCGCGGGTGGCACCGCGAAGTGCATCCCGTCGTTGGGCGGCGCTGGCTTCGGCCCCGGCGGAGGCGTGCTCGGCACCATCACGTTCACGTATTTGGGTGCTGGCACTGTCACGGCCACGTGCCCCAGTTCGAAGAATTTCAAGTGGCAGGTCGATGGCGTCGTCAACTACAGCATCCCTGCGCTCAATCCGCCGAGTTCCAAGCCGTGCCTCTGCAGCGCCACCGTACCGGTAGTGCAGTTCCAGTGGAGCTGGGTGGCCGCATACAAGAGCGGCAAGGGTGCACCGTGCTACGAAACAAATCCACAGAGTTCGCTTGCTTGGACGACAACCAGCGGTCCCGTGACCTACTCCAAGACCTTTGGACCGCTCGAGGTGCAAGGCAACAAAGTCGGTGACTTCGGCTACAGCAGCGCGCAGCTCGCCGTTCGAGTCGTGTGTAAGGGACCCACCGGCAAGCCGGCATGGGATTGCCGCTATTACACCGCATCGGTGAGCTCCGCCGTCCTTCCAGGTCCTGGCAGTAGCGATCCGACGAAGCTAAACGTTGGCGATTCCACCACTACGAACTTGGGCAGCCTCACCACCTTGTCGACAGTACCGACGTCCGCGCCATTTGTCTCTGGCGGATGTAACGCCCTGCCGCTTCCGTGAGTCCGGTGCCCGTACCGGGTGCCACACACACATGGATGATCGGCTCTGGTGCGATCGTCTATCACCGGTCATCCGGGGCGGTGCAACCGCTGAACGCGACGGCGACCGCGATCTGGCTGCTGTGCGACGGCGAGGAAGATCTCGACGCTATCGTCGCCGAGCTGGCCAGCCTCTTCGAAGCTGATCCATTGGAGATCCGTGGTGAGGTCGAGTCCACGGTCGCGGGCTTCACGACGATGGGTCTGCTGGTCGATCCCGGCGTCGCCGCGGCCGAGGCGCCTGCACCTCCACCGATTTCCGCAGTTGCCGGCCCAGCGTCAGCCGATTTCGTCCTCCAGCGTCGATTCATCCGGGTCGGGTTGTATTCCGGACTCGGTTCGAACTTCGTCCTCGAGACTGACGGCGCAGATCTTGCCAGGTTGCTTGCGGATCGATTCTGCGACCTGTCTCTTGCCGACCAGACGACGGCGCCGGACCACCGCGTGCTCGTGCACCGCGGTGATGGTCAGATCGTTCATTCGCCGTGGACTGTTGAGATCGATGGTCGCCCGGCCGGTATGGGTGCCGATGACGACGACGTGCTGCAGGAGTTGCTGACCGGGTTGGTGTTCAACAAGAACTCGAATCACCCGCTGACCTTTCATGCTGCGGCGGTATCGCACCGTGGTCGCGGTGTACTGATCACCGGGGGATGGGGCATCGGCAAGAGCACGACAATGCTGGCGCTGATTCGCGCAGGCTTTGGTTATCTCGCCGACGAGGTGACGGTTGTCGATCCGTCCACCCGTGCCGTGCATCCGTGGCACTCGCCGATTGCGCAGACCCGAGACAACTGGCGCTCGATGGGTGTCGATGTCGCAGTGCCGCATGGCTGCGAACGGTATCTGGGACACCATCAACCCGTCGCCGCGTCATCGCTGCCGTTCGCGTACCTCTCCGACGGCGCGGTGCTTGGCGCGATTCTCATCGTCGCGCATTTGCCAGGTGAGCAAACTCGCGTCGAGCTCCTTGATCCTGCCTACGCGGCTGCCCGAATCCAGGCGACGATGCTCGTGCCCGAGAAGGCGCGTGAGGCCTGGATCCACGACGTCGTGCATCTTGCGGAAGCGATACCCACGTACCAACTCACGGTCGACGACCTCACGCCGCTGGCCGGTCTCGTAGCCGGGGTACTCGATCCTTCGTGAACACGACCAGAGGATTCCAGGCACTTGGCTTCTCATTTCGTTTCGAGTCGAATGATTCCACACTCGTGGAAGTGATCGATCGCTGCTATCGCGACATGCCCGCCAGCGATCGAGAGCCGAATGTGTTGCGGGCGATGACCCAGTTCGATAGTGGCGCCTACGAGATCACGTTCGAGGCCGCATCGGGTGGCCCAGAAGTGTGCGAGCCGATGGTCTTCACGGCGGGCGTCGTTTCTGTCGTGGCATGGGAGGTCAACCATCGAGCGGAAGAGTCGCGCTCGTCATGGCCCGTGATGCACGCCACCGTCACGGCCGGACCTCGCGGTGCCGTGGCGCTCTGTGGACAATCACACAGCGGCAAGAGCACCATCGCTGCGGCCGCAGCCCAACTCGGCTGGCAGCACCTCAGTGACGATCTCGGTCCGATCGACGCCGCCACGCTGTGCGTGCATCCCTATGCGCGCCCGGTCATGCTCCGCAAGGGCGGTCGCGACTACCTCGACAACCTTCCGGTGCTCGCGCACGACTACCGCCAGTTCTTCGGCGACGATTGGTTCGTGGCTGCGAGCGAACTCGGAGCAACAGCAGTGCTCGAACCGGTTCCGCTCGCCGCTGTGGTGTTTCTCGAATGGGGCGACGTCGCTTCTTTGGAGCCGATGAGCAAGGCGGCGACCCTGCACGCATTGGTGTTGAACTCCACCACACTCGCAAGCGTGGGAGAGCCAGTATTCCGTGGTCTGGAGCGGGTCGCGGAGCACGTTCCCGGTTACTGTCTCCGCTTCGGCCACGTTGCCGAAGCGATCGATCTGATCCAGCCATTGGTGGGTGGGTAGTGCCGTCTGCAGACGAGGTCATCGTGGCCGATTTCGTTGCTGTCCCGGGCGCGAGTGTGCTGGTGTCGTACCTCGACAACGAGGCCGTGCTCTACGACACGGCGAGCCAGCGGTCGGTGCTGCTCAACGTGACGGCCGCGCTGATCTGGTCGCTGTGTGACGGCAAGAACTCTGTGGGCGAGGTCAGCTTGTTGACTGCGGAAGCATTTGCGGTGCCCTCTGAAGAAGTTGCTCGCGAGGTGGAGAACGTGATCAAGAACTTCGGCGACCTCGGTTTGCTCCAGGGAATCGATCCGCTCCCCAATTCGTGAGCTTGCGCGGCTCGGCTACGCGCCGAGCAATTCGCGGATTGCGTCGCGAACCGCGGTCCGGTCCGGGACCCCGCGCAATGTGGCCCGCTCGGCCAGATCTGCGATCAGTCGGAACCAACGCGAGTCGGTGCTCTGCGTGGCGAGATACGACACTCGCTCGGCCACCGTTTGAGCCTGGTCTTCGAGCATCACGATGCCGGCGAGGTTCAGCCGTTGCCATCCCTCGTCTGGCGCCTCCAGGCCAACGCCGCTCCACGACAGGTTGGGCAACACCGGAGGGACGAGCACCATACCGCTCGCGTCGATGATGCAATCCCATGCGGCGATCTCGTTCACGCCGGCAAGACCGAGCAAGCGGTCGTTCACGAGTGCCGGGGTATCGACCCCCACCAGCACCACCGAACCGTCCTTCGCGAACGGTCGAAGGCCGATCCACAGCGACTCCTTGTCATCGACCCCGGCGTGAACTCCACCGATCACCAGCGCGAACGCGCGGAGGATGTCGTCGGCGTGACGTGATCTGGCGATCACCTTCGAGCCGTGACGCAGTTGCGGCACTGCACGGAGATGCGTGTCACGTCGCGGCGTGTCACCGCCGGCCGACTCGAGTCGCACACTGAACGAGACTGGCTGGGAATCGAGGTCATCGGGTGGCGTGAGCTCGAGCCATGACTCGAACAGCGCGCGCAAGCGCACACCGGTGGTGTCGGTGTCGAACTGCACGCGCACGAGCAGATCGCGGTCGTTACCGATGCGCAGTACCAGGGAACCCGCCCACACGGAGGGGTCATCGGGAGTGCCTCAAGGATCGGGAGGTCGTGGCAGGATGCGGCTGCCATCGCTTGCGAACTGGTCTGCCAGCTCGAAGAAGATCTGTGCTTGTTGTTCGTGACCGACGAGCAGGCCGTTGGTTGCGAGTAACTCGAGCGACTCCTGAATCAGTGGTGTCAGGTTGCTCTCGTCGACATCGAACACCTCGGCGAGCTCACTCGCCATCTCACCCACGCGAGTGACGCCATCGCTGAGCAGCCAGACGCTGCCGGTGACGGTGTTGAGTCGATGCACCATGCGGGTTGCGTCGTGATAGAGCACGACTTCGCCATCGAGAACCGCGGTGCTCACGCCACCGACTCCGGCGGGTTGGTCGTCAGGGGCAAACACGGTTTCAGACAAGCCAATAGCATCGCGGAGAGACAGTGCCTGGTCAAGAATGCCCGCGGCCCGAGTGTCGGCCGGCATGCCGCTAGTTTGGCGGGCATGGCACTTCACGTCTCTGCGGCCCGAGCATCGAGGTGTCGGCAGTGAAATGGAGCCGCGCCAAGAGTGTGTTGTGGCGCACCGCTCCCGGTTACTTGGCGCTCATGACGCCCGATGGTGCCCCGTCGGAAATACACGGTCCGGGTGCCGAGGTCTGGTCGCTGTTGGAGCAATCGGTCGAGACCGAAACACTTGTCGACGCGATTGCATCGAGGTATTCGGCGGATCGAGACGTCGTTGCCGGCGACGTTCGGAGACTGCTCGAGCAACTTCACACGGACGGCTATGTCGATCGAATCGAGTGATCCCCCGGCTCTGGTGGCGGCACTGCGGCACGGTCTCGGCGCAGCGACGACCTCGGTTCCCTTGGGGGCCAGCGATGTCGGCGATGTATCGAACCTGGCTGGATACGACTCGCTGTTCGGCTTCCTGTCGGTCGCAATCCTCGACGGTGCCATCCTCGTCGAGGATGACGACGTTCGCGCTGACCTGCTGCAGCGTTGGCACAAGAACCTATTGACGTGCGTGGTGCTCGAGGCGCTGATCGTTCGGACAGCAGTCATCCTCGATGACGCGGTGGTTACGTGGCGTCTCACGAAGGGAGCAGCCCTGGCCCATCTGGATTATGCCGACCCGGCCGTGCGCACGTTCGGTGATGTCGATGTGGTGATTCACCCAGATCACTGGACGACCGCGCTCGACGTCCTGCGTGACAGCGGTTACACGCGTAGCAACGAGGGCATCGGAAGCGACTACGACCGTCGGTACGGCAAGGGCGCGACGCTCACCACGGTCGATGGCCTCGAGCTCGATCTGCATCGCCGTTTTGCGATCGGGCGGTTCGGCGTGACGTCGAGAATGGCGGAGGTCTTCGAGCCGAGCGACACGATCGTGCTCGCGGACCGCTCGATCCCGGTGCTCGCCCCGACGTATCGGCTACTGCATGCCTGCTATCACGCGTCGCTCGGCGGATCTCGATTCCTACGCGCACTACGCGACGTCGCGCAACTGATCCTCGTGACACAGGTCGATTGGGAGGAGACCTTTGCTGTTGCACGACGCTGGCAGGCCGAGGCCGTGGTTGCCTCGGCGATCATCGAAAGCTGGCAGCGTCTCTCGCTCGATTTTGCACACCCTGCCCACGTGAGGGCGACGAACACACCGATCTCGCGTGCCGACCAACGCTCACTCCAGGTCTTTCGAACCAATGACTCCTTCCGGGCTCAGGCCCTCACCGCTGTCGGTGCGATCCCGCTCACCGAGGTGCCCCGTTACCTCTGGAGTTTTGCCTCGCATCGGCTGAAATCGGCCCGCTGAGGCCTCGGCGGTTCATGCTCCCAAACTGTCCGAGACAGTAGGCTCGGCCTCTCGCACCGACACGAAAGCAAGGTCTGCAACGCATGTCGCCGAACCTCGAATCCCTCCTCAGTCGAATCGCTGATCGCACCGCCAAGGTCGTCGTCGTCGGTCAGGGCTATGTGGGTCTTCCCGTTGCCATGCGCGCTGTGGAGGTTGGCTTTCCGGTAGTGGGTTTCGAAGCCTCACCCGCCCGCGTGCAGTCGCTGGCTGCCGGCGAGAGCTACGTGGGCGACGTGAGCGACGCCGACTTGGCCTCGGCGCTCGCGAACGGGTACCTGCCCACGAGCGACCCCGCGGACCTTGCCGACTTCGATGTCGCAGTCGTGAGTGTGCCGACACCCCTTGCCGACGGTCTTCCCGACCTGTCGTTCATCGAGGCAGCCGGGCGCTCGCTGGCGGCACACCTGCGGGCCGGAGCCTGCGTGATCCTGGAGAGCACCACCTATCCCGGCACGACGGCCGAGTTGCTTGCGCCGTTGCTGGCGACGGGTTCGGGTCTTGATATCGCCAGCTTCTTTTGTGGCTACTCGCCCGAGCGCATCGACCCGGGCAACACCCGTTACGGACTGCAGAACACTCCCAAGGTGGTGAGCGGTATCGACACCGATTCGCTCACCGCCGTCGACGCGTTCTTCTCAGCGTTGGTCGACACAACGGTTCCGGTCGGCTCTGCCGCCGAAGCCGAGTTGGTGAAGCTGCTCGAGAACACATTCCGGCATGTGAACATCGCACTCGTCAACGAGTTGGCGATGTTCGCTCGCGATCTCGATGTCGACATCTGGCGCGCCATCGATGCAGCGGCGACGAAGCCGTTCGGTTTCATGCGATTCACCCCGGGTCCGGGCGTGGGAGGGCACTGCCTGCCGATCGACCCCAGTTATCTGGCGTGGCGTGTGAAGCAACACCTCGGCCACACCTTCCGTTTCGTCGAGCTCGCCAACGATGTCAACGAGCACATGCCCGATTACGTGCACGGTCGCATTGCCGCAATGCTGAACCACGATCGTCTTGCGGTGAACGGTGCCAAGGTGCTGCTGCTCGGTCTCGCGTACAAGGCTGGCACCAGCGACTGGCGCGAGAGCCCCAGCGTTGCTGTGGCCGATCGGCTGGCTGCGAGTGGTGCCGAGGTTCGCTTTTGTGACCCCTACATTGCCGAGGTGAACGCGCAGCAGGTGCGGTTCCCCCTGGTTCCGTTCTCGTCGGCCGAGTTAACCGCGGCCGATGTTGTGGTGGTGCTCGTCGACCATCCGGAGTTCGATCCGGCCACCGTGGCGGCGCACTCGCGTCGTGTGTTCGATACCAAGAACCTCTTGCGCGGCCAGAGCTTTACTGGCGAGGTGCTCTAGCTCACCGCGCGGTTTCGAGGGCCACTTTGGCCACGAGATCGATCTGGTCGTCGCTGAGCACACTGCCGCTCGGCAGGCACAGCCCATGGTCGAACAGGTACTCGCTCGTGCCATCGACTCGTGCCCTACAGCTGGCAAAAACTGGTTGCAAATGCATCGGCTTCCAGAGTGGTCGGCTCTCGATGTCGTTCTCGTCGAGAGCGTGCTGCACGGCATCACGCGTGGCAACGTCGTCGAAGACCACGCAGGTAAGCCAGCCGTTCCAGCCACCCCACGGCGCGATGGGCATGAACGACACACCGGGCAGGTCGCCGAGCAGCTCGCGGTAGCGCGCATTGATCTGCAACCGACGTGCCGACATCACAGGAAGCCGTTGCAGTTGAGCGCGGCCCATCGCGGCGAGCAGGTTGCTGAGCCGGTAGTTGTAGCCGATCTCGGTGTGCTCGTAGTGCACCGCCGGGCGCCGCGCCTGGGTGGCGAGATTGCGCACACGGTTCGACGCCTCGACGTCGTGCGACACGAACATGCCACCGCCGCTGGTGGTGATGATCTTGTTGCCGTTGAACGAGAACACACCGGTATCGGCGAGTGTGCCGGCCGGCCGGCCCTTGTAGGTGGCCCCTAACGCTTCGGCCGCATCTTCCACCACGGGAATGCCTAACTCGTGGCACTGCGCCACGATCGGGTCGTAGTCGGCACACTGTCCGTAGAGATCAACGACCACCACTGCCGTGGGCAGTCGATTGTGGCGGCGTGAATCAGCGAGTTCGTCGGCGAGTAACTGCGGGCTCATGTTCCACGTGACGGTGTCGCTGTCGATGAAGGTTGGTTCGGCGCCGCAGTAGGCAACGGCGTTTGCCGTGGCGGCAAAGGTGAAGCTCGACACCAGCACTCGGTCGCCGGGCTGTACACCGTGGCCGAGCAGGGCAAGATGCAGCGCCGCGGTACCACTTGACATTGCGACAGCGCCGGGCCATCCGGTGATGGCCGCAATGTCGTTTTCGAAGGCCTCCAGCTCGGGGCCCGCCGGTGCCACCCAGCCGCTATCGAACGCACGCAGCAGGGCCTCGCGTTCGAGTGGCCCGACATCGGGCGATGACAGAAAGATTCGGCTCATACTGTTTGGTGCTCGACCGTCGCAGTCATCGACGGGTCGTGCGCAGCAACTATGCGGATGCGCTCGATCGTGATTGCCTGATCGACGGGCATGAGCGCCACGGCCTGCTCGAACGCTAGCGGCGGCACGTTCACGTGGGTGATGAGCGGATGCACCGGTCGGTTGTCGTCTTCGGTCACGCTGATCAGATCTTCGTGCAGCTTCTCACCGGGCCGGAGGCCCGTGTAGACAACCCTCAATTGCGGCTTGTGCTGCACCGCCAATCGCTCTGCGAGATCGGCGATACGCACTGGGCTGCCCATGTCGAGAATCAGCACCTCGCCGGATCGACCGATGGCGCCGGCATAGATCGTCAGGCGCACGGCTTCTTCCACCGTCATGAAATAACGCGTGACGTCGCGATGGGTGACGGTCAGCGGGCCACCGGCTGCTGCCTGGGCGCGGAACGCCGTGAGTACCGAACCGTTTGAGCCGAGCACGTTGCCGAAGCGTACGGAAACAAAGCTGCCTTCGGAGTTCTCACCCGCACATGCGGTGAGGCGCTCGGTGATGCGCTTGCTATACCCCAACACGCTCGCTGGATCGGCAGCTTTATCGGTACTGATATTGACGACCCGCTCCACCCCAACCGCGCGCGCTGCCTCGAGCACGTTGCGCGTGCCCACGACGTTGGTCTTCCACGCCTCGCCAGGGGCCGCTTCGAGCAGCGGGAGATGCTTCAGTGCAGCGGCATGGAACACCACTTGGGGCTGATGGAGTTCGAACAGGTCGATGAGGCGCTGAGCGTCGCGCAGGTCGGCCAACGCCAGGTCGGGGCTGTCGAGCAGGGCGCGTCCTTTGATACTGAGCTGCACCCGGTGCAGACCGTTCTCGTCTCGGTCGAGCATGATCAGCGTGGCTGGGTTGAAGCGGGCGAGCTGACGACACAGCTCGCTGCCGATGCTGCCGCCGGCGCCGGTGACGAGCACGCGCTTACCAGTGACGTAGTTGGCCACCGCGTCGGTGTCGATGTTGGTGGGATGGCGACCGAGCAGGTCGCCCTCGGACACCGGGCGGATGTCGCCCATCACCGGTGCGTCGAGCATGCCGTACACGGGAGGCAGTACCAACAGGCGCAATCGCGCCAGCGTTGCAGCCTCATCGACCTGTCGAATCAGATCGCTGTCAGCGGTGGGAATGGCCAGCAACACCGTGGTTGCACCGAACCGCCTGGCGACCTCGGAGAGATCGGCGAGCGTGCCCGCGACGCGAATACCGTGCATGCGCAGCTGCTGTTTGTCGGGATCGTCGTCGATGATTGCGACGGGCAGGTACGGGCTGTCCACGTTCTTCAGCAGCATGCGCAGAACCTGATCGCCACCTTCCCCAGCTCCGATGATCAGCAGCGGCTCAGCGCTCGATGCAGATGGGCGGGTCTGCCGAGCGCGATAGAGCCGCCAGAGCGCACGCACACCAACGCTGAGCAGCACGGCCGCAGGCGCTCCGAGCAGGGCGACCGATCGCGGAACGTCGATGGCCGGGATCAGCAGGAACAGCGAGGTGATGAAGGCGGTGACCGCAGCGGTAGCTGCCAACGCGAGGATCTCCTCGAAGCTGCCGTAGCGCCAACGGCGTCGGTACAGCCCACCGAAAACCCCGGCGATCCCGTGGGAGATGATCGCCACTTCGATGGTGAGAAACATCGACATCGCGCCGATGTGCCGGAAGGAGAACTCGAGGCGTAGCCACGTCACGGTGACGAGCGCGATCGCCCACGCGGCAGCGTCGACAGTGAAATAGACGACGGGAAGGTGCCTGCGCATCCAAGCTTTGAGTCTCTTCGCCAACTGAAGCCGCCTTTCAGCCCACGGTCTGTGGCTCGTTGCTTGAACCATGCGAACTGTACCGCGCCACCACGCCGAGTGACAGTGTTCTCAACACAGAGTACGCCTGCGCGTCACGGTGATGGTCTGGGAATCGTCAAGATTCCCGCGTTCGCCGTTGGCCTCTGGCGCTTTCAAATTCGGGCTGCTACTCTGAGGGCCTGAGAGCGCAAGGAGGCCCGATCATGCGGAAACTAGCTGTGTTGGCATCGACCATTGGTTTTGTTGTCATCGGCGCGGCCGGGCCTGTGCATGCCACGCCTCCCCTGTGCCAAGCAGAGTCGCCGAATCAGCAGATCGAGGGCCAGAACTGCATCTATCCTCCGGCCCCGACCACAACGCTCGAGGCGCAGATCCCGCCGCCGCCCGTCACGCTGCCTGTTACTGGTGGCGATAGCACGAGCACCTTGCAGACCGCAGGCATGATCGTGCTTGCCGGTGGCGCCCTCGTCGGGGTTGCCGCCGTGCGCCGCCGCAAGCCCCAGCCGACCAACTGAGGTCTCGCCAGCCGGGTGCTGGTCTAACCGAAGCGTCCCGCCGTACGGGGTCGATGTACGCCCCGGCGGTCTCCCGCTTTGATGTGGGCCTTTTGCTCCTCCTCTAGCGCGGCTTCTTCTGCGACCAAGCGCTTCAGACTATCGAGTCGCACCGCGGGCAGTTCACCCTGTGCGATGGCGGCGAGTACTGCGCACCCGGGTTCGTCCTCGTGCTTACAGTTACGGAAGCGGCAGTTGTCCATCAGGTCGAACACGTCGGCAAAGGCGCGCTCGATGCCCTGTCCGCTGAGCCACAGGCTCACCGCTCGCACGCCTGGTGTATCGAGCAACCAACCTCCCGTGGGCAACGACACCAGTTCGGCCGCGGTGGTGGTGTGTCGGCCGCGTTGGTCGCCCATGCGCACGTCGTTGGTGCGCTGCACGGCGTCGCCCACCAGCGCGTTGATGATCGTGCTCTTACCAACGCCACTGGCACCCAACAACGCAATTGTGCGCCCCGCTGCGGCATAGCCCCGCAACGTCTCGAGCCCGGCGTGAGTGATTCCACTCACGGCATGAACGGGCACGCCGAACGACACTGCTTCGAGCGATGCGACTGAGTTCGCGACGACCGCAAGATCATCGACCAGATCGAGCTTCGACAACACCACCACCGGACGGGCGCCGCTGTCGAAGGCGAGCACCAACTCTCGCTCGAGACGGCGCTGGTTGGGCGGGCTGTTGAGGCCGTGCACCAGGAACACCACATCGATGTTCGCGGCCAGGGTGTGTGCTTCGGCCCGCGCCCCTTCGGCTGAGGCGCGCCGCACGAAGGCACTTTGGCGATCGAGGACCGAATCGATCTTCTCACCATCGGATGACGGGATGACCCAGTCGCCCACGGCGATGTCGATACCGATGTTGCGAACCCGTAGCTGTTCGCCAGCGATGCTCTGACGTACCGTGCTCCAACCCCGATCGAGACGCATCACGCGCCCGGGTTGGCCGAGACGGCCGCCCGCTTCCCACAGAGCGTCCAGTTGTGGGGTCCAGCCAAGTGCGGCCTCGGGCGTGTGCGTCATCGTGCCTCTGACCGTAGAGAGTGGACGCCGGTTCGTCAACGCTTCCGAGCATCGACACGCAGTGTGACCAATAACCCTCGCTCCGTCGTATTCAACCGAATATCGTGGCGGTGGCGCCCGTAGAGCGGCTACGTGGCCCGACCCAGAGTGCCTTCCCCCCCGAAGAACGGAAATCCCCTCATGTTGTCTCGTCTCGCGCGCTGGTGCGTACGTCACCGAAAGGTCGTGGTCTTCGCGATCTGGATTCCATTGTTCGTTGCGCTCGGCGTGACCTCCAGCGTTGTCGGCTCCAATTTTCACACGCAGATGCAATTGCCGAGCGGCGAAGCGCGCGACGTGTTCCGTCTCCTCGAGAGCGTCAGCAAGGAACAAGCCGGCTTCGACTCGCAGATCGTCGTGAAGGCGACCCAGGGCATCAACGATCCGGCGGTCAAGGTGGCGCTCGCCGATCTATTCACCAAGGTCGACGCGATCGCGGGCGTGCAGGTGACCAGCCCCTACGACGCACCCAAGCAGCAGATCAGTGCAGACGGAACTATCGGTTTCGCACAGCTGAAGATCACCGAACGCACCCAGACGCAGTTTGGCGCGTTGGCTGATCAGATCCAGGGTCTCGGCGCAGCAACGCCCACGCAGATGACGCCGGGTCACACGCTGCAGATCGAGTACGGCGGTCAGGCGTTTCAAAAGGTGAAGTTCCCTGCGTCGGAGGCACTCGGTGTGATCGCTGCAGTGATCATCCTCGTGCTTGCGTTCGGTTCGGTGCTTGCGATGGGTCTGCCAATCGGTACGGCTCTCATCGGACTCGGCCTCGGATCGAGCATCGTTGGTCTGTTGAGCAACGTGGCCGAGATGCCCGACTTCACCACGCAGATGGTCGCGATGATCGGACTCGGCGTGGGTATCGACTATGCGCTGTTCATCGTGACGCGTTACCGCGAGGCCCTCCAAGATGGTTTGTCGGTAGAGGACGCAGTGGTCGAGTCCGTCGACACCAGTGGACGCGCCGTACTCTTCGCCGGCACGACGGTGATCATCTCGTTGCTCGGCCTGTACATAATGGGCCTGTCGTTCGTGCGGGGCCTTGCCACTGGCGCCGCGGTCGGCGTGCTGATGATGATGATTGCCTCGGTCACATTGCTGCCCGCACTGTTGGGCATGGTTGGACATCGCATCAACGTCACGTCACGTGCCGCGCTCATCTCGCTGGGCTTACTCGTGGTCGGCGGCCTTGGCGCGATCATTACCTCGAACGTCGCCATCGTGCTCGGCGGCCTCGCACTCGCCGGGGCCGTGCTGCTGGCGAGTTTCGTGTTCCCATCGCTGCGTAAGGCCGTGCCCCATCGGGCAGAGAAGCCCCGCGAACAGGGTTTCTGGTATCGCTGGAGCCGGCTCATCCAACGCAAGCCTTGGCCTGCGTTTGCGTTCGGCGCCGGTGTGCTGGTGGTGCTCACGATCCCGTTGTTCTCGATTCGTCTCGGGTTCGGTGATACCGGCAACGCGCAACCAGACCAGACGGTGCGCAAGGCCTACGACCTGCTCGCCGAGGGCTTCGGCCCCGGCTTCAACGGGCCACTCGTGGTCACCCTGGAGGGTGCACCTGCAGCCGACGCCTCGAAGGTGCAGGCGTTCACCAAGACCCTGCAGTCCACCGAGGGCGTGCAGGTCGCGTTCGCCCGACCGATCCGCGCCGATCTGGCGTTGATCTCCGTGGTGCCTGCGAGCGCGCCGCAGGACGTAGCGACGACCGATCTCGTGCATCGTCTGCGAGACCATGTGATCCCCGATTCCGGCTACAAATCGCGTGTCGGTGGGTTCACCGCGGCGAGCCAGGACTTCTCCGAGTACCTCGGCGCGCGACTGCCGTTACTGATCGGCGCGGTGTTGGTGCTCAGTTTCTTGCTGCTGATGGCGGTGTTCCGCAGTCTGCTTGTGCCGTTGAAGGCAGTGATCATGAACCTGCTGTCCATCGGTGCCGCATACGGTGTGATCGTCGCAGTGTTCCAGTGGGGGTGGGGCGAGAATCTCATCGGTGTCGGCAAGGCCGGCCCCGTCGAGGCGTGGGCACCGATGATGCTCTTTGCGATTGTGTTCGGTCTGTCGATGGACTACGAGGTGTTCTTGCTCTCGCGGATGAAAGAAGAGTTCGATCGCACCGGCGACAACGCCACGGCGGTTGCCGATGGTCTGGCAGCCACCGCTCGCGTGATCACCGCGGCAGCGCTCATCATGGTGTGCGTGTTCAGCGCGTTCATCCTCGGTGATAATCGTCAACTCAAACTGTTCGGTCTGGGTCTGGCCTCGGCCGTCTTCATCGACGCCACCATCGTGCGCATGCTGCTGGTTCCGGCAACGATGGAACTGCTCGGTGCCCGCAACTGGTGGTTGCCCGGTTGGCTCGATCGTCTGATCCCCAAGATTGATGTCGAGGGTCATCATCACGACGCACCGGTCGCGCCAGCGGTGGCCTCGACGCTCATCGACTGAGATTTGTCACGTGCACCGCTCTCTGGCGCCTGCCTTTGGCCTCCGAGGCTGTGCGTCGCTGGTGATTTCATTCGGGCAATACCGTCGTTCGTCTTGACAACGACCCCTGTCATGCTTTAGCGAATAGGTCGCATGTCAAAACCCCTCGTGATTGTGGAGTCGCCGGCGAAAGCCAAGACGATCTCCAAGTTCCTCGGCAGCGCCTTCGATGTGCGCGCCTCAGTAGGCCATGTGGCCGACCTCCCGAGCAAGGGTTTGGCGGTCGATGTCGACAACGGATTCAAACCCACCTACGAACTCACCGAGCGCGGCAAGGTCGTCATCAAGGACCTCCGGGCGGCACTGAAGGACGCAAGCGAGCTTTATCTCGCGACCGACGAAGACCGCGAGGGCGAAGCCATCAGCTGGCACCTGCTCGAGTACCTCAAGCCGAAGGTGCCCGTGAAGCGGATGGTGTTCCACGAGATCACCAAGGCCGCCATCGATCAGGCGGTCAACAATCCGCGCAGCATCGATTACGGACTCGTCGACGCCGCAGAGACTCGCCGCATTCTCGACCGTTTGTACGGCTACGAAGTCAGCCCCGTGTTGTGGCGCCGAGTGAACCGTGGCCTGTCGGCGGGTCGTGTGCAGAGTCCCACCATCCGCCTCGTGGTCGAGCGCGAACGCGAACGTATCGCCTTCGTCACCGCCGGCTACTGGGACCTCGAACTGCTCACCGGCACCCAGCCCGCGTTTACCGCAACGTTGGTGGCGCTCGGTGGCACCAAGGTCGCGTCGGGTAAGGATTTCGGCAGTGATGGCAATCCGAAGAAGGGTGTTGTGGTCGTCAGTCAGAACGAAGCGCACGCGCTCGCTGCGGGTTTGGCAGCTGCTGTCGTGTCGGTTCGTTCTGTCGAGGACAAGCCGTATCGCAGTAGCCCCAAGGCGCCGTTCACGACGAGCACGCTGCAGCAAGAGGGTGGCCGCAAGCTGCGACTCGGCGCCGCACAGGTGATGCGCATCGCCCAGGGTCTGTACGAGCGCGGTTTCATCACCTACATGCGTACCGACAGTGCGATGCTCAGCGAAGAAGCGCTCGCCGCAATCCGTGCCGAGGTGGGGCGCGCGTACGGTCAGCAGTTCCTTTCGAAGGGTCCCCGTCAGTTCACCGGCAAGATCAAGAACGCACAGGAGGCCCACGAGGCCATCCGTCCCACCACGCCGTTGCGTGCACCCGATCAGGTGGCGGGTGAACTGAACGGGCAGGAACTCTCGCTGTATCGCATGATCTGGCAGCGTACGCTTGCGTCCCAGATGGCCGACGCTGCTGGTGTCACGGTGAGCGTGCGCCTCGGCGCGATGTCTGCGCCGACAGCGGGTGGCGCCGGGCAGGACTGCGAGTTTGCCGCCAGCGGCACCACCATCACCTTCCCCGGCTACCGCCAGGTGTACGTGGAATCCACCGACGAAGACACCGCGAACGAAGACGACAAAGAGGCATTGCTGCCGACCCTCACCGTGGGCCAGCCGGTGCCCGTGAACTCCATCACCCCTAACGGCCACGCCACCTCGCCGCCCGCGCGTTTCACCGAGGCCAGCATTGTCAAGCGCCTCGAAGAACTCGGCATCGGCCGTCCCAGCACGTGGGCCAGCATCATCCAGACCGTGCAGGACCGCGGCTACGTGTGGAAGAAGGGTCAGGCGTTGGTGCCGACATGGACTGCGTTCGCCGTTGTCGGCCTGATGGAAAAGCATTTCGAGGGTCTGGTCGACTACGCGTTCACGGCACGCGTCGAGGAGGACCTCGACGCCATTGCCCGCAACGAGCAGAAGAAGGATCAGTGGTTGCAGCGGTTCTACTTCGGCGACGATGACGACGAACAGTTGCCCGGGCTGAAGCGGCTCGTCGTCGAGAACCTCGACGAGATCGATGCGGCGGCGATCAACACCTTCCCGTTGGGTCACGATGCCGATGGCGTTGAGATCGTGGTGAAGCCCGGCAAGTACGGACCCTACGTGAAGCGCGGCGACGACACCGCCAGCGTTCCCGAGACGCTCACCCCTGACGAGCTCACCGTCGAGATGGCGCTCACACTGCTGGCTCAGCCCAAGAGCGATACGCCCATCGGCGAACTCGATGGCTTCCCAGTCTTCGCCAAGAGCGGTCGGTACGGGCCGTATGTCCAATGGGGAACGCCCGACGCGCTGCCGCCCGGCCTCGAGAAGCCACGCATGGCGAGCTTGTTCAAGACGATGACCCTCGAGCGCATCACGCTTGCCGATGCCACCGATCTGTTGCAGTTGCCGCGCACCGTCGGTATCGATCCGGCCGATGGTGTGGCGATTGTCGCCAACAACGGTCGCTATGGACCGTATGTGCAAAAGGGCAAGGACTTCCGCAACATCACGAGCGAAGAGCAGTTGCTCGAGATCACCCTCGATCAAGCGGTGTTGATCTTTGCTGCGCCAAAGGTGTTCAAGCGCGGCGGGCAATCGCTGGCCGCCACGGGTCCGTTGCGCGAGTTCGGCAATGACCCCATTAGCGGTAAGCCCGTGGTTGCCAAAGATGGCAAGTTCGGCGTCTATGTCACCGACGGCGAGACCAACGCCTCGCTCAGCAAGGGCGATCGTCTGGAGGCGATGCCCAACGAGCGTGCGTACGAACTGCTCGCCGTGCGCCGCGAGGCCATTATCGAAAAGGGCGGTCTGCCGGCACGCAAGGCAACGGCCACAAAGAAGGCCGCCGCGAAGCGAGCAGCTCCCAAGAAGGCCACGGCGAAGAAGGCCACGGCGAAAAAGGCCACGGCGAAAAAGCCCGCAGCGAAGAAGACGGCGGCCACGAAGACCTGACCCCCGTGCGGACGCTCGGTGGTGCGCTTCAGCCGAAGAGCATCACGCCGACGACACCGGTGAGCACCAAGCCGCTGGCAGCGATTTCGTAGTGGCTATGGCGTTCGTGTAGCCACACTCGCGCCACCACGAACGTGAACAGCAACTCGATCTGGCCAAAGGTTCGTACACGCGCTGCGTTCTGCATCGTGAACGCAATTGCCCAGCACGCTGAGCCGCACACGCTGAGCAGACCCACGATCGAACTCGATCGCCAATGCCGGAATGCCAAGCCGATTTGCTCGCGCTCGCGAGCCAGCAGATAGCTCCCGTGCACCACGGTCTGAATGGTGTTCATCGCAGCAAGCGTCACGATGGCGCGCATCACCGTTGGGCTGTCGGTGAGCGACTTCGACGATGCGCGAATTCCCACCGCCGCCAACCCGAACAGACCACCTGCGGCAAGGCCGTAGAGGCCGGCAGGATCGCGCAGCGTAGCGATTGAGATGCGCGTTCCCTTCGACGCCAACACGACGATGCCCGTCATGCAGATTGCAACGGCGACCCAACCAAGGGGTCGCAACGACTCACCGAGAAAGACCAATGAAAACACCGCCACCTGCACGACCTCGGTCTTGGAGTACACCGTGCCGATTGCGTAGTCGCGGGCGTCAAAGGCGCGGATCAGGCAGATGGTGCCGATGATCTGGGCGATACCGGCACCGGTGATGATCGGCCAGAAATGAGCGGGGATGTTTGGGAAGTGAACCCCGATGAGCGTCGCGATGCCGACGGCCGACAGCGAGAGCGGCGCGCCGTAGGCATAGCGCACGAAGCCGGCGCCGCTCACCGACAACAGTGCGCGCAGCCGTTGCTGCATCGCGGTGCGTGCAGTCTGGAAGCCGGCGGCCAAGACGGTGATGGGAATCCACATAAGCTCTCATTCAGTGAGATTTGAATATCGACATATGATACTTGCGTTTGGCGCAGCGCGCCAGCGCGTGTGCTCGTCGCCGTCGGTGCGCGGCGACCAGATATGGTGCTGTGCGTGACGAACCCCGGCCGATACATCGCGTTGGAGGGGGCTGAGGGCTGCGGCAAGAGCACCCATGCGGCGCGCCTCGCTGCGGCGCTCGATGCTGTGCTCACCCGCGAAACCGGCGGTACTCATATCGGCAATGAGATCCGCACACTGCTCCACGATCCTGCCAACACCCATCTCGCTGACAAGGCAGAAGCGTTACTCATCGCCGCAGATCGGGCCCAGCATTTCCAGGAGTTGGTCGGCCCTGCGCTGGCCCTCGGCCGACACATCGTCAGCGACCGTAGCGCCTATTCCAGCTTGGCGTATCAGGGCTACGGACGAGGTCTCGAACTCGACGAGGTCCGCGAGATCAGCAACTGGGCCACCGGTGGTGTGTGGCCCGAGTTGGTCATCCTCATCGACGTGCGAGTGGAGGTGCTCGCTGAACGGATGAGCAATCGTGACCTCGATCGTTTTGAACAGGCCGATGCTGCCTTCCACGCTCGTGTTCGGGCTGGATTCACAGCAATGGCCGCCGCAGACCCGCGACACTGGGTCGTCGTCGACGGAACGCGTACGAAGGACGAGGTTGCCCACGATGTGCGCTCGGCAACCCTCGACCGTTTGGGTATCTGATGGCGAGTGTCTGGCAATCGGTTGTTGGCCAACCACACGCGGTTGCGCGTCTGCAGGCATCTGCTGTCAATCCGCTGCACGCCTATCTGTTCGTGGGGCCACCCGGAAGCACGAAGAACGAAGCATCGCGGGCGTTCGCTGCGCTGCTGCTTGCCGGAGTCGACGACGCCGATCACCGCGCCGCGCGATTGGCTCTCGTCGGTCAGCATCCCGACGTCCGCGAATTCGCCCGAGTCGGTGCGATGATCTCGCGCGAGCAAGCCGATGAGATCGTGCGTCTCGCTGCGCTTGCCCCGAACGAGAGCGACCGTAAGGTGCTCATCCTCGATGAGTTCCATCTGCTCAGTGCAGACGCCGCGGCGAAGTTGCTCAAGACCATCGAGGAGCCACCCGACAGCACGGTGTTCATCGTGCTCGCCGACTACATGCCGCCGGAGCTGGTGACGATTGCCTCGCGTTGCGTGCGTATCGAGTTCACTGCGATCGCTGACGATGTTGTAGCGGCGACGCTGATCGCCGAGGGCGTCGAGTCGGCCCGCGCCGTGCAGTCAGCCGAAGCGGCGGCAGGCGATCTCTCGCGTGCCCGACTCCTCGCAAACGATCCCCATCTCGTTGCGCGGCGCGAGCTGTTCGCATCTGCGCCCTATCGCCTCGACGGCACGGGTCAGGTAGTTGTGGCCGCTGTCGAGGAGATCCTCGACGCGATCGAAGCCGCTGCTGTTCCGCTGGTCGAGCGTCAGGCCGGCGAGGTGATCTCGCTCGAAGAACGCATTGCTGCGATGGGCGAGCGCGGCAGCGGTAAGAAGGCACTCGAGGAACGACACAAGCGCGAACTGCGCCGACATCGAACCGACGAGCTTCGCTCGGGTCTGACAACGCTCGCGCGGTCGTATCGAGACGCGCTCGTCGACGGCACGCTCGCCCGGCCGGAGTCAGCGGCGACGGCAATTTCGCGCATTCACGGGTCGCTGGACTCGCTCGAACGCAATCCGAATGAACCGTTGCTGTTGCAAGCACTGTTGCTCGGACTTCCCTCGATGACCCGGTAACGGCTAGACCAACACCGTGCCGAAGCTGTCGACCGACGAAGTCTTTTCGTTTCTTGCCGAGCCGAATCATCTTGCGCGCATCGCCACCGTCGACGCCGGCGGTATGCCGCGAGTTGTGCCGTTGTGGTTCATCATGGACGGCGATCTGCTGTGCTTCACGCCGCGTGAGCCTGCGGTGATCTGGCAGAACATGCTGCGCGATCCGCGGGTCGGCATCTCTGTCGACGAAGACGAAGCGCCGTATCGCAAGGTAACGGTTCAGGGCCATATGCAAGTGCGGTACGAACCGGGTCGTGATCGGCTGTGGCAGCACCTCTATCGTGCGATTGCGTCGCGCTACATTCCCGTCGAAGCGGCGAACGCGTATGTGGACGGCACCGACGACCAGCCCCGCGCGCTGTGCGCCGTCGACCTCACCGCAGCGACCTCGCTCGTGTCCACGTGGCGAATGCCACTACCCGGCGAGGATCCGCGCGGCATCTGGCACCGGCGCTACTACGGGCCCGGCACCAAGATGGCGCCATCCGACGAATCGGGATAGCCCCGAAACCTGGGTTGGGCATCCGGGTCGGGAATGCGGGTGGGTCAGCCTGTCGCTCGCCGCTAGCATTGGGGTCTGTGCCCAGGTAGCTCAGTCGGTAGAGCAACGCACTCGTAATGCGTAGGTCGCGGGTTCGATTCCCGCCTTGGGCTCCACGTTGCGTGCGAGTGCCCTCCAACTGGCTTTGTGAATGCTGAGCGCACCGAAGACGTGCGCTCAGCATTCGCGAACGGTGTGCTGCGGGGGCGAGGACATCCGGTGCCGCGGGTTCGCCAGCGGGACGGTCGTCTACGCCGGCTCGGGAACTGGCACCGGTGCAGGAGCGAGTTTGCGTGACCGTTTGAGTCGGGCCGCTGCGGCCTGGGCCCGGAAAGCGCCGGCGATGCCTTCGGGGTTCTGGATCGCCGTGAAGATCAGCAACACGCCGCCGATGAGTGCCTCCCACCGCCCGAACGAACCGTAGACGCGGCTGCCCGCGAAGAACGCAAGTCCGGATGTGCCAACGATTCCTGCAGTGATCGCGCCGCTGACGCTGGTGATGCCGCCGAGGTACGCGAACGCAAGCGCGGTGAGCGAGGCGATCGTGCCGTAGGAGACATCGGAGATCGTGCCGAAACGGTAGGCGACGAGACAGCCACCGATGCCGCTGATGAAGGCCGACAGCGCGAACACGAGCAACTTGCCCGTCGCGACATTGATGCCGATCGAGGCAGCGGCGCGCTCGTTCGAACGAATCGCGAGCATTCGCCGGCCCGTGGAACTTCGCCGGATATTTGCAACGGCGATGCACAGCACGAAAGCAACGGCAACGAGGAAGATGCCGAAAATCGGACGTGACGACTTGGAGCCCAACACCAAACCAAAGTCCCATCGCCCCAGTTTCGGGTTCGGTATCTTTGCTCCACCCGTGCTGCTGTCACCGACGTACGCGGGGTTCTTGAAAACGAATTCTGAAATCGCTACGCCGCCCGCAAGTGTGATGATCGCCAAGTTAGTGCCACGTACGCGTATCGCCGGCAGGCCGAGCAGTACACCGAAGGCGGTGGCTACGAGCGCTGCGAGAATCGGGGCGAACGGAAACGGCACGTGCCAATGCATTGCCAACTTCGACAGGGAAAACCCGGCGATTCCGGCGAACGCGATCTGCGCGAGTGAGGTCTGCCCACCGAAGCCGGTGATCACGACGAGCGCAAGAGCGAGGACCGATGCGATGACGGTGGTCATGATCGCGCCGCGCCACAACGGCCCGAGGAGCAAGAGCGCGGCCACGCCAGCAACGACGGGGAAGAGCACGCTGAACCGGGTGACGTGGGCCGGCGGCACTTTGGGGAGTTTCCACATGTCGACCGATCCGCGTTCTGGCAGGCGCTCGCCGAGTACCACCATCGCGATGATGATCACGAGAAACGGCAGGCCTTCGCGGGCGCCGTACTTCGGGAACCAGCTGAGGTCGTTCTGCAGCTTGGTGAACGTGGATTGCACCATGCCGATCAGGAAACCCGTGATGACGGTTGGCCAAAAGAAACGGAACTTGCCGATGAGCGCGGCGCCGAGTGCAGGGATCAGGAAACCGAAGGTGTAGATGCCTGAGCTGAGCTGGATCATCGGCGCCGCGAGAATGGCGATGAGGCTGCCGAACACCGTTGCCACAACCCAGTTCAGCCCGGCGAGGAAGTCGGGAGAGAGCCCGAGAATGACCGCACCCTTTTCGTTCTCGGCGGCCGCGCGGGTAGACAAGCCCACCCGTGTATATCGGTAGACGGTCCACAGCACTGCCGTGGCGATGACCACGATCAGTGCGAGCCAGAGCCCATCGCGCGGCACGGTGAGGTTGCGCATGATGGTCACCGGCTGGCGCGGCAAGATTCCCGGGACCCTGATCGTGAGGGTGTCGGCGAAGCGTCGCTCGACGAGCGCGATGAACACGATGAGCAGACCCACGCTCGCAACGACCTTGGCGAGCGCCGGGGCGCGTCGGAGCGGACGGAACACCAAGACGTACGCGCCGAGACCGACGAGCGCCGCCGTGCCCAAGGACATCACCATCGCCCATCGGTATCCGACGTCACCGTTGAAGTGGTATCGGCCCGGCAATCCCGGAAAAGGGAACGGGTATGAACCCGTGCGCAGGTCGGCATAGACGTAGGTGGACCACATCGCCATCGCGCCGTAGGCGAAGTTCACGACGCCCGAACCCTGGTAGGTGAGTACCAACCCGAGTCCGAACGCCGCGATGATCGCCCCGGCGCCACTGCCGAGCAACACGTAGAAGAAGTAGTCACTCATTGAAGTGAGCGCCACATCCGATTGAATGTCACGGCAGCAACGACCTGCTGTCGACGGCTTCGAGGCCCGGCACCGTCTTGACGCCCACTCCCTTGTTGTATTCGGCGAAGGGGAACTGGAACGAGCAGATCGACGAGTAGGTGGCGAGGGCGCCGCACTCGACCGGCAGCGTGCCTCCGGCGAGGGTGAGGCCCTTGGCTGTCTTGAGGTAGTCGTAGATCGACTGTCCGGTGACCTCTGTGCCTTTGGCGGCCACGTCGTTCGAATACTTCGCGAGCGACATGATCATCAGGTAGCCGATACCACCCAGGCTGAGGCTGTTCGGATCGAGATCCGATGCCGGAACGACCGGCGGGCTCTGCACGGGAGCCAAGATGGTCTGGGTCCTAGTCAGATCAGGTCCCGGCTTTGCTGTCTGCACGCCCACGAAGGACCAACCGACCGCATCGTCACCGACTTCTTTGATGACATCGGCACTCGCACAGATACCCGTGGTCATCACAGGGATGGTGATGCCGAGAGCGGCACGGCCGCGCATGGTTCCGATGCAGCCGGCGTCGGAGTACAACGAGACCAGGACGGTGGGATTGCCAGAAGCTGCCTCGCGCATCAGGCCCTGGTAGCCAGCGTCGGTTTCGTTGTCACCGCCCGAGACGAGCTTCGACGCGATTCCGGCCTTGTCGAGCGATGCCTTCAACGCCGTGGCGTTGGCGGAGGCGCCAACGTTGTTGCTGCTGACGATGCCGACCGAAGTCGCCTTGTACTTGTCGCGTGCGACCACTGCGATTGCTGACATCACCGTGGCCGTGCCTCCGGTGAGGAAAAGTGCATTTGCGTTCGAGTCGCCAGCGAGGATGGGCAACATGCCGATGACGGGAATCTTCGCAGCCGTGAAGGTGGGATAGTCGACGAACAAATCGAGACCGATCATGACCAGTTCGACCTTCTTGCCAACGAGTTCCTGAGCGCAGGCCTGCGATGACTCGGGGTTGCCCTTTGCGGTGCAGTTGGCGAGGGTGATCTTTCGACCACCAAAGCCGCCGTGCTGGTTGAGATATTCAACCGAGGCCGCGATATCGACCCGGATGTCGGGGAAGTCGAGACCCGGTGTGCCTTCAGTGTTCACGAGTCCGACGAGAATCTCTTTGCCGGTGGCCGGCCCGAGCGTGCTGGTGGGTGCGCTCGTCGGCGTGGTATCGACGGTGGTGCCGGACGTGCTGGCGCCGGTGGTTGCCGGTGTAGTGCCCGCCTTACTGGTACCGGGCGTTGCGGCCTTGTCGCTGCTGCATGCTCCGGCGAGCAGCGCGAACGCTGTCAGTCCGGCACACACCGTCAGTCGACGCGTGCGACGCGCTCCGTGTCGGGTAGATGCTCTGGCCATGATGATTCCCCCATTGTCTGTTGCGTTGGACGGGGCCGACGCGGTTGCACTTGTTGTCTTTTCCCAAAGAAGATCAATTGCGTGATCGGTCCCCCCAAGGACCGATCACCCAACCGTACCCGTGGTCGAGCTAGCCGACGACCGCTGCCGGAACCCAGTTGCCGTGGAACCCAAACGGGATGCGCGGCAGATGCACCGTGGCGATGGGCTCGTCGCTCATCGTTGCTGCATCGAGAATGACGAACTCGCTCGAGTCCGACGCCGCGTCGTACACGAATGTCATCAAGTATCCGTCGTCCTCGGCTGTGCCACCCGCAGCGGGCACGAACACCGACTCGCCGGGCATACGCCCCCTGCCGATGTTCGCTGACGTGCGCTCACCGGTGATGCGGTCGTACTTGAGCACCGTGCCTGACCCGAGTAACGGGTTCACGAATGCATCGGTGTCGGGAATGCCCAACGCATAGCCGTAGCGATGCTTGTGGCCGACCACCGAATCAGCAACCCGCGGGAACTCTGCTGGCATGTCGTCGATCTGTTCCTCGGCCACGCGCCCGGTGGCGGTGTCGATGGTCCAGCGATACAGGGTGGGCGGCGGGAAGTCCATCGGTCCGTCGCGCCAGATGTGATCGAGGCGGGCGACATCGAGCACGATCTTGGTGCCGTCCTCGTAGGCGTTCATCGGGTGGAACACATAACACGGGTTGATGTCGTACCAGGTGACGGTGGAGTCGTTGCCGTCGCGCGGCATCACGCCGAGTCGCGACGGATAGTCCTCGCCCCAACGGATCGGCATCTCGCCACGAATGGCCATCTCGATGTCGAACACCGCGGGCAGGTCCATGAAGATCACGTGGTTGCGGGTGATGTTGAAGTCGTGCATCATCGTTGGTCCGCCCACCGTGATGTTCTCCTTCTGAACCAGCCGGCCGTCTGCCGATACGCGCAGGTAGGTGAGGTATGGCTCCAACATGCTGTAACCGAACGCGATCAACTCACCGGTCGCCGGGCATATCTTCGGATGCGCTGTGAACGGCCCGGTGAGGACACCGTCGAAGCTGGTCGGTCCGACCGTTTCGAGATTGCCATCGAGCAGATACGGGAAGTGTCCCTCTTCGAGCGCGAGGATCATGCCGGCGTGTCCGATGACGTTGGTGTTCGCCTTCGACTGGGCCATGTCGGTGAGGCTCGCGCCTGCGTCGATGATCACCCGGTCTGGGTCGCTCATGAACGGAGTCTGCACGTAACGGTTGCGGTACCACTCAGCCTGACCGCCGCGAAGGCGGATGCCGTGGACCATGCCATCACCGATGAAGGGGTGCTCGCTCATCCCCGTGATCGGGTTCGCGCCGTTGCGCAGATAGCGGCCGTCGAGCTCGGCTGGGATGGTGCCGACGATGTGCAAGTCGGTGAGCGTTCGCTCCTCGAACACCGGCGCGCCATTGCCACGCAGGTGGAGGGGAAGGTCTTCGGTGGTGGACATGGGTTCTCCTCGTTGTTCGGTCTGGATTGCGGTGTTCGATCTCAGGAGACGACATCGGGTGAGCGTGCCCACATGAGCGATGCGTCGAAACTGAGCGTGTAGTCGGGTACGAACTCGATCACGACCCGATGCGGCGAGTCGAGGAATTCCTGGAAGACGCGTGCCGCATCAGCGCTGTCGGACCGGAGGGAGTTCGCGAACTCGG
Organism: Actinomycetes bacterium; assembly: GCA_025360105.1. GTDB lineage: Bacteria > Actinomycetota > Acidimicrobiia > Acidimicrobiales > Ilumatobacteraceae > WLMZ01. The sequence goes on along the minus strand of JANYCT010000057.1, from coordinate 112,051 downwards.
GGTAGAACCAGTCCTTGGTTTCACGGTCGTCGTGCACCACGCAGGTGCCCTTGTAGGTGACGGTCTTGCCGCCGCCCATGCGCGAACCCGAGCTGTTGATGCAGACAGAGGCTCGGGGGAAGCGTCGGATCGCAGCGATTCGCTTGCGGCGCTCAGCGGCAGTGAGCCAGAGCTTGCCGTCTTTGGGGAGATACGACATCACGACGCCGAATGCCTCGTTCGACGCGTTGGTCCACATGAAGACACATTCACGCTGGGTGTTCACCAACTTGGTTTCGAGTTCCGGGGAGAGCGCGCACTCCGTGAGGTCTTCGTAGTCACCGGCCATACCGGACAGTAACACTCCCGAAACGATAAATCTACCCCCGGTAAGTTGTTTGTCGGGGGCGTCGTCTCGTGAGCTGGCGAATCAGCCGGCGAAGCCCATCAGGGTGCCCACATCGAGATCGTCAACTGCTGTGAAGGTGCGATGCACGAGCACTTCGAACAGGGCCACACCTCGCTCGTTGGCAGGGTTGATCGTGAGCAGACTTGCGCCGAACGACACCGCGTAGAAGAGCAGACCTTCCAAGTAACCGTGGCGCACTCCGGCCAAGGTGACGGCGTCGGTGGGCACGCCATTGGCATGCAGCGCATCGACGTACCGTTCGATCAGCTCGTCCTCGTGCTCGCGTCGCATGAGGGTGGTGAGGTTGTTCGCGCAGAAGTACACCAGGTCGGCCTGCCCCGGCCCGCGCATGCTGAGTTGCCAGTCGATGACCGATACCTCGCCGCCGTCGCCGAAAAACAGGTTGTCGAGTCGGAAGTCGCCGTGCGTGATCGTGACCGGATCGTCGAAGTGCGTCGCGATCCACTCCGGGATGGTCTCGACGAACTGCTCGCACCATCGCAGGCAGCGGCTGGGAAGTTCGTTGCCGAAGCGTTCGAGGAACATCGGCCAACCAATGGCGAACGTGGGGGCCAGGGCAAGCACCGAGGGATCGTCGAGTCCCGGCATCCAATCCAGCGATGTGAGCATCGGGTGTTCGAACCAGGCCGCGTGATGGCGGGCCAGCACGTCGATAGCCCGTTGGGCCTGCTCCAAGGTGGCGCCTGCGACATGATCCCCGGGAACTGCGGGAGCGAGATCCTCGAGCACCAGACAGGGTGGCTCTGCGATGTTCACCAGTGCGCGAGGGACGCGGATGTTCAGCTGTGGCGCGACGTCTCGGTAAAAGCAGTGCTCGCGCTCCCAGACGCGCATCATCTGCCCGATGAACTGACCGCCCGGGTCTGCGGTGGGCAACTTCACGATGACGGATCGGGCCGCGCCGACATCAGAACTGTGCAGGGTGACGCGAGCGAGTTGGCCCATGAAACCCTCGCCCTCCGCGATGGGCTGCACCTCGATGGAGTCGATGTTGAGCCCAAGAACGCGCTGCATCCAGTGAACGGTGATCTCATCAAGCGTCGTCGGTGTGCCCGACGGGGCAGGAACGCCGCTCATTCTGTGGCCAATCCGCTCCAGAGCAGTTCGGCGAGTTGTTCGGCGAGCTGCGGTGCGGGCGTGTCGGATTCGTTGATCCACCACAGGGACACCAGATGAAGCATGCCGATCACGCCGTACGCCCACGGGATAGCGACAGCCGCGTCGCGCGCGTTCGATGAACGCCAGTTGGCGAGCACCTCGGCAAGCGGCAGCGCTGAATGACGGGCGAGGTGCAGTGTGCGAAGTGGTGTGTCGTCGGAGGTGCCGCCGGTGACATACAGGAACAGTTCGCGATTCGCTGCGACGACCTCGAGATTGGCGACCAGGAACGACACGAGCGTGGCCCGCCCGATCGGCTTGCCCTGAATAGCGGCGAACACGGCACTCATGATGCGATCGGCGAGACGCTCGGACAAGGCGTTGGCGACCTCGGCGCGACCTCCGACACGTGCGTACACGACTGGCTTGGTAACGCCGGCCTCCACCGCGATCGCCTCGAGTGACACGGTTGGACCGTCGCGTCGAATGGCTCGTTCCGCGGCGTCGAGCACGAGTTGGCGGTTCACCACGTGCTGGCCGCCGGCCGGGCGACCCGGGCGCCGCCGGGTGGTGACCTTCACCGGGCCGGCCTTCGTTGGGCTGGCCTTCGTTGGGCTGGCCTTCATTGCGCTGGCATTCATTGGGCTGGCCGCAGGTCATCGCGCGCTGCGAGCGTGTCCGGCGCTTGCTCACCAACGTGCATGGGGTAATACTTACTCTGAGTAAGTTGTTCCGTCAATGCACTCGCCCACCTCATGCGAACATCAGAAAGATCCACACATATGAGCACGACCCTATTCGATTTGTCGAGCGACGTCGCCGTGGTCACCGGTGCCGGCCGCGGTATCGGTGAGGGCATCGCAACCACGCTTGCCGATGCGGGCGCTGCCGTGGTGTGCGCAGCGCGACGACTTGATGAGGTCGAGCGTGTCGCGCAGGGCATTCGCGACCGGGGCGGCCGGGCCATTGCGGTGCAAACCGATGTCACCGACAACGCGGCCGTCGAGGCATTGGCTCTGGCTGCGGTTCGCGAGTTCGGTTCGCTCGACATCTGGGTCAACAACGCCGGTGGATCACCGGTGCAGGCACCGCTGACCGATCTCGATCCTGCGGAGTGGGATGCGACCATGCGTCTCAATCTCACCGCAATCTGGGTGTGCACGAATACCGCCGCGCGCCATATGCGCGACGGCGGACGCGTCGTGAACATCTCATCGCGCGCCGCAGTGTCTCCCATCCCGGGTAGCGGTCACTACGCCGCGGCGAAGGCGGCAGTGAATTCGCTCACACAGACGTACGCCAAAGAGCTCGGTCCGCGTATCCGCGTCAACTGCATCATGCCCGGGGCCGTGCCGACCGAGATCATGATGACCGCATTGCGCCTGGGTGATGACGACCTACCGATGCTCGAACGACGTCTGCGCCTGCCGTTGCGCCGACTCGGAACGCCGGGCGATCTCGGTGCTGCGGTGCTCTATTTCGTCTCGCCGGCCAGTAGTTGGGTCACGGGACAGATTCTCTCCGTGGACGGTGGCATGTGATGTCGGTGCGACCAACGAATCGAAAGGTCGTTCTGGTCTCGCGCCCGGTCGGCACGCCCGCCGATTCCGATTTCCGTATTGATGAAGAATCTGCGCAGAGTCCGGCCGATGGCGAGGTGGTGGTGCAGGTCGGCACCCTCTCGATCGACGCCTTCATCCGGACAGTTCTCGACGAAGGCAGCTATCACTCGTCGGTTCGCCTTGGGAGCACGGTCACCGCGCTGGGCGTTGGTCGGGTGCTCGAGAGCGCATGTGACGGGTTTGCGCACGGAGATTTTGTTTTCGGTCCGCTCGGCGCCCAGACCGTTGCGCGACTCCCCGGATATGCGTTGCGGCAGCTCGACATTTCGCGGGTGGCGCCAACGGACTACCTCGGTGCCCTGGGGCTCACCACAGGGGTCACCGCGTACTGTGGCGTCGTTGCTGTCGGCGCAGTGCAGCCGGGCGACACGGTGGTGATCTCGGGTGCTGCAGGCGCGGTTGGCTCTGTCGCCGGCCAACTCGCGCGTATCGCCGGTGCAACCAACGTGATCGGGATCGCGGGCGGGCCGGAAAAGGTCGCATTTCTCATCGACGAGCTCGGCTTCGATGGAGGCATTGACTACAAGCACGAAGACGTCGGTGCGCGACTTCGCCAACTTGCACCGACTGGCGTCAACGTCATGTTCGACAACGTCGGCGGCGACATCCTCGATGCGGTACTCGAACAGATCGTCGAGGGTTCGCGGGTCGTCATCTGCGGCGCGATCTCGCAATATCAGCGCATGGATCACGTGCAGGGGCCGCGCAACTATCTCAAGCTGGCCGAGCGTCACGCGCGGATGGAGGGCTTCGCCGTTACGCACTTTCATGCCCGCTTCGCGGAGGCCGAAGCGGCGCTGACCGGCTGGCTGCTCGACGGCAGGCTGACGATGCATGAACAGGTCGAGCGAGGCATCGACGCCTTTCCAGCCACGTTGCGGCTCCTGCTTGCGGGTGGTCACACCGGCAAGCTGTTGCTGCGCGTGCATGACGATACGAAGATCGAGACCAATGACGTGATGCGCGATGAGGAGACATCGACGTGAAATTTGGATTGGCTTTCGCGAGCAGTATCGGTATCGAGGGTGCAGACGCGCTCGAGATCTGTCGTCGGGCGGAGTCGGTCGGATTCGAATCGGTGTGGGGTGGTGAGCATGTAATCATGCCGACCAGCATCGAGTCGCCGTATCCGTACACCGCCGATGGCAAGATCCCTGCGCAGCCCGATACGCCAATTCCCGATCCGCTGATCTGGCTGGCTTTCGTGGCCGCTGCGGCCCCCACGTTGCGTCTCGGTACCTGCATCCTGATCGTGCCGCAGCGCAACCCGTTGGTCCTCGCGAAGGAGATAGCAACGCTCGACCGTCTGACCGGTGGCCGGGTTGAGCTCGGCATCGGGGTTGGTTGGATGCGCGAGGAGTTCGACGCGCTCGGTGTCGAATGGGAGCATCGTGGTGCGCGTAACGATGAATACATCGCTGCGATGCGTGCGCTGTGGGCGGGTCCGCATGCCGAGTTCCACGGCGAGTTCATCGACTTCGCGCCGGTCACGTGTAGCCCTCGGCCGGTGCAGTCGTCGATTCCGATACTGGTCGGCGGCGATACTCCGGCGGCAATACGTCGCGCCGTGCGGATTGCCGACGGCTACTTCCCAGGTGAGGGAAACGCCGAGCGCCTCGGCGCGCTGATCGGCGACCTTCGACGCAGTGCCGAACGAGCGGGTCGCGATCCGGCGACAATCGAGATCAACGCGATGTTCGGCGCGCAGATGTCGGACCCCATTGCCGGAGCCGCGCAACTTCGCGCAATCGGCGTGCATCGTGCGATGGTCCCGGCTTTCTTCTTCGCCGGTCCCGGCGGGCTCGATCGTCTCAGTGAATTCGGCGAGCGCGTGATACCGCTCGCCGGCGGTTGATCGTCAGGCGGTGATGCGCTCGCGGGCGCGCTCCGCGCCACGGCCCACGGCGATGTGCTCGCTGGCAGCAGCGAGTCCCATCACCGGCATGTTCGCGTAGATGCACTCGTATGCACCTGCTGCCACGCGATAGGTCTCGTGATACACACCCACGTCACCATTGCTGCCGATCCTGCTATTGAACGCGCGCCACGCGGGGAAGTGGGTCTCGTCGGGGTTTCGCGCGAACGCCTCGAGCTGATCGAAACTGCGCCAGTGCTGCACCATCGTGATCGTGCGCCCGCCCACCATCATCCGACCGCCCATGTAGCCCTTCTCGGGATGCGTCATCAACTCCTTGATCATTCGCGGCATCGCGGTGAAGACGGGAAACCAGCGGTGCACTTTCCAGAGCTTGTTGAAGCGCATGCCAATGACGAACACCACGAAGTCGCCCTCGACGCGAGCTGTGAAACGACCTGATTGAACTGTGGTGCGAGCCATGTGATGGCGTCCTTCGTGTTGCTGTGACCGGTTGGCCACGGATCGAATAGATAGTGACACTATCCGGAATAGATAGTGGTACTGTCCGTTCAGAAAGTCAAGGGGTACGTCATGAAGATCGCCGAACTCAGCAGCCGAAGCGGGGTCTCGGTGCCATCGATCAAGTACTACCTGCGCGAGGGCCTGCTCGCGGCTGGCCATTCCACTGCTGCCAATCAGGCAACGTACGACGAACAGCATGTTCGTCGACTTCGCCTGATCAGGGCGCTGATCGACATTGGCGGCCTACCGATCGCCAGTGTGCGAGCGGTGCTCGAAGCTATCGACAGCGGATCGACCTCCTTGCACGATGCCTTCGGTTCGGTGATGCATGCGCTCGAACCCGCGCCGCTGACAGACTCGAAGAGCGAAATCGCCGCCGCACGCAAGGCCGTTCTGGCGTGGCTGCGAGCACGTCAGTGGTCCGTGAAGCCGAATGCGCCGGCGATTCGGCGGCTCGCGGAAGCAATGTTGACGCTGCGTCAATTTGGCTTTGGGATCGCCCTGGACGACCTCGGCGGCGTTGCCGATGCAGCCGAGCAGATGGCCGAATTCGAGGTGGCCTCGGCGCGCAGTCAGATCGACCGCACAGCGTCGGTTGAGTACATGCTCCTGGGAACCGTGGTCTACGGCCAGGCCTTGACCGAGATACGTCGGCTCGCGCTCGAGGCGGTGAGCGCCCGAGCGGACAAGCCTGCCAAAGGCCGTCGCGCCCGGGCGCACTAGCATCGCCACGATGACAACCGATGCCAATCTCGTCGATGGCAATGAACGGGTGCTCGGCAGCACCGATGTGCGCGTCGGTGCGGTGTCGTTCGGCTGCTGGCGATTCACCGGCACCGACGAGGCTGGCGACGCAGCGCTGATCGAGCATGCCCTCGACCTCGGCATGAACCTGGTCGACACCGCTGACGTGTACGGCCTCGATTGGGGCGGGTCGGGATTCGGGGCCAATGAGACGGCGCTCGGCGACGTACTTCGCCGCCACCCCTCGCTGCGCGACCGTATGGTGCTTGCGACCAAGGTGGGCATCGTGCCCGGCGTTCCCTACGTGAGCGACCCCGCGTATCTGGTCACTGCCACCGAGGCGTCGTTGCGTCGCCTCGGCACCGATTACGTCGACCTCCTCCAGATTCACCGTCCCGACCCGTTCACGCATCCGGCGACGGTGGCCGAAGCGCTTGCAAGGCTGGTCGAGCGGGGACTTGTGCGCGCCGTCGGGGTCTCGAATCACTCGCCATCGCAGGTGCGCGCCCTGTCGACGCATCTTGCGCTGCATCGGATGTCGTTGACAACGAACCAACCCGAGCTGTCTGCGCTGCGTCTCAATGCCTTGCGCGACGGCACTCTCGACATGTGTATGGAACTCGGCATCACGCCACTGGCATGGAGCCCTCTGTCAGGCGGTCGTCTCGCCACCGGTCACAATGTTCCGAAGGCGTTGAACGCGACCCTTCGGCGGCTGGGCGCCAGAGAGGGCGTCAGCCCCGCGGTCATTGCTGTCGCATTCGTGCTCGCCCATCCGGCGCGCATCGTGGCCGTGGTGGGTTCGCAGAATCCGCAACGGCTTACCGAGCTCGCGGCTGCAACAAACGTGCATCTCGATCGAGTCGACGTGTACGCCATCATCCAGGCAAGTGACGGGACACCGCTTCCGTGACCGTCTCGCCATGAACGTCTCGCCATGAACGTCGATGTCGACACCGCAGGCTGCGAGGTCAGCTGGTTCTCTGCGCTGTGTGACGACGACTACGCGCAGTTGGGTGTGCACGATCCATCGCTGCGCAGCAGCCTCGAGCATTGCGGCGACATCGTTCGCACCGCACAAACGGCTGGCTTCGACAACGTGTTGTTGCCGTCGGGCTACGCACTGGGCATCGACACGATTGCATTCGCTGCTGCGATGGCGCCGATCATCGAACGGATGCGCATGCTCGTGGCAGTTCGCTGCGGCGAAATGTGGGTACCGCAGCTCGCGCGCCAGCTTGCCACGCTGGATCAGATGCTCGGGGGCCGTCTCACCGTCAACATCATTTCGTCCGACATGCCCGGCCAGGAACTCGCATCGGCACCTCGCTACCGTCGCACGCTCGAAGTCATGACCGCGTTGCGCGAGTTACTCGATGGTCGGCGCGTCGACGTCGATGGTGAGTTCGTGCAACTCCACATCGAGCCGCCGCGAGTGGGCACGGTCAGCCGACGTTGTCCGCCGCTCTACTTCGGAGGTCTGTCCGACGACGCGCGTGAGGTTGCCGCGGCGGCCGCCGACGTCTACCTGATGTGGCCCGACACGCTGGCTGGCGTTGCGTCGGTGCTGCACGACATGCGGGCTCGAGCCGAACGCCACCGACGAACGTTGCGGTTTGGATATCGCGTACATGTGATCGTGCGCGAAACCGAGTCCGACGCACGTGCGGCAGCGGCCCACTTGGTGGCTGCACTTGACGACGACGAGGGGGCGCGCATTCGTGCCCGCTCGCTCGACAGCCAGTCGGTCGGCGTGCGTCGGCAGGCAGAGTTACGCGAGGCGGCGAGTCTCGACGGCTTCATCGAGGATCATCTGTGGACCGGTATCGGCCGCGCGCGAAGCGGTTGCGGAGCTGCGCTCGTGGGTGACCCCGATCAGATCCTCGCCACGCTGCACGCTTACCAGAAACTCGGGATCGAGGCGTTCATCCTGTCGGGGTATCCCCATCGCGACGAGGCCGAGTGGTTCGGTCGGCTCGTGCTGCCACACCTTCGTCACGCACCCCTGCACCCGTAGCCGCTCGCCGACCGGTGACATCGGACGCCTGCCGCGGGCATTCGTCGCCTCTCACCACGGTGCCTTCACCCGAAACCAGGCTGCTGCACATCAACTGCACCGTGGTGCCATCGCCCGCCTGACAGAGCATGGCGTCCTCGCGGAACCAGCGTCGAACGTGCTTGTGATCATCGGTGCGCCGCCCACGTGGGAGCAACGCCTGTACGTCGCACTGCTCGCACGATGGTCCCCGAGCATTGCCATTGCAGCCTCCGCCGGGCGGATGCAGGCTGTGGATGGTTGTGAGGCTGACCGGCGCCTCGTGGTGACAATGCGGCGTGGAGCACGTGTGCGTCGCGAAGACGTGACCGTGATGCAGACGATGGCCACCTACGAAACACGAGACATCGTGCAGATCGGACCGATTGTGTGTACTGGTTTGGCTCGAACTGCCTGCGACATTGGGGCCGTGCATGACCGTGAGGGTGGCAAGCGAGCACTCGATGGTTTCCAGCGAAGCGGCACGAGTCTGCGCTGGTTGGAGCAGGCAGCCCGTCGCGTCTTCACGGTGCACGGTGCACGGTGCACGGTGCACGGTGCACGGTGCGGGGTGCGGGGGTGCCAGCTGCGGGGTGCGACCTGCGGGGTCAGAGGCCCAGGGCGGCGGGGAGCCAGGCCTCGAGGTGTTCGGTCATCAATGCACCGCTTCGAGCCAGCAGATGGCCGTCGTTGGGGCAGATCACGAGATCCGCAGCACCGGCGATGGCCCGCACCACTTCGCTCGACTGCATCGGCAGAATTTCGTCTCGGTCGCCGTGGAACATGAGCAACGGGCATCCGGCCAATCCGCCAGCCATCTCGCAACCGGCTGACTGCGTGGCGAAGGTGACCACTCCCGACACCATCTCGGCCAGACCGACAGCCACTCGGATGGCAACAGCGCCGCCGAAGCTGTGGCCCATCAGCACCACCCGTTCGGCGCCACCGGCGGTGACTGCGAGTTGCACGGCCGCCGCGACGTCGATGCAGCATGCGTCGAGATCGTTCGGTCGCCGGTAGCTCACACGGAGCACGGGAACACCTCGCGCTGCCCACGTCTCGCCGAGTTGGTGGTACAGGCCGTCGGCTGGTCCGAGCAGACCGCCCATCGCCCCGCCGCAGGCAACGATCGCTGCGGGTATCACGGCGACATCGGCGTCTGGTTCGTGCCACAGGAGTGTGAGCAACCCACGCATCGTAAAGAATTCGGCGTGACGCAGCGTGGAGGTGATCATCACGTCCTGACTGGCGATCACCCCCAACGCATCGAGCGGTGTCTGCAACTGGCCGACGCGTTCGCCTTCTGGATCGCCTTTTTGATCATCGGCTGGGTCGTCGGTGGGGTCCGCCATCGGTTGTACCCTACGTGCCCATGGCGACTCCCCGCTCCGCGGTCGATCTCACGCAGGCCGCCGATCTCGATGTTGCGGTTCGCATCGGTCGTGCCTGGCGCGAGATGCGCAGGGGTGCGAGCACCTCGGCGTTGCGCGATTACATGTTCGGCACCGCGGACGATGCGCTCGACGCCGGGCAGATGGACACGCTCGATGTACTCGCGCAGCGGCCTTCGTGGCGGATGAGCGAACTCGCCGATGCGCTGCACGTGGATCCGTCTACGGCGACGCGCGCGGTGCAGCGATTGGTGAAGGTGCATCTCGCGTCGCGTCGCGCCGATCGCGATGACGGTCGCGTGGTGATCGTCTGCGCCACCGATGCCGGGCGCCTCCTCCACAAGAACATCGATGTGCGTCGCGGCTACGTGATCAGCCGGTTGATGAGCGCATTTACGCCTGACGAGCGCGCCGATCTGGCCGAGCTGTTGACCAGGTTCGTGCAGCAACTCGACGAGGTCGTTGACGATCTGCCCGATGCTGGTTCCTGACCCCACCACTCTCGGTCTGACACCCACACCGGACGGCCACTAGGGTCACAGAGATGGCCGATCGCACAGAGTTCGCAGAACAGGCCATGCAGTATGCGCCGCAGCTGTACTCGGCTGCACTGCGCCTCACCCGCAACTCGGTCGATGCAGAGGACCTGGTGCAGGACACGTACCTTCGCGCGTGGCGCAGCTTCGCCACCTTCCAAGAGGGCACCAACCTGCGTGCGTGGCTCTACCGCATCCTGACGAACAGCTTCATCAACACGTATCGGGCCAAGCAGCGGCGTCCGAACGAAACGAGGATGGACAACATCGAGGACCTCTATCTCTACAAGCGGCTGGGCTCGCTCGACACTGCGTTGGCGAATCGCAGCGCAGAGGACACGATGTTCGATCTGTTCACCGACGGCGAAGTGAAGGCCGCTCTCGAGGCGCTGCCCGAGAACTTCCGGTTGCCGGTGTTGTTGTGCGATGTAGAGGGTTTCGCGTACAAAGAGATTGCCGAGATTCTCGATATTCCGGTGGGAACGGTGATGAGCAGACTCCATCGTGGAAGAAAAGCGATGCACAAGCTGTTGTACGACTTTGCCAGCGCTCGTGGGCTCATCGCCGACGAGCCCGAGCAGACCGATCATGACGCGTCCATCTTCGACGCGACACAGCGCACCGCGGCAAACCTCGGCACGACAATCTTCGACACAACAATTCTTGGCACGACAATCCTCGACACGACTACGGAACCAACACATGGCTGACTGCAACGAGACTTTGCGAGAACTCGAGACCTTTCTCGACGACGAGCTATCAGACGGTGCACGCAGCGTGATCCATTCGCATCTTGACGGTTGCCCCGATTGCCTGCAGGCGTTCGATTTTCACGCCGAACTTCGCACGGTGATTGCCATCAAGTGTCACAACGACGAAATGCCGGCAGGGCTGTTGAGCAAGATCGAACAGTGTTTCGGCCAGGATTTCGACGGCGATGGCCAGATCGGTTAGCGCTCCCTGAGTAACGCCGAGTTTCTCGCCAGATTCAGGCCAACGACAGCCTCGTGGCTATGCTCGTGGCGTGATCGCAGTAATTTTCCACTGGTGGCTCGGCCTGCTGCTCCTGCTTGGTGGCGTCGCAGCCACAGTTGCGCTCGTCGGCGCGTATCTCAAGACTGTCACCGCCGCGAAGTACCCCAACGGCCGACGTCGTCGCGACGACTGAAACGGCCAACGGACGCACTCGCATGGCTGCGCCCGTCGATTGGAAGCGCGCCGAGCAGGTGGCGCTGAGCATTGCGGCACGACATCCGGCGCCCGCACACGGCAGGATCACGTCGGCTTCATTCGAGTCGCTCGCCCGTATCGCCGAGGATCGGGTGCAGGAGACCACGGGTTTGCGGTCTCGGCTCGGTCCAGCCCACGTGCAGGTGATCGACCGCCCGCAATGGATCAGGGCGAACATCGGCTCGTTCCAGAAGCTGCTCGATCCGGTGATGCAACAGTGGACCGAGAAATCGTCTGCGCGGCGCACGACAGCGATCGGCGGGCAATTCGCTGCCATTGAGATGGGTGTGATGCTCGGATGGATGAGCAGTCGGGTGCTCGGGCAGTACGACTTGCTCGTCGGCGATGTTGATGACGACGCGGTATATCTGGTGGGTCCGAACCTGTTGGGACTCGAGCATCGGTTTGGTTTCCCCTGTGACGAGTTCCGGCTCTGGGTCACGTTGCACGAGTTGACCCATCGCGCCCAATTCACCGGGGTGCCATGGATGCGGGCGCACTTTCTCGATCTGGTCACCCGCACGCTCGAACTCGCCGACCCAGATCCCGCAGCGTTGCTCGCTGCGACCCGCGAGGCGATGCGTGATCGCGACGCAGCCCGCCAACGCCTGCGCGATGGTGGCGTGGTCGCAGTGGTGGCGACTCCGGAACAGCGGGTGCTGTTCGGCCAGATCGCGGGACTGATGTCGCTGCTCGAGGGTCACGGTGATGTCGTGATGGATCGCGCCGGAGTCGACCTGATCCCAAGCGCCAGTCGCTTCGCACGGGTGCTGCGTGACCGCCGCAGTCGAGTGAGTCCGCTCGGTCGGCTGGTTCAGCGCCTCGTCGGTCTCGAGGGCAAACTGAACCAATATGTTGCTGGCGAGCGGTTCATTACGGAGATCGAAACCTTCGGTGGCACCGCCGTGGTCGATCAATGCTGGGAACGAATCGAAAACCTGCCGTCGCTCGACGAGATTCGTCAGCCCCAGTCGTGGCTCGATCGTTTGGGAGTGGAGCAGCGGGTTGCCTGAGCCGCACCCACTGCTTGCGTCGCTGCTGGCGCGCTGCCCGCAGCTCGTCGATGCGCGCGTCAATGCAGGCGTGGTGTGTGCTGTTTCCGGTGGCCCGGATTCGATGGCTCTGCTGGCCTTGGCAACAGCGGCAGGTTGTCGGGTGACCGCAGTGCACGTCGATCACGGCCTGCGCGCCGGTTCAGCCGCAGAGGCTGCTGTCGTCGCTGCCGCAGCCGATCGATTCGGTGCGGAGTTCCGCAGTGAGCGCGTTCGGGTGGCACCCGGACCGAATCAGGAAGCACGGGCACGCACGGCACGCCATGCGGTGCTCGGACCAGATGCCTTCACGGGACACACCGCCGATGATCAGGCAGAGACGATGCTGCTCAACTTGCTGCGTGGCGCAGCCGTCAATGGTCTCAGCGGTATGCGCCCGCACCGCCATCCGCTGCTCGATCTGCGCCGGGCCGAGACGCACGAGCTGTGCCGTGTGCTCGACATTGCCGCCGTCGACGACCCATCGAACCGAAGCCAGCTGCATGTGCGCAACCGAGTACGCGCCGAGCTGCTGCCGCTGATGGACGTCTTGGCACAACGCGATCTGGTGCCCGTGTTGACCCGCCAGGCCGAGCTCTGGCGTGCCGATGCCGATCTGCTCGATGCACTCGCATCGGCTCTCGATCCCACCGATGCCAAGGCCCTCGCGGCGGCCCCGCCGGCGTTGGCGCGCAGAGCCATTCGTGCCTGGTTGACGCGAGAACACCCGCCGGACAGCGCCACGGTGGAACGCGTGCTCGCGGTCGCTCGCGGCGAGCGTGCTGCCTGTGAGACCAACGACGGCCGGCGAATCAGCCGCCATCAGCAGCAGCTCTCGCTCGATGGGGCTCGGCCCCGATAACCTCGCAAGCCAATGCTTTGCTGTGTTCCTATCCTGACAGTGTCGTCGTGCCGCACGCTGTTGTTGCGCGGGGCGAACTGATGCCACCCCGCCTGCGCGGCAAGTGGGCGTTGGGTATCACCCCACGCAACTTCACCTGGGTATTGAAGGACAAGCTCGCAATCTGCGAACGTCCCGGCGGCTACGGCGAGAACCATCGTCGGGTACGCCGCCAGGAGGAGATCATCTGGATCCGCGAGAACGGTTTCGGGTGCCTCATCAGCATCATCCCCGCCCCGCACAACCTGCACAACTACGAAGAGCTCGGCGTGCACTATCGCCATCGCCCCTTCACGGGTGAGGACCTGCCGCACTGGCTGAAGTCGTTTTATACCGAGCTGCGCACACTGCTCGACGCCGGCGTGAAGGTGATCGTGCACAACGAGGAAGTCGGCGATCGACTCATCGGCATCATGGGTGGATACATCCGCTGGAGCGGCCTCGTCGAGGACAGCTCGCAGGCGATCATGATCACCGAACGCATCGCCGAGCGTCAGCTCGATCCGTTCGCGCGTGAGGTCATCCTCATGGCGCATACGCTCCGCTGAGCCAACGCGCGCCAATTAGGCTGACGTGATGAGCACGTCGCCTGCGAATTGGCATCCCGATCCGATGAATCGCCACCAGTTGCGTTACTGGGATGGCAAGGCGTGGACCGAACACGTGAGCGACAACGGCGTCACCGGCGTCGATCCTGTGAAGGCAAAGGGTTTCGACCGCATCGAGAAGGCACTCACCTTCGGCAACGAGGGTGATGCCACAAAGATCGCTGCACAGGTGTCGAACACGGGTCATCGTGGCGCCGGTGTCACTGGCGCAGCGTTCGAGGGCGCCGGGCATCTGTTCAACGAGCCGATTCTCGTGGTCAACCAGAAGGCCAAGATCATCGAGTTGACCAATCAATACGGCGTATTCAATGCGCAGGGTCAGCCGGTGGCCAGCGTCACCGAAGTGGGTCAATCGGCTGCGAAGAAGGCCGTTCGTCTGCTCACGAGCTACGACCAGTACCTCACGCATCGCTACGTCATCAACGATGCTGCGGGCACACCCGTGCTGCAGCTCACCCGGCCCGCGAAGTTGATCAAGTCGAGCATCATCGTGGCCGACGGCACGGGTACCGAGATTGGCCGGATCATCCAGGACAACGTGTTCGGCAAGATTCATTTCAGCCTGCAAGGGGGCGGATACACGCTCGGTTCTATCAATGCGGAGGACTGGCGGGCGTGGAACTTTCGGATCGAAGATCACAACGGTAACGAGGTGGCGCGTATCACCAAGACCTTCGAGGGTGTCGCCAAGACCATGTTCACCACGGCCGACAACTATGTCGTGCAGATCCACGCCCAGCTCCCGCAACCGCTGCTTTCGTTGGTGGTTGCCGCTGCGCTGTCGATTGACACTGCGCTCAAGCAGGACGCTCGCGGCCTCGGCTGAGGTCGGTGCAACCCGGCCTCGCGCCGCGCACGCCTGTAACATTGCGGCGATGCGCGGACGACGAGTTCTGGTGAGCGGAATGGGCAGTGAGCTCGGCTCACTCGTCGCCACCATGCTCGAGGCGGAACCGTGGGTGGGCTCGCTCGAGGGAGTCGATGTCGATCCACCGCGGCGCCGATTGCGCACAGCGGTCTTTCATCGCATCGAAGCGCACCATCGGAGCCAAGTGGTCGATGTGGTCACACGGTTCAACCCGCATGTACTCATCCACATCGCCGTCTGGGAGCCCGATGCGCGCGTCGACACCGCTCACGCGCAGATCTTCACCCAGGAGGCAGCGACGTCGTTCCTTGGCGCGGCCGCCGAGTGCCCCGCGCTCGAGCACATCGTGTTGCGGAGCGGGGCATCGATCTATGGTCGGGCCAGAGGGTCGTTGTCGCGTCCCGATGAATCCGCACCCGTGAACCCCACCACCGAATTCGGGCGCATGGCTGCGCAGCTCGAGGCAGCCGCGGCTGATGTCTCGGCACGCACCGGAGTCAGCATCGGGGCCGTTCGCTTGGCGCCCGTGCTCGGACCTCACGTGCCGAGCCCCCTCGGTCGACTGCTGCGACTTCCCGCCGTGCCGTTCAGCGCGCTCGCCGATCCGCCGTTTGCGGTCGTGCGCGACTCCGATGCAGCTCGGGCTTTGGTGGCTGCAGCGCGCGTCGGCTTGGCTGAACCGGTCAATGTCGTGGGTCCCGGCGCCATCACTGCGTGGCAGGCAATTCTGCGCGGCCGCCGACTTCCGATACCCCTGTTTGGTCCCGAATGGGCGATAGCGCGCCGGCTCAGTCATCTCCTCGGCGCCCCAGTGCCCGATCACGTGGTCGAGTTGTTGCACCGTGGCCGACTCGTCGATGGTGACCGCGCCAAGGAATTGCTTGGTGTCGCTCCACAGCACTGCACCTCCGAAGTGATCGATCGCCTCTTCGAGTGGCCATCGGTCATTCGCGTTGCTCCGGCTCGAGCCATGGTCGAGCAGCAGGGTTTGGCGTCATGACATCGAACGGTGCCGATGTGATTCAACTCGAATCTCCCGCGGCGCGCCGATCACCGCTCGGTCAGGCGTTGGACATCGCCTCGCGCCCTGTCGCAGTGGTGTGGCCGCGACCCACGGTTGACGGATGGGGTCGCGACGCCAGACTGATCGACGCGCTTGCCCCAGCGGCGCATTTGCGTTGGAACGTCAGCGTCGGTGGCGAACATCATCTGCCCGCCGGAGGCGCTTTGATCGTGGTCAACACTCGCCGATTCGCGCTCACACCCATCTCCACAGCGCTCGCCCTCGGCGAGGTGCTGGGTCGCCCGGTTCGATTCGTGGGTCGACCCGACACTGTTCCATTCGGGCCGTTCCTGCGCCGAGTCGGCGGATTGCTGGCGCTTCCGGCCGAAATCGCCGGGGCGTTGCGCGCGGGCGAACTCGTGATCCTCGGTGCGCAGGGAACCTCGAATCCCCGTCATGCAGGTGTGGTCGATCACGCCCTCGTTGCCGCCGCCGTACGAGAGCACGTGCCAGTGCACGTGGCCGCCACACTGAGCACAATGATCAGTCGTCAGGCACGCGTCGAGGTTGCTGCGGCGATTCATCCGCGCAAGAAGCGACGCGGTCCCCTCGCCGAGGTCGAACTCGCCGAACGTGCGCAGCGACGACTACAGGATCTTCTCGACGAGATGGGTGGAGCACGCACCGGGGTACCCGGTCTCGGATGGTTGGGCGAGGGCTGATCACATGACATACGCGCGAGCGACCGACGGTATTCGGCTGCACTACGAGGCCGTTGGCCGCCGCAATGGCCCACCGGTGTTGCTGGTGCAGGGACTCGGTGCCGACAAGCACGGATGGGACCTGCAACGCCTCGCGCTGGCACCTCGATATCGCACCATTGCGCTCGACAACCGTGGCGCGGGCCGCAGCGACAAGCCCTTCGGCACGTACTCGCTCGAGCAAATGGCCGACGATGCCATGACCGTGTTGGATCACGCCGGGGTGGAATCCGCCCACGTGATCGGCGCGTCGATGGGTGGGGCAATCAGTCAAATCATCGCACTCAAGTACCCAGAGCGAGTTCGCTCACTCACCTTGGCGTGTACCGCCTGCCGCAACCATCCATGGAGGCGCGAGCTGTTGAACAGCTGGGCTACCGCCGCCAGTGAGCGGGGGATGGGAGCAATGGCGAACGAAGCCGCGCGCTGGGTTATCGGCCCGCGTTCGTTTCGGCGGGTCTGGCCGATGTTCGGCTGGCTCGGCCCTATGGCATTCGGCCGCCCGACCCATGCGTTTGTCGCGCAGGTCCGTGCCATTTTAGCCACCGACGAATCGATGGCTTCCGAGCTCGGCTCATTCACCATGCCGACGTTGGTGATGGTGGGCAATCAGGACATCCTGACGCCGCGCGGCGATTCCGAGGAATTGGCCGAACGCATTCCGACCGCGGAGCTTGCTGTCATCTCCGGTGCGGCGCACGGCTTCATGGTCGAGCATGCCGCCACGTTCAATCGTGTATTCCTCGATTTCCTCGATCGGTGCGTCCGTGCCGAACAGGCTGCGGTCCCGGCGGCTGACGCAGCGCTCGCTTCTTGATCCATGGCACGCGTCGTCGTCATTGGTGCTGGGCTTGCCGGGCTTGCCGCTGCACGAGAACTCGTTGATGCCGGCCACGCCGTCACCGCCCTCGACAAGGGTCGTTCACCTGGTGGCCGACTGGCAACTCGACGCATCGGACTCGCGCGGCTCGATCATGGCGCGCAATTCTTCACCGTTCGTACCGATGCGTTTGCGGCGTTCGTGCAGCCACACCTCGACTCCGGCCACGTGTACGAATGGTGTCGCGGCTTTTCCGAAGTCGGAGATGGCCACGCGCGCTTCGCGGCTCGCGGTGGGATGAATGCCTGGGCAAAGGCCATTGCGCTCGGTCTCGATGTGCGCTGTGGGACACTCGTGTTTGCGATTCGGCCCGGCAATGCCGCGAGCGGAGCCGCATGGGATGTGGCTCTCGACGATGGCACATCGATTCCCGCCGACGCGCTGGTGGTCACGTGTCCGCTTCCCCAGTCGTATTCATTGTTGGTCTCGGCGGAGGTGGCGCTGCCGGAGGAACTCGTGCGAACCGAGTACGACAAAACGATTGCGCTGTTGATGACACTCGATTCCCCGCCCTCGGTTCCCGAGCCGGGGGGCCTGAACAATCCGACCGAGGTGTTGAGTTTTGTCGCCGACAACCAGCGCAAGGGCATCAGCGATGCGCCTGCGCTCACGGTGCACGCCAACGCGGCATGGTCTGATGCCCATTGGAATGATCCTCCCGATGCCCTGATGCAGGCACTACGCGATGCGGCCGCGCACTACGTCGGCGGTGCTTTCATTTCCGAGTCGCAGCTCAAGAAGTGGCGTTTCGCAACGCCGCGAACGCTGTGGCCTGAGTCGTGCTGGGTCGCCGCCGAGGCAGCCGGGCCGCTGGTGTTAGCGGGCGACGCCTTCGCCGGACCGCGGGTAGAGGGCGCAGCGCTGTCGGGCATCGCGGCCGCGCGAGCGCTCATCGCGTCGTGAGTGCATCGTGGCCGGAGTCACGACGTGGCGGTGCTCACTGCCGCACAGCGCACGGCCGTGACACGTTGTTTGGAGACGTCGATCACCGTCGAACTCTCGGGTCCCAGCTTTTTGATGAACTCTGACAGCGACGCGGTTTCCTGCGTGCACTGGCGATCGACGGTGGTTGCCGTTCTCACGAGCCAGCCGTTGGTCAGGCGGACCACACCGTTTCTCATCAGTGCGGCGATAGGAGGCGCCGATATCTTTGGGCCGGGCTCGACCGGCACGATCGCGAACCACACCACCGCGTCGCCGAGCAGGTCGGCGAGCACAACGCATCGGCCGATCTGGGTGGCATCGGGACACTCGACCGAGCCAGGCGTGCCCGCAACGATGTGCATCGTGCGATTTCCATCGATCACCACGTCCGCGGTACCGGTCGTCAGACCATCGGTGATCGAGAAGTCTGGCGACGGCTGCACCTGAAACGCCACGGAGATGAAATCGATCATGTGCGTTGCGTTCTCTGGAGAGGCGCCGTCAGAAACCGCCGTCGTGGACAGCGATGTCTTGATCAGCAACGCAAGCCCGACGAGGACAACACAGGCAGCCCAAATTCGCCATGAGAAGAACTGCCGCATCGCACTGAGCGTAGGTCAGCGCAATGGAGATGTTGTGTCAGCAGACAGGGACTCAGGAGTCGAGCGCGCGCTTCGCTGCGACCGCAGCGGAGTGCGCTGCCATCGCAATCTGATCGATCACGGAGTCGTCGTGTGCGAGACCGACGAACAGCGCCTCATAGGCGCCCGGAGCGAGCGCAATGCCTTGGTTGAGGGCCGCTTGAAACAGCGCAGCGTATGCAGCTTCGTTGGTGGTCTTGGCCTCATCGAAGTTGGTGGGCAGTGGCCCGTCGCCGAGATAGATGCCCACGAGCGTGCCCGTCACGGGGAACTGCGCCGTCAGCCCTGCCGATGCGCAGGCATCAAGCAGGACCTCCGAGAGTTGTTGTGCCCGACGCCGCAACTCGTGGTAGATGTCGTCGGTGAGTTCGTTGAGCACAGCCAGACCCGCCGCAGTGGCAATGGGGTTGCCCGCGAGCGTGCCGGCATGGAAGACCTTGCCGATGGGCGTGAGCCCCTCCATGATCTCGGCGCGACCACCGACCGCGCCGATCGGGAGTCCACCGCCGATCACCTTGCCGAAACAGGTGAGGTCCGGACGCACATCGAACAGCCCCTGCGCCCCGCTGGCGCCGACACGGAATCCGGTGATGACCTCGTCGAAGATGAGCAGCGCGCCGACGCGGTCGCACTCCGCACGCAATCCGGCGAGGAAGCCGGCAAGCGGTGCAACGACACCCATGTTTGCGGCGACGGGCTCTACGATCACGGCAGCGACGTGCTCGTCGAGCTGCGGAACCACGTTGTAGGGGGCGACGATGGTATTGGCCACGGTTGCGTGGGGAATCCCCGCCGTGCCCGGCAAACCCAACGTGGCCACACCGCTGCCGCCTGCAACCAGCAGTGCATCGGTCGCGCCGTGAAAGTTTCCGGAGAATGTGACGATGAGGTCACGGCCCGTTACACCGCGGGCCAGACGGACGGCCGTGCTCGTAGCCTCGGTGCCGCTGTTCATCAGTCGCACGCGTTCGCAGCTCGCTACGCGTTCGCCGATGGCTTCGGCCAACTTCATTTCGCGCGGCGTCGGCGCACCGAACGACGTGCCGTCGGCTGCGGCTGCGTTGATCGCTGCCGTGATCGCCGGATGGGCGTGCCCGAGGATGACCGCGCCATAGCTCTGGACGAGATCGATATAGCGGGTGCCTTCGACGTCGAACACATACGGTCCCTGCGCCCTCGCCACCACGTAGGGCGATCCACCAACGGCTGTGAAGGCGCGGATCGAGGAGTTGACGCCGCCGGGTATCGCCCGACACGAACGCTCGAAGAGTTCGCGGTTCGATGGCACACCTGCGCCGGTGCACACCGTGGCCACACAGCCCGCAGCCGGACACGTCGAGGGATCGCAGAACGGGATCACGATGCGCCCCCTCGTTTCGTGGCAGCAGAGCGCTCGGCGAACCATCGGGTGAAGTAGGTGAGGATCACGTCGGCTCCGGCGCGCTTGATCGCGGTGAGTTGTTCGAGCGCGACAACGTCGTGGTCGATCCACCCGTTCGCTGCTGCGGCCTTGATCATCGCGTATTCGCCGCTGACGTGGTACGCAGCTACGGGTAGGTTGGTCATGGCTCGTACCGCCACGATCACGTCGAGATACGAAAGCGCCGGCTTGACCATCACCATGTCAGCACCCTGGGCGATGTCGGCCTCCACCTCGGTGAGCGCCTCACGGGCATTGCGCCAGTCTTGCTGATAGCCCTTGCGGTCACCGCCATCGGCGATCTGCACATCGACCGCATCGCGAAAGGGTCCGTAGAGACCGCTCGCGTACTTGGCCGAGTAGGCAAGGATGGACACGTCGATGTGGCCGGATGCGTCGAGCGCAGCGCGGATGGCGCCGACTTGGCCATCCATCATCCCGCTAGGAGCAACCACGCGGCTGCCAGCATCGGCCTGGGCGACGGCGGTCTTGGCGTAGATCTCGAGCGTGAGGTCGTTGTCGACCTCGCCGTTCGCGTCGAGCACACCGCAGTGGCCATGGTCGGTGTATTCGTCGACGCACAGGTCGGACATGAGCACGACGCGATCGCCGAACTCGGCGCGCAAGGTGCGCAGTGCGACCTGCACGATGCCCTCGGGATCGTAGGCTCCCGAGCCCACGGCGTCCTTCTGTGATGGCACACCGAACAGAATGACTGCACGCACACCGAGGTCGGCCAACTCGCCAACCTCGTTCACGAGGCTGGCGACGGTGTGCTGCAGCACGCCCGGCAACGACGTGATCGGAAGCGGTGCACTGATGTCTTCGCGCACGAACAACGGGGCGACGAGATCGTTCACCGACAGGCGTGTCTCTGCAACGAGTTCGCGCAGTGCAGCGGTGCGTCGAAGGCGGCGGGGTCGGGCGGTGGGAAAGTTGGCAACCACGGGGATCATCGTAGGGGTTCAGGCCCGGACAGCACGCCCCAGTTCGGCGAGGGTGATCTCGGTGTGTGCGCCGATGATGCGATCCGCTGCGGAGAGATCATGGCCCTGCGTCAACGGGCCCGGGCAGGCAATCGTGTAGAGACCCGCTGCCCGTGCCGAGGCAACACCGGTGGCGCTGTCCTCGAATGCGATGGAGAGCACCGGATCGGCGCCGAGTGCGGCGCACGCCTCGAGATACGGCGCAGGGTGCGGCTTGGGTCGGGACGCAATGTCGATGGTGATGAGCGCTCTGAGATGGTGCTGCAGGTCCAGTTGGTGCAGCCGCGCCTGCACCCAGTCGAGCGGCGAGTTCGAGGCCACGGCCATCGGGATACCAGCGCTTGCCGCGCGCTCGATGAGCGCATCGATTCCGACTCTGGCGCGGAGGGTCTGCAGCAACCGCACCTTCACGTCGCGCCGACGCGCGTGCGCAGCGCCGGTGTCCACCCGACGGCCGAGATGCTCGGTGAGTTCTTCGACCCAATCGGGTCCCGACGTGGTGCCGATGACGTGCTCGAAATGGGCGATGGTGTATTCGGCCCCGTGCTCGGCCCATACCGCGCGGATCGACTGGTACTCCACCGTCTCGGTGTCGACGATGGTTCCGTCGAGATCGAACACGATCGCGTCGGGAAGATCGAGGGTTGCCACGACCGGTGACGCTACCGGCTAACCGCTAACCTCATCCCACGATGGTGGCTCAAGCTCAGTTCTCCGCAACAGACGTGCAGATTCAGCCGGGCGAGGTCGAAACGCTGTCGCTGACGCTGTTCAACCTCGACGACCACACGGAGACATTCACCCTCGTTCCGTCGGGGCTGGTGGCCGGCTGGGTGCGCCTGTCACCGCCGGTGGTCACGCTGTTCGGCGGCTCGCACGAGGTCATCACCGTGACGCTGCGACCACCTTTGCTGGCATCAACCGCCGCAGGTCCGGCGCCGCTCACGGTACGAATTATCCCCCAAGAAGAACCCGACGACGTGACTATTGCCGAGACCACCGTGCAGATCGGGGCATTTCACGATCGACGCATTCAGGTACTGCAACCGGTGCTGCGCGCCCGTCGACGGGCCACATTCGAGTTCCTCATCGAGAACCACGGCAACATGCAGGCGAGCTGCAGGCTTCATCTCATCGATACCACGCAACGACTCGATGGTGATTTCGATCCGCCGGCCGTGGGTGTGGAACCCGGGGCCAAGAGCCTCGTTCGCCTCCGGTTGAAATCGCTGCATCGCCAGTGGTCATCGGGTTCGCGCACGCTCCCGTACTCCATCGAAGCCGATCAACAAGGCTTCCCGACTGCAACGGCGAACGCCACGTTCGTGCAGACCTCGCTGATGCCTGAACGTCTGGGACGCAAAGTGTTCGCTGCGGTCGCCTTCGTTGGTCTGCTTGTTGGGTCGTGGTTTGCATTGATCAAGCCAGCGGCAGAACATGCAGCCCGCGACGCGATGAAAGGTCAGACTCCGGTTGTCGTCCCCACCACTTTGCCGGGCCAGCAGACACCGACCGACTCCACACTGGCTCCCAACAATTCGGTGCCAGTGAACAACAGCGCAGCGGGTGCCCAGCCGTTCAATCATCGCCTCGAGGTCAAGGTTGCGCTCAGCGCCTCGGGCAGCGATCAGTATGTGGTTCCGACTGGCAAGGTGCTGCGCGTCACCGACGTGGTGCTGCAGAACCCAAACCTCGACACCGGTCCGGCGACCTTGTCGAACAACGATGCCGTGCTCGTTCCGTGGCGACTCGAAAATGCCACCGGTAACGACAGTCTTCCCCTCGTGAGTCCACTCGTGTTCGCAGCGGGTGACAAGGTGACCTTTCAGTTCACCTGCGCCAGTGTGGGTGACGCACCCACGGGGACATGTGTTCCAGCGGTGCTACTCAGCGGCACGCTTGCTGACCGCTGACTCTCGACAGCCGTCAGGGACGCGGCCACGAGGCTGATGCCGGCCCAGCGATCGCAGTGCGTTGCACGTCGAGCGTGACGCTCGCGATGGTGCCGCCTGCTGCCTGAGCCACCAAGGTTCGCGTGCCAGCCCGCTCGCCCTTTGGAATGAGCATTGTGGTGACGAAGGCACCGGCGCCATCGGTTGCAGCGATTGTGGAACGACCGGCGCCATCGCCCCAGCTGATCAGTACCCCGGCGTTTGCGGGGAAGCCGCTGCCGCCGATGCCGAGCCGCGATCCGGGCCGCGCATTTCCGGTGGTGGTCAACGACGGTGCGTAGTAACCCTGGCCGCTGACGAAGATG
This sequence comes from Actinomycetes bacterium, assembly GCA_025360105.1. Taxonomy (GTDB): domain Bacteria; phylum Actinomycetota; class Acidimicrobiia; order Acidimicrobiales; family Ilumatobacteraceae; genus WLMZ01. Next base: position 88,326 of record JANYCT010000057.1, on the reverse strand, counting down.
CTGGTGTACTGACCCGCGGAAGTGCCGACGTTGATCGTCGCCGTTCGACGTCCGGAAGCGATTGGTGCGAACGCGACTACCACCGGGCAGCTTTCGCCGAGGTTGAGCACGTTCTGGCAGCCATTGAGCACGACCGCAAAGTCGAATGGATTCGCTCCGCTGACCGTGACGCTGCTGACGACCGACGGTCCGACATAGACGTTGGCGACCATGATGATGCTCGGTGGGCTCGTGGCTCCGATGAGCGTGCGTTCGAAGTCGGCGCCGGAGGGCGTGGCCTGGAGGGCCGGCTCACCACCGGCACCTTTCAGTGGGGTCGTGAGCGTGATGGCGCCAAAACCTGCCTCGGCAACGGTGAGTTTGCCGGTGATGGGACCACTCACGGACGGGGTGAGCAGTACGTACACCGAGCAGCTCTTACCTGCAGGCACGGGCGAATGATCGAGACACGAGCCACCCGTAACAGCGAAGTCGGGCGTGTCGCTGGTGGCAGTGGCGGGCACGAAAGCGCCGGGACCGTCGTTGACGACGTTGACGTACCATTCCGGTCCGGGCACACCCACGGTGACCGTGCCGAGATCGCCTTCAGCAATGCTGAGATGGGGGGCCAGCGTTGCAGACACCACACGCCGTCCGATGATGGTGGGATCGCCGATGAGCCGATCGGCAACGAGCGAATCGGCGACAAGCACGCGCCCGTTTGCAGACAGATGAGGGTGCGCATGCGCACCGGGTGCCGGCGCCGGGCTATCGAACGCTCGGCGTAATTGACCCGTGCCGAGATCGGCCACGAGCAAGTCGCCGTCGCTGGCCTCGCCCCCACCCGGCGTTTGTATCTGCAACAGATTCGACGCTTGCGTTGAGAAGGCAATGGTGTTGCCGTCGGCCGACATCGTGGGTGCGGCGGACATGCCATTCGCCGCTGTTATTGGCTCACCGCGGGGGGCGGACACCCGGCTGACGAGACTGATATCGGTTGCACCGACTTCATCGAAGATGTAGTTCGAGTCGGTGTCGCGATCAACGGCATAGATCTGCGATGGGCAGGCGCTGCCGCAGGCGGCGAAACTCGCCGAGTTGACCAAGTTGGATGCGGCCGATGTGAAGGCGATGTGACGGCCATCTGCCGACACCGCAGGTGTGAGCGCTCCAGCGTTGGCCGCGCCGCGCACCCCCTTCGACACGAGTACGACAGCCTTGAACGGGTCTGGGTCGGCGCGGTCCCACGCAAATATCTGACTCGGGGCCGTCGTGGCACCAGTGGCCGGTGGAACCCAATCGGGTACGGCCTCGTTGGAGTTCGCGTCGGAGCTGAACACCACAATGTTGCCGTCGCCGGACAACGCCGGAGTGCGTTGGCCGACATACATCGCACCGTTGCCTGCTGCCTCTGCGGGCAGGCCAGCAGCCGCTGTAGACCGACCGGGCTGATCGATCAGCTTGGTGAGATCGACCACGTCAATGGCTGTGGGTCGATGGAGGGGGTCGTCGTTGCCCGACAGTGACTTGAACGGATGGGCGTAGGCAACGACGGAGCCGCTACCCGAGAGTGCGATGGGCTGAGTCGGATCGACATCGCCCCGTGCCTGGCCCTGACCATCGACGCCGGTGATGGTAGAGACGAGCTCCCAATCGTTGGGGGTGCCACCGCAGGCGGGAAGTATGGCGCGGTAGACATCCCAGCGGCTGCCACGGTCCTCGTCGCGAAAAAGGTCAAAAGCCATCTCGGTGGTGACCGCGACGACGCAACCATCGGCGCTGATCACCGGAAGTACGCTGTTGCCCAGACGGATGCCGGCTCTCGGTTTGGTGAGTTCGACGAGTTGGCCGATACCGCGGTCGTTCAGCCACACGCTGCTGGTGCGTCCGTCGGCCGTGGGCGGCGCGGAGGTGAACACCACCATGCGGCCGTCGCCCGAGGTGGTCGGGTTGTCGGCGACCGTCGGCGACACGACCGAGAACGGCACCGTCGTGGCCACGATCCGTGCCGCCACTGGCACCGGCGCGACAAACCAGCCGAGGCTCACGGCAGCAATCGCCGCAATGCCCCCGCCGAGAGCCCAGCGCCGTGCGCCGTGGGCTGCCTCGTGGCACGCGTCGTGCCCTGGATCGTGTCGTCGTGTCATGTGAATGCTGTGTGCCTCGCCCGTGCGCCTGAGGATGGAGATCACCGGTCAATCGTGGTCGCCACTCTATCCATGACCGAGTAGATAGTCCTGTAGGCAGGCCACCAGTCCGTCAACAGAGTGATCGGCCGAAATGGCGCTCACCTTGAGCCCCAGACGCTCGGCCACCGACGCCGTTGCAGGACCGATCGCGATGACGACCGGCGGTGTGGCAGAGCCGAGTACGTCGATCCAGGCGCGAACGGCAGAGCCGCTGGCGAACAGCACAGCGTCGGCGGAGAGAACTGCCAGCAGCAACGCCGAGTTCGAGGCGCGACTGGGGTTCGTCGCAACTGTTCGGTACGCGGCGACGACTTCGACGGTCCAGCCCTTTGTGGCGAGGCCCTCGGCGAGGTCGGGCTCGGCCGACTCGGCTTGGGCGATGAGCACGCGCCCGTCGCCGATGGCGAACTCGTCGAGCAATCCGTGGGTGATCTGGCGTTGTGGCACCAGATCCGGTGCCACACTGAGCGCCGCCGCGGTGGTCGTGCCGACGGCCGCCAGACGCGGGCGGTTGTGCCCCAGCGCAGCCACGGCGCGGCTCACTCGTTCGGCACCGTTTGGCGACGTGACGACGAGCCAATCGAAATCGGACAGGCGGTCGAGCGCATCTCGCAGGGCAACGCCACCATCGGATGGGTCGACGATCTCGATCAGCGGCATGACGATCGGTTCGACACCAAGGGCGACGAGGCGTTGGGCCAACGGCGCGACCTGATCGGCTGCACGCGTGATCACCACCCGTCGTCCGGCGAGTGGCAACGGCGTCATCGCAGAATCGCCGCGTGGAGCGAGCGTGCGGTCTCTACTGCTGTCGTCACCCAGTCGTGCCCGAGCCGGACTGTCGTTTGAAGCACGCGTCCGTTCTCGTGTGCCAAGAACGCGCTGATTTGGCCGTCGCTGACGTGTGCACCGATAGGCAGCGAACACCCTGAACCCAATTCGGCGAGAAAGGCGCGCTCGGCAGTGACAGCCTTGCGGCTCGGTGAGTGATCGATGACCGCGAGCCGGAGTGCCGTAGCGGTGTCGCCGGCGCGGCATTCGACCGCCACGCAGCCCTGCCCGACTGCTGGCACCATCGCATCGGTGGGCATGTGCTCAGCGATGCGATCAGTGAGGCCGAGGATCTCGAGCGCAGCAACCGCCATCACGATGGCACCGTTGTCGGGCACCTTGGACAGGCGCGTATGAATGTTGCCGCGGAGTTCGAGGAACCGCAGGTCTGGGCGCAGCGCGTGCAACTGTGCTCGACGCCGGACGGATCCCGTCGCCACCGTTGCACCAAGAACAAGGCCATCGAGCGTGCACCCCACCAGCGCGTCGCGTGGGTCGCGTCGCTCGGTGAAGGCGCCGATCACCAATCCTTCGGCCGATTGCGATGGCAGGTCCTTCGCGCTGTGCACCGCGATGTCGGCGTCGTCGTGTAACACCGCACGTTGCACCTCCTTCACGAACACGCCCTGCCCGCCGATGGTATGCAACGGCACATCTTGGCGTTGATCGCCAAGCGTGTCGACGAAGACCAACTCGGTTCGCCACCCGGGATTGCCTGCTTCGATCGCGGCGGCAATGACCTCGGCCTGAGCGCGTGCCTGGGCGCTCGACCGCGTCGCAATGCGCAGGGTGTCCTTGGCCACGGCCCGAACTCAGCTCAGGTCGAACAGGTCGTGAACCGCAGCAGCGTTGCGTTCGCCGCTCGGCGTGCCGACGTCTTCTTTCAGGCGCACGCTGGGTGTGTGCAACAGCTTTGCGATGATGCCTCTCGTCACTGCCTCGACCGCGGCGCGCTGTGCGGGCTCCAAGCTAGCTAGGCGGGATGCAAAACGATCGAGTTCGGCGAGACGAATGGCCTCGGCGTGTTCGTGCAGTTGGGCCACCAGCGGAGCCGCCTGACGTGCGGTGACATCGATAGCGAACCGCTCGACTTCCTCACCGACGATGAGGCGCACTGAGGCGGCCTCGACCGAGCGCTTCTCTGTGCCTTTGGCGGCCCAGTCACGCAGGTTGTCCAGATCGAGCAATGTGACGCCGGCGAGATCGGCCACAGCGCTATCCACATCGCGGGGTACGGCAATGTCGACGACTAACAAGGGTGAGTCAACCCCGGCGCGTGCTGCGTGCACGGTCTCACGTTCGATCAGAACCGAGCCTGAACCGGTGCAGGTCAGCAGCACATCGACTTGGGCAATGGCGTCAGCGAGTGCGTGGAACGGCACAACCCTGCCGTTGACTCGCTGGGCCAGATGGTCGGCTCGTGATTCGGTGCGATTGGTGACGGTGATGTCTGCGGCACCCGCCGCAACCAGCGCCACAGCAACGCCCTCGCCCATCTCGCCGGCGCCCACGACGAGGACGCGACGCCCGAGCAGGCTGCCGAGATGCTCGTTGGCCATCTCGACGGCCGCGTGGCTGACGCTGGTGGTCGAACGACTGATACCGGTTTCGGTGCGGGCTCGCTTGCCGGTTTCGATGGCGTGGCGGAACAACAGATTCAACGTGGCTTTGGCCCCGCCTTCGATCTGGGCGAACTCCCACGCATGACGGACTTGACCGAGGATCTCGGTCTCGCCGAGCACTGCCGAGTCAAGACCGGCAGCGACCTCGAAGAGATGCGACACTGCGGCGTCGTCGTGCTGGCTGTAGAGATGCGGATGCAGCTCGTCGGGAGAGAGCCCTCCGAGTTCGCAGAAGAAGTCGCGGATGTCTGCGTATGCGCCATGGAAACGCTCGGCGACGGCGTACACCTCTGTGCGGTTGCACGTGCTCAACACCACGGCCTCGCGAATGTTCACTCGACTGGTGAGACTCGCAAGGGCCTTGGGGAGCGAATCCACCGTCACGGTGACGCGCTCGAGCAGGGCGAGGGGCCCCGTGCGGTGATTCACGCCGATGACAACGATGGACACGTGTACGACAACCTTTCCTTCTCGATATGGAACCCTACGCGCTGGCCCCGCGACCAGAGTCATTCGACCCAATCGCGTGGAAGCCCACGCCGACGCGGCGTTGCTCGTAGTAGCTGAGGATTTGGAGTTCGACGGCGAGGTCGACCTTACGCACGCTGACGCCGTGCGGCACGCCGAGCACGACGGGGGCAAAGTTCAAAATGCTGGTGACTCCGGCTCGCACGAGACGATCGGCCGCATCCTGTGCCGCTGCGGGCGGCGTGGCGACTACGCCGATGCTCACTTGGCGACTCTGCACGATCTGGCCGAGGTCGTCGATATGGCGCACGCGCACGCCACCGATGACGCTGTCCAACTTGGCCGGGTCGATATCGACCACACCCGCGACGGGGAAACCCCGTTCGCCGAATCCGCCGTAGCCGGCGAGGGCCTGACCGAGGTTGCCGGCACCGACGATGACGACGGGCCAATCATGTGTGAGTCCGAGTTCGCGCCGGATCTGATACACGAGAAATGCGACCTCGTAGCCGACACCTCGCGTGCCGTAACTCCCGAGATACGACAGGTCCTTGCGAACCTTGGCGGCGTTCACGCCTGCAAGTTCGGCGAGGCCCTCACTGCTGATGTTCTCGACCTCGAGGTTGGCTTGTTCGACGAGGATGCGGAGATACACCGGCAGCCGGGCGACGGTGGCCTCGGGGATTCGGCGACGAACACGTTCAACTGGCATGCGATCTACACGCTAGGCACATGTGCACACGTTCACAAAGTCAGCCCGGTGTGAAATCGTCCATATCTCGCGTGCATTTCGTCACGCGTCGTGACCGGCCAGCACACCGAGGGTCGCGGCCGGGTACCCATCGCCAGCGAACCACTAGCGTGTGTGCCGTGACCACGAACGCTGCCCTTGCTGCCGCCGCAACGCTGGTGGCACTGGCGTTTGCGTTGAGCACGCTTGATCGCTACCTACGTCGCGGCCGAATGCACGAGCTTGCTTGGACCATCTCGCTGTCGTTCTTCGCGCTGGGTGGACTCGCATTGTGGTGGGCCGAATCGCACGGCTGGGGCACTGCCAACTTTCGCGTCTTCTTTCTTGCGGGCGCGGTACTGAATGTGCCGTGGCTCGGCCTTGGCACGGTGTATCTCCTCGCCGGTCGTGTGTGGGGCGACCGTGTTCGGCTCTGGCTGATCGCGCTGTCCGGTCTGGCCGCCGGTGTAGTGCTCAGCGCGCCAACGAAGATGGCTGTCTCTGGCACCGATTTGCCCACGGGCAGCGAGGTCTTCGGTGTTGCACCGCGCGTATTCGCCGCAGTCGGCTCGGGCGTACCGGCCTTGGTGATCATCGGTGGAGCGTTGTGGTCGGCGTGGCGTGTTGCGCGCGGCAAGGTGCCGGCATTCGGTGCAGGGGCGAAGCGGTCGGTGTCGCTCCCCAAACGACTCGCCGTCGGCAATGTGCTGATCGCAGTTGGCACGTTGGTGTTGTCGGCGAGCGGCACCGTTGCAGGTCGGCTTGGCAAGGACCGCGCGTTCGCGCTCACGTTGCTGGTGGGAATCTGCATCCTATTCGCTGGTTTCCTGGTGGCGAGTAGCGGCACCAAGCGGCGGCTCATCGTTGCCGAATCAGACCAACGAGCGGCGTAGCAGTTTGCCAGTCACGTTGCGCGGCAGTTCGTCGACGAACATGATTTTCGACGGGCACTTGTAGCGCGCCAGTTCGCCGTTGCAATACGCAATGAGTTCGTCCTCGTCGAGATGCACCCCGGGTTGGGGAACCACAAACGCCTTCACGGCTTCGCCGGTGTGTGGATGTGGCACGCCAATGACACCCACCTCGGCCACGCCAGCGTGTTCGAGCAGTACCTCTTCGACCTCGTTGGGGAAGACGTTGAAACCGCTCACGATGATGAGGTCTTTGGCGCGGTCGATGAGGTATAGGAAACCTTCGGTGTCGGTCATGCCGATGTCGCCGGTGCGCAACCAGCCGTCAGCCGTGAGCACCCGCGCCGTGCTTTCGGCATCGTTGAAGTATCCCTGAAACACGTTGGGCCCCTGCACCCAGATCTCGCCCGTGTCGCCTTCGAGCGCGTCGTCGCCGGTGTCGTCGACGATACGTACCTGCACGCCGTCGATGACTTTGCCGACCGAGCCGAGTTTCATCGCTCCGCCACCCGACGACGTGACGATGGGCGATGCTTCGGTGAGGCCGTAACCCTCGGCGAGATCGACGCCGAACCGATCGTGCAGACGCCGCATGGCTTCCTCTGGCATCTTGGCTGCGCCGGTGAGCGCGATGCGCACGCTCGCAAACGCATCGGCGGGGGCATCGCACATCGAGAAGTCGACCCACATCGGCGGTGCGCCCGGCACCACGGTGACCTGGCGATCGCGAATGGTCTCGAGTGCGGTCGAGGGATCGAACCGTTGGATCAACACCACCGTCGCGCCGACGGCGAGAGAGATACCGAGCACAACGTTCAGTCCCATGATATGAAACATCGGCAGCACCCCGTAGACGATGTCGCTGGCGTGCATGGCTGTCTCGGTATGCACCACTTGATCGATGTTGGATTGCAGATTGCCGTGGCTGAGCATCGCCGCGCGTGGTGCTCCGGCCGTGCCGCTGGTAAACATCAGCACCGCAAGGTGGTCGGGATCGACATCCACAACGGGAACCGGCGCAGAGGTGATGAGCTCGTCGATGGACGATGCGTCGGCGAGTTCGTGGCCCTCGGTGGCGATGACCTGACGTACGAGGGGCACATCGGCGCGGTCGATGTGGCGCCATGCGTTCACGGCGGCGGGACCGACGATGACTGTGGACGCGCCAACGGTGACGAGTTCGCGGGTGAGCTCGGGTGCCGGGCTCGTGGGGTTCAGGGGCACTGCCACCGCGCCGAGTCCGAGCACGGCCAGATACGACACGACGAAGAATCGGCCGTTGCCCACGAGCAACGCCACACGGTCGCCCTGCTGCACGCCCAGTTCGGCAAGGCCGCCGCGCAGACCAGCGACTTGCTCGACGAGCGTGGCGTAGGTGGTGGCGCGATTGCGGCTGATGAGCGCAACATGGTCGGCCGGATGGCCATCGATGATGTTCGCAAGATTCATTGGCTCAACCCCCCGGTTGACCACTGTAGTCGCTGGACAGCTACAGCCGAATGAGTGAGATGGTCCCGGCGAGCAGTATCGCCAGCAGGAGCAGACCGAGGGCAAGCGTGGTGGCCGGGCGCATAGACGGAACGCTATCGGTTGATGCGCAGGTTCACCGGGCTGCTGATGGCCTCGCGCCGCGGATCGGTGCCGTCGATGACGGCTTCGAGGACCACCTGATCCGACGGTCCGATGTGCAGTTCGAGCGCGGCCGAGCGGCGATCCATACTCAGCGCAAGCATGCCGTAGGAATCGGTAACCAGACCCACGGCACCGGTGCCGAGTTCACTGAAGTTCGCAGCCAGCGTGGCGACGCGCGTGAGCGGTGCCCCAACCAGTTCGCCGACGGTGACTCGGATGTGTTCGCCGAGATGGGCAACTTCGCCAGGCCCCACGTTGATCTGACAGTTGCCGAAGCGGTCGACCCACAGCACCTCGGCGACGAGGGCACTGCCTTCTTCGCGGGGGAGCGGGATGACGCCGGGCATGAGCAGTTCGGCGTCGATGGGATCACCGAGCTCGTACAGATCGACGCCGTTGCACAGGTGTGCGGCTGCTGGAGCGAAGATGTCTCGTCCGGCAAACGTGGTGCCGGGGGCCGCGAGCTGATAGTCGCTGTTCGACAACACCACGGCGCGTCCGGCGCCGCCCGCCATGGCCACCGCCGGTGCCAAGAGACCGTTGTCGGGGCCGACGAGCACACCCTCGCCATCGCCGACCTCGATGGCGATGCACTTGCGGTTGGTGCCGACTCCCGGATCGACCACCGCGAGCACCACGCCCGAAGGGACGTACGAGATGGCGCGGGCCAGCGTGAGTGAACCGGCGCGCACATCGAACGCCGGTACCTCGTGGGTGATGTCGATGACCGTCACGTGGTTGGCGATGTCGCGCACGACGCTCTTGACGACGCCGACGAACTCATCGACGTTGCCGTAGTCGGTGAGGAATGAGATCGTGTCGTACGTACGGGCCATGCCAGCGAGGCTAGCGAGCGCAGGGTCGAGGCAGCCGAGAAACTGCTGGGCCGAGAAACGACGAGGGCTGGTGTCAACCCCCCGATGACACCAGCCCCTGTCGGCGCAGCCCTTGCGGGGCGCGACTCCCGTTTGCTTTCGCAACCGGAGGTCATTGACGACCTCGAGGTGAACAGTAGACGAACGATTGGCTCAGAGAAAAGAGTCACACCAAAGAATTTGTCCAGTTTCTTTTCAGCACGCCCGTCAAGAGTGTGGTAAGCCCAATTCTCGACTGCGTTCGGTGGACGCCATCACCGCCGACTGCATGGCGGCGCGCACGGCACGATCCTCCAGTGCCTTGAGTCCTGCCGCCGTGGTTCCGCCCGGCGAGGTGACCATCGCGCGCAAGGCTGCGGGATTGCCACGCTGGCTCAGCATCGCTGCCGAACCGAGGAACAACTGCGTCACCAGGGCCTCGGCCGCTGGCCGGGCGAGACCCGCGAGCACACCGCCATCGATGAGCGCCTCGGCGATCATGAACAGATACGCGGGACCACTACCGACGAGACCGGTGATGGCATCGAGTTGATACTCGGGGACGACTTCTACCGTGCCGACGGAGGTGAGGATGTCGCAGGCCCACGCAATGTCATCGGCCCTAGCGGATGTGCCGCCGGCCATGCCCGCCGCGCCGAGCCCCACGAGCGCAGGCGTATTCGGCATCGTGCGGATCACAGCGACCCCGGGGCCGGTGGCCGCTTCGAGTGTGGCGATGGAAACGCCTGCCGCGACCGACAGCACTCGGGTGGCGCCGGCCTGCACTGCGGCTGCGGCTGCCGCTGGCGCGTCGGGAGGCTTCACCGCAACGATGGCAGCGCTGCACGCTGGCACGGTGTCAGTGATGGTGGCCCCGGAAAAGCGACGCGACAGTTCCTCGCGTTGACTCGCGATGACCTCGACGATCGCGAGATCGGCGGCGTCGATCCAACCAGACGAGACCAGGCCGCCGATCAGAGCGATGCCCATGTTGCCGCCGCCGATGACCGCCAGTGCGTGTGTCTTCATGGCGACAACCTATTCGTTGTCATTACCGACGCGGGCACATGAATCGACTTCCCCGATATGGCCCGCGTCGGCGCTGGTCTGAGTGTTGCGACTGGGAACTCGCGGAAAAGTGAACTACGAAACTGCACCGCTGCCGCGAAGCGCAGCGATGGCTGCTGTGTCGAAGCCGAGTTCGCTGAGCAGTTCGTTGGTGTGTTGGCCGAGCGTCGGTGCGCCATCGCCGAGCGACGCAGGCGTGGCGCTGAACTGCGCGGGGTGACGCGGTTGGCGCAGACGCCCGGCGGTTGGGTGCACCGAGTCGCGCAGCATCTCGATGGCTTGCACATGCGGGTCGGCGTGCAGCGCGGCTGGCGACAGCACCACGCCTGCGGGAACCTTCAGCGCGTCGAAACGTGCCATCGCCTGAGCCGTGGTCATCGTGGCCGCGGAGGCGTGGCAGCGTCGCATGATGTCGGCCATCAGCTCTACGTTGGTGCGCCGCGCAGCGATGCCCGCCACGCGTGGGTCGTCGTAGCCATCGACATCGAGCGCTTGGCACATGCCGGCGAAGTCCGCGTCGGAGGTGGGCGTGCAGATTCCCCACCCGTCGGTGAAATGCAGCGGCCTGACGGCAGTGGTAAAGCTCGAGGGCATGCTGCCATCGGCATCGAGCATCACTTCATTGCCGGCGGCGTCGGCCCACAGGAACGAGACCACGGAATCGAGCATCGACAACTCCACGTGTTGACCACCGTCGCCGCGCTCGCGGGCGAACAACGCCGCGGTGATGGCCTGCACCGCGTACATCGCGGTGATCTTGTCGGCCGCGACCTGATTGAGGAATCGGGGCTCGCCGGTCTCGCGGTCGGACTGGTTGGCGCCCAGTCCGCCGTAGGCCTGGATGACCGTGTCGTAGGCGCCCTTGGTGGCGTAAGGTCCCGTTGACCCGAAGCCCGACAACGACACATAGACAACATCGGTGCGATCGCCGCGAAGGTCGTCGTAGCCGAGCCCGAGCCGGTCCATCACGCCTGGACGGAAGTTCTGGATGATCACATCGGCGTCGGCGGCCAACTGCCGCGCAACATCGCGACCTTGGTCGGAGTCGAGGTTGATCGCGATCGAGCGTTTGCCCCGATTGCACATCTGATACAACGACGACATACCGCCCACGGAGACCCCGATCCAGCGCGCGATGTCGCCGATACCCGGCCGTTCCACCTTCACGACCGAGGCACCCTGATCGGCCAACAGCGTGGCCGCGTATGGGCCGGTGAGCGCGATGGAGAAATCGAGGATGCGGATGCCCCGCATCGGGCCGGTGTGCGCGCCCGAGGAGCGAGCAGGTACTGATGTCGTCATTCGACGAACTCCTTGTTCGATCGTGGCCGCCCACCCGGGCCGCTGTAGGCGAGGCCGTATCCGGGGTGTCGTACGCCTTCGTCGGATGGGTCAACCGACGACGCAAACGGTGTGATCGCGCTGCGCGCTGCGTTCCAGGCATCGATGAGCGCGTCCTCTGCTGGGTAGTCGAACGGATCGGTAAGGACCATCTCCTCAGTACCGCCGGGTGCGGGACGATGGTCGGAGAGCCAATGCGCCGTCCGGCCCACCGCGACTCGAGCCGGGACGAGGTCGTGATAGCCGAGATCGTGGACGAGTCGACCGAGGTCCAGAACGCGATGGGTGTTCGCTGGTTGGGCCAGCATCGGTCGTGCCGGCGTCGCCAGATCGAACGGCATCGAAACGATCTCCATCTCGTGACCCAACTCGGCACAGATCAGCTCGATCACCTGACGCACCGTGAGCACCTCGAGGTCACCGAGGTTGAAGATCTTGCCGCCGGCTGCATCGGGCTGATCGACGGCGAGTAGTAGCGCGTGGGCGAGGTTCTCGGTGTAGCCGTGGTGGTGCAGCGTGAGACCATCGTCGGCCACCACGATGCGTCGTCGACCATCGAGCACACGCCGCACTACGCACCACTCACGGGGCGCGAGTTGGTGCGGGCCGTACACGTAGGGATAGCGGAAGTGCGCGGCACCCGGGTGCGCTGCGAAGACGGCTTGTTCGGTACGAACAATGCGGAAACCCTTCTCGTCGTCTTCGGGGGTGTCAACAGTCTGCGCATCCTCGGCGGTGGGCACCGGCAGGCCTCGCGGTTCGAACGACCACGGGTTCATCCAACCGCGATACGCGGGCACCCCGCCCACGGAGAGCAGGCGTCCGGTGCGGCCGACCATCAAGTCGGCAATGTGGCGCAGGCGTCCGTACATCACCATCGTCACGTCGAAGGTCTGACCGCGCAGCGCATCCTCGAGCGAGGCGACGTCGTACGGGTCGGCGTGCAGATGAGCCACGGTGCTCGGAGTCTCGTCATGCTCGTGTAGACCGCGGTGCAAGATAGTCACGTCGTGTCCGCGTGCAACCAACCCACGAACGAGCGGCAGCCCAGTGGGGCCTGTTCCACCGACCACCAGAGCGCGTTCTCCCATGTGAAGCGACAGTAGCGGTTGGGTCAGTCGAAGTGGCTGGCGAACCCGATGTGCAGAAGGCCCTGGAAGCACTGCTCAGTGGTGGCGTACAGCGATCCGATGACACGGTCGAGTTCGTCCTCGCACAGCGCAGTCAGCGGCAGGTCACCACGCAGGAACACCGCGTCTTCGATGCCGATCGCGAAGTGCAGACCGATGAGTCGTTCGTTGCGGCGCAGCAGGTTCTCGTAGAGCAGCTCGGCGTTCTCCTCGGGAGCCGGCATCACGTATGCCTCGTAGCGCAGGGTGCGTTGACCGAGCGTGAGCCACACCGTGATGAACTCTTTTTCGTCGCCGCGCATGCGCACATACCACCGCAACTCGTCGCCCTCGCTGCGGTCGATGGCGGCGATGGCAGGGTTCGTCGACGCGAAGCCGCCGAGCCACTCGTCGATTTGACGCTCGATCACGGCGACGGATCGATCGTCGAAGAGATTGCTCACCGGCGTCTACGAGCAGGCGACGAGCTCGCGCACGGCGAGGTCGGTGTAGACGCGACGCAACCTGGCAGCAGCGAAGCTCCACGTGTATCTGCGGGCGCGCTCGGCCGCGCGCACGCTCATCGACGCGGCGAGTGCGGGATCGTTGAGGATGCTCGAAATACGCGACGCGAAGTGTGAGGGATTGCGTCCGGCCACGAGGTAGCCGGTGAGGCCGTCGTCGACGAGGGTGAGCAGACCACCGACAGCGCTGGCGACCACGGGGATGCCACACGCGGCGGCCTCGAGCGCGACGAGACCGAAGCTCTCACTGCGGCTCGGCACAACCACCACGTCGGCTGCGCGGTAGTAGGTGGACAGGATGTGGTGTGGCTGGGGCTCGACGAACCGCACCTGCTCGCGGACACCGAGCTGGTCGATGATTGCTCCGATGCGTGCGACCTCGGCACTGCCCTCGTTGCCGCTGGCCCCGCCAACGACTACAAGGCACGCATCGGGGCGACGCAGTTCGGCGAGCGCGCGGACTGCAACGTCGAGTCCCTTCAGCGGCTGGATTCGCCCGACGAACAGCAGCATCGGTCCGGCGCCGAAGCCCAGCGCGTGCCGAGCACCGCGTTTGTCGCCGGGTGCGAAGAACGCGTGCTCCACGCCGGGTGCGACGATCTCGATGCGACCCTGAGGATTGCCGTAGAGGCGGCGGAACTGGCTTTCCTCTTCGGTGCAGCTGACGCAGATGGCGTCGGCGCAGTTGATGATCTCAGCCTCGGCACGTTCGCGCCACGCAGGTTCCGGATCGCCGCCCTCGGCCTTCACTCGCGCCAAGGTGTGGAACGTGCTCACGAAGGGCAGTTCGAGTTCGTGCTTCACGCGGTGCGCCACGAGTCCGCTGAGCCAGTAGTTCGCGTGTACGACGTCGGCGCCCGGGCCGTTCTTGAGATGATCGATGACCGCATCGCCGAACTCGTCGACGACGTGTGGCAGGTCTTCTTTGGCCAGATCGAACGGACCGGCGGGGAGGTGCACGACGCGGTGTCCCGGTTCGACCTGCACGACCTCGGGAAGGCCCGGCCGCGACGCACGCGTATAGGTGGTGCAATCGACGCCGGCCTGAGCCAACGCGGAGACCAACTCGCGCACGTACACGTTCATACCGCCACTGTCACCCGAGCCCGGCTGGGCCAGAGGCGAGGTATGGAGAGAGAGCACAGCTACCCGTTGCACGATAAGGGAAAACCCTACCGAGTTGGTCGGTATTCCGCCACCGGTGCCCAGATGCGGAAAGGGCCCGACGGTGGTGACCGCCGGGTCCTTTCGTTGTTGTGGGCTGGGAATTGTGAATCAGGGACACGAAGAGCCGACGACTGGCGTCAGCGTTGCCCCATCGGCGCTCGTGGTGTAGTCAGACGAAACCGCGCGCAGCAGTCCAGCGCTCACCAAGGTGTCATCGGGTGTAGCACCCGTGGTCCACGTGGCTCCGGCAGGCGCTACTGCGGGAGTGACAGGAATGGTCGCGCCGCCGTATTGCGCGAAGTATGCTTCGACGGCACTCTCGATGGTCTTTTTGTCAGCAGCGCACGCGCTGGTTTTGCCCTTGTCGGTAATACCTCTCACCGCGAAGACGGTGACGGTGGCAAGAATGCCCAAAATTACGATCACGATCAACAACTCCACGAGCGTGAATCCGTCGTTCGTTCGTGCGTCGTGGACGCTTCTGCTATTCCGATGCTGTGTTGTGCCGGTCATGGTTGTACTGCCCTCTCGCTTGTTGATGCTGTGCTTGAGGAAGACGCCCGCTCGCATTCCGACGAATCCATCGACAGACCGATCGAGGAACATGAGAATCAGGTACGAACTTGCCCGATTCAAGACGATTCACGTGGCACAACGGCCACAGGCCAGCACAACGAGTGATGCAACGTGGCGAACGCGGCGCAGCGCTACTGGGCCACAAAGCTCTCGTACACGTTGAGCAGCGCTTGCTTCTGCTCTGAAGTGAGCCACGGGTCACTACCGATGGCTTCGCGCACTCCGATAGCCGGAGACGTCTGGTCCGCGAGGATTCCCGCGCGAACGTACAAGGTCTCGACGGAGATCTTCAATGCCTTGGCAATCTGTTGGAGGATTTCCGCAGATGGTCGGCGAAGGCCACGCTCGATTTGTGAAAGGTACGGGTTGGAGACTTCGGCGAGTTCGGCAAGGCGTCGCACCGACATGCGCGCGGTCTCGCGCTGGCTGCGGATGAAATCGCCGACGTCGGCCAGACGATCGCCGATCTCGTGGCGGAACTCGGGTGCCGCCCCGGTCGGAGGCGTCACTCGTCGGCCAGCAAACCGTCGACGCTGGCTTCACCGTCTCGATAGCGCCGCACGAGCTCGGCACTGAGTGCGTCGAGTCTGCCGAACAGGTCGCGCCGTTCGTGCGACCGCGCCTGTTCGAAGGCCTCGAGACTCGATGACAACTGCTGCAGTTGCGCGTCGTCGAGTTCGGTCACGTGATTTGCGCCGAGTCCGGTGCACAATTCGTCGAGCTCAATAGCCAAGGGATGCTCGCTCGCGTCCTCGGTGGGGCGAGGGGGTCGGGCCGGGCCGCCGGTGAGGTGTCGCCCGAGGATCGCGGGAAGGTCCTCGGATACATCGCGGCTGTCGCCGCTGACGCGCCGGTTCTGCTCCGCGAGCACCAGATCGAGCCTGGCCTGCACGAGGCGACGGACGTAGCTGATCGCATCATCGTCGGCCTGTAGCGCCGCGCGCATGGCACGCAGCTCGGCGAGACTCAGCGCAGATGGGTCGATAGTTGGGCTGTCCATGAATTCTCCTCACACCGCTCCGCCCGACACCGGTGGCAGAACCGCCACTTCGTCACGAGCGGAAATGACCGTATCGGCGGTTGCCGATTCTCCGTTGACCCAAATACGACAGCTCCTCAGCACGGCGCCGAACGCGGCCCCGTAGCGAAGCTCGGCGGTGGCGAGCAACTCGCCGACAGTCAGCCCCGGCAGGTCGTCGCGGCCTGTGCCTGCTGCCTCGCGGGCCGATGCAAACAGTCGCAGAATAGCCACATCGCAATGGTAGCTGCGCCGGTACCCTCGCCGGGGATGTCTGAGCGGTCTGTTGCCAACGTGTCACCAACTCGCCTGCTCGTTGCGCGTCATGGCCAGAGCGAGTGGAATGTGATCGGTCGTTGGCAGGGTCACGCGGATCCGCCGCTCAGCGACGAGGGTATGCGCCAGGCGGCAGATGCCGGGTTGAGCCTGGGCATGTTCGATGCCATCTGGGCGAGCGACCTCCAGCGTGCCTCGTTGACGGCGAACATCATTGCGGCGATCCTCGGCATCGGGCCTGTGCTCATCGATGCTCGCCTGCGCGAGACCGATGTCGGTCCGTGGCAGGGACTGAATCACGCTGAGGTCGAAGCGGGCTGGCCGGGGTTCTTGGCGCAACGTCGGCGTCCGGACGGATTCGAACCCTATGACGACGCGGCCGAACGCATGCTCGCTTCCTTTCGCGATATCGCTGCCGAGAATCCGGGTGGCGAGGTGCTCGTCGTGAGCCACGGAGGGGTCATCCGTGCCGTGCGTCGCCTGCTCGGAGCACCGAGCGGGCACATGCCCAATCTCGGTGCGAGTTGGTTCACAGTGCGCGATGCGAGCGTGGTCGCCGGCGATGTCGTGCGTCTCGTCGATACCGAGGCCACGGGGATGGCGCTGTAGCGCATGCTGAGATGCTGAGATGACATGATGAACACTGCGTTGCGACTCTTCGGCGACGACTTCAACGTTCAGGCGCCGAGCGCTGACCACACCGAAGGCCCGTTGGATGGACCCAGCGATGGCCCGACCGTTGATCCCACCGATGGCCCTGCAGATGGCGAGCCTTTCGTCGTCACGATCGAACGATCCGCGCGGCGCAAGCGCACGGTTGGTGCGCAACTCGTTGGTGGAGTACTCACGGTCGTGGTGCCCACATGGATGAGCCGTGCCGAGCAGGACCATTGGGTCGATGTGATGAGCGGTCGATTTCGGCGCAAGATGTCTGCCGACCGCGTCGATCTCGCCGACAGAGCGCTCACGCTGTCGAGGCGCTACGACCTCGCGCGAGTCCGCGAGATCCGATGGTCTGACGACATGTTGAAGCGTTGGGGTTCGTGCACCCCGAGTACTGGGGTCATTCGAATCAGCACACGTCTGGCCCGCTTCCCCGATTGGGTGATCGACTATGTGATCGTGCACGAACTTGCCCATCTCGAGGTGAACGATCACTCACTGATGTTCTGGAACCTCGTGCACCGCTACCCGACGGCCGAGCGTGCGATCGGCTACCTCATCGCGAAGTCGGGCGACGACCACGAATAGGTTGCGCCGAGGCAAACACGATGCTGCCGCCGAGCATCGCCGCCATCAAGATGACGAGCAACGTCGGCAATCCCGACGAGCCTGAACGGCCGGCAGGGTCGAGCTGGTCGCTCGACGGCGCCGGCAGCGCAACGACGGTCGACGGGCGCAAAGCCGACGCCGCCTCGGGGACCACGCCCACATCGGCTGCCGACAGTCTCTGACCGGGTTGCAACGACACGAGCGGTGTGCGCGAGGTCAATGGGTCGACGCTGGGCACGCGCAGCCCGACGGGCAGGTTCGACACTCCCAAGCTGTACATGCCTGCACCGAGCCGATCGAACAGGAAGGTGCCGTCGGCGCCCGTGACCGTGGTATCGACGGTCTTCCCCATGGCGCTGTAGAGCGTGATCGTTGCCTTCGCCACGCCGGCCTCATCACGTTGGCGAATGCCGTCGGCATTCCGATCCATCCAGACGAGATCGCCGATCGCGCCGGTCTGCTTGGCGGCCGCCGCGGGGCCCGCGCTCGGCAGTGGGGTGCGGGTGATCCGTACCGGAGCCATTGCGACTCGACCGGTACCTGTGAAATCGACGAGCGCGGCGCGGCCCACCTGAGGTCCGGCGATGGTCGAAGACGCTTGTATGGCTTGCAGCGGCGGCTCGATCGACACCCAGCAGGCGAGTCCGTCAAGCGTGAGGTTGTAGCTGCCCCGTCGGTCAGTGATGGTGCTCACTGTCGCACCGTACGTGTCGTCATTCGTGCCGAAAACCCCGTCGTTGCCGGCATCCGACGAGCACACGCCGACGACCGTGATACCGCTGAGGTCGCTGTGGTTGTTTCCACCCGCGACTTCGGAGGCGGGGGGCACCTCCGAAGTCGCGGGGTCGGTCACGATCGGATCGATCGGCTGCGCGGACTCGAGGGGGGGCGAGTCGGTGCTGACCGGATCCGGGTTCGTGGCGATGGTGGCTGTGCTGACGGGCGCTGGGCTGGCGACGGTTGTGTTGCTCGGTTTCGTCCCGGTCGTGCCGGGCGTCGTGCTGGTCTGGGTCGGCTGCGGCAGGACCGGGGCCTCACCGACGTCGACGACTTCGCCGGACACGAGGCGTGTCGTTGGCGGGCTGGCTTCGGCATTGATCGGTGCGGCGGACGAGACGACGCCGGCGAGCGCGAGCAGAGTGGCAAATTGAAGTGCGAGTCGACGGGGAGCCACATGTGCCGCGGCGGGCTCATCGAACACCCCGGGCGCAGGCTCGGCTCCAGCAAGAGCCGCGCGCGCAGGCATCACAGCGCAGCATTCGGCAAGGGTGTTCAAGGCGTAGGTGTCAACGTCTTCGAACTCCACGCCGATTCTCCAGGTGCTCACGAGGTCAGGTCGTGCGTTGCGAACGACGCACGACACCTCGATGGAGGTGATGCCCGACTCACTCGGCACCGAGAACGCCAGACGATGTCGACCACCAATTGCGACAGGCTGGTCCGAGAGAAGTCCTGCGCCGAGCATGGTGATGTCGGAGACGTAGACGCCCAACTCGTCGAGGCGACCAGTACCGGATGCTGCCAAGCGGATCGCGCGCCGGTTCTGACGACGGCGTGCGAGCAGGCGGAGCGAGTCCAGCGACCCCGCCAGGAGCCACAGCGAAATGACCGACAGACCGATCTGGGTGGTGTGATCGAGTGGATGGAGCGCGTGGGTGAAGCGATCCGAGATGCCACGGATCACGAGCACCGAGTTGATCGCGACGACGAGCGCGATCGACAACCCCACTGCTCGCACCGAGCCGCGTACGCGATCGCCTGGCCGCAGTGTGCCGCCAGACAGCAGCGCCAAGGCAACCGACGCCAGAACGAATGCGGGCGCCCAGAGATACAGGATGGGCCCGGGTGACGGCGCGAACGGTGAGCGGCCTGCGAGGAGCGCACCGAGAACGATCGCACCAAGTACCACCCTGCGTAACCCGTCGAGCGATCGCGCTGCCCAGGCAGCCAACGCAAGGCGATCCCGCCAGCGCAGCCCACGGGAGCGCAATGCCCCATTCGGTCCGGTGAACAGGCGCCAACCGGCATCGGCCTGTGATCGACGACTGAGTGCAGCGGCAGGCGCCGAGGTGAGCGGCTTTGCGGCGACCACCGCATGGCCACCGGCGGCCACAACGCGCGCGCCGTGCGCTGCAAGCAACGGCATTATTTCCCACAGCGCACTCTGTCGCGAGTTCTGGCTGAATTCGATGTCGCGCAACGCGGCGCGGCGAATGAGCGCGCCGCTCCCTGTCAGAATTCCCGTACCACGTGCTCCCAGCCCAGGGTTCAGGCCGCTGCGCTCGAAGGTGAGGTCGTGGCGTCCATTCGGCCCGTGCTCGACCGAGTCTCCCGGAGTCGCAGTGACCACGCCCTGTACGACGGCGATGTCATCGGTGGTCATCCACTCGCGCAGTGATTGGGCAGCACCGATTGCTGGGATGTCGCCGCTGTTCAAGAGCAAGAAGAACGCGTGTTGCGATGCCGCGACGGCGGCGGAGAGACCGGAGACGTCGGTGGGATCAGGAACGCGATAGTTGGCATCGAACTCAGCTGCGAGGAGCACTGTTTCGGGCCGGCCTGCGTGATCGATGACCAATGCGCGCGGTGTCGATGGGTCGAATCGCAACGACACGAGGGTGACGCGAAGATCCTCCACGCTCCCGTCGGTGGCGATGATCGCGACATCGAAGTCGGGATGCATCATCTCGTCGAGTTGATCGGGCTCGATGTTGTTGGTGCCGTGATGGCTGGATGGCTGCATCCGGGGGTGGCGCCACAGGGCCCAGAACAACACTGAGACAACAACAAAGCCGGTGACCTCCACGGCAAGTGCCGGTACTGCCAACCACCACGCGATCGTGGTACCCGAACTATGCCACGACCAGACGCTGCGCCACGCGAGGTAGGCGAATCCGGTGACGAGGGCGAGTACGGCGATCTGGCGACCGAGGCGGTGGACTGCGCCTGCGGGAGCATCGGCGCGGCCGTCGGCCCCAGCCTCGCGCCGCGAGAGTGGGGTTGGGTTCGTCAACCGACTCATGGTGTCCCGAACTGCATGACGTGGCTTCCCGCTTCTCACTGTGCCTGTGCTGTGTCCCGCCGCGAACGAACGCTGCATGGCAATATCGACACGCAACGTCGCTTCCTTGAGCGGTTCTTGTCGATCGCGCTCAGGGAATGGCAACCCGGACTTTTCGATTCGTTGACGAACAGCGGTGGAGGCGACGGGTGTTGCGACGTGGCGAGGCACTAGCGTGTCGTCCTTGTGGGCACAGACAAGCGTGAACGTCAGAAAGCAAACCGGCAACTGAAGCTCGAGGAAATGGCTCGTGAAGCTCGGCGCGCCAAGACGAAGAAGCGCAGTCTGCAGATTGGTATCGGGGTACCGGCGCTCATCGTTGCGGTTTTCGGTCTCGTGCGGCTGTTCGGACCAAGTGATTCGTCGACCAAGGCTGCCTCCAGTGTGGGCTCAACCACCACGGTCGCACCGGTGGTCACCACGATCGGTACGCCACCCACACCTGATGCTTCCGGGGCGTTTCCGTGCCCGCCAGCCGACGGTTCTGCCGGCCGAGTGGTGTCTTTTCCGAAACCGGCACCAACATGCATCACGGCGGGCAAGACCTACACCGCAGTAGTCGAGACCAACAAGGGCAGCTACACCATGGCGCTCGATGCAGTGAACTCACCCCAGAACGTGAATCTGTTCGTTTACCTGGCCCGCTATCACTTCTACGACAACACCCCCTGCCATCGTGCGATCAAGGACTTCATGGTGCAGTGTGGCGACCCTACGGGCACGGGTTCCGGCGGCGCTGGCATTTCGGTTCCAGTGGAGCCACCCAAGAGCGGCAAGTATGCGCTTGGCACGGTCGCGATGGCCAAGGCGCAAGGCGCCACCACCAACGACAGCCAGTTCTTCGTAGTCACCGGTTCCCAGGGTGTGGCACTGCCTGCCGAGTACAGCCTGCTCGGTCAGGTCACCGACGGATTCGACACCACCGTGAAGGCGCTCGAGGCGCAGGCCAACCCAACGGCGGCAAACGGCGTTCCGCCGTTGACCGCGCTGACCATCACAAAGGTCACCATCAGCGAAAAGTAGTCGGCGGCTTCAGATGAGGTCGCCGTGTACGTCGACAGCACCGATGCGCTCCCACGTGGCGTTGCTGTATAACAGCGCGCTGGCGGTGGGTAACACGGCCACAGCGAAACCCTTGGCGAGTTTGAGGGTGCGGTGCAAGCGCTCGGGAGACCACGATTCTGCCTCGGTGAGCAGCGCTAGGCCATCGACAAGAGCGAGGCCGAGCGTGAAGGCGCCGCCGCGTGGGTCAGTCATCGGGTCGCACAGGCATGCAGCGCTGGCGCCCACGGCTGCCACCACGCCACCGTTGGCGATGACACCGCAAAGCGCGTCGAACATGGCGGTGTTCTTGAGCACCGAGCGCAGGTGCAGAGGAGAATCGCCGACGAGGTACACCATGCGCGCATGTTCCACCGCGTGAACATGTTCGTGATCGTTTGCATCGGCGCGCCGCAACACGAGTCGTCCGTCGATGGCGATGCCGAGACGCTCACCCCACTGCTTGGCCGCGTCGATGGAGCGGCTCGGATGCTCGAAGGCATCGGCGGTGGGTAGCACCACCACCTCGGTGGCCGATGACGACGCGATCAGACGGCGATCGAGTTCGTCGTTGGCCGTAAAGGGGCCACCACCCAAGAGAGCAAGCGTTCCGGTCATGGCTGCCACTGTACGCGCCGCGTCAGCGCGGCAAGGATGCCGGTGCGGTCCTTGCCCGCTGTGCAGTGGAACACCATCGGTGTTATACCCGCGTTCGCGATAAGGCCGAGGGCCGCGCCAAATTCAGCGCCGCCGACGCGAAGCATGTCCTGATATGCCCACATCAAGAACGCCGCATCGTTGTCGAACTCGGGTATGTCCATGTGTTGCCAGGTCTGGTCGAGCACCGGCAGGTGATGGAATGCGAGGTCGTGTTGATCGAGCGGATACCGACCGCGTTCGTCGAGTTCTCCGCGAGGTACCCAGATCGATGACCATGCCGAGTCCACGATTGCGCAGCGCCACGATGTCGTTGGCGCTCAGCCTGTACAGCCGTCAGCCTGGCACACCACTTCCCAACGGGTGGTGCCTCCGTCGGCCGGATAGCCGCCGAGATCGCGGAAGTTGTTGACGCCCTCCAGTAGCACGAGGCGCCGGGGGTCGGTCATTTCCGGAAGCTGACCTTGGGACATCGGTGCCCTCACGCAGGTGGACGGTGTCGGTGCGCTAATGAACGCAGGCCAACGACACCGAGAACACCAGCTGAAATCGAAGCCACGAGAATTGCGAACTTGGCGTGGCCCAAGTCGACCGGATGACCGAACGCCAGATCAGATACGAACAAGCTGACCGTGAAGCCGATACCGGCCACGCAGCCAATGGCGCTGATCTGTGACATTCGGACATCGGGCGGAAGCTCGGCCACGCCGGTTCGCACGGCGAGCCACGACGCGATCGTGATGCCCACGGGTTTGCCAACGAGCAAACCGAGCACGACTCCCCAGAACACGTGTGAACTGAATACGCCGTCGAAGAGTTCGCTATTGAGACGGATGCCTGCATTGGCCAACGCGAAGATCGGAACGATGACAAAGCTCGACCATGGATGCAGGGCGTGTTCCAGACGTTCGACGACGCTCACCGAATGCCGTGCGATCGTGATGGTGCTTTGCGCCGCCTGCGGAGTCGACACATCGGCGAGTTCAGCTTCATCGATGGTTCCCGGCGACAGAACAGGTGTCGTGGGGGCGAGGAGGCCCATGATCACGCCGGCGATGGTGGCGTGAATGCCGGCTTCATGCAACGCCAGCCACAGAACGGTTCCGACGAGGAGGTAGGGAGTCATCGCCTCGACACGAACGCGTTGCATCAAAACAGTGAGCGCGACCATCGCGGCTCCCAAGATCAGCCAACCCACGCTGATGCCGGTGCTGTAGAAGACCGCGATGACCACGATGGCACCGATGTCGTCGACGATGGCGACGGCGAGTAGGAACAGCGACAGCGACGCAGGCACGATTCGACTCCCCACGAGTGCCACCACGCCCAGCGCCAACGCGATATCGGTAGCCATGGGGACTCCCCAGCCGTGGCTGGTGGATCGTCCGTAGTTGATCGCAAAGAAGATGGCCGCCGGCACGATCATGCCGCCGAGCGCCGCCGCCACGGGCAGGGCCGCCCGGCGCGGCACGCGCAGTTCGCCGTGAACTAGTTCGCGTTTGATCTCCAGACCCACAACGAGGAAAAAAATTGCCATGAGTCCGTCGTTGACCCAATGTTCCAGGCTGAGGCTGAGTGTGTGATGGCCCACGGTGATGGCCATCTCCGTGGACCACAGCGACTCGTAGTTGTGGGGGGCGAGGTTGACCCAGATGATCGCAGCGACCGCGGCTCCCACGGCCAGCACCCCACCGGCGGCCTCTGTGGCAAGAAACTCACGCAGGGGTCGGAACACTCGACGTTGAGGCACCCACGAATCCTAGGTGCCCGCGCACGAGTAGCGAGTTGCCGGCTCCGCCCGCGTACCGTCCGGCTTTGGCCGGTTACCCATGGGTAAGTAGCGTCTCCGGAATGGGCGAGATCACAACAGTCGGCATTCTGGGTTCGGGCATCATGGGATCGGGCCTTGCCGAGGTCGCAGCACGTGCCGGTTACACGGTCATCGTGCGTTCGCGTACCCAGGCCAGCGCCGACGCGATGGTTGCGTCGCTCGCCAAGAGCCTGGCCAAGCAGGTGGAGCGCGCCAAGCTCACCGACGACGAGCGTGTGGCCATCCTCGCCCGCGTGAGTGCCACCGATCACCTCGGTGCACTGCGCGACTGTGATCTCGTCATCGAGAGCGTGGTCGAAGACCTCGCCGTGAAGAAAGAACTGTTCGCCGAACTCGAGCAGGTGGTGCAACCCAGCGCCATCCTCGCCACCAACACGAGCACACTTGCCGTGGTCGAGTTGGCGATGGTGACACAGCGCCCCGACAAGGTGTGCGGCATCCATTTCTTCAACCCGGCGCCGGCGATGAAGCTGGTCGAGGTCGTTCGCCCGCTCACCGCGAGTGACGACACCATCGCCGCCGCAACGGCCTTCGCGGTGGCGTGCGGTAAGGACGCAGTCGAAGTGAAGGATCAGGCCGGTTTCATCGTGAACGCACTCCTGTTCCCCTACCTCAACAATGCCGTGCGACTGTACGAGCAGGGCACCGCCACCATCGCCGACATCGATACGGCCATGAAGGGCGGGTGCAATTTTCCGATGGGTCCGTTTGCGCTGCTCGATCTCGTCGGACTCGACACATCGCTGGCCATTCTCGATGCGCTCTACGACGAGTTCCGCGATCCTAACTACGCGGCCGTACCCACGTTGCGCCGCATGGTTGCTGCGAACCGTCTCGGTCGCAAGAGCGGCCGTGGCTTCTTCGATTACGCACGCTGATTTCGGTTCCGCGCTGGCTTGCCTCAGCGGTTCGGGCATGCTGGTGCGGTGACTGCTTTCGATGCAACGCCTGTCGAACCGCCGCTCACTCGATGGCGGTTGCCTCCGGCGCATCGAGCCGACAAACACGGTCTGGTTGGTGTAGGCGCCGATCTCGAGCCCGGCACACTGCTGTTGGCGTATCGCAACGGTCTGTTCCCGATGCCCATCGATCGCTGGGGTGTCGCGTGGTGGTCTCCGAATCCGCGGGGCGTATTGCCTCTCGACACACTGAAGGTGTCGAAGTCGCTGCGTCAGAGTTGTCGCAAGTACGAGGTTCGTTTCAACACCTGTTTTCGCGAGGTGATGACGCGCTGCGGTGACCCGAATCGGCCGAATGGTTGGATAAATGAGCCCTTCATCGAGGCGTATCACGTGATGCACACACTGGGCTGGGCACATAGTGTGGAGGTGTTTGATTCCGCAGGCGAGCTCGTCGGCGGACTGTACGGCGTGAGGATCAATCACTTCTTCGCGGGCGAGAGCATGTTCTCGGTCGCACGCGACGCCTCGAAGGTGGCATTGGTCGCACTCGTCGACGAACTCCGTGCGGCTGACGTATCTCTGCTCGATGTGCAATGGAGCACCGATCACCTCGCGTCGTTGGGAGCCATCGAGATCCCGCGCGACAGGTACCTGCGATTGCTCGACCAAGCGATCGTTCTGTAATGGCCCAGCATCGTGGCCCAGCATTGTGGCCGAGCATCGTGGTCGAGCATCGTCGTTGGGCGTCTCGTTGGGCGTCTCGTTGGGTTCCGGGGGGTGGTTCGCCGGTGTCGGCGCGTTCCGCCACGACCGACACCGGAGAACCTCACGGGACGGCGGATCAGCCCACCAACCCGGTCGATGCACATTCCCGTCTGCGCATCGTTGTGCCAGAGGTATCGGTCGGTGCGGTGAGAAACTTGAGCGATTCTTGAAGAAATTCCCGGGAGTTCTTTTCTTTCTTGTCGCGCCCCTGCTCGGAGTGGCGTGCACGAGCACCGTCGCCATGCCGACGGAAGCCTCGACGGGGTCCTCCGTTGAGTCGCCGGTTGGGCAGCCAGCGGGGCTCACGCTGATCCTCGGAGGTCGGCACGCGCCAGCGAAGGACACCTTCGAAGTCTTCGTCTGTCAGGTGCCAGTAACGACCACTGATCCCATCTACGGTCGGCTCGCGCTGCGTCTCGCACTCACGCCCGACGATGTAGCGGCCAAGCTCAACGACACGGTCACGCCCTACTTCGAGTCGCTGTCGCATGGGCTGTATCAGCCTCGCTTCGTGGCCGGTTCGGCGTTGTCGATGTCCGGCACCGAGACGCATGACCAGTGTGTGCAGCGAGCCATCGATGCCAGCGCGTCAAGTTCTGGTGCGGTGATGGTTGTGGCCAACGCCGAACATCTCGAGACAGAACCTGGCGGGTGGGGTCGCCCGGGAACGCCCTGCGTGGCCACGTTTTGTCCTGCTCGTCAAACGGGCAGGGCGCTCTACATCGGGGCGTCCGACTTCCATCCGAATTGGGGGGCCGTGCCTGCGGTGGACCTCACCGAACACGAGATTGGGCACACTCTCGGACTTCCGCACAGCGGTGATCCCACCAGCGCCGACCAACACGCCAGCGACATCGACCTGATGAGCAACAGCGCTTCGCCGCGCAGCACCGAACCCGATCGTCGCAATGGACCTGACACGCTCGCGATCAATCGCCTCGCGCTCGGGTGGTTGTCAGTGCACGATGTCGCCGTCGCTGCGCCCGGCGGCGGTACATACTCTCTGCTGCCGTCGACGCGAGCACCAGGTTCGGGCGCAAACCGGCTCCGCCTGCTCGTGCTGCCTATCGCCGATGGCGCATTCCTGACGGTGGAATACCTCACTGCTGACGGCTTCAACGACTTCCTGCCGGCAGCCGGACTGGCGGTACACCGCATCGATCAGTCGTCTGCTGCATGTCAAACCACTTCGACGGCGGCGATGCCGTGCACAGGTGCTGATCGTGTTCAGGAAACGCTCGGAAGTCCTGCGCCACACCTGCGGCTGCTCTCGACCCGCGGCGCGTCGTGGGCCACCAATGGCTGGACAATCACCGTCGGTGCCGTGGGCGCAGCGGCGCAGGTGGAAGTTCGCCCTACCAACAGGTAACACTTGCAGCATGAACGAGAGCCGGCCGCCCGAGGTGCCACGCGATGATCCATGGCTAATGCGCACCTATTCAGGTCATTCGTCGGCGCATGCGTCGAACGAGTTGTACCGCACGAACCTCGCCAAGGGCCAGACCGGATTGTCGATTGCGTTCGATCTCCCCACGCAGACCGGCTACGACCCCGACGACAAACTTGCCCGTGGCGAGGTCGGCAAGGTGGGCGTACCTGTGTCGCATCTGGGCGATATGCGCACCCTGCTGCACTCAATTCCGCCCGCGAAGATGAACACGTCGATGACGATCAATGCAACAGCTGCTTGGCTGCTGGCGTTGTACGTCGCGAACGCCGACGAACAGGGCGTCTCGTCTGAAGCGCTGCGCGGCACAACGCAAAACGACATCGTCAAGGAATATCTCAGCCGCGGCACCTTCATCTTCCCGCCTGAGCCGTCGCGGCGACTCATCGTCGACATGGTGGCGTGGTGCGCCCAGCATGCGCCGAAGTGGAACCCGATGAACGTGTGCTCGTATCACCTCCAAGAAGCCGGCGCTACACCGGTGCAGGAGATCGCCTACTCGCTCGCCACCGCCATCGGTGTGCTCGATGCCGTGCGCGACAGCGGACAGGTGCAGCCCGAACAGTTCGCTCAGGTCTTCGGGTCGATCTCGTTCTTCGTGAATGCGGGCATCCGGTTCATCGAGGAGATCTGCAAGATGCGTGCGTTCACCCAGCTGTGGGATCGCATCGGCCTCGAACGATACGGCGTCACCGACGCCAAGGCCCGGCGTTTCCGTTACGGCGTTCAGGTGAACTCGCTCGGCCTCACCGAAGCGCAACCCGAGAACAACGTGCAACGCATCGTGCTCGAGATGCTTGCGGTCACGCTGTCGAAGGATGCGAGGGCACGCAGTGTGCAGTTGCCTGCGTGGAACGAGGCCCTCGGCCTGCCGCGTCCATGGGATCAGCAGTGGTCGTTGCGAATGCAACAAGTACTTGCGTTCGAGACGGACCTGCTCGAGTACGGCGACATCTTCGAGGGGTCCACCGTCGTTGAAGCCAAGACAGCCGAGCTGCGCGATGCCGCCTGGGCCGAACTACAGAACGTGCTCGAACTCGGCGGCGCTTTCGAGGCTGTCGATGAATTGAAGGGTCGGCTCGTGCGCTCAATGGCCGAGCGCACGCGACGTATCGAGTCGGGCACGCAGACCGTCGTCGGCGTGAACAGCTATCAGGAGACTGCCGAGAGCCCGCTCGGTGGCGAGGGCAATATTCTCGTCGTCGACCCCGCTGTCGAGCAGCAAACCATCGACCAGGTAAATTCCTGGCGCGCCGCACGTGACCACGCAGCGGTACACGATGCGATTGAGGCGTTACGCTCGGCCGCCGAGGGCGACGAGAACATCATGTTTGCGTCGATTCGTCTGGCCCGCGCCGGCGGCACGACGGGCGAGTGGGCCGGCACGTTGCGTTCCGTCTTCGGCGAATACCGTGCTCCCACCGGTGTGGGCGCGGCCGTGGGCCGGCGAACCAACGAACTTGCCGCAGTGGCCGAGTATGTGCGCACCATTCCCGGCGGACCGCCGAGGTTCCTCGTGGCCAAGCCGGGTCTCGATGGTCATTCGAACGGCGCCGAGCAGATCGCTGTTGCGGCGCGCGACGCAGGGATGGAGGTCGTGTACAGCGGCATCCGCCTGACCCCCGAACAAATCGCTGCATCCGCCCGCGACGAGGACCCCGACGTCATCGGTCTGTCGATCCTCAGTGGGTCCCACCTTGCTCTGGTGCCCGATGTTCTTGCTTGTCTTGCCGCTGCCGGCGTTGACGCACCCGTCGTAGTGGGTGGCATCATCCCCAACGACGACCAGACCCGATTGGCTGCGCTTGGCATTGCGAGGGTGTACACCCCCAAGGACTACGAACTGGGCCGGATCATGCGCGACATCGCCGAACTCGCTGCGAGCCATCGCAACGGTGCTTAATCTCAGACGGTCAGAGCATGAGTGAATGGATCGCTCAGCGCTCGCGCCACGGCGGGGCTGACGAGATCCCGCTACCTGCGTCGTCCGGCGGCCTATGGCTGTGCGGTAAACATTTCATCGGCCCGGATCCTGAACGCGCGATGCGCGCCGTGCGCGCCACCACGGCGGTGTGTCTGAATCAGCAGCGCGAACTCGACGATCGTTACCCGCACTATGTCGAATGGTTGCGCATGCAATCTGCCGAGCGCGTGGTGTGGCATCCGATCCCCGACTTGGGTGCCCCTTCCGTTCCGGTGGCCGCGCAGTTGGTCGACGATCTCTGCCGACGTCTCGAGCGGGGCGAGACGTTGCTGGTGCACTGCGGTGCCGGCATTGGGCGTGCCGGCACCATCGCCGTTGGGCTCTTGATGCGCATGGGTGTGCCACACGATGCGGCGTTGGTCACCGTGGCCGTGAGTCGGCCGATGGCGGGGCCTGAGGCCGGAGCGCAGCGCGAGCTTCTGCTCGCGCTCGAGTCGAGGTGATGGGGTCGAGGTGACCGTGTTGTCGTGACCGGTTGTCGTGACCGTGTTGTCGTGACCGTGTTGTCGTGACCGTGTTGTCGTGATGGGGCAGAGGTTCTGGGGCGGAGGTTTCTGGCACCGACCGCTCGGCGGCTGATGCCGTTCACACGGCAACCCGATGAGAGGGAAACCGATGTCCGAGTCACTCGCCATCTGCCCGGCACGCTGTCATGGATCGACTCGGGGACACCCGATCCCACTGATGCTGCGCGTTTCTACTCAACGTTGTTCGGCTGCACAGTCGACGATGCTCCACCAGAGGCTGGCGGCTACCGCATGTGCACGCTCAACGGTCGCCCCATCGCAGGTCTCGGTCTTCAGATGAATGCCGATATGCCACCGTGGTGGACCACCTACGTCAGTGTTGACGACACCGGCGAGCCCAGCGGAGCGATCGAGTTCCACGGATCCGTGTTCGGATGGGTACCCAAGACCGACGACATCGACCACGGCTCCTACCCTGAGTTCCTCGCCGATAACCGCACCATCGCAGGCATGATGCCGATGCAGGGCGACATGTGGCCCGAGGCTATTCCCAACCATTGGCCGGTGTTTTTTGCCGTCCTCGACACCGACGCGGCGGCCGCACTCGTCACCGAACTCGGCGGAACCGTGTCGGTGCCTCCCTCGGATATTCCTGGCGGGTCACTTCGCCGTGGTGAACGATCCTCAGGGCGTCGCGGCGGTCGTCGATGTCGAGGGCACGGCCTGGCCGGGTTGGGGCATCTTGAGCTTCTGGCCGGCCTGTATTTTGTCGGGGTTCGTGATGCCGTTATATGCGGCAAGGTCTGCCGGCTTGATCCCGAACTGCTTGGCGATACTGAACAACGATTCGCCCTTCTTCACCACGTAGACCAGGGGAATCGTGGTGGTGGTCGGCGGTGTCGTCGTCGTGGTCGTTGTGGTGACGATCGGTGGCAGTGTGTCGCTGGCTGATGTTGCGCTGCTGCTGCACGCGGCAAGCAGCGCGCCCGCCGACAACAGTGTGGCGATCCCGGCGACACGCACGTAATACCTCATCGGCGTCATGCTACGCGTAGATTCATCCGGGTGGAGCCCACCCCTGCGTCAGATCTACATCTCGGTGACTATCCAGGTGCCGCGGCGCCTGATCGCGACTACTTCGTCAATGCCGGCCAGGTCAGGATCGCCATCCACGAGTGGGGCAGCGATCACAACCCGCCGCTGTTCCTGGTACACGGCGGCTTCGATTTCGCCCGGACCTACGACGTGTTCGCCCCGCTGCTGGCCAACGCGGGCTGGCGCGTGGTCAGCTGGGACCAGCGTGGCCACGGCGACAGCGATCAGACCGAGCTGTACTCATGGGACGGCGACATGCGCGACGCAATGGCGGTGATGGACTCCGTCTCCACTCAGCCTGCACCTGTGATCGGCCACAGCAAGGGTGGCGCGCTGATGATTCAACTCGCGGATGCTCAGCCCTATCGGTTCAGCCATCTGGTGAATATCGATGGCATTCCGTACCGTCGCCGCATCCCCGATGTGTCTGATCACGAGCGCACCCGAATGATGCTGGGCGATGTGGAGCGTTGGCTCGATGACCGTCGCAAGGTGAGCCACGCGTCGCGCAAACCTGGCACGCTCGAAGATCTGGCGCGTCGGCGCGGACGGATGAACCCGCGCCTGTCACACGAGTGGCTGTGCCATCTCGTCACGGTCGGGGCTCGTCACGACGACGATGGTTGGCGTTGGAAGATCGATCCCGCGATGCGTTTCGGTGGTTTCGGACCATGGCGCCCCGAGTGGACGATCACCCGTCTGCCTGGTCTGCCCATGCCGTTCTTCGGTATTCTCGGAAGTGAGCTCGAAGAGATGGGCTGGGGCACGTTGCCGCGCCACGTCGCCAAGTACCTGCCCGATGGCGGACGCTGTGAAGTGCTCGACAACGTCGGTCACTTTGTGCACATCGAACAACCGCATCTTGTCTCGCAGATGGTGCTCGACTTCCTGGGTGGTGCATTGTGAATCGGGTGTCCATGCTGTCTCACGGCAAGGTTTCGTTGGCATTGCACCACCTCCGCGAAGGCGACGGCCGCGCCCTGCTGTTGTTGCACGGCCTCGGCGAACACGCGCCTGCGGTGGAGCCCGCGTGGTGTACCGACTGGGTCGGTCCCGTTGCCGCGTTGGATTTCACCGGGCATGGTGAGTCCACAATCCCACGTGGTGGCGGATATAGCGCGGAGATGTTGCTGGCCGACGCCGACGCTGCGCTCGCCTCCCTCGGCGCGGTGACCGTGGTCGGTCGCGGTCTCGGCGCCTACACTGCGCTGCAGCTCGCCGGAGCGCGTGCTGGTTTGGTTCGCGGTGCGGTCCTGGCCGATGGTCCAGGTCTTGCCGGGGGGGCGGTGGGGCCGACGTCGTCGAGCTTTCTCTCGCTCGAGCCGCGCAGCACTCCACCCGATCCGTACGCGCTGTTCGAGTTGTCGCGCGATCTTCGTCCCCCTGATTACGCCACCTTGTTCGTGCGAATGGCGATGGAACACAGTGGACTCGACGAGCCCATCACGGTGGCTGCCATTGTGCGTCCGCCATGGCTCGCTGCCGTCGCCGACGAGGTCGGTGTTGCGCAGGCAAGCGTCCGCGAGGCCCTCGCCACCTACCAGTCCCTCTCATAACGTCGTCGGCGTTCGACCAACTCGTTGCCAACATGACGAGTCTCGGAAGTTACGGTGGGACCTATGCCGGATCCGATCTTTGCAGACCGGCGGCTCGCTGAGATCTACGACCCACTCGACCCGCATCGCGCCGATCTCGATGCGTACGCGGCGATCGCTGCCGAGTTCGGGGCACGCTCCGTACTCGACGTCGGCTGCGGAACCGGAGCCTTCGCGTGTCTTCTCGCTGCGCAGGGATTCGACGTGGTAGCCGTCGATCCAGCCGCAGCGTCGTTGCATGTCGCACAGCGCAAACCCGGAGCCGAAAGGGTTGAGTGGCTGCTCGGTGATGCAACGACGCTGCCGCCGTTGCGAGTCGATCTCGTCACAATGACCGGCAACGTCGCTCAGGTGTTCCTTGACGACGCGGTTTGGCGAGCGACGCTGCGCAGCGTGAGGGACGCGCTATGTCTAGGAGGCCGCGTGGTCTTCGAGGTTCGCGATCCAGCGCAACAGGCGTGGCTGACATGGAACCGTGAAGAATCCTACGAGCGCGTTGATATTGCAGGGATCGGTACCGTCAGCCGCTGGGTCGAGGTCACCGATGTCAGCGGGCAATTGGTTTGCTTCGCTTGGACGTTCCATTTCGAACAGTCGGGCGAGGTGATCAGATCAGAGTCCACCCTGAGGTTCCGCTCGCGAAGTGAGATCGCGTCGGCGCTCGCTGCGGTGGGACTTCGACTCTTGGAGATCCGTGATGCCCCGGACCGGCAGGGCCTTGAGCTGGTCTTCATCGCCGAGCGCGACAGCTAACTGGTTCTTTGGGCGCATCTCGCGCCAAAGGGCGGCGCAACACGCGCCCAAGCTTGCTGGGCTGGGCTGGGCTGGGCTGGGCTGGGCTGGGCTGGGCTGGGCTGGGCTGGGCTGGGTGTCGGATGCACGTCGAGGTGCATCCGACGGCCCGGACCGAGGACGGTTTCGGTGAACCCGTCGTCGATGAAGCCTGCCGCTCGGTAGAAGAGCATCGCGTGCGGGTTGGCCGTGACCTCGAGACGTACAACGCGCTGCGCGCGTGCGAACGCAACGGCATCCGCGACCAAGCTGAGGGCGACGCCGCGGCGCATCCACACGGGGTCGACGAAGAGGTCGTCGAGTTCGACAGCGTGGGCACCAAAGTCACTGTGTGCACCGATCTGCGTGGTGGCGAAGCCGATGACGCGTTCGTCGTCGAGGGCGACTCTGGTTCGTTTGCCGCTAACGGGCGTGTCGTCGAACTCGAGTGCGTCGGGATGGGCGAGCAGGTTTGCCCGATCACCGTCGTTGGACAGCGACGACCGGCGAAACACATCGCGGAGCGCGGTCACGTCGGCCGGCTCGGCCGTGCGAATCAGGTATTCGTACACGAGTACAGAATGCACCATTGCTTCCGGGATCAGAAACGCATTCCGGTCAGATGTCGCGCCAGCTCACGTAGTGGGCGAGGGCAGCCAATTCGTCGCGTGCCTCGAGCGTGATCGGCATCGTTGCCAGCGAAGCCAGAGCTTCATCAGTGAGCGAGCGGATGTGGCCCTCGAGTTCGCCAAGCGCGCCGGTGTCGACAATGACCTGTTGCACGCTTGCGATCGTGTCGTCGCTCATGTCCGGTTCGCCGACGCGGTCAAGCACGGCGGCCTGCGCCGACGTCGCGGCCGCATATGCCAGCGCCATGAGCGGCGTCGGCTTACCCTCGCGAAGATCGTCGGCCACGGGCTTACCCGTGACGGCCGTGTCGCCATACACGCCGAGCACGTCGTCGCGCATCTGGAACGCATCGCCCAAGGGCAGACCGTAGGCCGACAGCGGCGCAAGTAGTTCGCCGGCGCGCTCGGGTGCAGAGAGCACGGCGCCGAGGTGCAATGGGCGTTCAATGGTGTATTTACCGCTCTTGTAGCGACAGATCTGCGCGGCTTTCTCCCACCGACGTTCGCGGTGTGCCGAACCGACGATGTCGAGGTATTGGCCGATGTTCAGCTCGATACGGAGTTCGTTCCAGATGTCCCACGCCGGGGCCGAAGCGCCTCGCAAGAGCTGATCGGCATAGACGAAGGTGAGGTCGCCAATGAGGATGGCCACGCCCTCGCCGTAGCGCCGGGCTTCTCCGGCCCACAGTCCACCGTGGCGCTGCTCGTGCACCGTGTGCACGGTTGGTTCGCCACGTCGAGTAGAGGAGCCGTCCATGACGTCGTCATGGAAGAGCGCGAACGCGTGCAGGAGTTCGAGTGCGGCACCGGCGTCGATGACCTGCTGATGCTTGGCGTCTCCTCCAGCACCGACGAACCCCCAATGGCAAAACGCCGGCCTCAACCGCTTGCCTCCACCGAGTACGAGTCCGCGGAGGGCGAGAAACGGATCGGCCAAGGTTTCGTCGAAGGTGGACCACCGCTGATCCTCGTCATCAATGAAGGCACTCAGGCGGGCCTCGACGCGACCAGCGATGTGAGCGAGCGACGCTGGAGCGACAGGAACCACGGGTTCAGGCTATCGGCAGGTGTGCTGGGCGGGCTGTGGCAGGCCGTTGCTTGCGGCAGTCCGGATTGCGCTGCCCATATCAGTTACCGAGTTCTGCGACCACGTGCTCAATCTGCAGGCGCGCGTTGCCGATTCGTTCGCGGCACAATCGGATGAGCTCGGCGGCGCGCTGCACCTGGCTGGCGAGCCGGTCGACATCGACGTTGTCGCGTTCGAGTTCGGCGAGAATTCCTTCGAGTTCGGCGAGGGCTTCGGCATAGCCAAGGGGTTCACTCATCGTTGGCTCCTTCGGGGGCATTGGGTGCAGGGGTGATAGACGCCACGACGCTGTGGGCTTGGCCGACAGCAAAGGTGGTAGTGATCGCCGAACCAACTGCAAGTTCAGCGGCATGACGGATGACCCGACCTTCGGAATCGCGAGTAAGGCTCCAGCCGCGCGCCAGAGTGTGCACGGGGTCGAGTAAGCGCACCCGCGCTTCGATCTGGCCCAGCGTTGCGAGCTCTTGCGCGGCGAACTGCAAGGCACGCCTGCCCACCCGTTCGGAGGCATTGTTCAGCCCCAGAGCGGTCTGATCGAGGGCACGGCTGCACGACAACGTCACCCGATGGGATCGATCGGTGAGCCGCTGATCGGCGCGTTCGATCGCCGCAACGGTGCGCTGTTCTATCCGGCGAGCCGTTTCCAGCAGACCAGCCGAGCACTGATCGATCTGCCGACCGGCGAGCGCCGAGAGTGATGCCCACGCGGCTTCGGCGCGAAATGAGAATGTCTGTACCCCTTCGATCAGCGCGCCGGCACATGCGGTGGGTGTCTTGAACGACGAGTGAGCGACTTCGTCGGCGATGCTGCGATCGATCTCATGACCGAGGCCGGTGAGCACGGGCACCGATGATGCGGCGATGGCCAATGCGATGGACTCCGCGTCGAACACCGCCAACTCGGTTCGCGAACCACCGCCGCGCACTACAACGATGGCATCGAGGTCATCGTGTGTGCTCAGGGTGGAGATGGCCGCCGTCACCATTTCGGCAGCGAGATCGCCCTGCACGCGTACGTCGATGACGCGAATCTCGAAACCGTGCCCGCTCTGCTCGAGCTCGTTGGTGAAGTCGTGCCAGGCCGCGCTGCCGACACTGGTGATCAGACCGATCCGCAAGGGGAGCAGTGCCAGTGTGGTGCGCCGGTTGGCGTCGTAGAGACCAGACGCCACTAGCCGGCGGATGACTTCGTCGCGCTGGAGCGCCATCTCGCCGAGCGTGTAGCGCGGGTCGATGCCTGACATCTTCAGGCTCAGCCGCCCGCTCGGGGCATAGAAATCGAGCGACCCGAAGACGCGCACCGTCATCCCCTCGCCAAGTTGAAGCCGATGCCTCTGCAACAGCGGACGCAGCCGAGCACGCGTATTTGCGAACAGCGAGACATCGAGTACGGCCTTGCCGGTGTCGTTCGATTCGACAAGTCGGAAATAGGCATGCGGGCCGCGCTCGCTGTAGCCCTGGATCTCGCCGCGGATCCACACGCCATCGCCGAAGCGGCTGCGCAGCGCGCCGTTCACTGCATCGGCAAGCTCTCCGACCGAGTACGTGTGCTCCGCGGTGTCACTAGCGCCAGCGCCCGCGTTGGCATCGAACTCGAGATCGAAAGCGGGTTGGTTCACGTCACGAGTCTGCCCGAAGGGTGCGCGCCTGCGCAGCCTCAGGCGCCGACGTTCACCCGAATGGTGTGCCAGCCCGTGGCGCCGTTGGGGGCCACGTCGACGCGTTCCTCGGTCTGTGTGTCGCCTGATCCGTCAGTGGCACGGCAGCGGATCTGATGTTTGCCGGGGGTTGCGTCCCATTTCAGCCACCATTGTCGCCACGAGTTGTCGCTGAGCGACGGCCCGAGCGTGGTGACCGTCCACACGCCATCGTCGATTTGCACCTCGACCTGAGTGATGCCGCGGGTCGGCGCCCAGGCGACACCGGCAATGGCGACGGTGCCCTTGGCGATGCTCGATCCGGGTCGATCGATGCGCGACTGGGTCTTCACCGGCGCCTCCGCGGACCAACCGCGTGGAACCCAATACCCCTGTTCCCGGTCGAAGCGGGTGAGACGGATCTCGCTCAACCACTTGGTGGCCGACACATATCCGTACAGGCCGGGGATGATCAGGCGCGCTGGAAAGCCGTTCTTCACGGGTAGCGCCTCGCCGTTCATACCCAACGCCACGATGGCATCACGACCATCGAGGGTGGCCACGGGAAAGCCAGCAGTGAACTCGTCAACCGACACGCCCATGATCTGATCGGCGTCTTTGTGAATACCCGCCTCAGCGAGAAGATCGTCGAGACTGCAGCCGATCCAGCGGGCGTTGCCGACCAGGTCGCCGCCCACTTCGTTCGACACGCACGAGATCGTGATGTCGCGCTCAATCAGCTCGCGACTCATGAGATCGTCGTAGGTGTAACTGCGCTCGTTGTCGACCATGCCGGTGATCTTGAGCTTCCACGACTTCAGAGAAACCGACGGGAACGAGAGCGCGGTGTCGATGCGATAGAAGTCGTTGATCGGAGTGATCAGTGGCGACAAACCCTCGGTAGTGAGCGCCGGGTCGGTGGGAGGTGCGGGAAGCGGTGCCTGTGGTGCGGGTGGGCGGACTCCGGCGCGTTCGATGGCCGAGTCGAAGCGATGCTGGAGCCCGCGGCCAACCGCACCGAGCGCCACTGTGGCAACGGCAATGCCGCCGCTCGCCATGAGGAAACGTCGCCGATCGAGCGCAGGTGCGCCAGTCATGCTCTGTGCGACTGGCCGAGGGGTCGCGCTAGCTGGCACCACCGATTGTGGCGCCCGTGGTTGGGCGAGTCGATGCCCCAACAACAGTACGCCGGCCGCCGTCGCGCCTGCCAAGAGTGACGGCAAAACGCCAACGGAATGGGTGTTGCGCCCCACGCCGCCAGCCCAGGCACCGGCGAGGCCGAGCAGCACCGAGAAGGCAATGCCGATGTCGGTGCGTCCGCGAACCGTGACAATGCCGACCAGCACCGCGATGATCGCAATGACGATCACAATGCTCCAAACGAGCACGGTTTTGTCGGTGGTGCCGAAGGTACGCACCGCCCAAAGCTTGAGCGGCTTGGGTACGTGGTCGATCACACGGTCTCCCACGCTCACGATCGGTGATCGCAGTACGCGCGAGAAGCCGGCGATCACCCCACCCATGGCAAGGCCCGCGCCCAGCGCGAGCAAGCCGATCAGCGCGCCCCACCACCGCGGTGGCTGGTGCGCGACAACCGAACCAGCGGTCACCGTTGCCGGCTGGGTCGCATCAGATTCCTGCATGTCAATTTCCCTTCACGAATGGGAGCACGCGAGTCAGTGAACCACTCACAGAGTTATACGTACCCGACACCACCAGCAGACCAAGAACAATGAGTAGTCCTCCGGCGAACAACTCGATGCGCGCCGAGTGGCGCTGCACCCACGCCATTGCCGAGTTCGTCCCCGACAGACCGAGCGATGCGACCACGAACGGTAATCCGAGACCGCCGGCATAGGCGAGCAACAGCAGGCCCGATCGAACCGGGTTCCCCTCGGCTGCTGCTGCACCCAGCGCAGCTCCGAGCAGGGGTCCCACGCATGGAGTCCATGCTGCACCGAATGCGACACCGATGAGAAACGGTGCTCCTTGATGAAATCGTTGCAGAGGCCTGATCTCGCGGCGAAGCGGCCCGCGGCCGGTGAAGAGCAACGAGGCGCCGAAGATGATGAGCATGGCGCCTCCAACGATGACGACGGCCCGACTGCTCAACCAAGAGCCGATCACTCCAGCTGCCACACCGGCAAGCGCGAACACGCAGGCAAACCCGGCGACGAAGCTCAGCGTGGCAGCAACGGCTCGGGTGCGGGCGTTGGCCGCAACCACACCGAGCCACACCGGCACAAGCGGTAGGACACACGGTGCAAGAAACGATGCAACACCGGCGCCGAACAGGGCGAGGTACGGAAGGATCACGAGTGCGGGAAGGTCGCTCGCGCTGCTGTTGGGTCGATCCGCAACAGTGCCCGGATCGCGGTCTCCATCGGGCCGTAGCCGCCCTCGCCGATGTGGTCGAATCTGACGTTGCCTGCCGTGTCGGCGATGAACACGCGCGGCCAGAATCGATTGGCGAAGGCGTTCCAGTTCGACCGATTGGGATCGAGCAGCACGGGCCACGTAACTCCCAGCACGGTGGCGGCTCGGGCGATGTTTGCTGGCTCGGCCTCGTACGCGAACTCGGGTGTGTGAATGCCGACGATCACCAGACCGTCACGTTCGTAGCGGTCCCACAACGCGCGCACGTACGGCAGCGTCGCCCGGCAGTTCGAGCAGTCGAAGGTCCACAGCTCGTAGAGCACGACGCGACCTTGCACTGCGGCGGCACGCCCGTTCAGCCAACCAGAACTGGTATCCAATTCGGGAGCACGAGACAGCGTCGGCAAGGTGGCGGGAGTCGTTGCAGATGTCGAGCCAGTGGCCGAGGTACTGGGAGTTGACGAGCCGGCAGAGGGCGTCGCACCGGCGGTGACGCCCGCAACTTGCGCCGGATCGGAGTGGGCGGCGACCACGACTGCTGCGGCACCGAGACTGAGTGCCGCAGCACCCAGGCCGAGTCGCATACGTTGGTTGGTGCTGAGGGCCCTCTGTTTCATGGGTGCATTCTGTTCAAGCTTTCTCACAGTTCTGATGCGGCAACCTCAACAAACGCGAAACACTCTGCGGCCCCTGTGCAAGCGCTGGACGTGGCCATATGGTGTACCCATGGCGCCCCAGGTTCTCGTTGTCGATGATGA
This sequence comes from Actinomycetes bacterium, assembly GCA_025360105.1. Lineage (GTDB taxonomy): Bacteria > Actinomycetota > Acidimicrobiia > Acidimicrobiales > Ilumatobacteraceae > WLMZ01. The sequence goes on along the minus strand of JANYCT010000057.1, from coordinate 48,656 downwards.
ACCCCTGGTGCGCGAGGTCGTGGCGCGTTACTTGGAACTCGATGGTGTGCAGGTGCACGAGGCAGCCGATGGACAACAGGCATCGGATTGGTTGGACAGCAACGTGGCCGATCTGATTGTGCTTGATGTCATGTTGCCAGGGGTCGATGGCCTTGCGCTGCTGCGGCGCGTCCGGGCCAATAGCGATGTACCTGTCATCTTGCTGACCGCTCGCGCCGACGAAATCGATCGCATTGTGGGGCTCGAGCTCGGTGCCGACGACTACGTCGTGAAACCGTTCTCGCCACGCGAACTCGCCGTACGCGTGCGCACCGTCCTGCGTAGAACAGCCGTCAAAGTCGTGCCCGAGACTGCAGGTCGTTTCGAGTTCGGCGGGCTCGCAATCGACACCGTTTCCCGCGAGGTGTTCGTCGACGATGCCGTGGTGCTGTTGACCCCGAAGGAATTCGATCTGCTTGTCCAACTCGCGCAGTCACCGCGGCAGGTGTTCTCGCGGGCGCAACTGCTCGACCACGTGTGGTCCTCGTCGCCCGATTACCAAGACCCGGCAACGGTGACGGTGCACATCGGCCGGCTCCGGCAAAAGATCGAGGCCAACGCCGAACTGCCACGATGGATCGTCACCGTGCACGGCGTCGGGTACAGGTTCGAGCCGTGACCGGCGTGGCGCTGAGCCCGATCCAACTGGCGATGTCGATGTCGCTCAAGGATGTGATCTCCAATCACCCGCTGATCACGGTGCTCTCCTTTGCTGCCCTTACTGTTGCCACGGTGGTCATTGGTTTGTGGCTGCGTCGCTATCAGCGGCGGGCGCGTTCGCTGCGCCGATCGTTGCTCGTGGTTGCGATGTCGTCGCTGGTGATCGCCGTTGCCGCAGCATTCTTGGCGGCGTGGCTGATGGTGCTGACACGTAGAGAACTGGGCTCGTTCCTCTTGGTGCTCGCAATTGCAGCCGGCTTCGCCGCGTTGTTGGCCGTGGTGGTCTCTCAACCACTGGGCGACGACGTTCGACACCTCGAGTCGGCAGTGCGCAACATCGAAACGGGCGATCGTTCCGTACGCGTGCAGAGCGGGCGAGCCGACGAACTTGGACACGTGGGTCGAGCTATCGACGATCTCGTCGGTCGCCTTGCACAGCTTGAACACGAGCGCGCTGCCGTTGAGCTCGAGCGGCGCACGCTGTTGACCAACATCGGGCACGATCTCCGCTCGCCTCTTGCTGCATTGCAGGTTGCCGTCGAGGCGCTCATCGATGGCGTGGCACCCGATCCGCAGCGGTACCTGCGCTCGATGCAGCACGACGTAACGGCAATGAGCGCACTGATCGATGATTTGTCGCTGCTCTCTCGGCTTGAGGCCGGTCGCTTTGAGATCGAGCGTGTGCTGATCGACCTCGTCGAGTTGGCCGACGAGGCCATCGAATCGCTGACGCCGTCGGCTGCCTCGGCCCACGTGATGATTGCGTTGGATGCCGACGCCTCCGCACATGTGTTGGGTAGCCCGGTTGCCCTCGGTCGAGTCATCCGCAATCTCATCGACAATGGCATTCGCCATGCTCCCCCAGGATCAACGGTTCGAGTGAGTGTGACGGCTGAGCGGGGCGCGGTGGTACGTGTCGTCGACGATGGTCCCGGCTTCCCCGCTGAGTTTCGCGAGCATGCGTTCGAGCGATTCACTCGCGCCGATCCAAGCCGCAACCGCCAGTCAGGCGGCGGCGGTCTGGGCCTGGCCATCGCCCGCGGACTGGTGGAAGCGCACGGCGGTGAGATCTGGATAGACGACGACGCCGCTGCTTCGGTTGCTTTTCGCGTGCCGACCCCTGCCTGAGCGAGTACCGATTTACTCGTCCCTCGGGGCCGGATCGAGTTCGGCCACATCGGCGGGCGACATACCTGTTGTGATCAGCTCGCCATTGATGACGACGCCACGGTTGATGCGGAGCGCCTCGAGATCGGTGAGGGGCCGTTCGAGTGCGCGCCGACGGGTGGTGGCGAGTTCTTGGAACGAGTTCGCAACTGCATCGAACTGGCGCTTCACCTTGTCGACCGAATCGGTGTATTTGGTCCACTGTTGAGCGAAGCGACCGAGCATCTGCAACATCTCGTGGCTCGTCTGTTCGATCATGAAGTTGTCGAAGGCCTGACGGATGACGCCCAAGAACGCGAAGAGTGTGAGCGGCGAACAGATCACCACGTGCTGGCGCATTGCTTCGTCGATCAGGTCGGGGTCCGTCTCGTGGATGAAGGCGCTGAGCGTTTCGTTCGGGACGAACAACAAGACGTTGTCGATGGCCGGTCGGTCATCGGCCTGTGCGTATTCGCGCCGGGCCAGCTCCTTCACCCGTGCCCGAACATCGCGTAGGAACGCGGCTCGGTTTGCGGACCGGTCGGGGTCGTTGTCGGCATCGAGATAGCGCAGATACGCGGCCATCGGGAACTTCACGTCCATGAACAGCACGTGCCCTTTGGGGAGCAGGAACGTGAAGTCGGGAATGCCTTGCGCGTCGCCCGCGACGGCGGTGCGTTTGAGGTACTGCTTGTGCTCGATGAGGCCCGCGGCGCGGATGATGTCTTCGGCCATGCGCTCGCCCCATTGACCACGCGTGTTGGGACTGGCCAGCGCCTCGCGCAGGCTCTGCGTGGTGGTGGATAGCCGTTGGGTGACCTCGGTGTGTTCGCGCAGCGACTGGTCCATCTGTCCGAAGCGTCGTGAAGTTGCGTCGCCGAGTTGGCCCACAAGCGCCACGAGCCGATCGAGGTCAGTGTGAACCTCGCTCTGCATCTGCCCGAGGCGGGCGTCGATCAGGTCTTTCTTGGCTGAGAGCTCGGCCGAAGCGTCGGCGTGACCAACTGCGCCGACTGGCTGAGGAAGCTGGCGGCGCATCAGCGACGACATGGTCACGATGGTGACGGCGACGCCGATGACAAGTGCTGCGAGGGCGATGATCAGAACGAGCGCGGTGGTCATGGTGCGATCATGACCGGGGGGTGCGACAGCCGGGTACGGATCATGGACACAGAGGGACCGTCACTCGGCGAGTGTCTGGCTGGCCTGTTCTTGCCGTGCGTAGAACCCACCGAGAGCCATGAGCTCGTCATGTGTGCCCTGCTCGACGACCTGGCCGTCATCGAGTACCACGATGCGATCGGCATCGCGAATGGTCGAGAGTCGATGCGCGATCACCAAGGCCGTGCGCCCTTGCAGGGCATGATCGAGCGCAGCTTGCACCAGGCTCTCGTTCTCGTTGTCGAGATGGCTGGTGGCCTCGTCGAGGATCATCACCGCCGGATTCTTCAGCAACATGCGCGCAATCGCAAGGCGCTGCTTCTCGCCGCCGCTGAGGCGATAGCCGCGCTCGCCCACGATGGTGGCATACCCGTCGGGCAGCGTGGAGATGGTGTCGTAGATGCGCGCTGCGCGGCACGCTTGGTCGAGTTCGGCCACCGTGGCATCGGGCTTGGCGTAGCGCAGGTTCGACTCGATGCTCTCGTGGAACAGGTGGGGATCTTGTGAGACCACACCGATTGCAGCGCGCAGCGATTGACCGGTGAGTGAGCGCACGTCGTGGCCATCCACCAACACCGCACCGCCGGTCACGTCGTAGAGGCGGGTGATGAGCGACGCAAGCGTGGTTTTGCCGGCGCCGGAGGAACCCACCAAAGCAACGGTCTCACCGGATGCGATAGTCAGCGAGAGCCCGCTCAGCACGTCGCGATCAGGGTCCACACCCAGGGGCCCAGGCGCTTCGAGCGATGGGATCGACACGGCCGAAGCCGGCGGATAGCGGAAGGTGACATTGTCGAATTGCACCGATCCTTTCGGGCTGACCAACTCCACAGCGTCGGGAGCGTCGACGATGTTCACCGGAGCATCGAGCACTTCGAAAACGCGCTCGAAGCTGACGAACGCGGTCATCAGATCGACGCGTGCGTTGGTGAGCCCGGTAAGCGGTTGATAAATGCGCGACACGAGCGTAGCGAGCAGCACTAGGTCGCCGGCCGAGAGGCTGCCCGAGATGGCGAGGTGTCCGCCGACCCCGTACACCGCAGCGGCACCGAGCGCGCCAACGAGCCCGAGCGCAACGAAGAACACCCTGCCGTACATGGCCGATTTGATTCCGGTGTCGCGAACACCAACGGCGCGCTTGGCGAACGTGGACACTTCGCGATCGTGCCGCCCGAACAGCTTGACGAGCAGCGCGCCACTCACGTTGAACCGTTCGGTCATCTGCGTGTTCATCTGAGCGTTGTATTCCATCTGCTGACGCGCGATGACCTGCAACTTCTTGCCTACCCGCTTGGCGGGGATGACGAAGATCGGTAGCACCACGAGCGACAACAGCATGAGCCGCCAATCGACAGCCGCCATCGCGATCAATGTCGTGATCAGCACGACCACGTTGCTCACCACGCTACCCAAGGTGCTGGTGACAGCAGATTGTGCACCGATCACGTCGTTGTTCAGTCGGCTGATGACCGCACCGGTCTGCGTTCGTGTGAAGAACGCGATCGGCATGCGCTGCACCTTGTCGAACAGTGCCACGCGAAGGTCATAGATCAGGCCCTCGCCGATGCGTGCCGAGTACCAGCGCTGGCCGATGGCCAAGGCGGCATCGGCAATGGCAGCGAGCACCACGATGATTGCGAGCACGGTGAGTTCGTGGCGATTCTTGTTGGGGATCGAGTGGTCGATGATGCGCCGAAACGCGAACGGTGCCACGAGTGAGAGCAATGCGGCGAGCACGATGGTGAGCAAGAAACCGTTGATGCTGGTTCGGTACGGCCGTGCAAACGTCCACACGCGACGCAACGCGCCCTTGTTGAGTCGGGCGTCCTTCACCGCGTCGGAATCGCCAGGAAGCATCATGTGGGGGCCCATTCGCATAGGGGCCAAGGCTACGGCAGTCAGTGTTGCTTACCCCAAGGACCCTCGTGACGCACACGACCGGTGGTCAGTGGCTGCCGATGGCCTGCCGGTTCAGACGCTGGGGTGTCGTTGTACCATTTGCGTCATGCGTTCTCCACGTCTCGCCGCCACCTTCATCTGCGCGGCTGTTCTGCTGGCTGCATGCGGTGATGGAATCAATGACGGTGTAACTGCCACTCAGAGCGCGTCACGCACCGATCCAACGCCGCAGGGCACCACCGTGGGATCGACCGGTTCAACCGATGGCACATCCCCGGTCCCCGCTGGCACTGATGCGTCGACCAAGCCCGGAGCCGATCCGTTCGGTTGGAAGAGTGTCGGGGCCAACGCAGCGACGCAGGAGGGGCACCTCAACGTGCCTATCGATTACACCGACCCATCGAAGGGCACGTTCACGCTGTACGTAACACGGCACAAGGCCACAGACACGGCCAAGCGCATCGGCACCCTGTTGGTGAACCCTGGCGGTCCAGGTTTTGCCGGGAGCGAACTCGCGTTGCAGGCCGATCAAATCTACGGCGCCCCGCTGCTCGCTCGCTTCGACATCGTGGCGTGGGACCCCCGCGGCACTGGCGTGAGTACCCCGGCCATCGATTGCGTCGACAACTACGACGACTACTTCGCGAACACCGACATCACGCCCGACACCGATGCCGAACGACAGAAACTCATTGATGTCGCCAAGCAGTTCGAGACGGCATGCGTTACAAAGAACGCGAAGGTTCTGCAGTACATCGGCACCAACGATTCGGCGCGCGATGTGGATTCCATCCGCAAGGCGCTCGGCGAAACGAAAATCTCCTACTTCGGGTTCAGCTACGGCAGCGAGCTCGGTGCGACGTGGGCAACGCTGTTCCCAGCCACCGTGCGCGCCGCGGTGCTCGATGGCGCTTCCGATCCCAACGCTGACTTCCTCACCAGTGGGCTTCAGCAGAGCAAGGGATTCGAGGATGCGCTCACGACCTTCCTCAAGGCGTGTAGTGCGGCCAGCACGTGCGCGTTCCACAATGATGGCAATGCTGAGAAGGCGTTCGATGCGTTGATGCTTGCCATCGACGCCAAGCCGATCCCCAGCGAATCTGGTCGACCAGGTGTCACTCGTAGCATGGCGCTCACAGCGGTTGGTCAGGCGATGTATTCGCAATCGATCTGGCCCGACCTCGAAAAGGCGCTTGCCGACGCCGAGAATGGCAAGGGCGCCGGACTGCTCGCCTTGTACGACGCGTATTACCAGCGTCGGGCCGATGGCACCTACGACAATTCGCTCGAGGCCTTCCAGACGATCAGCTGCATGGACAGGCCCGAGCGGCCCACCGTGGCCGAGGAAGATGCCGATGCTGCTCAGTACATCGCTGTCGCGCCGCGCTTTGCGCCGGGCACCACCGGAAACTACTTCTGTACCTTCTATCCGCCCCCGAAGGATCCCGAAGTGGCGATCACGGGCAAGGGCGCTGGGCCGATTCTTGTCGTGGGTACCACCGGAGACCCGGCCACGCCTTTGTCGAGTTCCGAGAACATGACCAAGGCGCTCGAGCGGGGCGTGCTGCTGGTGGTCGAAGCTGATCAGCACACCGGCTACAGCGTGAACGACTGCTCGCAGAAGGCCGTCGACAACTATCTCATCACCCAGAAACCGCCAGCCGTCGGAACCCGCTGCTGACTCAGGTGTCGACCCGCAATGCGAACGAGCCGCCCCACGGGGCGGCCCATTGCATGTGGCGGAAGGGGTGGGATTTGAACCCACGGAGACGCAGAACGCCTCAACGGTTTTCGAGACCGGCCCATTCGTCCGCTCTGGCACCCTTCCGCCCGACAGGCTAGCGGCATGCACCGGCTGACGACACTCAGCGAGAAGCCATCGAATTGTTGGGAAACTGTCAATAGTTGGGTTCAAGATCACACCGGGAGTTGCCGATAGCAGATCGTGGCCGATCTGACGACGATCAATTCAACATCGTTTGCCACATCGCCGTCTCTGGCGTCGCTCATGCATGAACGACTCGATCCGCAGGCGATTCTGAACTCAATCGTGCGGTCGGTGGCAGGCGTTATCGGGACCGCGCTCGCCAGTGCCGACGGGCGCAGCGTGGCACACTCTGATCATCTGATGCACGACCCGAGTCGGTCGGCGATGATCGCGGCCACGATGGGTCTGGCAGGTCAATTAATCGGCGTGGTGGGTGGTCGTGAACTGGAAGAGGTGATCGTGCGCTCAGAAACAGGCATTGTGATTGTGTATGCGGTCGGCCCGGAGGGTGTTCTCACGGTGCTGGCCCGCCCAAGCACCAACTTGCACCACGTCAACAGCGAAGTACGGTCGCGGCTCGACAGCCTGCGCATCGTCGTCCGGGGAGGTCACTGAACCGATGTCTGTTCTCAGCGATCACACATTCAAGATTCTTGTCACGGGGCCTTTCGCCGCTGGCAAGACATCGCTCATCCAATCGATTTCTCAGAGCCCAGTGGTGACCACCGAGGTTGCCACCAGCGGCGACGAGGCCGACGTGAAAGCGAACACCACCGTGGCTATGGACTTCGGCACGTTCGCCCTCGATGGCATCGCCGAGGGCGAGGAGACGATCAACCTGCTGATGTTCGGTACGCCCGGCCAGAATCGTTTCCGGTTCATGACCGACATCTTGAAAGCCGATGTCGATGTTGTCACCTTCGTGATCGACGCCGAGGCCCCCGATTCCTTTGCCGAGGCCAAGGAGATGCTGGTCGTGGTGATGAACAACCTACACGCACCGCTCGTGATCGCTGTGAACCGATGCGATGATCGTGACCGTGCGCGCGCCGTGGCCGACCGACTCGGTGCTGCGCATAGCGTGCCGGTGATCCCCTGCCAACTGGTCGACCCGGCCTCGGGCCGGGAGGTCGTTGCCGAGGTGCTGGTGGCGCTCTTGCAATTCAACGATCTCGCACTTGTCAGTCAGGGAGGCTCACGATGACCATGACGAAACGACCTGCCATGGACACCGGAAACGAATCATCGTCGGCTGTGCTCGAGCACGAGTCCGTCACGCGCGCTGCGTGGGAAGTGATCGAGGACGCCCGACGAGCCCGTGTCACGGGCGAACTGACCTTGACCACTGCGTCGCCGGCGAAGACGATGATCTACCTCAATTCTGGGACGGTCTACTTCGCTGAGCGTGAGACCGACGAGTCGCTCGCAACTCGTTTGGTGCTCGCCGGCGCAATCAACCCAGATCAATTGCATCGGGGCGCGTTGCGCTTAAACGGCGTCGAGCATCTCGGTCGCCTGTTCGATCGGGATGCCACCGTGGAGCGCGACGAGGTGGAACTTGCCCTGGAAATGATGACCGAGCAGACGCTCACCGAGATCGCCGAGCAGGACGTGCTCTCGTCGCACATCACGATGTATCGCCACCACGTCTCGGGCGTCGTCCGCTGGTTCTCAACGCCGTCAGCGGTTCACGAGGGAGAACCATCACATACGACGAGCACGACTGATACGGCTCCCACTCCGGTCGTGACCCACGCCTTAATCGCTTCGCCGGTGCCGCCGTGGGAGCCACCAACGACGGCCGCCTTCCCAACTCCCACCAACAGCGTGCGTGAAAGCAACATCTTCGACGTGGACCTAGAGCTCCTGGATCAGCCCTTGCCCACACTCCCGGCCAAGCCGGTGAGAAACCGAACCCCGGACTCGACCTCGCGGGCGTTCCTTCAGGCGTTGGATACTTCGTCGGAAAAGAGAGCGTTTGTCCCGATCTCGACACCCGTCGTTGAGCCCGTCGTCACGCCCCTTGCCGCGCCTGTCGCCGAGCCCGTCGTTCCGGCCGTGGCCGCAGCTGTTGCCGGAGCCGCGGAGCTCGTGACCACCGTCGGGCCGACGTCGGGTACCACGCCGTCGATGTTCACGCCAATGTCGCTGACTCCGTTGATCTCCTCGCCGATTCCGGTGACACACCTCGTGAAGAACGGTTGCTCCAGCGGGTCGTTCCCGATGACGAATTCGCCGTTGGCAGTGCCAGCCGAGGTCAGACACGACGCCACGCCGGTGCCCGAAGACGTTGCCGCAGCGGTTCGTCGCGCCATTACTGCGATCGAAGCCGCCACGCAGCCGCACACCGGCGCGACGCCGCTCACCTTCGGTCCGATGCACGTAACCTCGCCCGGCCAGTCGGCGCTCGGCGCGATGGACACCGGAGAGCAGCCCATCCAGCTCGACACCGCACCGATCGAGCCATTGGTGGCAATCGTGGCGCCGCAAGTCCTGACGGCAGGTCAACCGTCACCCGTGGGCCCCCGGCCCGGGGCTGGCAACGAGGTCAAGGCACCCTTGACCGAAGAACGCAAGAGTGCGCTACGTCGCCTCATCAATGGAGTCCGGCGGCGTTGACACTCGCTTGGCTGCACGTCGCTCCCCGAAGAACGCCGTGAGCATCTCGGCGCATTCGGCGGCCATCACGCCTTGCTCCACACTGCAGCGGTGATTGAGTCGAGCGTCGTCGAGCACGTTGTACACGCTGCCCGCCGCTCCCGCCTTCGGGTCGGTCGCTCCGAACACAACACGCATCATGCGTGAGTTCACCAGTGCGCCGGCGCACATGGTGCACGGCTCGAGGGTTACGTACAGGGTGCAGTGTTCGAGCCGCCAGTGGCCCACGAAATCGGCGGCGTCACGAATGGCCAGAACCTCGGCGTGGGCGGTGGGATCGCCGGTGAGTTCCCGCTCGTTGTGTCGTGCCGCGATGATGACGCCGTCGCGCACAATCACTGCGCCCACCGGCACGTCGTGGTGAGCAAGTGCGAGCATGGCCTGCTGCACGGCGCAGGTCATCGCAGCAGAGTCATCGGAGACCGGTTGGCCGAACATGGCGGAGGGTGTGGGATTTGAACCCACGGAGGGTTGCCCCTCACACGCTTTCCAGGCGTGCCGATTCGGCCGCTCTCGCAACCCTCCATCGTCGGCAAAATCGCCGTACAAGTGTGAGAAGGGTAGCGCCGAGCTAGTCTGACCGCACCGTTCGATACCCGTTGGGTGAGGTGGCGGTCGGGTCCTGTGCAACAGTCGTCCGGGAACCAGGTCAGGACCGGAAGGTAGCAGCCTTCAACGGAACCGCCTGTGTGCCGCAGGCAGCCTGGCCGTCACCTCAGTCAGCGGGTTTCGACGTTTTCTGGGCCAGTCGGTCGGCTCGCTCGACCAGATGCGCGGCCCCGAGTTGCGCAGCAACGTCGACGAAACCAGCACCCGGACCGTTCCACCGCCAGTCGTCGACGGTGCCGACGTCGATGTTGGTGTCAACGGTTGCGATCCGGCGGAACAGCAGCGCGAGATCGCGCTGTGCGTCGAGGACTGCAGCAAGCTTGTCGGCACCACGCAATCCGGCGATGCCCCAGTCGGCTGCGGCCGCGGGAATGGCCTCGATGGTTCCGAACCGGGCCAAAACCGCGCTGGTGCTCTTGGCACCCCAGCCGGCAATACCTGGGTACCCGTCGGCCGAATCGCCCACAAGCGCGAGGTAGTCGGCAATCGACGACGGCGGCACTCCGAATCGCTCGATCACGGCGACCTCGTCGATGATCTCGTTCTTGCGTCGGTCGAATTGCACGACGCGGGTGCCCCGCACGCACTGGCCGAGGTCTTTGTCGGGCGTAATGATGAGTACCTGTTCGACCCGCGCGTCTGCGTCGGCCGCAGCAGCCGCGGCTGCGAGGGCATCGTCGGCCTCGTGTTCCACCATTGCCCACACGGTGATCCCCATTGCGTCGAGCGCATGCTCCATCAGTGGTATCTGGGTGAGCAGTTCCTCGGCCATGCCTTCACTGCTCTTGTATCCGGCCCACAGCTCGTTGCGGAAGCTCTCGATCACGTGATCGCTGGCCACGCCCACATGCGTCGCGCCCTGAGAAATCAGCTGCAGTGTCGAGGCCAGCACACCGATCGTGGCGGCATTCGGAACGGCCTCACCGTGTCGTCCGAGTTGACCGAAGTGTTGGCGGAACAACTCGTAGGTGCCGTCGATGAGGTGAACCTTCATGCGTGCAACTGTAGGTCACCCTGTGAGCATGCTGTCGCTGCGCGCTCGTGGCCAACTCGTCTGCGAAATCAGTCGATGAGCGTTGCGATTACTTGCACCACAGCGGCCGCGCCGAACCCGATGAGCAACAACAGGTATGCCCAGCGGAGTGGACGGAATTTGCGCCGAAGGAGGTACAGGCTTTGTGTGTGCAAGTCGTTCAGGATTGCGTCGTACATGTTTTCTTCATCCGCGATCAACGTGTACATCGTCTCTCTGTATTCGTTGGCATCGAGCAGCGCCACATGACCGAAGAACAACGGATTGAACTGACCCACAGGTAGCTTGCCCGTCAGTCTGTACTTCGGCAGTACGGCAAACACAGCACACGACAGCGCAGCGAGCACGAACACGCCGAGCGTGATGATTCCCGGTCGCACTTTGTGATCAGTGAGCCGTGTTGCGGCCAACGACAGGGTGATCGACGACGCGGTGATCACAATGCTGGCTTTGAGGTCGGCCTGCCCGGTGACGGCCACGAGTTGCTGCTGGAGGTTGCGCAACATGGTGTCGACGCTTGATCGACGATCTGATTCGACGATCGGTGAATTTGCGTCGTCCGGAACTGCGTCACGTACATGGGGCAGCGCAGCCTCGCCGGATTCAAGATTCATCGCCCATGACACTACTTGTGAGAGATGAACACAATCTGATCTGTGGCCGACGCGCAGGTAAACGGCGCGACCCGAGTCACCGTTAAGCGAAACCGATGACGCTCGTGCCGAGGTGCGTCAAGACGTGCTCGAAGTACGTGTCGCAATCCTCGATGACGTTGGTGAAGTGGCCGAAGCGGATGAAGCTGATGGTGCCGAACAAGGTGACCCAGCTCAGTAGCCCGGCTGCGAGGAGTTGATCGTCGATGTCGATCTCCAGACGGGCGCGCATCGAGGCGAGTTCGCGACGGATGTCTGGCCGGATCGTGGTCGGTGCGGCGTTGACGTCGCCGCGTCTTTGCGCGTCTACCAAGAGGCTGAGCAACACCGTCGTGAACCGCGTCGCCGGTCCGATGGTGTCCTGCGGCGCGGCATAGCCTGGCACCGGAGTACCAAAGATCAGCCCGTACTCGGTGTGGTGCTCGCCGGCCCACCGATAGGCCGAGCGAGCCACTTCGATCCACCGTGTCCGCACGTTGCGGTCAACCACGGCCGCATCGGCCTGTTCGGCTGCGCTACCGATGGAGTCGTAGGCATCGACGATGAGTGCGGTCAGCAACTCGTCGCGGCTGGGGAAGTAGCGATAGATAGCGGAACTCACCATGCCGAGCTCACGAGCGATGGCGCGTAGCGAGACGCCCGCAGCGCCGGACGTGGACAATTGCTCGCCGGCGACACGTTTGATATCGAGAATGTGCTCGGCGCGAGCACGTTCGCGGATGCCGACCATGCAAGAAGCGTAGCGCCTGGGCACCCAACGAGAGCAGTGCTCACGCATCGTCGCACCTGTGGCTTTGACGGTCGGCGAATGCACCCAACGGCGTGATCGAATCAGCCGGTACTTATTCAAGATTGCGGCAAACTTGCCGATCCCTTGTACGTGGTGAGGCAACAACACTCAGATGGATCGATGGATCCAAACCCGTTCGGGCGCGTCGACGCGCCGAGTATGCCCTCGGGTGGCACGGTGATCACGTCGCTCACGTCGGCACCGGTCGCTGGCAGCGATGCCACCGCAAACGCCATTCTGGCTGCGGTCGAGCATCAACTGACGCTTTACTTCGGTGCCATGGCGGCGCGTGCGGACGCCGTTCAGCAGGCTGGTGAGACCGGTCGCGCCGAGCTGATCGCACACTTCCAACAGCAACTCGATCAGGTCCGCGGCGAACTCGATCGCACGCGCCAGGCAAACGAACAGTATGAGCGAGCGCTCCAAGCGGCGCTCGAAGAGCGGCTCACGGAGTTCGCCGCGAATCAGCACTGGCGATTCAGCGAGGTCGAGGGTCGGCTCGAGCGAGTCACCGACGATGTCGCTCTCGCCGTACCGGCCCAGATCGAGGCTGCAACGTCACCCTTGCAGCAGCGTTTTGAACACAGCACAGAATTGATGGCGAGTCGGATCGAAGAGTTGCAACGCGCCGCTCGCCGCTTCGACGAGCAGTCCTCAGCGCTCGTCCAACACGTGAACGACACCACCTCCACCCTGAACCGCCGCCTCGATGAAACGGGTCGCACCCTCGGCGCGAACTTGGACGATCGCACGATGGCGTTGAGCCAGCGCGCGGACGAGGCAATGGGCACCATGCGCCAATACGTCGTGGAACAGTCCGTCAGCTTCGGTCGTCGCATCGAGGAAAACGACACACGCGTGGTCGACCGGATGCTGTCGATGGAAGAGCGGATCAACGAACACACTGGCACACGCTTGGCCGCGGTCGAAGCCACGATGGGTCGCATCAGCGGCGGCATCGATGAGGCGATCATCGCTCTGTCGCAACGCGTCATCGAGCTCGAGAATCACAATCTCGACGTTATGCAACGGATCGACGAGGTCGCGGAAGCGGTGGGTAAGGTCGACGAGGATGCGATCGCGCAGCTTCGCGATCAGATGTCGAGCGCGGTCGGTGAGGCCATGCTCGTGCGTATCGAACTCGAACGGGTTGCCTCGAGTACGGGCGAACAGTTCGACAAGGTGAATGTGCGCATGGCCGAGGTCGAGGCCACGGTCACCGAAACGGTGATGGATGTGAGTACAGCCATCCAACTCGAGCGGCTCGAGGAACTTGAGCGTGCTGTCACCGAACTCGACCCGACGCAGTTCGTCCGCAAGGGCGACCTGTTGTCGTCGGCCCCCACCGGCCCCGGTGCCGCGCAGCCGGCCCCTTCGCAGGACTCGTCTGAGTCATCGATGTCGTCGTGGTGACCGAACCGAAGCATTCATCCCTCGTTGATCCAATTGAAGAGACCCACTGATGGCACTGTTTTCCAAACCAACCAAAGAAGCCGGCGCTCCGCCGACGGTCGAACCCAGCGATTCAAAAGTAGTCGAGGTCGGCCTGAGCGCCGCGGAGTGTCTCCAGGTCGGCCAGATCCTCGTCGAGAGCGGTCAGCTCACCCCTGAGCAGCTCGCAAGTACCCTGCAGATGGCCAATGGCGACCTGCTGCAGTTCGGCGATATCGCGTTGGCCCGTTTCGCGGCAGGACGTCAGGAAATCGCACTTGCGGTTGGCCAGGTGCTCGGACTCCCGGCGGCAGATACCAAAGGCGTCGAACTCGACGTCGAGGTCGTCAACTTGCTTCCTGAAGTTCTGATCCGTGCTCATCAGGTGATCCCTGTTGCGCTTGATGGCGACACCCTCGTCCTGTTGGCGGCCGATCCGTCACCGTATCGTCGGGAAGCGATTGAGGCAGCCGCCAACCGGCCGGTGCGTTGGTTCGTCGGTGACCCTGCAACGGTACGGACGTTCATCGACAGCATCTTGCGCGCCGACGCCGACGTCGACCGCCTGGTCAAGTCGTTTGAGATCCCCGATGATCAACAGCGCATGCTGCAACTGGCCGGGGAGGTCAACCTCGACGATCAGGCTCCGATCATCCAGCTTGTGAACCGCATCGTCGGTCAAGCCATGCGCGACCGAGCCAGCGACATTCACGTCGAGCCACTCGACGATCGTCTTCGCATTCGCTTCCGAATCGACGGCAATCTGGTCGAGGTCTTCAACATCCCCATCGGTGTGCATGGTGCGCTCGTGAGCCGGCTCAAGATCATGAGCGGTATGAACATTGTCGAGCGACGTCGCCCGCAGGACGGTCAGTTCTCCACGTCGATTGATGGCAAGGATGTCGACGTCCGTGTTGCCAGTGTCGCAACGGTCTTCGGCGAGAAGATCGTTATGCGAATCCTCGACAAGGGCCGTTCGATGATCGGCCTGCACGAGCTCGGCTTCCCCCGCGACACCTACATCCAGTATTCCAAAATGGTGCACGCGCCGTTCGGCATGGTCATCTGTGCGGGGCCTACGGGCGCGGGCAAAACCACCACGCTGTACGCCACGCTGCAGGAGATCAATTCGAGCGGCAAGAACGTGACCACCGTCGAGGACCCGGTGGAGTATGTGTTCCCGGGTATCAACCAGATCCAGACCAACGATCAGGCCGGCCTCACATTCGCCACCGGACTCAAGGCCATCCTTCGTCAGGACCCCGATGTGATCCTCGTGGGCGAGATCCGCGATGCTGACACGGCGCGAATCGCGATCCAGAGCGCGCTCACCGGTCACTTCGTACTCAGCTCGTTGCACGGCACGGACAGCGTTGCCGCACTGCACCGGTTCCTCGACATGGGCATCGAGGCATTCCTCATCGCGTCGTCGGTGGTGGGCGTCATTGGTCAACGTCTGCTGCGCCGTATCTGCGACTCGTGTAAGGAGCCCTACACACCTGGTGCCGACGAGGTCGCGGTCTTCCGTCAGCACAGCGGTGGCAGCGACAAGACTCAATTCTTCCATGGCGCCGGTTGCAACTACTGCGCCGGCACCGGCTATCGCGACCGTATCGGCGTGTATGAGCTGCTGCGCATCACCCCGGAACTGCGCCGTCTCATCGTCGGTTGGGCCACCACAGAAGAGTTGCGGCGACTCGCTGTCGCGCAAGGAATGCGCACCATGTTGCGCGAGGCCATGGCCCTCGTCGAATCCGACGTGACCACCATCCCTGAAGTCGTTCGCACCCTGTTTGCCAACTAGGAGATACCACAATGCCCAAGTTCGCGTATGCCGCTATTGACACCGCCGGCAGCTCAGTTGAAGGAATTACGAAGGCCGACACCATCGGTGATGCGCGCCAGATCCTGCTCGGGCAGAACCTGTTCCCCACCAAGCTCGAGGAGCACCGCGGTTCGATGAGCTTCGAGCTCACCAAGGAAAAGGTCAAGAAGAAAGAGCTGATGCATTTCACTCGTCAGCTTGCGGTCTTCGTGAAGGCCGGTATCCCGATCACCGAGGCGCTCGAAACCATCGGCGACGAGACCGAAGACGTCGCGTTGCGGCGCACGCTGAGCAACATGGTGGAGCGACTCCGCAACGGTGGCACGTTGTCTGCGGCTGCCCGCCTCCACCCCGAGGCGTTCCCCAACTACTACCTCGGCATTCTCGAGTCCGCCGAGTTGACGGGTCGCCTCGATGAAACACTCGACAGCCTGGGTGGGTATCTCGAGCGCGAAGTCGAAACCCGTTCCAAGGTGGTCTCGGCGCTGTCGTACCCGGCCGTCGTCATGGTGCTGGCCATCTTCACGGTCGCGATTCTTGCCGGCTATGTGCTCCCGAAGTTCAAGCCATTGTTCGCAGAACTGCACGCCGAGTTGCCCTTCCCCACTCGGGCGCTGTTGTTCGTCGCATCACTGTTCACCGATCTTTGGTACATCCCGTTCAGCTTCTTGATGGTCGTGATCGGGTCGATGCTCTGGCTCACCCGGACCGCCAAGGGTCGCTTGGCCAAGGACAAGTTGGTCCTGAAGATCCCTGTGGTCAAGGGCATCGTCGACTACGCCATCCTCGAGCGTTTCTGCCGCATTCTCGGCGCGATGATCCGTGCCGGCGTTCCCCTGCCGGAAGGACTCAAGACGACCACGGAGGCAACGAGCAACACCGTGTATCGCGCCCGCCTCGAAGAAGCGCAAGAGATCATGCTCGAAGGCGGTGGCTTTGCGCGGCCATTGGCCGACACCGGTCTGTTCCCCGGCGCAGCCAAGCAGATGTTCAAGGTGGGCGAAGAAACGGGAACGCTCGATGATCAACTCGAAGTGGCCAGCATGTACTTCGACCGTGAACTGGAGAGCCGCATCAAGAAGTTCACCACGATGTTCGAACCGATCATGATCATTTTCGTTGGTCTGCTCGTGGGCTTCGTTGCCGTTGCTCTCGTGTCGGCCATGTACGGAGTGCTCAACAGCGTGAAGTCAACGACGTAGCAGGTGGTGATCAGCGATGCAGAATGAGATCGATTGCCGGTTGGCCGACCCAGATCGCAGCCATCGTGCCGGCGGCCAGGAATGGCCCAAACGGTACGGCGGTCTTACGGCCGGCGCGACCGATGAGCATCAGTACAATGCCCACCACTGCGCCGAGCGTGAAACCGAGGAACAGGCCTACCGCCACAAAGCCGGGATTCAACCATCCGAGGTAGGCGCCGAGCAACGGCGACAGACGCACATCGCCATCGCCCATGCCACCCCTGCTCGCCACGTACACCAGAGCCATGAACGCAAGCGCAATCGCGGCGCCGAGCAACATCATCCAGATGCGTTTTGGTTCGTGACGAACCAGAGCGGCAACACACAACAGTGGTACGCCGATGACTGCGGTGACATAGATGATCTCGCGGGGCAATCGCTTCGTCTTGAGATCGATCCAGCTCAATGCAACGAGACCGGCCGCCAGCGTGCAGTACGCGCCGAGTTCCCAGCTGAGATGGAACTTCATCGCGAGCAGGACGAACAGCGTCGACGTGGTCAGTTCAAGCACCAGTGGCTCGATGCCGATCGAGGTTCTGCACCGGCGGCATTTGCCGCGAAGGGCCAACCAGCTCAGCACGGGTACGAGGTCGAGCGGGCCGAGTTCGAGCCCGCAGGCCCCGCATGCGGATCCGGGCGAAACAATCGACGCCCCACGCGGCACCCGGTCGACAACGACGGTGAGGAACGATCCGATCAGCAGTCCGAAGATCGCCGTAAATGTAATTACCATGAGTCCTTTCGATGGCCGCGGTGGGCGGCCCCTCAACGGAGGTTAGTCACATGATCCAGCCAGACCCCGCGCTCATCACGTTGCTCCAGGCAACTGTGGCTGCCGGCGCCAGCGACTTGCATCTTGCTGTAGGGCGCGCGGCCACCGCGCGTCGCGACGGCGTGCTCGTCACCTTCGAAGGCGTCGAAGTGCTTGATGCCGAGACCATCGAGCGCATCGTCATGTCGCTGCTCGACGATCGCAAACGCGAGGAGTTGCACGATAACCATCAAGTCGACTTCTCGTTCGGCATGCGCGACATTGGTCGCTTCCGCGCCAATGCATTCCGCCAGCGCGGCAATCTCTCGCTCGCCTTGCGCGTCGTGCCGTTCCGAGTGCGTTCACTCGAAGAACTAGGTGCACCCTGGGCCGCGACCGAGTTGCTCAACAAGCCCTACGGGCTCGTGTTGGTCGTGGGGCCCACGGGTTCCGGCAAGAGCACCACTCTCGCGGCGATGATCGACCGCATCAACGAAGAGCGGCCATGCCACATTCTCACCATCGAGGATCCCGTGGAATACGTGCACAACCACAAGATGGCGCTGGTCAACCAACGCGAGGTCGGCACTGATGTGAACAGTTTCACCGATGGTCTACGCAGCGCACTGCGTGAAGACCCCGATGTGATCCTCCTGGGCGAAATGCGCGACCTCGACAGCATCTCGATCACGTTGTCGCTCGCCGAGACCGGTCACCTCGTGTTCGCCACGTTGCACACCAACGACGCCTCGCAGGCGCTCGATCGTATCGTCGACGTCTTCCCTGGGGAACGCCGGGATCAAATCCAAATTCAACTTGCGAGTGCGTTGCAGGGTGTCATCAGTCAGCGTCTGTTGCCGGTCGACGGCGGCGGTCGTGTGGCTGCCTACGAGGTTTTGCTCGGCACCGAGGCGGTTCGCAACCTCGTTCGTGAAGGCAAGAGCCGCCAACTCCGCAACGTGATCTCCACCGGCCAGCGCGAGGGAATGCAGACCATCGAGATGGACCTTGCTCGACTCGTGGCGTCGGGCCTCATCACCATGGAGACGGCGTGCGAGATCAGCGCCTACCCGAAAGAAATCATGGCGCATGCCGCAACAGCGCGAGCTGCGCAGCAGGCTCAGGACACGGTCGATTCCGGCCAGTCTGCCTCCACGGGAAATGCTGAGTTCGTCTCGAGCTCGGCCAACTGAGCCGCTGAGCCAGAAACACAGACAGAGACAAGACGTTCGCCATGGCTGCCAAAGGGCTTCCCTATAAGTTCCTCGCCGGCATCACGCCGTGCCCGGGTGGCTGGCTGATTGTGCCCGCGCGCCTCGCTGGCGTCACCGTCGTGGTTGAGGAAGCCATGGTCACGCGCAGCCTGCAGGATGTGGTGGACTTCCGCCCAGCATTCGACGCGGCCGCAATCAACATTCCCCTCGCTTTCAACGACGAGCCCGAGGGTCGGTATCGCTCGTGCGATATTGACGCGCGCGAGGTCATCGGCTGGCCGCGACTCGTCGGGGTCCGTCCCATTCCGTCGCGCGCCGCGCTGCACGCGACGAGCAAGGCCAAAGCACGCGAGCTTGAGCCGTGGCTCACGAGCGACGATTTCCGCAGGTTCCGCTGGCTCCGCGAGGCCGAGACCACCTTTCAACCCTTCCATCAGCGCAACTTCTTCTCGGCGAATCCTGATCTGTGCTTCTATCTGCTGAACGAGGACCGCCCGCTGAAGACATCGCCGTTCCATCAAGACGGTGTGCTTGAGCGAATGGCTCTGATCCGTAACAAGCTGCCCGGTATCGAAGACATCGTGCTGGCGGCACCGCCCCCCGGTGCCGGTCAGGTCCATGTGATGCAGGCCGGAGCGTTGCTGTGGACCGCTCGACGAGCGATGGGACGCGCGATCAGCCGGCTGCCCCTCGATCCAACCTGGGACACCAACGGCCTGCGGATGGAACTGGTGCGCTGACAATCGCCGGCTCGGTACACATCTCGGGCACTTCGACTCTGGCCTGTGGGCCCGGACCTCGCTGAGAATGATCGCATGCGCGAATTCGACACGAACGAACGCCACGGTGCGATTATCCGGTTCAACTACTCCACGCCCGATTCGGTGAAGTTGTCGTGGGACCCACTGGTATCGCGGTGTTGTACGACGTGTGCAGCGACTGGGTTCCGATCTACGACTGCAGCGATCTCGGCGGCTACTACATGGCCATAGGCACGAGTGGCAACCAGTTCAAGAACGCGCCGATGGTGGGACCGATCGTGGCCACGATCATCGAGGCATGCGAGGGTGGTCCTGACCACGATGCAGATCCCGTCACGGTTGACTGTCCGCTCACGGGTCATGTGATCAACCTCGGTCACTTCTCACGCCTGCGGCCCGTGCACGCTACGACCAACAGCGTGCTCGGGTAGTCACGTCACCGTCACCGACACCGACTCGGCGGGCTTGGCGACGGCGACGGGGGCGGGTCTGCTCAAGGTGACGAGGGCGATCGCTCCGAGACAAGCGGTGAGGCGCATCACCGCGCGCACATCCGCCGAGTGCACGATCCATGGGGGGAGCAGCAGCACGGCCGCCACCAGCGTGGTTCTGGGCATCAACGACCGGGTCTCGTAGAGGTCCCACGCCAGCGCACCGAGCATGAACCCAGCGGTGTAATAGCTCCACGTTCCCGGGTCGGTCATCATCCGACAGGCGATGGCAACGAGGATCACTCCGCCTGGCCGGCCACGCCACATCACGAGCGTGGCCAGTAGCAAGGCGCCGAGTAGCTGTGCGGTCCGTAACCACTGGGGAATCGAATCATTCGTGACGCCGAAAAGTTGCAGCACCGAGTCAGGAGCGATGTTCACCGTGGGTCGCATGGACTGCAGCGTCTTGGGCTCAGCGACGAGGAACGGCAACCACAGCAACGCCCCGATGCAGACAGCAATAATGGGTGAACGAAGGCGTTGGCGAAGCGGACCGATGCCGCCCATCGTGAGCGGTACCAGGATCACCGCCCACGGTTTGGTCGCGATGGCGAGACCGAGCAATACAGCCCCGACGACCGTGCGACTTCGGCGAACGCTGAGCAATGCACCCGCGGCTGCAGCGAGCACCAGCGCGTCGTCGAGATGGCCGTACCCGCCGAGTTTCGCCCACCAGAACACCACCACAATGCCGCCGATCAAGGTGGTGAGTTCGCTGCCCTGCGGATCGTGGTCGCGGTCGGGATGACGCGCCAATTCCACACACCGAACGGCCACCAAGCCGAGCACGGCGCACAACACTGCGCAGGCAACGAAACCATTGCGCGGTGTGATCGACAGGACCCTCGCAAGCAGCAGGCTGAGCGGGCCGGTCTGCACGTCGGGGTGCCGCACGAACACGCTGAGTCCGCCGGCGCCGAGCATGTCGCGGCCCGCGTCGACGAACACATTCCAGTCGCCGCGGCCTCCACCGACGATTCCGGCGGCGAGTGCCACCATTGACAGCACTACATACCGAAGCCGTGTGATCCTCGCAAGCACCGTTCGCCATGGTGCGGTCGCGGGATGCTCCGACACTGCCTGCTCAGTCACTGCGTCATTCTGGTGCATCCGCTCGACCCGAACGCGAATGTGCCCGGACGCGAAAGAGCCGGGCCCGAAGGCCCGGCTCATTCAGTTGTTCAGTCTGATCTGGTTGGGATCAGGTGCAGGGTGCAATTGGCGAGAGGGTCTTGCCGTCAGCGCTGGTGGTGTACTTACCCGACACTGCACGCAGGAAGCCTGCGTTCACGAGTGTTGCGTCAGGGGTGGCGCCGAGGGTCCAGGTTGCGCCGGTCGGCAGCGTGCCGCCGGTGACCGGGATGGCGGTGCCGCCGTACTGGGCGAAGTACGTCTCAGCGGCGACTTCGAGTGTCTTCTTGTCGGCGGCGCAGGCGCTGGTTTGGCCCTTGTCGGTGATACCACGAACCGCGAACACCGTAACGGTGGCCAGGATTCCGAGAATCACGATCACGATCAGCAATTCGACGAGGGTGAATCCCTTGTTCTTCTTGCTGCTGGTCTCTTCTACTTCGATGTGGTTTTCCATGATGGTGCGTTCCTCCCGCAGTTGATCTGTCCCACGAAACCCACCGAGAGAAACCTTCGCTCGCCCGGTGCAAAGAAGTGATCGGCACGTCGTTTCGAACCTTGAGAAATCTTTCGACAAATTCCGGAAAATCTTTTGCGGGGCGTTTCGCAGTAGATGCAGATGCAACGACTCGCCTCAAGGATGACGCAGCAAAGCCGATACAACACTGCACCGAAAACGGCAATCAGAGTTGTCGGCCAATGACGTGAACCATCGATGTCAACTAGGAGTGGTGATGCGACGCAAGAGTGATATGTGGCAGGAACTCGATGAGCAGGGTGCACCCTTTCTTCCCGAGGTCGGTGCACAGCAGACGCAGACCGCCGTTGCCGACGTTGCCGTGCGGCTCGACACCGTCGAGCAGCAACTGCTCTCGCAGTACACATCGATTGCTGCATATGCACAGATCGCACAGCAGTCCGTCGACACTGCTCGGGCCGAGGCCCGCTCCGATCTCGATCGTGAGAAGGCAACCTTGATTTCACTGGTCGAGCGAGTCCGAACGGAGTGCGCGCACGACAGTGCACATGCCGCGTCCTTTGAGTTGCGGCAGGCCAATTCGGCAGAGTCAGCTGATGCAGCAACCATGAGTCGTGTCGACACCCTTGAGGGCAAGTTCGATCGCATGAACCAACTCTTTGAGCAGTGCCTGCGTAACCAGGAAGAGCTCGCCAACTCCATCGCCGCGCTGCTCGAGCGACAGATGCGCGACCAGGGTTGGCCACCTCCCATCGAACGCGTCGAGGCATTGTCCCTACGCTGATCGGTTGAATCGACGCGTACCCTGTGTTCACATGGAACCAACCGTGGTGCTCCGGGCGGGACGAGACAAGTCGGTGCGACGTCTGCATCCGTGGATCTTCAGCGGTGGCATTGCCGATGTCCGTGGCCATCCGGCACCGGGCGACACCGTGCGCGTCATGTCGGCCGCTGGAGAGTGTGTCGGCCAGGGGGCGTACTCACCCGAATCCCAACTGCGCGTACGGATGTGGACCAACGATCCCGAGGCAGTGGTCGACGAATCGTTCGTGACCCACAGGGTCATCGAGTCCGCCCGGCGTCGCGAGCACCTGAGTACGATCAGCGACGCGGTGCGCGTGGTGTTCAGCGAGGGCGATGGAGTTCCGGGTGTGATTGCAGATCGCTACGGCGATGCAGTGGTTGTGCAGATCGGTTCGGCCGGTGCCGAACGTTGGCGCGATGTGGTTGCCGACGCCTTGTTGTCACTCGAGGGTGTTGCCTGTGTGTACGAACGTTCCGATATCGAGGCCCGCGAGCGCGAGGGCCTGGCCCCGAGAACCGGGTTGATTCGTGGCGTCGAACAGGCGCCAGAGTCGATCATCAACGAGCGCATCGGCGGTCGCGGGTTTCGCTTTGCGGTGGGCTTCAGCGCAGGTCAAAAGACCGGTTTCTACCTTGATCAGCGCAATGCCCGCGCTGCGATCGCGACTGTGGCGCAGGGGCGGCGGGTGCTCAATGCCTTTTCGTACACCGGGGCTTTCAGCGTGATCGCGGCCGCGAGCGGCGCGGCCGCAGTGACGAGCCTCGATTCATCCGGGCCGGCATTGGCGGGTGCGATACGCAACGCGGAACTGAACGCGGTGCAGGTCGGCGAGCAGATCGAAGGCGATGCCTTTGCCGAGCTGCGCACGTTGCGCGATCGTGCTCGCAGCTACGACCTGATCCTGCTCGATCCGCCCAAGCTCGCCCAGACCGAGGCGCAGGTGGACCGCGCCAGTCGCGCCTACAAGGACCTGAACTTGTTGGCGGCAAAGTTGCTCGCGCCGGGCGGCATCCTGATGACGTTCTCGTGTAGCGGCGGCATGAGCCCCGGCCTGTTCCAGAAGGTGGTCGCCGGTGCGGCGCTCGACGCGCGTCGCGCCCTGCGCATCATCGGCCGCCTCGACCAACCCGGCGATCATCCGGTGCCGCTGTCGTTTCCCGAGGCCGCGTATCTGAAGGGTCTGATCCTCGAAGCCGAGTGAGCCTTGCCTACTGGTCAGTGTGCCGGGCCGGATTCCTGGACGAGTTCGATCAGGGTGCCGAAGCTGCCCTTGGGGTGGATGAATGCAACGGTGGTGTTGCGGCTGCCGGGCCGTGGCGCCTTGTCGATGGGCGTCGCGCCGGCGGCGATCATGGCTGCCAATGCTGCTGCGCAGTCGTCGACCCGGTAGCCCACATGGTGCAGGCCCTCGCCGCGCTTGTCGATGGCTCTGGCGACCGGGGAGTCGTCGCGCGTGGGCGTGAGCAATTGGATGTAGCTCTCGGCCACCTTCAGCAACGCCTCTTCCACGCCGTCGTTCTCGACGATCTCGCGATGCTCCACCTCGGCACCAAAAGCCCGTTGGTAGTAATCGATGGCCGCCTCGAGGTCGCGAACGGCAATGGCAACGTGATCGATTTCGGTCAGCAGCATGATGGGATATTACGGCCGCGTGACTCGCTCGGGCGAACCGTTGTGGGTTGGCCGCAGCGGTTCAGCCCCCGTGGCGACGGAACAGGGTGATCTTGTCCTCGCCGATGAGCGCGCGCTTTTCGGGGTTGTCGATGCCGAGTCCCTCGGTGGGCGCAAGGCACAGGATGCCGATCTTGCCCTCGTGCTCGTTGCGATGGATCTTCAACGACGCTTCCCCTACACCCTCGAGCGGATACACAGCCGACAGAAGCGGTTGGATTCGGCCCATGTCGATCAGCCGGTTGGCCTGCCACGCCTCGGAATAGTTGGCGAAATGCGACCCGATGAGCCGCTTCAGACGCATCCAGAAGTGACGATTATCGAACTCGACCATGTAGCCCGAGGTCGCGGCGCAGGTGACCACGGTGCCGCCGCGGCGACACGCAAACACCGACGCGCCCATGGTCTGACGCCCGACGTGCTCGAACACGATGTCAGGGTCCTCGCCAACGAGCGAGCGAATCTTCTTGCCGAAGCGCCGCCATTCACTTTCGTCTTGAGTGTGTTCATCTGACCAGAACCGATAGTTCTCGGCTCTGCGATCGATGACGGCCTCAACGCCGAGTTCGTTCAAGAGGGCAGCTTTTGCAGGGCTACTCACCACGCCGACGGGCACCCCACCTCCGTTGAGCACGTACTGCGTGGCATAGCCGCCGATCCCACCGGTTGCGCCCCAGATCAGTACGGTGTCACCCTGTTTCATGTGCGCCCCGTTGTCGCTCACGAGCATGCGGTAGCTGGTGCTGTTGCACAGCGCATTGACCGCTGATTCCTCCCAGGTGAGATGGCTCGGCTTGGGCATGAGTTGGTTCGCCTTGACCACGGTGAGGTCACCGAGTCCGCCGAAATTGGTCTCGAATCCCCAGATGCGCTGATTCGAAGCGTGCATCGAATCGTTGTGGGCCGTTGGATCCTGATCGTCGACGTAGTTGCAGTGAACCGTCACGCGGTCGCCGGGCTTCCAGTTACGCACCGCCGCACCAACGCGCAACACCACGCCTGCTGCATCGGAACCCACCACGTGGTAATCGAGCGCGTGGCGCTTGCCCCACTCGCCCTCCTTGCCGAGTCGGTCGAGGAAGCCAAATGTCGGCAATGGCTCAAAGATGCTCGACCACACCGTGTTGAAGTTGATCGAGCTCGCCATCACGGCGACGAGGGCCTCGTCGGGTGCGATGTCGGGTCTCGCCACCTCGCCCACGTGCAGGCTCTTGCGCGGGTCCTTGTCGGCCGACGCGATGCCCTCGAACATGGTGGTGTCCTCGCGCCGGACGAAGGCGGCGCGGTACGAATCTGGCAGGGTTAGAGCGGCGAGTTCGTCGCCGCTCGCGCCCGCTTGGATGGCTTCGAGGATCTGCTGCATCCTGCGACAGTAACGACCAATACCGGCGAGCTCCCAACCCTGCGTGGCCACCGATGCGGGGCTGGGGACCGTCTGCGGACGGCCCCGGCTCCGTTCGGTTACCGCGCGGTAGCTCTGCTCGCCTACGCTCGAAGCGTTGATGTCGACCGCCTTTGCGGTCCATACGAAAGGTCTGGCCATGGCCGGTTCATACATCGTTGCTGGAGCCCGTACACCCATCGGCAAGATGAGCGGCGCACTCGCCTCGTTCAGCGCTGCTGATCTCGGTGGTTTCGCGATCAAGGCTGCGCTCGAGCGCGCTGGCGTGTCGCCCGACGAGGTCGAGCACGTGATCATGGGTCAGGTGCTCATGGCCGGCCAGGGCCAGGTGCCATCGCGCCAGGCGGCCGTGAAGGCCGGTATTCCGATGAGTGTGCCGAGCGTCAACATCAACAAGGTCTGCCTGTCGGGGCTCAACAGTATTTATCTCGCCGATCAGATGATCGCGGCGGGCGAGGCCGACATCGTCATCGCCGGCGGCATGGAGAGCATGACCAATGCCCCCTATCTCGCGCCGGGCGCACGTGGTGGCTTCCGTTACGGCAACGTCGAGCTCGCTGACGCGATCATCAAAGACGGCCTGTGGTGCGCATTCGATGCCTGCCTGATGGGCCTCGGCACCGACCGCTACGTGGGCGACACCATCACCCGCGAGCAGCAAGACGAGCTGGCGATGAAGAGCAACGTGCGTGCCGCTGCCGCCATTGCAGCAGGCCGGTTCACCGACGAGATCATTCCCGTGTCCATTCCCCAGCGCAAGGGCGATGCGCTCATCGTCGACACCGACGAAGGGGTGCGCGCCAACACCACGATGGAGTCCCTCGCCGGTCTGAAGCCTGCGTTCGACAAGGCCGGCAGCATCACTGCGGCCAACGCGTCCCAGATCAGCGACGGCGGTTCTGCTGTGGTGGTCATGTCGGCAAAGGCTGTCGAGGCGCGTGGCGTGCAGCCGCTCGGCCAGGTCGTCGGTTATGGCATGGTCGCTGGACCCGACAACGCATCACTGCTGCACCAGCCGAGCCGGGCGATCCTCAAGGCGCTCGCCCGTGCCGGCAAGAGCGTGAGCGACGTCGACCTGTTCGAGCTCAACGAGGCCTTCGCCGCCGTCGGTATCGCATCGATGGCCGAGTTGGGCATCACCGACGACGTCACCAACGTCAACGGCGGTGCCATTGCGCTGGGTCACCCGATCGGTATGAGCGGCAACCGCTTGGCACTCACGGTGCTGCACGAACTGCGTCGTCGCGGCGGCGGCATGGGTGCCGTGGCGCTTTGCGGTGGTGGCGGCCAGGGCGATGCCCTGCTCGTCCGCACCGTCTGATCGCGCGCTCTCACGTCGTGCGCCAACAGGCGCCGCACCGAACCTGCACACACCAGTTAGCATCAATGGCGAAGGGGAGTAGCCCCCAATCGTTTCATCGACACGCTGGGACCCACAGGTCCCCGGTGAGCGAGCCTGGCGAAGCCAGGCGGGCAAGACCTTCGACCAAGGCATTTGTCTGTTTGGTCGAAGGCAGCCATTCGGGCGTCCTCGGTCCAGCAGACCGAGAGGGATCGATGACGACTACCCAGACTGACCATAACGCCTTGCAGCGACGGGGCATCTGTCTGGAATGGGCGACGACCGGTTGGAACCTGATGGAGGTTTTCGTCACCATCGGCCTCGGACTTGCGGCCGGGTCGCTCGCCTTGGTGGCGTTCGGACTGAGTTCGATGATTGAGGTGTTCGCTTCGACCGTCGTCATCTGGCACCTGCGAGAGGGCCGGAACCCCGCGCCACACCGCACCCGACTTGCGTTCAAGCTGATCTCGACGGCCTTCTTCGCGCTCGCTGTGTTCCTGTTCGTTACGTCGATTCGAAGCCTCATTCTCGGCTTACACCCGGGCGAGTCGCCGCTCGGTATCGCGTACCTGGCACTGACTGCTGTCGTGATGTTCACGCTTGCCGGGTTCAAGCGGCGTACCGCACGATCCATAGTCAGCGGCCCGCTGGAAGCAGAGGCCAGGATGACCTTCCTCGACGGGTGTCTCTGCATCGGCATCCTCGTCGCATTGGGGGTGAACATCCTCTTCGAGTTCTGGTGGGCCGACGCTGTGGCTGCCCTCGGAATTGGCATGTTCGCAGCCAGAGAAGGTCTCGAATCACTCCAGAATTCCCGCGACACATTTCGGAACACGTAGCAGAGGTTTCATTGTTCGACAATGCAAGGAGGGTCCCATGACCCGCCTCGGCTAGCAGATCCCCAACTTCACCGACCCCGGTGCCGCAGGCGCTGACATCTTCGGCACAGTCGTTGCCCACGCCAAAACCGCCGAGGCGGCGGGGTTCGACCGGGTGTTTGTGATGGACCACTTCCGTCAACTGCCGGGTCTCGGTGCCGGTTGGTTCGAGTTCGAGCACAACTCGCTCGGCTACGAGTTCGGAACGTATACCAATCGATTCGAGAAGCTGGAGGAGGTGCTGCAAATCGTGATTCCGCTGCTGTGTGGCGAGCAGAAGACGTTGCGCATGGTCGCCCAGTACGGCGACGAGTCGAACCTGTCGAGCGGATCGATTGACGAAATCCCCCGCAAGCTCGCTGCTACTGGCCGCAGCTGGGCGGTGCGTGTCTCGAACTACACCGGTGAAATATTTCAGTTTGATGTCGGAATACCTTGACATCTGTTCGTCATGTCTGTAACGTAACCGTCATACAATAACTCCGGCCGCTGAGCTTCTCTTCACTCAGTGATCGGACACAGATCTGAGGCACCACCTTTGGAGCTGGCCCGTCCGCCCGCTACCAGCTCCAGGGGTGGTGCCTCAGCACTTTCTCAGGTGAGTTCGCGGCGACCTTCGAGCGCCCGACCCAAGGTGAGTTCGTCGGCATATTCCAGATCGCCGCCCACCGGCAGTCCGCTGGCGATGCGGGTGACCTTCACGTCGAAGGGCTTGAGCATGCGCGCGATGTAGAGGGCGGTGACCTCGCCCTCAGTGTTCGGGTTCGTGCAGAGAATTACTTCTTCGACGCCTTCTGGCTCGAGGCGGATGAACAGTTCTTTCATTTTCAACTGTTCGGGGCCGATGCCCTCGAGCGGACTCATCGCGCCGAGGAGCACGTGATAGCGACCGTGGAACTCGCCGGTCTTTTCGAGCGCAACGATGTCGCGCGATTCCTCGACAACGCACAACACCTGGCCGCTGCGCCTGTCATCAAGGCAAATGGGGCACAACTCAGCTTCGGCGAAGTTGAAGCACCGAACACAAAAACGCACGCGCGTCTTCGCGTCGGTGATCGAATGTGCGAGCCGGGCGACGTCGTCACGCGGCGCCTTGAGAAGATGGAAAGCGATGCGCTGCGCCGACTTGGGGCCGACCCCCGGCAACCGGCCGAGTTCATCGATCAGGGTCTGTACGGGCTGGGTGTAGGTAGCCGCCATGTTCAGCGTTGATCTTCGATGAGCTTGGAGCCCGGGAAGGCCTGGGCGAGACGGTCGAGTGGGGAAAGCACCGATTCCGGTGGGGCGTCAACGAGATCGTCGAGGTCGATGTTGTCGTCCATGTCCTCGCTCGATGTATTGGGGCTGTTGTCGCCGGTGGTGACTGTGTCGGCTGGCAACGGTTCGGAGTCATCCACTGGCGCGGGTCGCGTTGGCCGCGCCGAGGGCGTCACCGACGCAGTGGCCGTGGGGGCAACGGAACGCAGCGGGACGACAGGTGCCGAACCTTCGTCGTGCGGTGGGGAACTATCGACGACCAACACCAGTTGAACGCGCTCGCCAAAGTGCGCGGTGATTGCATTTTCAACATCGACGCGGTACTGCTCGCAGCGTGTTCGGTGTGTTTCGTTGGGGAGTCCGAGCACCACGGCACCGTTTCGTTCACCCTGGAAATGGCCAGCCGAGAACAATGCGCGGGCCATAGGTTTGAGCGTGGGCAGGATGGTCGGCTGCCACACAGCTGCGATACTGGCGGCAGTGGGAGTGTCGACGGACGGCGCCGCAGATGCCAGCGTCGGTGCTGGTGCTGGTACCGCGATGGTTGTCTCGGCCGGCAGCGGGGTCTCGGACTCGGATGCCACCTTTGGTGGGACGACGGGTGGTGCGGCAGCTGGCGCCGCAGGAGCGCGACCGCCGAGCGTGGCCCGGCCCGTAGATGGATCGACCGGAGCTGCGCGGGCGGCGCCTGTGGAGGCAGCGCTGATGCCCTTGGCAGCGGCGTTCTCGAGCCGTTCGAGGCGAGCGACGAGCGCGGTGAGATCGTTGCCGACGGCCTCGTGGGTGAGTTGCACCAATGCAACATCGAGCAGCAGCCGAGGATCGGGAGCGTGGCGCATCTCGACCAACATCTCACCGAGACGCTCCATTGACCGTACGATGGCCGCCGCACCCATGCGCTGGGCTTGATCGGCGACGACGCTTGCTCGTTGATCGGGGAGTTGCACCAGCTCTGGTGCCATCAGCGACAGGAAGCAGTCACGCAGGTGTCGAACGATGTCTTGAGCGAGCACGCGCGGATCGCGACCCTGTTGCACTGCGAATGCCAGTGCGGCGAGAGCCATGCCGGGGTCATGGGCGATGAACGCCTCGACGAACTCGTCGTACGACAGTGTGTCGGCCACTTCGCCACCACCGGCGGCCACCAACTCGAGCGCCGAGAGCGTGTCACGTGCGGAACCGCCGCCCTGAGCGAGCACGGACTGGAAAGCATCCTCTGACACCGTCAGTCCGGCATCGGCCGCCACCCAACGAATGTGCTGTTCGAGTTCGTCCATCGGCAGCAGATGGAATTCGAGGTGCTGCACGCGAGAACGGATGGTGGCGCTGACCTTTTGCGGATCGGTGGTGGCGAGCACGAACACCACATGTGGCGGAGGCTCCTCGAGGGTCTTGAGCAATGCTGCCTCTGCCCCCTTGGACAACATGTGAACTTCGTCAAGGATGTACACCTTGTGTCGACCGGGCGTACCGAGGGATGCCCGGTCGATGAGATCGCGCATGGCGTCGACGCCGTTGTTGCTCGCAGCATCGAGTTCGTGCACGTCGTAGCTGGTTCCTGCTTCGACCGCGAGGCATGACGCGCATTCGCAGCAGGGTTCGCCATCGACGGCGTTCGTGCAGTTCAGCACCTTTGCAAGAATGCGCGCCGAGGTGGTCTTGCCGGTACCTCGCGGCCCGCTGAACAGGTAGCCCTGCCCTTCGCGCTCGTTGATGACAGCGTTGCGCAGCGCGCGCACGACGTGTTCCTGCCCGCGGATTTCGCTGAAGCGGCGCGGGCGATAGCGGCGGTAGAGCGACTGTGTGGCCATTGCAAATGAGCCTACAGAGAGGGTGCGCCAGGCATCGTCTCTACGACGTTGCCCTGCAAGCGTGAAGCGTCGTTGCGTGCCCCGTGTTCTCTTATGATGAGGTGCGCGTACCCACGATGGGTCGTCAGGCGGTGAGGAGCAGGCCATGGATGAAAGCCGTCGGAAGCGTCGGCCGGCGCCTTGCTTCGCAAACTGCTCGCTGCGTTGGGGCATTGGCACGTTCGCGGTGATTGCGCTGGGTATGTCGTCGTGCAGCAGCGGTGCCAAGATGCTGAGCGCAGATCAGTTCATCGGCTCGATGGACGACATCTGTCGCACGGCGAGTCGAGCGATGGGCAACCTCGATCTGAACGATCCCACGATCATTCCTGTCGCGATCAAGATCATGACCGTGGGTTTCGACGACCTCGGCAAGCTCATTCCTCCGAGGTCGCTGAAGAGCGATTTCGAGGACTTTGTGAGCAACCTCGATAATCAGATCACCCAGGCCGTGAGGCTCGACAAGGCGATCAAGGCAAACGACGACGCCGGTAAATCAGCAGCGGCGGTCACGATGGACAAGTTGGTCACCGAGGGAGACGGTTTGGCGACGTCGATCGGCGCACAGAAATGCGTGGGCATCGGCGACGGCGGCGCGTCGGCTGACTCCACGCTCGACACGAGTGCCGACACCGCTCCGGAGAGCACGTCGGACACGGCGACGCGCAATACGCCGCTACCCATTGTCAGGTCAGCAGAGAACAGCTCGCCGCTCGACACCTCGGGCAGCTCGAGCGGCGCGCACATGACGACGCCACTCGCCGGGGTGTATCCCGTGCCCGCTGGCTACACGTGGGACGCCGTCGATCCCTTTGACGCCACGAAACTCTTCACCGATGCAGTCATCGGCTCGGCGGTGAAGTCGTACAGCTTCGGTAGGTTGCGAGCCGTCGCTGACGGCACCCTCGCCGAGGTGTACATCGTGCAGCTCAACGGCAACTGGACACAGGCGCAGATCGAGGAATACCTCAGTTGGGAGTCCGTCAGCGATGGTGTCGATGTCACCACGCCGGGCGGCATCGCCGTCCGCCAGAAGTCGGGTGCGTACGACGGCCTTGACGCGGTCGTCACGCACGGCGGCAATGTCGGCATCGCTGTGGTCACACAAACCGGTACCGATGGTCTCCCGATTCTCGACGCGGTCGTCACCGCAGCCAACTAGTGCTCTGATGCGCGTGCGGTTGATGGCGGCTCTGATGACCACGTCCGCGATAGCGGCATCGTGCTCCAACGGTGTGGCGTTCACGTCGTCAACGGCACCGAGACCCTCGAGACCGACCCACATCGCATCATCAACACCATCGGACTCGACGGCCGATCTGGATCCCACCCATGAACTGAATCCATCGGAATATCCGGCTCTCGCATCGGCGTTCGTTTCATATCGCGCCGGATACTCCATTCCACCACGGTGGATCCGATGCGCAAACGCGGGTCGGTGGACGTATCCGTGCTCATCGACACGGGTGTCGATGGCACCCCGATTCTCGACGTATTCATGAGTCAACTGCCGGCGAGCAGACAGCGTTTCGCGTCAACGCGGCGACGCGTCAGAACCGACGCGCCCGGAACGGGTACACCCGATGGGTCATGATGCTCGCTACGGTTGGAGAAGCTCATGCATTGCGGTCCTCGTTCCCTGCGTCGTGGCGGGTTGCTCATCGTCACAGCCCTTGCGGCCATCTGGCCCCTGCTCGGCGCGTCCCCGGCCGTAGCGGCGCCGGTGTCGGTGGTGTCGTCGTCGCCGGCCGATGGCTCCACGGTGGCCACCTCGCCGTCATCGATCACGGTCACCTTTGATCAGACGATCGGCTCAGCGTCGTCGGTCGTGATCACCTGCAATGGCAACGCAGTTCCCCAACCCGGCGCGCGCACGACGGAGGATTTGCGCAGCCTCGTCGTCGATTTAACCGGCAAGCCGCTGCCACGCGGTTCGTGTGTGGTGGGTTGGAAGGTGCAGGGCCTGGTCGATGCAGGAACCAACAGCGGCACGTTCACGTTTGTGATCCAGCAGGACACCGTGCCAACGACGGTGCCGCTCACGGCCGCTCCGGGTGGTACTGCGCCAGTTGCAGCGACGCCCGCCGCCCCTACAAACGCGGCAACGAACGCCGATCCACCCAAGGTGGGTGGCGCATTGGGTCTGGCCCGGCTGTTGTCGACCCTTGCGCTCGCCGCTCTGTTCGGCTCGTTGGTACTCATCACGGTTGCTTGGCCCGAAGGTGTGGAGTACATCCTCACCATTCGCTTTCTGCGCTATGCGTGGCTTGCGGCCTGTGTTGGCACCGTGATAACCGTGGCGTGCATGACGGCGCAAGCCACCGGCAAGGGTTTCACGAGTTCGCTCAGCCCGACGAGCTGGTTCGACTTGGCGCACTCCACGCCCGGCAAGGCGATGCTGGCACGGTTGGTGCTTGTTGCTGCGTCGGCGTGGGTGGCCATTCGCCCCGAGCGATGCATCGATCCTGCGACACAACTTCCAGCGCTCGCGCTGCCCGGTCTGGCCGTAGCGACGATGGGCTTCTCGCGTGCCGGTGGAAAACTGGAACTGTTCGGATACGGCGCCGGAATGTTGCATGCCGTGGCGATGGCGGTGTGGCTCGGTGGTCTGCTGTTGCTCTCACGCGTGGTGTTGGCCGGCCCAGGTGATGATGACCTCGTGCACGCCGTGCGCGGCTTCAGTCGACTCGTGACGCCGGCATGGATTGCAACAGTGGCTACCGGGCTGTTCCAGCTCTATCGCCTCGACAGTGGCCACCTGCTGAACACCGACCACGGCCGACTGCTCGTACTCAAGGTAATCGTGGTGGCAGCGATGGTGTTTGTCGGAGTCGCAACGCGTCAGTTCGTTCACGCCCGACTCGCGCGAGCTGATGTGATGAGCGCGCCGATAGCGAGCAGACTTCGACGAGCCGTTGGCATGGAGGCCCTCATCGGTGTCGTCGTGCTAGGGATCACGTCATGGATGCTCGCGTCACCTCCAGGCAACATCGATGCCGCGGGTGTCTCGCGCAACAAGTACGCGTATCAGCAGCGCTTCGTCGACCCCACTGGCAAGCTCGACCTGCACCTCTCGGCGAATCCCAGTCGGGTCGGTCCGAACGAACTGCTCGTGGAGATCGTCAAGCCCAAGTCCGAGATCAGCCAGGTCACCATCCGCTTTGATCCACCACCCAACACCACTGCTGCCTCGGTGATTCTGTCGGTGCCGCTGAGCGTCGCCGGCATTGCCCATCTCGATCAGGACATCGGCATTCCGCTGAGCGTCGCTGGGGCATGGACAGTCACGGTCGATCTCGTGGCGACGGCCGGCACATTCCACGAGACCGCGGTGATGAACGTGCTCGCTGATGCCAACGGTGCGCCGAACGTACCGCTCACCACCGTGACGCAACCGATCGTGACATCACCGCCGGGTGTTGGTACGAACGGCACTACCACCACCCTTGGTTCAGGCTGAGCCGCGCTGCATCAGATCGCCGAATGCCACCGGCTGGGCGACATCAAGTTGATCGTAGGTGCAGCTCTGCGGTGTGCGGTCCGGGCGCCAACGTTGAAATTGCACCCCATGCCGAAAGCGTCCGTTCTGGAGTTGCCCGAAGTGCACCTCAACGACGCGTTCGATTCGCAGCGGCACCCAGCTGAGATCCTTGCCTGCGTTCCATCGACTGCCTCCACCCGGCAATCGGGTATCCGACTCGCCTGCAGCGTTCGCCCAGCCGGCCCACGGGTGATCGACGAGTGCCCCGTGCGTGAGCGGCTCGAGTTCGGCCAGCAACTCGGTTCGGAACTTGGCTGTGAACGCCGCCGTGACTCCCACGTGGTGCAGGCGGTCCTCACGGTCGTGCAGACCGAGGAGGAGCGAGCCGACCCCGTTGCCGTCTTTGTGTATCCGATATCCGGCGACCACGCATTCGGCCGTGCGCTCGTGCTTCACTTTCACGAGCGTGCGCTTGTCGGGCGTGTACAGCCCGGTCAAGCGCTTGGCCACGATGCCGTCGAGCCCAGCGCCCTCGAAGCGGTGGAACCAATCGGCCGCCACCTCTGGATCAGCCGACGACGGGCTGAGGTAGATGGGTGCTGCAGCATCGGCGAGAACACTCCTCAGATGGCCGAGCCGCTCGGACAGCGGCGCGTCCATCAGGTTGTGGTCGTCGAGCGCAAGCATGTCAAACGCCACGAAACTCGTGGGCGTCTCGACGGCGAGTCGCTGCACACGAGACTCCGCCGGATGGATGCGCTGCAGCAGCGCGTCGAAGTCGAGTCCTTCGCCATCGGCTGATGGCAGCACGATCTCGCCATCGACCACGCAGCGCTCGGGCAGCGATCGCCGCAACGGTTCGATGAGCTCGGGGAAATAGCGGTTGAACGGTCGCTCGTTGCGACTGTGCAAGATCACCTCATCGCCATCGCGGAACACGATGCACCGGAATCCGTCCCACTTCGGTTCGTAGTGCCAGCCGTCCCCAACAGGGATCGTGTCGGCCGCTTTGGACAGCATCGGCGAGATGGGCGGATGAATCGGTAGGGACATCCCCCCAGCGTGATGGATCGGGAACCGAAATGCCAGCAGCGGACGTCTAAAAGGCGCACACTGAATGTGCCCATACAGATCGAGGGGTTCTGATGAAGAACGGATGGATTGCCACAGTTGCCGGGGGAGCAGCGATCGGTGCGCTTGCCGTCGGTGTCGCGATGATGGTCAGCGATTCGTCATCGACGCCGCGCAACACCGCTGCGAGCGCAGCGAGCGCGCCCACCACCAACCCGGCTACGGCACCAGGGGGTAATGGAGTCGTGAGCCGCACCGTCACCGTGTCGGGACACGGCAAGGTGACGGTGAAGCCCGACACCGCGACGCTGTCGTTGGGTGTGTCGGTCACCGCGGGTAAGGCCAACGATGCGCTTCGACAAGCGGCCGACAAAGCCGACACGCTCATCAAGGTTCTCACTGCTCTGGGGGTGAAGTCCGATGACATCCAAACCAGTGGCCTCTCGCTGTACCCGCAGTACACCAACGATGGTCGCACGATCTCGGGCTACAACGCCTCGAACACGATGACCGTGACCATTCGCAAACTCGCAGACGCCGGCACCATCATCGATGCGACCTCAGCGTACGTGGGCAACGAGATCACCATCGGGGGTATCAACTTCTACGTCGACAACACCGACGCGGCCATGGGCGATGCCCGCAAGGCAGCCATCGCCGACGCGAAACTGCGCGCCGATCAGTACGCCGGCGCTGCCGGTGCAGCAGTCGGCCAGGTTCTGACCATCAGCGAGATCTCCACGCCGGTGACCACCCCGATCTACTACGCCGCTGCCGACAAGGCCGCGTCGACTGCAGGCGGCGCGCCGACCCCCGTGTCACCAGGGACACAGGATCTCACCCTCGACGTAACCGTGGTCTACGAGCTCAAGTAGGCCCGTGTTCGGGCCCTGGGTTCCGTGTCATAAGTTCCGGTCGGTTCCGTCACGGCACTAGCGTCAGTGCCGTGACGAACCCAATGCACGACAAGCTCGACGACCTCCGCGCTCGGCGCGACGAGGCCTTTCATGCCGGCTCTGCCCGCTCGGTCGAACGTCAGCACGAAAAGGGCAAGCTGCTCGCCCGCGAGCGCATCGACTACTTTCTCGATCCGGGGAGCTTCCAGGAACTCGATCTCCTCGCTCGTCATCGTGCCCACGCGGCCGGTCTCGAGGAGCGCCCGTATACCGATGGCGTCATCACCGGTTGGGGCACCGTCGATGGCCGTAAGGTGTTCGTGTTCAGTCAGGACTTCACCGTCTTCGGCGGCGCACTCGGCGAGGTCTTCGCCGAGAAGATCCACAAACTGATGGATCTCGCGATCAAAGTGGGTGCGCCTGTGGTGGGCCTCAACGATGGTGCGGGTGCCCGCATTCAAGAGGGAGTCGTGTCGCTCGCCAGCTATGGCGGCATCTTCTTCCGCAATGTGCGCTCGAGCGGCGTGATACCACAGATCTCCGTGATCCTCGGTCCCTGTGCCGGTGGTGCCGTGTACAGCCCGGCGATGACCGACTTCATCTTCATGGTGCGCGAGACGAGTCACATGTTCATCACCGGCCCCGACGTGGTCAAGACCGTCACGGGCGAGGACGTAACGCTCGAAGAACTGGGCGGCGCGATGAGCCATGCCTCCAAGAGCGGCGTGGCCAACTTCGTCTCGGCCGACGAGAAGAGTTGCCTCGACGATGTTCGCTTTCTGCTCAGCTTCCTGCCGGCGAACAACCTCGAAGAACCGCCCGCGATCGAGACCGGCGATGATCCCGAGCGTCTCTGTCCCGAATTGCGCGACATCCTGCCTGCCTCGCCCAACCAGCCGTACGACATGAAGAAGGTCATCGCGGCGATCGTCGACGACGGCGAGTTCTTCGAGTACCACAGTCACTGGGCGAAGAACATCGTCTGCGGTTTTAGCCGCATCGATGGCAAGCCCGTCGGCATCGTCGGGAATCAGCCGCTGATGCTTGCCGGCGTGCTCGACATCGAGTCCGCCAGCAAGGCCGCTCGTTTCGTACGAACCTGCGATGCGTTCAACATCCCACTCGTCACGTTCGTCGACGTGCCGGGCTTCCTGCCCGGCGTCGACCAAGAATATGGCGGCATCATCCGCCATGGCGCGAAGTTGTTGTACGCCTATTGCGAGGCCACGGTGCCACGTATCCAGATCATCACCCGTAAGGCCTACGGTGGCGCGTACGTGGTCATGGACTCCAAATCGATCGGCTCCGACCTGGCCTACGCATGGCCAACGGCAGAGCTCGCCGTGATGGGTCCCCAGGGTGCCGTCGAGATCGTCTATCGCCGCGAGTTGCAGCAAGCTGCAGACCCCGTTGCGCGCCGCGCCGAGCTCGTTGCCGACTACACCGAGAAGTACGCGAACCCTTACGCCGCTGCAGAGCGGGGCTATATCGACGATGTGATCGACCCCGCCGAAACCCGCCAGAAGATCATTGCCGGCATGCGCATGCTGCGCACCAAACGCGAAGAACTCCCCCGCCGCAAACACGGCAACATGCCGCTATGAATCCCTCGCTCGCTGGCCAGATCTCTCCGGTTCCAACCGACGAGGAAGCCGTTGCTATTGCGTCGGCAATGCACATGTTGTGGCCGCGTCCGGTCATCGTGTCCGACGAGGTGCAGGCGCGCAACACTTCGTGGAAGTTCAGTGGTCGTTGGTGGAGCGTTCCACTGCCAATGCGCCGCGATCGCCCGTATCGCTAGCGATGTCTGACCGTGTAGCAGGCGCAGGACCCCGGGAGCGCCTGTAGACCTGCGGGTATGTCCGATGATGCGTGACACGTGTTCTACAGTCGCGGTTGATGAGCAGCATGCCGCCACCTCCGCCACCCCCGCCACCCCCTTCGTCGATGCCACCAGCACCGCCGACCATGAGCGCGTACCAGGATCCGGTGGCCGAGTACGGCGGCTGGTTTGCGCGTGTGGTCGCGTACATCATCGATGGTCTCGTCAGCTCATTGCTGACTGCGCCGGCGTACATCGCGCTGCTCGCTGGTCCCAAGCACATCGTTGCCTGCAACCTCGATGGTTACTCGTACTGCCGCCAGCCGACGGGCGCTTCGATCGGTCTTGCCATCGTGCTCGGCCTTGCCGGCATCATCGTGTTCTTCGTGATGTACTCCAAAAAGGTCGGTAACAACGGGCAAAGCTGGGGTCACAAGGCGATGGGCATTCGAGTCGTCGATGCCAAGAGCGGCGCTGTCATCGGCCCGGCCCGTGCCATCGGCCGATACTTTGCGATGATCATCTCTGCCATCCCGTGCTATCTCGGCTTCCTGTGGCCGCTGTGGGACGTGCGCAAGCAGACCTTCCACGACAAGATCGTGGGCACCGTCGTCCTCAAGGCGTAGTTCGTCGGGGCTCTCGTCGGCTCGATTCGCCACGTCGGCGGCTACGGTTGCGGCGTGGATATCACAACGGTTGCTGACGATCTCATCGTGCTGCACGATGGCACGACGACGTACCGCTACGACGATCTCGCCCACGGCACGCCCTACGAGTTTCACGGTCAGTGGATCACCACGCTCGATCGGCCACATGGCGAATTGCTGTGTCGGTTTGCCACGGTCAACGACGTGCATTTCGGCGAGACGGAATGTGGTCGAATCGACAACCACCCTGAGGGTCCCATCCAGCGCAGCGCACCGGGCGAGGCGCCGTACCCCGAGACCATGAATCGCGGCGCGATCGCTGAGATCAGCGCGATGAATCCCTGGGCGGTGTTCGTCAAAGGTGATCTGAGCCAAGATGGACAGCTACACGAGTGGGAGGCATTCGAGCAGCACTACCGCGGACCATTCGACGGGCGTCTGCACGTGGTGCGCGGTAACCACGACGCGTACAAGATGCAGAGCGGCTACGACGGCGATCAATGGGTGGAGCTTCCCGGTGTGTCCGTAGCTCTGATGGACACCGTCATCCCCGGTAAGACCACGGGCACTCTGTCGGCCCAGCAACTCGGCTGGCTCGATGCGCATGCCGCCGAGTCGGATCGACCCGTGATCGTGATGGGCCACCATCAGCAATGGACTGGAGGTACACCCGACAGCCTGCGCGGCGAGAACTATTTCGGGCTCAGTCCCGATGCCAGCGATGGTCTGGCCGAGGTCGTGGCGCGCCGGCGGAGCATCGTGGCCTACACCGCCGGACACACGCATCGGCATCGTGTGCGCACCATGTCAAACGCGGCAGATGTGCCTACCATCGAGGTCGGCTGCGTCAAGGACTTTCCGGGTACGTGGGCGGAATACCGCGTGTACGAGACCGGCATCATGCAAGTCGTGCATCGCATCTCCACGCCCGAGGCGCTGCTGTGGAGCGAGCGCTGCCGTCATCTGTACAGCGATTTCGGTATCGACTACGAGACATATGCCCTCGGTCGTTTGGAGGATCGGTGCTTCACACTTCCACTGCGATAAGAACCGCGTTCGATGATCTCGCAGAGACCTACATCCGTCTGGCCGGCGACCTCACTGCCGAGCAATTCGAACTGCCAGGCCTCGGCGAGTGGAACGTGCGCGAGCTCCTCGGCCATGGCATTCGCGCCTTCAGCACGGCAGGGACGTACCTCGATGCGGCGCCGATCGCGGACTTCACGATGTACAGCGCAGGTGAGTACTACCGCCGCGCCCTGAGCGGTGGCCCATCGCTGCACGCCGATGTCGCCGCCCGCGGCCACGCGGCCGGCGATGCCCTGCGGGATGACCTCGTTGGCGTGGTGCGATCCACGCTCGAGGGGGCGTGTGCGCGGGTTGGACAAGCGTCCGATGACGACGTGGTGAACACGCCGATCGGACAGCTGTCGCTCGTGGTGTATCTGGCCACGCGTATCGTCGAGGGCGGAGTGCATCTGCTCGATCTCCAGCGGGCGATTGGCGTGGACGCCCATCTCGATCCCACCGTCGCCGAGATCGTGGTGCTCACACTTGTGGAGGCTGGTGACATCGAGCAGGTGATCCTGGCGATCACCGGTCGCATCGCTCTTCCGGTCGGATACAACATCCTCGGATGAGCTCACAGCCCACTGCACTCGCAGCCTCCGTGCGCGCCGCGCAGGTGCCGCCGTTCCATGCGATGACGATGGGTAAGCGTGCGAGCGAACGCGAGGCGGCGGGCCATCGCGTCTTTCATTTGCAGTTGGGCCAACCCGCAACCCCGGCTCCAGCGACCGCGGTGGATGCCGGTGTGGCGGCGATGCGCGATCAGTCGCTGGGATACACGAACGCCGCTGGCCTGATGAGCCTGCGTCGCCGCATCGCCCATCACTACGACGAGTGGTACGGCGTGCAGGTGCCGGTAGATCGGGTGATGATCGTCGCCGGTGCGTCTGCTGGCTTCTCGCTCGCCTTCCTCGCCTGCTTCGATGCCGGCCAGCGTGTGGGCGTGCTCAAGCCGGGATATCCGTGTTACCGAAATGCGCTGCTCGCTCTTGGCGTCGAGCCCGTGGCAATTCCCGTCGGTCCCGACACGCGATGGGCGCCAACTCGCGAGTTGCTCGACGCAGCCGGTGATCTCGATGGGCTGATCGTGGCGTCGCCATCGAACCCCACCGGCACCGTGCTCAGCTCCGCGACGTTGTCGATGATTGGTGCGTACTGCGGGGCGCGCGGCATCCGTGTGATCAGCGACGAGATCTATCACGGCATCACCTACAACGGACCAGCCGACACGATGCTCCAGCACAGCGCCGATGCGGTGGTGATCAACAGCTTTTCGAAGTACTTCAGCATGACCGGCTGGCGGCTCGGTTGGATCATCACCTCCGATGCAACGACCGACGCCTTCGAACGATTACAGCAGAACCTGTACATTTGCGCTCCGCACGTCTCACAGGTGGTGGGTCTCGCGGCGTTCGAGTGTCAGCCCGAACTCGATGCACTAGTCGATGGCTACCGCTCCAAACGGGCGTTGCTGCTCGCCGGGCTCGCCTCCGCCGGTCTCACCCGCGTGGCCGATGCAGATGGCGCCTTCTACGTGTACGCCGACGTATCGCATCTCGCCGACGACTCGTTGATCCTCTGCAATCGCTGGCTCGATGAGCTGGGCGTGGCCACCACACCCGGTCTCGACTTCGACACAGCGCTCGGCCACCGCTTCGTGCGCTTGTCGTATGCGGGGAGCGTCAGCGACGTCACCGAGGCCTGCACACGCATCGGGGGTTGGAAGCCATGACCGCTGCGCCGCTCGCCGATCTTCGAGTGATCGATCTCTCCACGGTGATCGCCGGCCCCAATTGTGCGCGCTATTTCGCCGACTTCGGTGCCGACGTGATCAAGGTCGAGCGGCCCGACACCGGCGACAGCCTGCGCAACATGGCGTGGCGCGATCCACGCGATGGCGAGGGCCTGTGGTGGAAGTTGGTGAATCGCAACAAGCGGGTCATCGCCCTCGACCTGAAAGACGATGTTGACCGCACGCTGTTGGTGCATCTCCTGCGCGACGCGAACGTGTTGGTCGAGAACTTCCGTCCCGGAACGCTCGAGCGGCTGGGCCTCGGCCCCGACGAGTTGCACGCAATCAACCCGGCGTTGGTTATCACGCGCGTCACCGGGTTCGGACAGACGGGCCCGTATCGCAACCGGCCCGGCTTCGCGAGCATCGCCGAGGTGATGTGCGGCCTGTCGTCCATCAGCGGCGAGCCCGGCGGCCAG
The DNA here is from genome assembly GCA_025360105.1 of Actinomycetes bacterium. Lineage (GTDB taxonomy): Bacteria > Actinomycetota > Acidimicrobiia > Acidimicrobiales > Ilumatobacteraceae > WLMZ01. The sequence goes on along the minus strand of JANYCT010000057.1, from coordinate 6,513 downwards.
CCCCTGCTTCCGCCCATCGCCCTCACCGACGAGGTCACAGGCCTGGTTGGTGCATTTGCAACAATGGTGGCCCTCCATAGTGGCGTCGGGCAGGTCGTCGACGTGTCACTTCTCGAAAGCGTGTTCCAGATGATGGGCCCACTGCTGTCGCTGTACAAGCTCACTGGTGAGATGCAGCCCCGGCTGGGTGCCGGTCTGCCCTACACCACACCACGCGGCACGTACCTGTGCAGCGACGGCAAATGGGTGGGCGTGAGTGCGAGCAGCGATACCGTCGCCGGCCGTGTGCTCGATGTCTTGGGTGTGGGTGGCGACGAACGCTTCGCGAACTTCGCCGGCCGGATGGCCAACCGCGCCGCGCTCGAGCTGATCATGATCGAGTGGTGCAAGCAACGCCCCCAGGCAGAGGTGCTGCGCATCTTCACCGAGGCCGAGGCCGCCGTTGGCCCGGTGATGGACATGGCCGACATCGCCGTCGACGAGCATTACGCAGCCCGCGACGCAATCGTGAATGTAGAGGGCACGCCGATGCAGGGCCTGATCGCCAAGCTCAGCCAAACCCCGGGAGTGTTGCGTTGGCAAGGCCGCAGCATCGATGCCGATGGCGACGACATTCGTGCCAACGGTTGGGGCGGCGACCCTGCGCCGAAAGAACTCAGGCCTTGAGGCCGATGGGGCAGCTCACCCCGGTGCCGCCAATACCGCAGTAGCCGTTGGGGTTCTTGCCCAGATACTGCTGGTGGTATGGCTCGGCGTAGAAGAACTCGCCGGCCGGTGTGATCTCGGTGGTGATGGCACCATGTCGGGCAGCGGTGAGTTGTTCCTGATACATGTCGCGGCTCGAGTTCGCCGTGGCGAGTTGAGCGGGCGTGGTGGTGTAGAGCGCGCTGCGGTACTGCGTGCCCATGTCGTTGCCTTGGCGCATGCCCTGGGTCGGGTTGTGGCTCTCCCAGAACACCTTTAGGAGTTGCTCGAAGGTGACCTCGGCCGGGTTGAAGACCACGAGCACCACCTCGGCGTGACCGGTGCGGCCGCTACAGGCTTCCTCGTAGGTGGCATTGGGTGTGAACCCTCCTGCATACCCGACGGCCGTACTGAACACGCCAGGGGTCTCCCAGAACTTTCGCTCGGCCCCCCAGAAGCAACCCATACCGAACATCGCGGTCTCGAAGCCATCGGGCCACGGCCCCTGCAGCGGGTGACCGTTGATGAAATGCACATCGGGGACGGGCATGGTTTGATCGGTGCGGCCGGGGAGGGCCTGCTCGGCGGACACCATTTCCGACTTCTTGCTGAACAACACGACTGACTCCTTGCTGGGTAAATTTCGGCTGAGTGTCTTACGCCGAATGTGTTTCGGCTGAATGTATTCCGGAAGGAACGATTGCGTACCGGGCTTTCGCCGTCCGGACGCGAGACTGTCGCTATGGCGTTAGACGATATGGCATCAGGAACCCCGCTGGGTGGCGAGTCATTCCCGTCGTCCGACGAGAAATCACTCCTCGCCTCTCATGCAGGGCCACTCGCCGGGATCCGCGTGCTCGATCTCACGCGGGTGCTCAGTGGTCCGCATGCGGCGCGCATGCTGTGCGACTTGGGCGCCGATGTGATCAAGGTCGAACCGCCTGCCGGCGATCTTACCCGCTTCGCTAACCCGCGGGTGGGCGGACTAGCGAGCTACTTCATTCAGCAAAACGTGGGCAAGCGCAACATCAGCCTCGACATGACCAAGCCTGCGGCAGTCGAGATTTTGCTCGAACTGATCGGCCATGTCGACATCGTGATCGAGAACTTTCGCCCGGGTGTGATGGATCGGATGGGACTGGGCTATGTCGCCGTAGGTGCGGCGAACCCGCGGGTGATCTACGCCAGCATCACCGGCTACGGATCTACCGGACCGTGGCGCAATCGCCGTGCGTACGCGTCGGTCATCGGCGCCGAGACCGGATACACCAAGGCACAGTGTGACTCGCATGCCGGCGCTGGCGATGCAGCGACCTACGTGAACGACCCGCACAGCCACGGCGATCTGTACACCTCGCTGGAATGCGTGGGCGCAATTCTCGCGGCGTTGTATCAACGCGAACGCACAGGGCGCGGTCAGTTGGTGGAGGTCTCGATGGCCCAGACGATGCTCTACGTGAACGAGCACGTGCATGATCACCTGTGGGACGGCGCAGTGTCGCCCGACTGGATTCGGTCGTTCCAACCCGGCGACTACCCGGTGCTCACGGTGAGCAACGGCGAGAGCGTCGTTGTGAGCGGTCACCCTGCCGACCGGGGCACGTTCGACCGGTTCGTCGAGGCAATGGGCGAACCCGATCTGATGCACGATCCGCGCTTTGCGAGCGTGAGCACGCGCCTGGAGTACCTCGATGAGTTGTTCGACATCATCCGCGCGTGGGCGCTCACATACCCAGATGCAGCGAGCATCGAGGTGGTCTTCGACCAACACGAGTTGGCGATGGGCGTGTTGCGCTCGGTGCGCGACATTGCCGACAGTGAGTGGGCGATCGAACGTCAGGCCATCGTCGAGGTCCCTGATCGAAGCGGCGGAGTTGTGCGTGTGCCGAACGCGCCCTGGACCTTCAGCGATGCGATCACCGGCGTGAGCGGCGAACCGAAGTATCGCGGCGAGGACAACGCCGATGTGCTGCGTGAGTTGTTGCATCTCGATGCTGCAGCTGTGGCGGCGTTCACCGAGTCGGGAGTCCTTAGCGCACGCGTGCCGGCCGCCGGGGCGTCGTCATGACGCCGTACACGCTCGAACTCCGTGAGCAGCTTCGTGCCAACGTGGCCCGCCACACCCGGCGTGAACACCCCCTCGACGGACGTCGTCATGCGGCCGTTGCGATCGTGATCGTCGACAGCGACGCACAACGCGATGGCCACGACCCGTACCCGGTGGAAGCCAGCGAACTCTCCGTGATTCCGAGCGACCTCACCGGGCTGAACGGGCAGATGTCGGGTGTTGCTGGGGGAGCCGCATTCCTGCTGTGTCGGCGCGCCGCGAAGATGCGTGCCCATGCGCGCCAGTGGGCCTTGCCGGGCGGCCGTTGCGATCCGGGTGAGACGCCGGCGCAGACCGCGCTGCGCGAACTGCACGAGGAACTTGGTCTGCTGCTGCACGAGAACTCGGTGCTCGGCGTGCTCGACGACTATCCGACACGTTCGGGCTACGTGATCACGCCGGTGGTGGTGTGGGGCGGTGGCGACGTCGACCTGCGTCCCGATCCGGCCGAAGTGGCCCACGCCTATCGCATTGGGTTGCATGAGCTGTGCCGCGACGATTCACCGCGCTTTGTGAGTATTCCTGAGAGTGATCAGCCTGTGGTGCAGGTACCGCTCGGGGGCGATCTCATTCACGCGCCAACAGGCGCGGTGCTGGTGCAGTTCCGTTGGGTGGCGATCGAAGGGCGGGCCGACGAACGAGTTGATGCCTTCGAACAGCCGGTGTTCGCCTGGCAATAGCTCGAATGGATCAGACGGCGAGCAGGTCGCGGGCGCCGGTATCGCTGGAGGGGTGACGCAGCTTACTCATCGCCCTCGCCTCGATTTGGCGGATGCGCTCGCGGGTGAGGTTGAAATGTTCGCCGACCTCTTCGAGAGTGCGTGGCTCGCCGCGGTCAAGTCCAAAGCGGAGCTTGAGGATCTCGCGTTCGCGCTCGTCGAGCGGAGCGAGCAGTCGAGAGATTTCCTCGGGCAACAACGCGGTAGCGGCAACCTCGAATGGTGACTCGGCCGAGCGATCCTCGACGACGTCGCCAAGTTCGGCATCGCCGTCTTCGCGTAGTGGCTCGCTGAGCGAGAGGGGTTCGGCAGCGAAGCGCAAGGCCTCGGTGACTTTGTCCTCGGGCATCTCGACTTCGCGCGACAACTCGGCAAGCGTGGCTGGACGGCCATACTTGAGCTCGAGTCGGCTACGTGCCTTTTGCAAACGGGCCAGAGTGTCGCCCGCGTGAACTGGCAGACGAATGGTGCGACCCGTATTCGCGATGCCGCGGGTGATGGCCTGACGGATCCACCACGTTGCATAGGTGCTGAACTTGAATCCCTTGCGCCAGTCGAACTTCTCGACAGCGTGCATGAGTCCGAGGTTGCCCTCCTGAATGAGGTCGAGAAGAGGAAGGCCCGATGCCTGATACTTCTTGGCGATGGACACCACGAGACGGAGGTTGGACTGAACGAATGCTCGCTCTGCCTCTTCGCCTTCTTTGGCAGCACGGCGAAGCTCTCGCTTCTTTGCTGCAGTGATGTCCTTGCCAGCCGTATCGAGTTCGGCAATAGCTGCCTTGCCCGACTCGATCAGTTTCGCCAACCGAACCTCATCATCTTTGGTGAGGAGTGAGTACTGACCGATATCGGACAGATACAGACGAACCAGATCCTCTTCATCGCGATCGACGCGATCTTTGGCCACGGCTGCTCCTCAAGGGGTAGGGGTCGACGTTTCGAATGCGGAAATCCGCGTTTTCCACAAGGCGATGTGGTAACGATACCGACGAGGTCAAGCCCCCCACGCGGGGAGGTCACTTTTCGCACGAGCATCGCTGTTTGTGATGGACCCCATCGTTATATCTGAAATACCGCTCAAAGCGGCATCGACCGATTGGAAGTGCCCATGGCAGACGAAGTCGATCTCGCGATCGTGACGATGCGGTTCGATGCTGGCGACCCCGCGTCGCTGCTCGCGATTCTCAGCAAGTACGTGGTACTCAGCCGCATGCAACCCGGTTGTCGCAACATCGATCTGTGCGCATCGGTGACCCAACCGGGTCGCTATTTGCTCATTCAGAAGTGGGACTCGCCCGCCGCGCAGCGCACCCACTTCGACAGTGCGGAGATGATCGACATGGCACGCGCGTGTGCGGGCATCCTCACCTCGCCTCCCGACATCGACCTCTGGGATGGGCCGAGCGCGCACGACCTCCGCTGAATCGCGCAGGTTCATACCAGTTTCACAATGGGGTGACCGTTTGAATGGGCGCGAGTGTCGCTAACGTCAGCCGTGACCCGGCTTTGCGCCGCGGCAGATCTACTCCCAGCGAGAAGGAGTTCGCAGATGGCGAATCCAATTCTGAATGACAAGTCCTTCAACGAGGTCGCCGAGAATGGCGCCACCTCCGCCGGCTGGGCCGCCCCCCAACCTCATGGCGACAATCCGTTCGCGGCGCCGCCGATGACCGATGGTCCGATCAGCTCGTGGAACGGCGCGGTCATGACCGTGCGCGGCACCATCTCGGCAACGGGCGTGTTGTTCGTACTGCTGCTCGGCGCCGCTGTGGTCGGTTGGCAGGCCGTGACTGTGAACTCCGACGCACGCATCCAGTTTCCCGCGTGGACACTCATCGGTGTGCTCGTGGGCTTTGGCTGTGTGATCGCGATGCGCTTCAAGCCGCAGTTCGCGAAGATCCTCGGGCCCATCTACGCCATCGCCGAGGGCGTATTCATCGGTGCCATCTCGCGAACCTACGAGACCTATCAACACGGCATCGTGTTGCAGGCTGCTGGCGCCACCATTGGGGTGTTCGCCGTCATGCTGCTGCTGTATCGCACCAACATCATCAAAGTCACCGACCGCATGCGCCGCATCGTGGTGGGCGCCACCGTCGGCATCATGGTGTTCTACGGCATCTCGTTGTTGATCAGCCTCTTCGGTGGCAACGTGAGCTTCCTCAACAGCACCAGCCTGTTCAGCATCGGCTTCAGCTTCCTCGTCGCCGGCCTCGCCGCATTCAACCTGGCGCTCGACTTCGACTTCATCGAACGTGGATCCAAGGCCGGCCTGCCCAAGCAGATGGAGTGGGTCGCCGCCGTTGGACTGCTCGTCACCATCGTGTGGCTGTACCTCGAAATCCTGCGTCTGCTTTCCAAGCTCAACCGTCGCTAGTCATGCGAGGCTGTCGAGAAATCCGATCAGGGCTTCGTTGAACTGATCGGGCCTTTCCTGCTGCGTCCAATGGCCTGCGTCGGGAATCAAGACATACCCGCGGAAATCGGGCAGTGATGCCTGCATCCGCTCGACTCCGCCCGGATCCATGACCAAGACGCCGTCTTTCTCGCCGGCGATGAAGTAGCTCGGCATGCTGATGCGCTCGATGCTCACGTCCTTGAGGATCTCGTAGTTCGCGTCGAGATTTCGGTAGTAGCTCACCGGTCCGAAGAAGCCGCTCTGGGTGAACTGATCGGCGTAGTACTGCAGATCCTCCTCGGTGAGCCAGGGCCATGGCCGCGCCGGTGGCATCGGCGTATCCGTGAGGAAACCATTGCCCGTCATCGGCCGCATCTCGGTGGGCATCACGAACCCGTCGCCGCTGGCGCTCCACAAGATCTTCGCCATCGAGTCGTACGGCGATGCCTCGAGCTCGGCCTCGGCGGGACCCACGGGCTGGAAGTAGAGCATGTAGAAGAAGTTGTCGCCGAAGGCCATCTTCATCAGTTGCGTGGGCGGCCCCGGCCACTGCACCAGTGGCACGCTCACGCCAACGACGGCACGAACACGTTCGGGATGCA
>JANYCT010000051.1 GCA_025360105.1 Actinomycetes bacterium | reverse complement strand
CCTAGAATCGTGATGCGCTCAGTCGGCTCCCGCCGGCCGCGCAGCCCGGAGCAGTGCCGCCATGATCACGATCTCGAAGATGCATCTCGACCAGGCCTCGTTGGAGGTCACCTGGGACGACCACACGGTGACGCGATATCCATGGATCTGGCTCCGCGACCACGCCCACGACGAAGGCACCATCCATCCCGTTACGCAGCAGCGCCAACTCTTCACCGCCGCGCTGCCGTCTGATCTCGTGGCCACCGCGGCCGAGATCACCGATGACACCATCGATCTCAGCTGGAGCGACGACAGCCCCAACTCGGTACTGCCCGTGTCGTTCCTGGCCCGCTATCGCACACCCACGATGCCGCGAGCCGTCGCCGAGACCGACATCACCTTGTGGGATGGCCACTTCATCCGTAGCCATGTGCCGATGGTCGGATATGCGGCCGTAATGAACACCGAAGCCGGTGTGCGCGAATGGCTGGCCAAGACCGCCGAGTTCGGCTTCTGTCTGGCTGTTGGCACACCGGCAAATGCCGATGCAACCGAGGCGCTGCTGCGGCGCATCGGTTATGTGCGTGAAACCATTTTCGGTGGCATGTGGGAATTCACCGCCGATCTCACCAAGGCCGATACCGCCTACACGAATCTCGAACTGCGCCCACACACCGACGGCACCTACTCACACGACGCCCCCGGCGTACAACTGCTGCACTGCCTGCAGTTCGAGGGCACAGGTGGCGAGTCCACGATGGTCGACGCATTCGCTGCGGCGCGGCACATGGAGACCCAGATGCCCGAGCACTTCGCCACGCTGTCGACGGTGGCCGTGCCCGGGCAGTACATCGGCGACGGCGCGCACCTGATGGCCGCCCGCCCCGTGTTCCGTCGCGACCACACGGGCCGACTCGTGCAGGTGTCGTTCAACAACTACGACCGCGCTCCGTTCCTGTTGCCAGAGCACGAGATGATTGCGTTCTACGACGCGCTTCGCGCCTTCGACATGCTCGTCAACGATCCGGCGATGCAGTGGCGCCACGTACTCGCACCCGGCGAAGCGCTGTTGTTCGACAACTGGCGCGTGATGCACGGGCGCGGTTCGTTCACTGGCCTGCGTCGCATGTGCGGCGGCTACGTGAACCGCGAAGACGTAGAGAGCCGCCTGCGCCAACTCAACTGATTCGATCAGTTGAGCAGCGCCGACAGCGCTCTACGAATCAGAGCTGCAGGCTCTTGATCTCGAGAAACTCTTCGAGGCCGAAGCGGCCGTACTCGCGGCCGATACCCGACTGCTTGTAGCCGCCGAATGGAGCGTTGGGGTTGAACGCCCCACCGTTGACCTCGACCTGGCCGGTGCGCAAGCGGCGGGCCACCTGCTCGGCATGGGCCTTGTCACCCGACCACACGCCACCGGCGAGGCCGTAGACCACACCGTTGGCGATGCGCACGGCATCTTCTTCGTCGTCGTAGGGCAGGATCGATAGCACCGGGCCGAAGATCTCTTCTTGAGCGATGGTCATCTCGGAAGTGACGCCCGAGAACACCGTGGGCCGCACGTAGAAGCCGACGTCGAGACCTTCGGGCGCACCGAGGCCACCGGCCACGAGCGTGGCACCTTCGTCGATGCCCTTTGCGATGTAACCCTGCACGCGGTCGCGCTGTGCGGCCGAGGCGAGCGGGCCGAGGTGCACACCAGCGGCGAAGGGGTCGCCCACCACCATGGCACTGGCGGTCGCTCCAGCGGTTGCTTCGGCCTCGGCCAAACGGGAACGGGGCACCAACATGCGGGTGAGCGCCGAACAGGTCTGGCCCGAGTTGAGGAAGGCCTTGCCGACACCGTCGGCTACTGCCTTCGCGAACGTGGCTTCATCAAGGTCATCGAGCAACACGTTGGCACTCTTGCCGCCAAGCTCCAGTGCGATCTTCTTGATCGATTCGGCACCGAGCTGCATGACGCGCTTGCCGGCGCGGGTGGAACCGGTGAACGAGACCATGTCGATGCCCGGGTGCGAGGCCATCGCCTCCCCAACCACCGGGCCGACTCCGGACACGAGGTTGAATACGCCCGCTGGCAGACCGATCTCGTTGATGATGTCGGCGAGAATGAACGCGTCGACGGGGGCTACCTCGCTGGGCTTCAGTACCACGGTGCAGCCCGCAGCAATTGCAAATGCAACTTTCGCGGCGATCTGGTGCAGCGGGTAGTTCCAAGGGGTGATGCAGGCCACCACGCCAATCGGCTCGCGCACGACAAGTGAACTGCCGACCTTCTCTTCGTACACGTAGCTCTCGGCGAGGCCGGCGGCCTGATTGAAGCTGTTGATGGGCAGGCCTACCTGCACCATCTGCGACAGCCACTTGGCCATGCCGGTTTCCATAGAAATGGCCGTGGCGATCTCGTCCATTCGCGCACCCAGCGAATCGCCGATGCGGGTGAGGTACTTGGCGCGCTCCTCGGCGGGCGTAGCCGACCACGCATCGAACGCGGCGCGAGCAGCCTGCACTGCGGCGTCGACATCGGCAGCCGTGCCCGAAGGGATGGTGGCCATCACCGACTCGGTGACGGAATCGATGACGTCGATGGTTTCACTGGAGCTGGAGGCGACCCAGGCGCCGTTGATGTACAGCTTGTCGTAGTTGGTGGTGGTCATGATGAGTCCCTCTCGGAGCGGTTTGTCGAATTGGTTCTAGTACGAAGGGTAGGCCGTTGTCTCGCTGGCCTTCACAGCGGCCCAGACGTGGCTTCCGGGTTGTAGCGACAATGCCGCCAGCGCTCCGGGAGTGATCTCAGCGACCAGCGGCACCGGGCCATCCAGGCGCACCCGTACACGGTCGGCGTACTGGTCAATGTCGATCACCGTGACCGGCCACACGTTGCGCGTGCTGCCCAGCGGTTGCTCCGGGTGCAGCACGATCGATTGCGGGCGGATGGAAACGAGCGCCGAGCCATCAGGAGTCGGCGCATCGACACCGTAGGACGAGACGATCTGAGCGCCCGCGGCAGTGGTGAGGACCCCATGAATGATGTTGCCCGAGAGCAGATTTACGCCAACGAGATCGGCCACGTAGCGCGATCGTGGCTGCGCAGTCACCTCGGCGAGAGAACCGGTTTGGGAGACCCGGCCACCTTCGATCACGATCACCCGATCGGCGAGCGCAAAGGCGTCGATCGGATCGTGCGTGACAAGGATGCGCATCCCTGCGAAGGTGGCGAGGTGGCGGCGCAGGTCGCTGCGCACTTCCGCACGCGTACCCGCATCGAGCGCGGCGAGGGGTTCGTCGAGTAGCAACAGACGCGGCTGTGTTGCGAGTGCCCTCGCCAGCGCGACGCGTTGCGCCTGACCACCCGAGAGCTGCGCAGGGCGATGATCCGCATGGTCGCGCAGTCCCATTCGCCCGAGCCATTCGGTCGCGATAGTTCTGGCCCGGGCGCGCGGCATGCCCCGCGCCCGCAATCCGAAGGCCACGTTCTCGAGTGCGCTGAGGTGAGCGAAGAGCAGGTAGTCCTGAAACACCACGCCGATTAGTCGGGCATCGGCGTTCACGAACACGTCGGCAGCGGGATCGTCGAGCACGGTGTCGTCGATGATGATGCGGCCGCCATCGATCGGCGACAGGCCTGCGAGGGCACGCAGCACGGTGCTCTTACCCGCGCCGTTTGGGCCGAGTAGCGCAACCACTTCGCCGGGTTCCACGCTGAATTGAACGTCGAGATCGAACGTGCCGAGCGACAACGAGACGTGTGCGGCCAGGCTCATGATGCTGGCGTGGTGACGGCACCGAGCCAGCGGTCGCGCAGTGCGATCAGCACGGCGAACGACATGGCGATCATCACCAGCGCAAGCACGATCGCCTGCGCGGGATCTGACTCGAGCGCGAGATAAACGGCGAGCGGCATGGTCTGCGTGGTGCCCGGGAAGTTGCCGGCGAAGGTGATGGTGGCACCGAACTCACCCAGTGCCCGAGCCCACGCGAGCACGGCACCGGCCACCAGCGCCGGACGGATCGCCGGCAACGTGACGCGACGGAACACGTACCAACGGCCGGCACCGAGCGTGCGCGCCGCGTCTTCAAACCGCCGATCGAACTGGCGCAGCGCAGCCTCCACCGTGAGCACCAGGAACGGCATCGCCACGAAGGTCTGCGCCACCACCACGCCCGCGGTGGTGAAGGGCAATCGGATGTCGAACCAGCGATCCAGATATTGGCCCACGAACCCACGCCGACCGAGCGCGAAGAACAACGCGACTCCGCCGACTACGGGCGGCAGAACCATCGACAGTGTGCAGAGCGCACGCACGATGCCGCGACCACGAAACTCCACTCGAGCCAGCAGCCAAGCGAGCGGCACGCCGAACACGATTGACAACGCCGTCGCCCAGAGGGAGCACACGATCGACAGACGCAAGGCCGTCAGCGAGCCCGCCTTGTTGAGCAACGACCACGCGTTGCTCCACGGCGCCTTCCACAACAGGCCGATCAACGGCAGCGCGAAGAACGCGACTGCGATCACGGCGAGTACGAGTGCAACGACCGGAAGCCGCTCGCGACCGACCGGGCGACCGGGGCGGCCCTGACGCCGAGGTGGCGCGATCGAGCGCGTTGCGTCGCTCATCGTCGTTGTTTCACGGCGCCAGGAATCCGTACTTGGCGAGGATCGTCTGGCCGTCCGGACTTGCCGCATACGCGATGAAGGCGGCGGCACCGGTGGTGTTAGTGGCTTGCTTGGTGACGACGAGTGGGTAGTTGGTGACCCTGTTCTGCGTGGCCGGGATTTCAACGCCCGTGGCCTTCGATCCAGCGGACTTCACGTCGGTGACGAACACGATGCCGGCATCGGCTTCACCCGTGGTCACTTTGGTGACGACACCCTTCACCTTGTCCTCGAGACTCTTCGGCGCAACGGTCACGCCCGCAGTCTTCAACACCGATGCCGCCAGCTTGCCACAGGGCGCCGTGGTGGCACAGAGCACAACGATGAGATCGGGCTTGGCGAGATCAGCCAGCGTTGCGATGCCCTTGGGGTTGCCGGCCTCGGTGATGATCTCCATCGAGTTCTTGGCCACGACTGTCGGGGTACCCAACGCGTTGCCGGCGTCGACGAGCTTGGTCATGTTCGAATCATCGGCTGAAGCAAACACGTCGGCCGGGGCGCCCTGACCGATCTGAGTGACGAGGTCGCCCGAGCCACCGAAGCTGAAGGTCACCTTCGCACCGGGGTTCGCCTTCTCGAACGAAGCACCCATCTCCGTGAACGCCTCGGTCAGCGACGATGCGGCAAACACCGTGACCGATCCGCTCGCTTTCGACTTCGAATCAGACCCACACGCTGTGGCAGCGAGAGCAATGACGGCGAGGAACGTGACCAGGACCGGACGAGTTGAGCGCACGCCGTGACTATAGTCAGATTGTGATGTTCATAACATCATTCTGTTACTACTTGCGACGACCGTGTTGTAATCTCGCCGTGTGGCCGCCGACGAACCCTCCCTCGCCGAACACGTCTGCCTGGCACTCGTCGCAGAGGGCGCCGCACACGGATGGGCCATCGGGTCGCTGTTGGCCCACGACGGCGACATCGGACGCGTCTGGACGCTGAGTCGTCCGCTCACCTATCGGGCGATCGATGGACTCGTTGCGCGCAAACTCCTGAAGCGATCGGCGCACGAATCCGGACCGGGACGCGACCGAGTGGTGCTGACCGTTACTCGGTCCGGCCAGTCAGAGAACGTCCGCTGGCTTGCTCAACCGATCGAACATCTGCGTGACGTGCGCACCGAACTCCTCGTGAAGCTCACGCTTCTGGAACGCAGCGGAGCGGACACCAGGCCGTTGCTCGTCGCGCAACGCGTGCACTTCGCCGGCCTGCTCGACTCGCTCACGTCCGCCAGTGCCGATGACGACATCGTTGATCTGTGGCGGGCTGAGTCAGCGCGCGCAGTGCGCCGTTTCCTCGACCGCGCTATCGACCCCGCCGCGGCGCCACCCACCGCAGCCGACGCGCCCGAGCTGCGATTGAGCGCACGCAATCAACTAAAAGCCGTCGTCACCGGGGTGACGCACAGCGAGATCATGTCGACGGTGAAGATGGTGTTGCCCGACGGCCAACGCCTCAACGCCTCGATCACCCGCGAAGCAACCACGGACCTCGATGTTGCCCCGGGAGACGACGTGATCGCCATCATCAAATCCACAACGGTGATGATCGCCAAGCGCAGCTGACGACGCGCCTCCCCGACCATTCTCGGCAACCCCAGCGAGCTGAATTCCCTGACGTGAAAGTCAGTCGGCCAGTGGCCACGACTGCGACGCGGTCCATTGGCCTTCATCGTCCTCGACCAACAACGGGAGCCGGTCGACTCGGGTCGACAGCGGCAAGCCAGGAGCGATGGAGCGTTCCAGGACCTCGGCAGTCGCGTCATCGATTCGGGTTCCGACCGCGAGGTGTGGATGCGGGTCGGGGAACGCACCGCCGTAGGGAGGACAGTGCGGAAACGAATCGACGAAGGCTCGCGTCATCGACCTGAAGTCTTCGAGCGGTTCGGGCGCGAGGAACAGGACCGCATCATCGAACCTGCCAACCGACGCAAAGGTTGCGTCGAACCATGGGATTCGGCTCGCAATCGCGGCGATCTCTTTCGCAGTCTCGTCGTCGACGACAGCGCGAAACGGGTGCAGGATCGTCACGTGAGCCGGTACTCCACGGGCGGCCACCGGATCGTGCACGGGCCGGTGAGCGCCGACCAGCGCTTCGGCATCGTCAACCAATACCACGAGTGCAGACTGCGTCACATCCGAACCGCACCCTCGTGTGGCCTTGGGCCAGCGAGACGACATGTGCCGAGTTCAGATCGCCTCACGCTTGAGCGCTCGCGAAAATGAAGGCGCGCGATCTGTGCGTTGATTGGTGAGCGTTATGTGCGGATCGCGTATTTCGAGATGCGCCGAATATCTACAGTTACGCGCCGGACACTTCGATTCCGCCTCGGATCGCCCGCTGCGTGAGGAAGACCGCGACCACGATCGATCGTCCAGAGAACGGATGAAGAGCGGCCCGTAGGGGGCAGTCTCGACCGCATGGAGGAGGCTCCACGCCAGGCCGAACACGGTGCCGTCGTCCGGTGGAAGAAGGGCCAGCAGCGCGATCGCCTCGTCATCAGCGAGGGGAAGTTCGAGGCCATCGATGGCCGAGGCCCACATCAACAGGGTGTCATCGTCGATGTCAGGCGCGTCGGCGGGCATCGATCCCAAAGCAACGATCCGTTGTGTGCTGTCGCGAAGAGCCAAGTAGCGCAGAGTGCCCGATAGTCGCCCTCAGCGCAAGTGCAAAGGTCGATACAGAATATTCAGCCCCGTCTGGCAGCTCGGTGCCCGTCAGTCAGCTCGCTTCGAGGAGTTGGTGGACGCGCTGGTGCGACAGTCCCAGGAGTTCGGCGGCATCGCGCCGGCTGAGTCCGAGGTCTGTGAGCGCTTTGACCGCTTCGATCGTCTGTTGATGCGCTTTTGCTCCAGCGCGCTCGGCAGCGCCGCGTGCGCGGGTGACGTCGTCTGCGACGGATGCAAGTTGTGCGGGAAACTGGTCGCGGACGTTGAGCTGTGCCGGGGTGGTGTCGAGCCAGAGCGAAAGCGCTTCGCGGATGCGGCTTTGAGCTTGCCTGATGCTACGCCCGTAGGTTTGGCAACCGGTGAGTCCCTTGATGCGGACGTTCCAAGCATTGTCGTCGGCGTCGTGGTCGTAGATTGCGGTGTACGTCTTGGATGTGGTCATCGAAGCCATCCTTTCCCGAGGCAGGGTTCGAGGGCTCGTTCAATCGACCGGAGAGTGCCGTTCGGGATGTCTTGCCCTCGGTGGACTGGGATCACGGTCTGGCAGCCGCCAGGACACCGGACCATGACGTGAGAGCCACGCTGGCGGAGTTGCACGCACTCCGCACGTTCAACCAGCCGAAGAAGGTCTCTTCCCGTCATGTGTCTACCATACTAGACGGATCGAGGAAACCACGACCCGCCCCGAATGCCCGATCGTCGCCCACGAGGAACGCGCGACGCTTCGCGTGGGCGATGTGTTCGTGAAGATCGACGGCGATCACACGCACACCAGCGTCGAGGTCGAAGCAATGTCGATGGTGCCGATCCCGACGCTGAAGATCCTGTGGTGCCAGCCACCCGCGCTCGCGCTCGCCGCCCTGCCAGGCAAAGCGCTCGGCCATCTCGGCGAGCCCTGCACAGCGTCGCCGGCCGCGTGGGCTGCAGCGGGTGCTGCGATCCGGACGTTGCACGACGCGCCGTTGCCTCCCTGGCCTGGCCGGACCCTCGACGAACTCGGAGGGCGCCTGGACAAGGAATGCGGCTGACTCGTCGCCAACGACGTCCTTCCCGCCGATGTCGTGGCACGGAACCGCCGACTCGCCGAGACAGCACTCCGGCCGTGGACACCGGGCTTCGTCCACGGCGATCTGCACCTCGACCACGTCTTCGTCGACGGTGACGAAGTGAGCGGCATCATCGACTGGTCCAAAGCCGCCCAGGGCGACGCTCTGTTCAACCTCGCAACTCTCGCACGCGGACACCCCGAACACCTTGGCGACGTCATCGCCGGCTACGCCACCAGCGTCGACCACACCCTCATCCGCGCATGGTGGTCGTTGCGATGCCTGTCCAACGTCCGGCGGCTCGCCGAGCATGTCTTCGGCCCGCTCGAAGCCATGCCCGAGGTCGCCGTCTTGCGTCACCCATAGCTTGCCCGAGCACAGCGCCCGTGACGAGCACGGTGAGCCGATCGCGGTTCCCTCGGCACCATGCGGATCTACAGCTATGCGTGCGGTGTGAGTCGCTCCTCGATGGTTACGCTCACTGTGTCTCCAGCACTCTTGTTGATCGCTTTCTGGACGGCGGCCCTGATTGGCAGCTTGTGCGTCCCATCTCCCATCGCCATGAACGCACTCTCGAACGAATAACCGTCGACCGTTCCTCGGACCTTCACCAGACCACGCGTCCCGAAGAACTCAACCGAGTTGGTCATGACCACGTACGTCCAGCCGCCCTGTGCGGGGCTCTTCACCATGATGGCCTTGAACCGTCTCGGAAGCGCTGACGCCACACTCATCTGCACAGCCGTCACTCTGCTCCATGGGGAGACATAAGGCAAGTAGCGACATCGCTGGTCGCAGAACGCAAACGCTTACCAGCGAGGTCGTTGAATGTCCTTCGCCGTCGCGGCCCTCAGGCCAGATTGGCGGCACGGCGATGGCCCCAGATCGCTGCTGCGCCGGTGAGAAGGTGCATGAGCCCGAGGGCTACCTTCGATCCGGTTTCGACCTTCATCGAGATGGGGGCGAGCAGCGACAAACAGCGTGATCGCGGCGGCAAGGACGCTCCAGGCTTGTAGTCCCAGGCGGGTGAAACGGCCCAGGCCCCACAGCACCGCGGCGCCGACGAGCATGGCAATCACGCAGGCCGCTGCAACGGCCAGGTATCGCAGATCGGTTGGTGTCTTTCTGCTCTGGGCGGTCTGGATGGAGCCGGTAAGCATCGCGTTCGCCGCGACGAAGACGACGGAGTTCAGGACGAGGGCGGCACCGACCCCCACAGACTTCCGATCCATGGCTGTGGGTCGAGGGTGCCGCCGGTGTCGACGCGCTGGTCAACGGTGGTCATGGAATCTCCTTGAGTAGGCAGGACGACGAGATCGTGTGGCGGCTACTCGACTGTTCCGGCGGATGAACGAGGTCTTCGAGAAGGTTGCGGCAGAAGCCGGCCTCAGCACGGCGATATGGATCGCAGCGTCAAACAGCTCGTTCTCACTGCGAAAGGTCGACGAGCTCGGCGATCGCTGACCGAACGGGTGCTTGCCACGAGCCCGGCGCTCGTGCCCCTCGACGCGACCGGTCGAGAGCAGTTCTTGAAATTGCTACGTCGACTGAGCGATGGGGCGATTACACAGACTGAGGCGCTCACGCACCTGAGCGATTCGATCCCGCCATCTCGGCTCCTCGCTGCGCGGCCAGTCTCCAACTACTGCTGTCCTGTGACGCCGCTGCGGAAGACCGCCTCCCAGCCGCCGGCGCCCGTGCGGAGGACAACAAGGTAGTTGCGAACTGTTCGGCGTCTTCATCACAGCGCTCACAGATTGCAGCAGCGACACATCTGAGATCGGCCAGTACCGAGAGTCCCGCGGCACTACAGTGACCTCGTGCCCTCGATGGACGACGCGAAGGATCTGATTACCGCGATGCCCGAGGTCACCGAAGGCACCCGGTACGGCCGACGGACATGGTTCGTTCACGGAAAGAGCTTCGCCTGGGAACGGCCGTTCGCTAAGGCCGACATCAAGCGCTTCGGCGACGAACCCGTGCCGCAGGGACCAATCCTCGCTGTTGCCGTCGAGGATCTCGCGGACAAGGCGGCCACACTTGGAACCGGCAACGACGGCGTGTTCACCATCGCCCACTTCGACGACTATCCCGCAGTGCTGATTCAACTCGACGTGGTCGACCCTGGCATTCTCCGCGAGTCGATCATCGACGCCTGGTTGGCGTGCGCTCCCGTACAGCTCGCCGGCTCATATTTGTCCGAGCACGGCGCCGACTGACCTCGTCGCCCCGGGCGCCCCGTGAGATCGGCCGACACCGGGCGCCCGCCTCCTCGCCGACGTGCGTTTCCGGGTGGCTCGACGGGCCCGTGTCTTCTGCTACTTCATGAGAGCGAGGTCCCGCCGGACGTAGCGCAGGTGCGCCCACTCCTCCTCCAGGATCACGCGCACGCAATCACCGACGGTGGGATGCCAGTCGCCGCCGCCCCACGGGTTGTCGCGCTGCTCGGCGAGCAGCTCCGGCGTAACGGTGGCCAGGAAGTCGGTCACCAGCTGCTGCCGCTCAGCTCGCACCGCGAGGATGCCCTCGAACGCCGGCGGGTCGGCCCGGAAGATCGACATGTCGAAGCCCATCTCTGCCGCACCAGTGAAGATCTGGCCGATCTCGTGGAACGGCTGCTCCATCCCCATGATCCCGCCGCGGAGCCAGGCGTCGGTCGCCAGGACGAGGTGACGCAGGGTCTGGGCCAGCGACCACTCGTCCTCGACGTGGGCGTCGACCAGTTCCGGAGAGGTGTTCGTCACCGTCGTCTCCCACGCAGCCTGCACCGCCACCCAACCGTCCCGCAGTCCCCTGGGCGTCTGCGCTTTCAGCAGTTCGCGGCCGGGGAACTGCCGGTTGAGCTCAGCGTCCACGAATGGCACCACGTCGACGCCGTTGACGACGAGACTGCCGAAGAACAAGTCATGGCTGTCGATGTCGAGCCCGCCTACCTCGACGCTGCGCATCGTCACCCCGCTGACGTCACACGATCTCAGGGTGGCGCCCCTGAAGCTCGTCCTGACGAACGTCGCGCCTTCGAACTCCGGGGTATCGGAAGAGATCGTCATTCACGCATTCTGGTCGATTCGAGATCATCGAGATCAACCGGGATCGCCAGCTATGCGCTTCGCATCAAGCGTTCGGCTGTCGATGAGCCGGCGCGGTGAATCGCAACCAAGCTGGGACAAAAGGGCATGGGGAAATTCTCCGCTGTCGGCCCGGCCGCCGCTGCTACGTTCCGGTGCTGTGAACCCGTTCGCGTAAGCCAGCTCTGTCGAAAGGGTCGCCGATGGGCGCTACAGCGTCCTCCTCGACGACTCATGGAATCTGCGCCCTTTGCCGCAGGGCGGCATTGTTTCTGCAATCGCGTTGCGAGCGATGACCGACGCTCTGGGCGCCCCAGCGCAAACGCTCCGGACGATGCACACCCTGTTCGTCGGGCAAGTCGCCGATGGTGATCTGGAGATTGACGTCGAGATTCTCCGCCACGGAAGATCGATGTCGCATCTGCGCGCTCATGTTCGCAGCCAGGGTACGACCAACGGACACATCACGACGGCAGTCTTCGGGGCCTCACGCGAGGGCTTTGATTTCACCGAGCTTCGCCCCCCGGAGGTTCCGCTGCCCGAGGACTGCCCGTGGTTTCGTGATCCACCACCGCCCGGCGTCCCCGCGTTCACGCCGACCCCATTCTGGGCGACCAGCGTGGAGGGCCGCGCTGCCATAGGCGTCGCTCCGTGGGAGGTCGTCGAGAACCGCACCGCCGAGCAGGCGACCTGGTACCGGTTCGACGACACCCCATGGATCGACAATGGCACGCGCCTTGACCCATTCGCCATCGTGCTCCTCGCTGACACCATGCCAGGCGCGATCGGCCAGCGCGTGGGACCCACCGGTCGACAATGGTTCGGCCCGAGCGTCGACTCACCGTGCACATGTGCGCCGACTGCCACAACTCGTGGGTGTTGGGACACAACACTGCACGTTGGGCGGGCGATGGATACGCCTCCGTCGACATGGCGCTGTGGGATCGCGACACACTCGTCGCCCACGCCACGCAGACGTCCTTCTTCACCTTCCTGAACGAGGCCTGACGTCTCCAATGTCTCGATGAAGACTCCGCCCACGAGCTCTCTGGTGCAATCCTGTCTCAGGCGAGCTCGACGAGCAGTTCATCGAGTTGCCTGAATGTCTCGTGCGTCGCATTCGCGGCGCCGGTGCCGGCCTCGTCGAGCGCTTCCTTCGAGGGATACACCTCGCTCAACACGAGCAGCGTCTTGCCATCCTTCTCCGTCAGGGTGACGCTGGTGACGGAGCCGTTCTCTCCGTCTTCGTCGTTCGTCCAGACGCTGCGCGATGGCGGCGTCACTTCGAGGTAGGTACCGAAGAAGTCCATGCCTTCGCCGAAGTTGACGCGGTACCTGCCGCCGGCGCGAACATCGATCTCGCAGGAACGCGGTGTCATGCCCATCGACTTCGGCAGCCACCAACGCTCGAACAGCTCGGGCTTCGACTACGCCTCGAACACGAGCCGCGCAGGGGTGTCGAACGTTCGAGTGACGACGACCTCGCGATCGGAGGTCCGTTCCACCTTCGTGACGTTCTTCATCGGGCCGGCTCACCTTGCGTTGTTGCGTCCATCTGACTTCTCCTTCCGTTTCAATTCTTCGATGACCTGGTCGAGCTCGGTGAAGCGCGCGTCCCAGAGCTGGTGATACCCCTCGATCCACGCCTCCACCTCCTCCAGACGGCGAGCGCCGATCCGGCGGGTCCGCACCCGGCCGACCTTTGCGGTGACGACGAGTCCCGCGTGTTCAAGAACGCCGACGTGCTTCTTCATGCCCGCGAGGGTCATGTGGAACCGGTCGGCGAGGTCCGTGATCGATGCCTCCCGGTGGCCGAGCTGCTCGAGGACGCCGCGTCGCGTGGAGTCCTACAGCGCGGCGAACGAGGTATCGAGAGACGAACTCGAATGCGGAACCATATGGCTCAGTGTTTATCGCGCGACGGGACGGTCAGCAAGAACCATCGTGGCGTGATCCTCGCCCGTCGAACACGCCGAAGTTGCGTCTCCCAGGCCCAAGACGGGCCCGAAGGGCGCAACGTGCGGCCTTCGCCGGGCTCTTGAAACAGTCGACGTGGCGTTGGCGATCTGAGGGTCTCGAGCCGATGTACTCTTCCCAGACATAGCGAGAAGGAACTGATGCACGATGAACCGTCGCACCGCACTGCTCATCTCGACGATTGGATTCTGCGGCCTCTACCTGGCTGCGGTCGTCGTCCTCGGCACGCCACCTGGCATCAATGATCAGGGCGCCGACGTCGTCAAGTGGCTGCAGCAACACCACGACGCCGTGCGATGGTCCACGTGGCTCACGGTGCTCTCGACCCCGTTGTTCGCCTCGCACGCGATCTTGATGCGCGACTGGATTGCAGGAACCGCCGGACGGTTCTACCTACTCGGCTGCACTGCGGTCATCATCCTGACGTCACTCTCGAGCTGGGTGATGATCGGGTTGGCCCGTCGTCCCGAGTCGCTCGACCCAGCCATTGCGCGGACACTGCTCGATGTGTCGGCCTATTGGGGACCGACGCTCACCGCTTTCACGGTGCTCACCCTTGGCCCGATTGCATGGGTATCACTGCTCGACCATCGGCTCCCCCGCTGGGTTGGCATACTCGCCACCATCGCGTTCGCCGAGCAGGTCATCGAAACGATCACGGTGTTCGGAACCACCGGCTTCTTCGCAGCAGGCGGGCCGATGAACACGATGCTCGGTGCCGGGCTCACGGTCCTCACCTGGCTCGTGGCCGGCGTCATCGCAGCGCGCCGCACCGATCCGGTCGATCTGTGAGCCTGCGGCCAACACCGCGACAGAGTCAGCGCTGCATCATCAATCATCATGGACGACCACGCCGAGGGCCTGCGACGCCTCAGCGAATGAGCGGAGGCGGGCTTCCACGAACGCCTGAGGCGATGACTCGTGGGCCAGTTCGGGGTCACGCACGACGCGGGACGCGACCAGGAACCCAGCGCCCGTGAGGCTGCGGACGACATCGTCGGGGTCGTGGAGGTAATTCGTGAGTGCGACCGCGGTGCCTCGAACATCGCTGCGATGGCGCGCCTCGCCATTGCCGGCCTGGAACGCAAGCAGCAGATATCCGCCCGGGGCGAGCACTCGGGCGAGTTCGTCGAACACCCGCCCGAGGCGATCCGGCGCCGTGTGAATGATGGAGTACCAACAGACCGCGCCATCGAGCGAGTGATCTGCAAGAGGCAACGCGGCAAGGTCTCCGGCTGCGAAGCAGAGATGAGGGTGGGCCCGTCGACCGACCTCCAGCATTCTGATCGAGAGATCGATGCCGACGACATCCACACCATGGCCAGCGAGAAACGCGCTCACCCGGCCCGGGCCGCAGCCCAGATCGCCAACACGTCCCCCGTCGGAGAAAAGCGACGCGACGTTGTCGAGGAGTAAACGGTCGAGCGCCGCTTCGATCGACTCGCTGATCTCGGTACCGACGGACTGCGCGTACAGATCCGCAGTCGCGTCGTACGACGCACGAGTCCTTGCCAGTTCGCCGTCGACGGTCATGCCCGCACGGTCACGAGCGTCACTCACGGAGTGCTCGGGCCAGACCGCTCTGGAGAGCCTCATGCGCTTGGATTGCGGTGAGCACGCCCGTGTCGATCTCGAAGGCATACGGAATGTCGCGGTGGACCACGTCGTGTTGTGCGCGGGCCATCCCAAGGGGACGATCCCCGCGGCTCAACTCCCTCGGCTCCGCGACCTCCAGCGGACAGCGCACCGCGACCCAGATGGGCTCCAGACCTTCGAGCACGCGAACCCAGCTGTCGTAGGTCGTTCGGTCCACGACGACATCGTCCACAATGACGTTGACGCCCGCTCTGACGGACACACTCACCCACTGGTGATAGACGTCGATGAGCTGCCGGCCGAGCGATCCCACGCCAAGCCGCTGCCCGCCGGGCGTTTGCTCGAACCAGAAACCCTGTTCGGCGAAGTCACCCGGTCCAGTGATCAGACCGAGGTCCGACCACTGAACCGGCAGCTTGGAGAAGACGTCGTCGATACCGATCAGCATCCAGTAGTCACCGGATCGGGCCCGCTCGTCTCGGAATGCCGACGCGAGCGTTGTCTTGCCGGCGCTCGACACACCATTGAGCACCACCAAGCGGCCCGGCTTCATGTCAACATGTTGCCCGAGTACGGACATTCAGCGCCAGCACATTCGCACACTCTGGGCGCCTCAGATGTTGAGGCTGAGGCGGATCGTTACCCGGTCGCCGAGTTCGAGTTGCTCGGCTCTGCGCACGGCAACCTTCACCGGCACGAGGTACAGCTCGCCCTTGGGGAACAGCGACGTCTGGAAGTTCGTCTTCCCAATCCGAGCCTTCACCGGAATCACGCCCCAGCCGTACGTGACCATCGCCGAGACCGCCTCGATCGCCGCGCTCTGCTCGTCGGGCACGGTGACGAAGTGGAACGGTGACGGCCCGCGCCAGTAAATGATCTCGCCGCTGAACTCGAGCTCCACGGCCCGAGCATAGAAGCCACTGCCGCGCGCTCGGGCACCAACAATGTTGCGCGGCTCGCCGCGATGGGCGTTGAAGCCGAAGACGACTGACACGCCCGCGCAGCGCCGGTCAGCGTTGTCACACCCATGTGGTCAAATGGCAGCTACGCCGTGCGAACGGCGGCCACCAACGCTCGACGAGCGCTCACATTGAGGTAACCCTTGGCTCTGCACATCCACCACGGCCCGCATCTGGCGCCCTTGACCGACTCGTTGGTCTCGGTGCTCGCTACGCCATTGGCCGATGTGTTTGCGTCTGAGGTGATTGCGGTTCCGACCGCCGGTGTGCGCGACTGGCTGCAGCAACGGCTCGCGCTCAGCCTCGGCGCCACTGGTCGCCGCGACGGCGTGTCGGCCAACATCCAGATGGTGTTCCCCAGCCAGTTCGTGCGTGCGGCGTTGGGGCAACGACTCGTCGACGACGACCCGTGGGATATCGATCACCTCACCTGGGCGGTGCTCACCGCGCTCGAGACCACGCCCGGCAGTGTTCCCGGCTACCCGCTGGCTGCCGATGGGATGCCGGCACGCGGACGCCTTGCCACCGCGCGCCGTATCGCCGACCTCTTCGATCGTTACGCGAACAACCGGCCCCAGATCCTGCAGCACTGGCAACTCGGGCTCGACGGTGACGGCACGCTCGACGAGAACGACGCTGTGGTGCGGTTGCCGCCCGACCAGTTATGGCAACCGCCGTTGTGGCGCCAGGTCCGAGCGCTCATCAACATGCCGACGCAGGCAGAGCTGCTGCCCTCGCTGCTCGACGATCTTCGTCACGGTCGGCTCGAACCACGGCTTCCCGAACGCGTCGCACTGTTCGGCGTGAGCGCGATTGCGCCAGGCCAGTTGAGCGTGCTCCAAGCGTTGGCCGCGGCGCGCGACGTGCACGTATACCTCGTGCATCCGTCTGCTGCGGCGTGGCACACGTGTCGGCAACAGTTGGGGGGCCGGTTGGTGGCGCGCAGTGCGTGCGATGCCACGGCCGCGGTACAGCACCCCTTGCTGCGCTCATGGGCTCGCTCGTCAATGGAGGCCACTGCGTTGATCAAGGGTGTACCTGCACAGCTCGCGTTGCACGAGCGCGACTCATCAGCCGCGGTGCCGGCGGTTCCGTCGTTGCTCACCAGATTGCAGAACGACATCACCAACGATCAACGTGGTGACAGCTCATTTGAACTACGTCACGACGACACGAGTGTGCAGGTACACGCATGCCACGGCACCACTCGCCAACTCGAAGTGCTTCGCGACGCGCTCGGTCACCTCTTTGCCGCAGATGCCACGCTCGCACCACACGAGGTCGTGGTGATCTGTCCCGATCTGGCCCGTTTTGCGCCGCTCGTTGTCTCGGTGTTCCAACGCGGCAGCTTCCCCGTGCCGGTGCAGGTCAGCGATCTGTCGCTTGGCGCCGAGAACCCCGTAGCCGCTGCGCTCACGGCTCTGCTTGCCATCGTTTCCGGCCGGTGCACAGCCTCAGATCTGTTGGGGCTAGGCGCCCTGGCTCCGGTGCGCAAAGCATTGGGGCTCACGGCCGACGACATCACACTGATCGATCAATGGGTCACCGATCTCGGCACCAGCTGGGGCCTCGATGCCGAACAACGCAGCGACTGGGTTCCGGCTGAGATCACCGAGGGCACATGGTCTGCCACGCTCGATCGACTCCTGCTCGGCGTTGCGATGCCTGCACCCAGCCCGCGCATCGGCCCCAGCCACGTCGTCCCCTTCGACGACATTGATGCACAGAGCATGCGTACCGCCGGCCTGCTCAGCGAACTCGTCGCACGCCTCCGCATTGCCCGCTCCACCACCTCCGGTCAACACCGTGTCAACGAATGGATCGACATCATCACGGCCATTGTCGGTTCGCTCTGCGCCACCGAACCCGACGACGCCTGGCAGCTCGCGCACGTACTCGAGACCATTGACGATCTACGTGGTCAGTCCACCGTGAACGGCGAAGCGTCGAACGTGATGTTGGCACTGCCCGACATCCGAGCCCTGCTGAAGAGCCTGCTCGGCGCGCAACGTGGCCGACTGAGCCTTCGTTCCGGTGCCGTTACCGTCACCGCAATGGTGCCCGTGCGCAACCTTGCCGCGCGGGTGATCTGCGTGCTTGGCCTGGATGAATCCAGCCTGCGTTCCGGGGGCGGAGACGGTGACGACGTGCTCGGTACGCATCCATGTGTGGGCGAGCGCGATCCGCGCGTCGAGGGCCGGCACCTCCTCCTCGATGCACTCATGAGCGCCGGCGAGCACTTCATCATCACGTGCGACGGCAGCGATATCACCACGAATCGTCCGGTGCCACCGCCTGTGCAACTCTCTGAGTTGTTCGATGTCATCGCCTTTACGGTTCAGACAGCGCCCCCGATCAGCTCAGAGGGCGCCACAGAGCCCGATTCGCCGGTACTGCAGCACCATCCTCGCCAGGCCTACGACGAACGTAACTTCGTTGCCGAACCGACGCCGTTCAGTTTCGACGACGACATGCGTGTCGCCGCACTCGCCCGTCGCAACGCGACCGACGCACCCAACCACTTCCCCGTGCTGTCACCGGTTGTACCGGCCACGGTGACCCTTGGTCAGCTCGCCGGCGCGTGTTCGCATCCTGCGCGCACCTACCTCGACGACCGCGTCGATGCCCGACTCCCACAACGGGTCGAAAACATCGACAACGACATCCCCCTCGCGGTGTCGTCACTCGCCACGTGGCGTATCGGCACCGATCTCCTGGCGCAGCATCGCTCGGAGTCGGGCCTCGATCAGCTCGAGCACTGGCGCGCCGCCCAGCAACTGGCCGGCGGCCTGCCACCGGGCGCGCTCGCTGATGCGGCCCTCGACGAAGTGCAGCGCGAGGTCGATCTGGTGCTCGACGCAAAGCCCGATTTGCGCGGCTTCATCATGCACACCGTCAGCGAACCCGTCGATCTGGCGCTGGTGTGTGCTGCGGCGCCCGCTGGCGAGGTACGCCTGATCGATACCGTCCACGACATCGCCGACCACACACTGATCCGCGTGGAGTTCAAACGGCCGGCTCCGCGATACAAGATCGCCGCAGCGCTCGACCTCGCCGCGATGGTGGTCTCCGACCCCACACGGCCGTGGCAGGCAGTGGTGATCACGCGCGGCGAAAGCAGTGGCAAACCGAAGCCAATCTTTCTCGTGCCCATCCCCGGCGCCGACCGGGTCGAAGCAGCGCGGCAACTGCTCACCACGGCACTGCACATCCGCCTCCAAGCACTGCGCGAGCCGCTGCCGTTGTTCGAGAAGTTCAGCCACAATCTCTACACCACCGGCACGGTGGATGACACGGTGTTCGCATCCGATCTCGACGACGAAGCGACGGGTTTCCTCTGGAGTCAGTTCACCATCGACGACATCGTTGCACCGAACGGCGACGGTCGGGCCGAGTCACTGGCCAGCGATCTGTGGGGTGCGTTTTACGCTTTCGTGCCGAGCACAGACCCCGACACCGACACCGACACCGACGAATACTCCGGCAACGGTGGGTCCTCTGAATGAGTACCCCCGATCACACCGTGTTCGACATCACCGGGCCGTTGCCCTCTGGCCGCACCGTGCTCGAGGCGAGCGCCGGTACCGGCAAGACCTATTCGCTCACCGCACTCATTGCTCGTTTCATCGCAGAGCGAGGCACTGCCGTTGATCAAATTCTGGTCGTCACCTTTACCCGGGCCGCGGCCAATGAGCTCCGCGAGCGAACCAGGGAATCGCTCAGCCTGGCCGCACAGGCGCTGGCCGGTACGAATCAGTCCGCCCGCAAGCACACATGGATCGCAGCGCTCAGCGGCACCGAAACCGACCCCATCAGCGCCGACGAACGCCTGACGCGCGAACGACGCCTCACCGAGGCCATCACCCGATTCGACGAGCTCACGATCACGACCATCCACGGCTTCTGTCAGCAGGCCCTCGGTCAACTCGGTCTCCGGGCTGGTGGTGACCCCGATGCCAAACTCGTGGAGAACATCGCCGACATCGTGCGAGAGGTCTGTCGCGATGTGCTCGTCACCGAACTCGCCAACGACCCCACGTCACTCTCACCGCACAAGCCAAACTCGAAACCCAAGGATCTCCTGACGCCCAGCAAGGTAGAGACCGAACTGTTCGACGCCGTCACGGCTGTGCTCTCGAACCCCGGCTCAAGGCTCATCCCTGACTCCGGACTCAACGTCATGGCACAGCGATGGGCAGCACTCGTACAACGGACGTGTGAGTTGATCAAACAGCGTCAGTCAGCCCGCGGAGAAGTCGGCTACGACGCCATCATCGCCGGACTGCACAGCGCCATCATCCAGCCCCAAACCGGTGCCGCCGTCGCCGAACAACTCGCACAGCGCTACAGCGTGGTGCTGGTCGATGAGTTCCAGGACACCGATCGCTTGCAGTGGGACGTCTTCAGCAGGGCGTTCGCACGGGGCGTTCTCGTCACCGTCGGCGACCCGAAGCAGGCCATCTACCGTTTCCGTGGCGCCGATGTCCACGCCTATCTCCGCGCTGTCGAAGAGTCTCCGGCGCTGAACCTCTCGGTGAACCATCGCTCCGACCAACAGTTGATCGCTGGTCTCGGGCATCTCTTCGACGGCGCCACGCTCGGCGATCCCCGCATTGCGTTCTCACCGGTCACCGCTGCGCCTTCAGCCCCAGTCAATGCTCTCGGCGACGGGCCATCCATCCAACTGCGTGTCGTACCCCAGCACGCCGATCTGATATCTGCGGACGGGTCGCACCTGGCCATGCCCAAGGTTCGTCAGCTGGTCATCAACGACCTCGTGGCACACAGCATCGACCTGCTCGACAACGACACGATCACCACAATGCGCGCCGATGAAACCATCGTCACCCGACACGTGCGTCCCGGCGATATCGCCGTGCTCGTCCCCTCGCACGCCGAGGCGCAGAACGTGGCTGCGGCGTTGCGACGCAGCGGTATCCCAGCAGTGCGAACCCGCACCGGCTCTGTGCTGCAGACGCCGGCCGTCACCCAGTGGCGACTGCTGCTCACCGCTGTGGCCCGCCCTCATCAGGTCTCGACCGTACGTGCGGCTGCATTGGGCTGGTTTCTGCCCACCGACCCGCTCGATCTGTGCGGCGAAACCGCCGACGCGGTACTCGCCGGTCTGCAGGAACGGGTCGCCGTCATGGCCGATCGTCTGCATCGCCATGGCCTCGCTGCGTTCTACGACGAACAGAAGTCGCACTCGTCGTTGCTCACCACCCTACTTGCCCGTTCCGATGGTGATCGCCACCTCACCGATCTCGACCACATCGCCGAGATCCTCACGTCTGCGCTGCACGGCAACAGCTGCGAGCCCACACAGGTCCTTCGGGTACTCGACGAGATGATCGCCGTCGACGACGACCTCAGCGAGGCCACGATGCGCCGCATCGACTCCGACGCGAAGGCGGTGCAGATCACCACCATCCATTCGGCCAAGGGGCTCGAATACCCCATCGTGCTCGTTCCGTTCGGGTTCAAGTCCCGAGCGAACTTGCGCCGGCCCTATTCGTTCACCGACAACGACGGCTATCGAACGCTCGACATCGCATCGGTTGTGCCGTGGGACGACGGACCTCTCATTGCCGGAGACAAGACCACCGCGCAGGACCAGAGGGCCCGCAAGCGCCACGCGACGGGTGACACCGACGGAGACGGCCTCCGACTGCTGTACGTTGCGCTCACTCGCGCCCAGCATCGACTCGAGGTGTGGTGGGCCGCTACGAAGAAGGCCAATACCTCCGCTCTCGCTCGGGTGCTCCTCGATCGCAGCGGTGATGGCCCGGTCGAGAACACCCAACCACATGTGTACCTCGGGCCAAGAGGCGGTCTCAAGGTCGATGACCCTCCCTATGAATCCACCACTGCCGACGCCGCGATCGCACAGATCCACGATCTCGCCCACACCAGCGACGGCGCCATCGCGGTGCACGAACTTCCCGAGCGAATCGACCCCACGCGCTGGGCAGGGCACGAGACATCTGCCGAGGCCCACCTCGCGACTGCGTCCACTCGCGGCCGCGGCCCCTTAGCGGACCCGGCGTGGAAGCGTTGGTCGTTCACACGACTGAGCGCTGCCATCGACGCACACGCCAACGGACCTCACCTCGAATGGAACCTCCCCGGAGCAGATGCCCGGGGTGGAGCAGATGAGCCATCCTCGTCCGCCGACGGCACACTGATCACCACGCCCACCCCACCGGCGTCGGCCACGGAGTCAGCGAGTGCAGATTTGCTCGTGGCCCACCTCGCCCAGGTCGCCGCCGGAACCACCTTCGGCACATTCGTGCACGCCGTGCTCGAAGAACTCGACTTCACCACCTCCGATATCACCGGCGATCTGCGCTTGCTGGTGCGTGTCCACATGCAACGCGCCGGCCTCAGCCTGGATCCCGCGCCCATCATCAGCGGACTCATAGCTGCACTCCACACCCCACTGGGCGCGCTGTTCGATCACCGCAGCCTTCGCGACTTTTCTCCCGCCGATCGACTCGCCGAGCTCACCTTCGACATGGCACTCAACGGCGGCGTCGCCGGGCCGCACGGAAACCTACCGACTCGTGCAATCGCCGAGATTCTGCTCGACACGCTTCCGACCAACGATGCGCTCCGGCCGTTCGCGGCACAGCTCGGTGCGCAGACGGCGCCGATCACCATCGCCGGGTGGATGAACGGATCCATCGACGCGGTCCTGCGGGTGCCTCACGGCAACGATCACCGCTATCTCGTCATCGATTACAAGACCAATCGGCTCCACCAGCCCGGTACACCTGATGCCGTCGCCGCTTACCATCCCACGCTGCTCGTGCAGGCCATGAGCGAGCATCGCTATCCATTGCAGGCACTGTTGTACTCCGTAGCGGTTCACCGCTATCTGCGATGGCGCCTCGGCGATTCCTACGACCCCGATCAGCATCTCGGCGGCATCGGCTATCTGTTCGTGCGCGGCATGGTCGGCCCGAATACGCCGACCGTCGACGGCGTGGCACACGGCGTGTTCTCGTGGAAGCCACCTTCAGCAACGGTCAGCGCGTTGGACGATCTGTTTGCCATGGGGAGCCGGTCATGATCCCCACCGTGCCGGCATCACTTGCCTCGCTCCAGCCATGGGTCGATGCCGGGGTCTTTGGCCCCGCAGAACTGCATGCCGCTGACGTCATCACCCGCGCCGACACCACGACAAACGCGCTGGTGCACCTCGGCGCCGTATTGGCGCTGTGGGCGCCACTACACGGTCACGTCTGTCTCGATCTCGCACACGCCTACTCGCAGGTGCGCGCCGAGCTCGCCGGTGACGACGAGTTCGATGCTGCGTCCGACATGGAGCTCGAACCGAACCCGGCCGCGCTGCCCTGGCCGAGTGTCGAGAGTTGGCTCGACGCGCTCACGGCAAGCTCCATCGTGCGTGTTACGCACACCGCCGACCCCGACCCTGTGCTCGACAACCGGCCCCTGGTGCTCTGCGGACATCGCCTCTATACCCAGCGTCAGTGGGTCGACGAATGCATCGTCGCAGCCTCGCTCCGGTCGCGCGCCAACTCTGCTGTGCTGACCGACGTCTCGCCTGCAGCAGCAGCTTTGCTCGATCAACTGCTCCCTCCCACCGAGCACGACGCGATCAATCTGCAACATTCCGCGGCCCATTTGGCGCTCACCTCCCGGCTTGCCGTGGTGGTCGGTGGCCCTGGTACCGGCAAGACCCACACCGTGGCGCGCCTACTTGCGGTGCTGCTCGCCAATGCGGCCGAGACCGGTGAACCGATTCGCATTGCCTTGGCGGCACCCACCGGCAAAGCAGCGGCCCGCCTCCGCGAAGCCATCGTGGCTGCGGCATCGCTCGCGTCCTCGCCAGCGGCCGGGTCCGTAGCAGTCGGGTCCGTAGCAGCCGGGTCCACGCCAGCGCTACCGGCAACGATCGCAGCGCAGCTCGCCGACCTGCCAGTCACCACCCTGCACCGACTGTTGGGGAGCGCTGGCTTGTCGCGTACGCGGTTCCGCCATAACGCCCAGCACCCACTCCCGTACGACATTGTGGTGGTCGACGAAACCTCGATGGTGGCATTGCCGCACATGGCCAGACTGCTCGAGGCCGTGCGTGCCGACGCACGGCTCGTACTCGTCGGCGACCCCGATCAGCTCGAAAGCATCGACGTGGGCGCCGTGCTCGCCGACATCGATGACGCCGCCGAATCGGCGTTGTCTCCACTGTCGTCGAACGTTGTTCGGCTCCGTCGACCCCGACGACAGCAGAAGGGTTCACCCATCGGACCACTGTCTGACGCTATTCGCGAAGGCCGCGCCGACGATGTGCTCCACCTGCTTCGTGCCGGCAGCGTCTCCCCCGACACGAACGAACCCCTCATCACGTTCATCGAATCCGACGATGCGATGCGCTACGGCAACGCGGCCGGTATCCGCGCGATCGTCTCGCCACCATTGCTTGCGTCGGTGGCCGAAGCAACTGCCGGCCATGCCGACACTGCCCTGGCACACCTCGCTGAGATACGCGTCTTGTGTGCCCATCGCCGCGGCCCGCACGGCGCGCAGAGCTGGAACGACGCAATAGAGTCGTGGCTCCTCGGGGCCACCTCTCATCCGCGCGACTATCCGGGGCGAGCTCTGCTCGTCACCCATAACGATGCGCGCACCCGACTCTCGAACGGCGACACGGGAGTCGTGGTAACGCACGCCGACGGGGTCCGCGCCGCGTTCCGCATCGCAGGTGAGGTGCACGAGTTTGCGCCGTCACAACTCGAACGGGTCGAGACTGCCTTTGCGATGACCATCCACAAGAGTCAGGGCTCTGAATACCCCACCGTGGTGGTGGTGCTCCCACCAGCGACCTCGCCGCTGATCGGGCGCGAGTTGCTCTACACCGCGATCACCCGGACGACGCGCCGGCTCATCGTGGTAGGCACTGCCGAAGCCGTGCTTGCCGCAGTGCAGACCCCTGCGCGGCGCATCACGGGCCTCCCCGAAGCGCTGGCATGACCGAACGCACCGGTAGCCGTACAGCGGTATCGGTACGAGGCCGTCGGGTATCGCCCAGCGACGCAGTTACCCCCCGATCTTGGCTTCTCGCGACGTTGTTGTAGGGCTCGTCCTGACCACGCTGCTCGTCCCCCCAGGGCACGGCCTACGCAGCACTTGCCGGCCCGCCACAGGTGAACGGCCTCGACGCCACCGTCGGCGGATTGGCGCAGTTGGGTACAGTCGCCGAACTGTTGTCGAAACCGGTGCGCTGCGAGTACCTCAATGGGGTTGCGATCATCATCATCGCCGGGCAACTCCCGAATTTCGTCGGCATGTCCACGTCAGCCGGCGGTGTACCCAGGGAGATCTGGGGGTTCGTCCGAGACGTCGCCCACGCCGCCGTGCACACCCAATCTGCAATCATCGGTGTGAGTTCGCTCGTCATCGTGTTCGCGTTTCGTCGGTGGCTGCTGCTCATTCCCGGGCTGGCCGTCGCTGTCGTCGCTTCGGTTGCAGCAGTCAGCATGTTCGACCTCACCTCGCGCAGCGGTCGGTCTGGCGTTCGTCACCCTGGCCGACACCGCCCCCGCCCCCGCCCTCGCAGACGCCAACGGCGCGCGAAGCCAGATCACTGGTGTCGTCGGGGCCAGCGCCATCGTGATCATTCTTTTTCCAGCCAACGACATCATGCACAACCTCCCCGCAGCCACACTCGCAGCGATCTTGATCTCGGCCGCAGCCACGTTGTCTGACATCGGTTCACTGGCATGGTTCGGGCCGTTGCGCGGCATCGGCATCGCCGTTGCTCTCTGCCAACGCCGACCACTTCGCGATAAGCCTGCGGGAGGCGATCGCAGAGCGCGCAGATCCGATTCACTGGATCGTCATAACGGCCGAGCCCATCACCGTCGCCGTTGCCGAGCTGACGGGCCACGTGAAAGACCGATTGCACCTCTACGGACCGCTCGATCGGATTGGCGAGAACCTGATCTTGCCCACCGTCGGCAGTGCGATGAGGGTCTACTACCTGCACCTCGGATTCCCGAACCCCACCCGCTCCCAGTGACTGACCAGTAACTGCGGTTCGCACGAACCGACCGTGAGTCATCGAGTCGCTGACTCACGGCCGTGGCCCACCTCACGGGATGAGACGGCGGGCAGCGATGTGATCCTCGATCCATCGCACCGCGGTGGGTCCTGCCATCGGCGGAGCCATCAGAAAGCCTTGGGCGTGGTTGCATCCCATGTGACGCAACATCTCCCATTGCTCTCGCGTTTCCACGCCCTCCGCAACGACGAGCAGACCGAGGGCGCTCGCAAGGCCAACGATCACATCGACAACCGCTCGGTCCTCCGGATGGTCGCACATGCCAGCAACGAACAGTTGATCGACCTTCAGCGACGACAACGGGAAGCGGCGCACGTGGGTGAGCGAAGAATAGCCGGTGCCGAAGTCGTCGAGGCTCAGCAGCGCCCCCGCCGCATGCAACTCGCGGAGTGTGTCATCAGGCGACGACATGCCGACTGAGCCGTGACGGGCGAGCGTCGCGCGCTCGGTGATCTCGATCACGAGGTCGCTCATTTCGAGACCAAAGCGTGCAAGCACGGCGCACATGTTGTCGCAGAGCAACGGATCGGCCAACTGGCCGATTGACAGATTCAGCGCGAGTTGCACGGTGATGCCCTTGGCCCTCAAATCAGCGATGGCCACACATGCCGACTCAAGCACAGCAGCACCGAGCACAACATCGAGGCCCGCATCCTCAACCAGGTCCATGAACGAGCCCGGTGCCAGCAGCCCGAGTTGGGGATGATTCCAACGTGCCAGCGCCTCGACCCCTACGAGGTGCCCCGTGGCAAGGTCGAGGATCGGCTGCAGATGCGCCACAACTTCACCGCGACTGAGGCCAAACGTCAGCTCGTCGGCGAGGCGACGACGCTCGGTCGCACTGCGGCGTCGTTCGACCATGGTTCGTGTCGTCATCCCGCGCCGGTCGGATTTGGCGTTGTACATCCGCACGTCGGCATCCGCGAGCAGGCTGGCAACGGTGGAGAACGGGTCCGAGATCGCCACGCCGACGCTCGCACCGATCTTGACCGGGCCGACATCCAAGTCGTAGGTCTGCGAGAGCGCCGACTCGATGCGGTCGGCAAGGGATGACGCCGCGACCCAGCCGCCGATTCCCGGGGAGAGCGCGACGAACTCGTCGCCGCCGACGCGGGCCACCAGATCGCCGGGTCGAACCACTGCTTCCAATCGCTCGGCGACCTCGCGCAACAGCGCATCACCGGCCTCGTGGCCGAACAGATCGTTCACCGGCTTGAACCGGTCGAGATCGATGAACACCACGGCAACGGAGCGGTTCACCGTCAGGTAGTAATCGAGGCGAGTGAGCAGTAGCGAGCGGTTGGCCAGACCCGTCAACGCGTCGTGCGATGCCATGTGCTCCAGTTCTTCACGCACCCGTTGCAACTCGGTGACGTCATATCCCGAGACCACCACCCCCGCAACGATGGGATCGCTCAGCAGGTTCGCCAACTCGAACCGCACCGGTCGCAGCTGATCATGGTCGAGGCGTTTCATCGCCAGTTCGATGGTCAGGCTCCTGCCACCATCGCCCAACGACCGCAGCGCGTCGCGAAGCACCGGCGACGACGCATCGGACACGAATGCTTCGAGGGACTGACCGACGACCACCGATGGGTCGAATC
Source organism: Actinomycetes bacterium (assembly GCA_025360105.1). Taxonomy (GTDB): domain Bacteria; phylum Actinomycetota; class Acidimicrobiia; order Acidimicrobiales; family Ilumatobacteraceae; genus WLMZ01. The sequence continues at coordinate 255,843 of JANYCT010000051.1, read as the reverse complement.
CGAGCAGTCTTGTAAAGGCTCCGTTCACACTCGTGATCACTCCCTCGCCATCGAGCAGCATCGTGATCGACGGCGCATGCTGGATCACCTGTTGAAAGCGCGCGACATCAGCTCCGGCGACCTCCCACATCCGTCGCTGGGTGATGTCTCGCACCACCAAGACGATGCCGGCGATCTGGTCGTTCGCGAGTTGGTTCGAACCGACCACTTCCATCCAATGCCAACCGCCCTCGGCGTCGGCGACACGAACCTCGATGGGCGTCCCGAAGTCCTTACCCTGAATGGTTCCGATCGAGGCCAGCGCGCCGGCGAGATCGTCGGGATGCACGATGTCGAGGACCGATCGGCCCAGCCATTCGGCACGCCTCCATCGCAACTGTCGCTCCGCGGCCGCATTGACCCACCGCAGACAGCCCTCAGTATCCACCACTAGCACCACGTCAGGAAGGCCGTCCAACAGAACTGTTGGCTCGATCAGGCTCGGCGCGATGGGGTTCGTGTGAACAGTGAGCATCGTTCAGGTATCGGCAAGTCCATCCCGGAACTGAACCCGCAATGATGCCAACGACACGCCGACGACCTGGTGGCTACCGCCCTGTGGCCACGAGATTCGACAGTGCCGCGCCCATAAGATCCACGAAGTTGTCGTGATAGAACGCATGCCGATTCGCGTCGCTGACCGCCGTCATCGATGCTGCCGTCAACGACGACTCGAATCGCTCGATCGGGCGGCGGCCACCCTCGACGTGTGGGTAGTCGCTGGAGAACAAGCACACCTCGGGCCCCGCCTGCTCGATAATCCAGCCGACGTCTTCGGTGGGATAGGGAGTGAACCGAATCTGGCGGCGTACGTACTCGCTGGGCCGCATCGACAGCTGTTGGAGACGATCCTCGTGCTTCACGAACGCGTCGAACGCTGCCTCCATCTGGCGCATCCACGATGGCACCCAGATCGCACCCTGCTCGATCACACCGACGCGCAGATCGGGAAACCGTTCGAAGACCCCATCGAAGATCATCGTTGCCAGGGTCTGCGCGGGCGGTATGGGAATGCCCATGTAGTCCACGGAACGGAAGTTCTCTGCCCCACCGTGAAAGTCGGCTGGCACGGGGAGCCCGTTGACAAAGTAACTCGTATCGATCAACGCCCCGGTGCCTCCCACATGGAAAACGATTGGGATGCGTGCCTCGCTCGCCGCCCGCCACACACCATCGAGCGCAATGTGACTCGGCGAGTGACCCGGCGGACAGCCCGAGGCCACCAACAGCGCTGCGGCACCCATCGCAATCGCTTCCCGAGCGAGGGATTCCGCACGATCGAGATCGGCCAGCGGTACATACATCGTCGGCAACAGCCGAGCGTCGACCGAGCAGAACTCGAGCATCGCGCGGTTATGTGCCTGCGCGGCGCCGATCGCGAACTCGATGTCGCCGGAGTGCTCCCAATCGTGCAGGCGCGAGTTGTGGAAGGTGTTGAACATCAACTGGCTGGCGAAGCCCAGCAGATCGAGCGCCCGCGGGCGATCAGCAGCAATGAACGAACCGGTGGCCGCAAAGTTCTTGCGGTTCATGATCTCGGCGGCCTCGACCGCCCGATACTCGTTCGACTGATGACGAGCGGCGAGTCGGTCGAACGACGCGACGAGGTCGCGCTGTTGCTCGAGCGGATCACCGGTCTGACGCAGCTCGTTACCGCCCTGGTACGCCAACGCATCGATGCGTTCACGAATGGAGGCATCGGCATGATCGCGTAGCCAGCCGGGCGTTTCCATCACGTGCGCATCAGCATCGTGCACCACGAGTCCAGTGGAGTTGTAGCTCATCTCGTCAGTGTTGCACCTGCGTTCGGGCACCCGCGCCATCGCAGCTAGCGTGGCCACATCATGACTGGCATCGCACTGTGACCACACGGATCGTCAACCGCATGTCGAGCACGCTCCATGCCGACGACACCCATCCGTATCGCACCGGTGCGTGGCAGCCCAACTTCACCGAGTACGACGCTGTCTACGACATCGGCGACGCGTTGATCCAGGGCTCCATTCCCGCCGACCTGGACGGTGTCTACCTTCGCAACACCGAGAATCCCGTGCATGCCTCCATCGGGCGATATCACCCCTTCGACGGCGACGGCATGTTGCACTCGATCAGCTTCGCCGACGGACGCGCCCGCTACAGCAACCGATTCGTGCGCACACTCGGTCTCGACGCCGAGAATCATGCCGGCCATGCGCTCTGGGCCGGCCTCGCCGAAAGCCCGCAACGCTCGATACGCACCGACGGTTGGGGCGCCCGCGCTCGATTGAAGGATGCGTCGAGCACCGACGTCGTGGTGCATGCCGGAGTCGCCAAGACGAGCTTCTATCAGTGCGGCGACCTCTACCGCCACGATCCCGTTACGCTCGCCGATCTCGGGCGCGAAACGTGGGGTGGCAACTTCCCGAACGAGGGTGTGTCGGCACACACCAAGGTCGATGAACGCACGGGCGAGATGCTGTTCTTCAACTACTCCACCACTGCTCCATACATGCACTACGGCGTCATCGACTCGAAGGACGAACTCGTGCACTACACCGGCATCCCGCTTCCTGGGCCCCGGCTGCCGCACGACATGGCCTTCACCGAGCACTACGCGATCCTGAACGATTGCCCGATGTTCTGGGACCCACGGCTGCTCGAACGCGACATCTACGCCGTGCGCTACTTCCCCGAGCTCCCCACCCGCTTCGGCATCATCCCGCGGCGCGGCGGCTCCGGCGACATCCGTTGGTTCGAGGCGAAGCCCACCTACGTGCTGCACTGGATCAACGCGTTCGAAGATGGCGACGATGTGGTGCTCGATGGCTTCTATCAAGCCCATCCCAGCCCGGCCGGTCGCCCCGACGACACCGAGTTCGAGCAGATGTTCCGCTTCCTCGATCTCGACCGCATGCAATCGCACCCGTATCGCTGGCGCTTCAACATGCGCACCGGGCAGACCACCGAAGAACAACTCGACGATCGGGTACTCGAGTTCGGCACCATCAACGGCGGATACGGCGGCCAGCCCTATCGCTACACGTATGCCGTCACTGCCAAGCCGGGCTGGTTCCTGTTCAACGGACTCACCAAGTTCGACACACAGAGCGGCGTTGTCGACGAGTATCGATTCCCCGATGGTGTCTTCGCGAGCGAATCGCCGATGGCGCCGCGGGTCGGTTCGACTGCCGAAGACGATGGCTACGTCGTCACCTTCATCACCGACATCAACACCGATTCATCGGAGTGTCAGATCTTCGCCGCACAAGATCTCGCGGCTGGCCCGCTGACGCGGTTGCGCCTCCCCGAACGCATCTCCAGCGGCACACACGCGTGTTGGGCACCTGCCGCCCAGCTGCGCACGTGACCACGACGACACGCTGCACGCGCGGCTACGGAGCCTTCGCTCCGGTGCGCCAGTCGGGGATGCTCGGTGCATGCGGCTCGAGGGTACGCAGGTACGTCACGAGCTGACGGATCTGCTCGTCGGTCAGCGACCCGCCGTAGTCCAAGCTCCATGGCGACATCGACGATCCCGACACACCGCCGGTGATGATGAGTGCCATCTGGTTGTCACTCGTGGTGCTGAGGAACTGCTTCGAGTTCAACGTGGGCGCGGTTCCGCCAGTGGCCTGCTTGCCGTGGCATGACGCGCAGTTCTGTGAGAACAGTTCGCCGCCAGTCTTTTCGTAGTTCTGCTGCTGCTCGTTCTTGGCGTCGCTGCGCAACGTGGGCTCGCGCAGGCGATACAGCGGAAAGGCGACGATGAGCACCACCATGAACAACAGTCCAAAGGCGAGGTACCGATCGAGGCTGCGTTGCAGCCACTCCGGCTCGCTGAGTTTGGGTCCACTTCGCTTCTCGGGCATCGCCGTTACCCCTTCCCGGCGCACGCCGGGCCCTTCGAGTCAGTAGGGAACTTGTTTGATCCGTGATCCGCGCCGTTGATCTTCTTGCTCGTGTCCACCACGAGTTCGTCGTTTTCCACGGTGAGCGGATGCTGATCCATTCCCCGCGGCGACGGCCCGGTGATCCACTCGCCGGCGATGTTGAACACCGATCCATGGCATGGGCATTCGAATTGACCGGAGCTCTCGCAGAACGGCACTCGACAGCCGAGATGCGGGCACTTCTGCGACAACGCGAACAGATGGCCGTCGGCGTTGGCCACCCAGAGCCGGCCCTGATTCACGAATGTGGCAGTTCCCGCCGTGAAGTTCGCCGGGCTCCCCAGCTTGATCTTGCCGGTGGCACCCGATGCAGTGAGCGGACGGAGTAGCTCCCAAGAGGTCCAGCCGGCCAGGAGGGCGAGCATTCCGCCACCGATCTTCCAACCGGTGCGCAGAACGTATCGACGTGTGATTCCCATGGTGTTTCCTCACATCTCCAGGTACGAGTGCTGCCACGGCGGCACGAACTTCCAACCGGGTCCTCGGAATAGTGCGCCGATCACCGTGAGCACGACGGCGATCACGAGAATGGTCGCGAAGACCGATATGGCTACCTTGCGATACTTCGATTCCGTATGCGGGTTTTTGTCGAAGTAAGGCAGGAACGCAAGGGTCAACAGCACGCCCGCCGGCACGAAGATGCCGGCAATGAGCGGATCGAAGTGCGACAGCAGCTCCTGCAGGCCAACGAAGTACCACGGCGCCTTGGCCGGCTCAGGGGTGAGGTTGGGGTTGGCGATGTCGCGCAACGGCGCTGCGAAGGCAACACCGAGTGCCAGCACGGTGGCGATCGTGCCGAGGGCAACGACCACATGTCGTACGATGAGGTGCGGCCACGCAAACACGGTGTCGTCCGTGAGACGCTCTTCTGCCGTCACCGATTCGCGATCAACCACACCGAGCAGGCGAACTCGATCACCGTTGGCGAGCGCCAGCGCAGTCGCCGCGGGGATCGCGGGTTCGTCAGTCGCATCGGTGGCATCGGTGGCATCGGCGGCCGACTCGCTGCCGACGAGCTCATTCGCACCTTCGGCAAACGCTCCCGCGGCACCGCGGCGAACCGCGAAGCCGTCCTTGCGGACTCGCCAGATGTGCACCATCAAGAACAGCGCGAGCAGCAACGGGAGCACTGCCACGTGCAATGCGTAGAAACGCTGCAGCGTCGGTTGGCCGATCTGTGGGCCGCCGATGAGCAGGTCGGTGAGGATTCCACCGAAGATCGGTACGTAATTCACCAGGTTGGTGCCCACGGTGACCGCCCAGTAGCTGAGCTGATCCCACGGCAGCAGATACCCGGTGAACGAAAAGCCCAGCGTCACCGCGAGCAGACCGATACCGATGACCCAGTTGAACTCGCGTGGCTTCTTGTACGCACCAGCAAAGAACACACGCACCAGGTGCAGCACCACCACCAGCACCATCAGGTGGGCCGACCAGCGATGCACATTGCGGATGAGTTGGCCGAAGCCGATTCCGGTACGCAGCTGCTGCATGTCGCCGTAGGCAGCCGTGACTGACGGCGTGTAGAAAAACATCAGGTACACGCCGGTGACAACGAGGATCCAGAACAACACCGTCGCGATAAAGCCCAGACGCCACGAGTAGCGCAGGCGCAGCACGCGTCGCGGCACCTTCACCGGATACACGTGCAAGAACACGTTCGAGAACCCCTGCAGGGCGCGACCACGAGGCGTATCGAGTTGGGGATGCCGGAACATCGACCGCCACGCATCGGTGTGCTTGAGTCGTTGCCATCGCCCCTCAGCTACCGGATACACGTCGGGTTCGAGGCCGTCGCGGATTTGTTCCCCGCTCGCGGCTTCTTGGTCGATCATGACACAACCTCCTTGGCGTGAACCATCGAGAGAGCCGATGGCGGGCACCTGTTGATACAGAGCCCGCAGCGGATACAGAGTTCTTCATCGAGCAGCAGCACGGACTGCGCTGCGGTGCCGTGACCGGCGTGGTCGGCGCGCACGATCGAGATGCAGTTGGTGGGACACACATCCACGCACAACCCGCACAAGATGCACAGTTCGGGCTTGAGCATGATGTTCTCGAAGCAGCGCAGGCAGCGCAGGCCCTCGAGCACGGCGTGCCCCTCGTCGTAGCCGGTCTCGACTTCGGCGAAACCGATGCGACGCTCGTTGGCAACGCTCGGCACCGGCACCCGCTGGATCGAGTCGTAGCCCGTTGCCATACGACGGAAATTCGGCTTCGCCGTCAACTTGATCCGTACACCCGCCGGTACCGTCACCGGCTTTGGCGCGCTCGACGACGCACCATCTCCTGCGAGCGCGGCATGAATCGAAGCCGCAGCGCGTCGACCGTCGGAGATCGCGTCGATCAGGTTGCGGGGCCCGAAGGCCACGTCACCGCCTGCCCAGATGCGCGGGTGGCTACTGCGCAACGACGCATCGACACCGACGCCACCGAAGCGGTTGCGATCAATGGTGCCCTCACCGAGGAAGTCGACGTCGGGCGATTGGCCGACGGCAAGAATCACGGTGTCGGCAGGGATCACCGACTCCGTCTCGGGGGCGAAAACAGGTGCGAAGCGATGCTGCTCGTCGAACACCGACACCACCTCTACTGTTTCCAGACCGGTGACGCGGTCAGTTCCGACGATGCGATGCGGCCCACGGCGATACACGATGTGGATGCCCTCGGACTCCGCCTCCTCGATCTCCTCGAGCGCCGCAGGCATTTCGGCGAACGACTCGAGCGCCACAACGGTCACATGCAACACGCCAGCCCGAATAGCTGCGCGAGCGGCGTCGAGTGTTGTGGTCAGACCACGACGCGCGCTGTCGTCGGCGTCGCTGCCGAGGGCGACCGGCGCTGGCGCCTCTTCGTCGTGCGCTGCCGCGCGTAGTGCAGTGCGCGCCGCATCGAAGGCAACGTTGCCGCCGCCTACCACGACGACGCGTTCGCCGAGCTCCACGCGGAACCCACGGTTCACATTGAGCAGAAATTCCACGGCCTTGAAGACGCCGTCGAGATCGTTACCGGGGATATCGAGGCTGCGACCGCGACCGGTACCGACACACACGAAAACGGCCTCGTGGCGCTCCAGCAATTCATTGAGGGTGACGTCGCGCCCGATTCGACAATTGAGCTCCACGTCGACGCCGAGTTCGAGGACTGCGTCGATCTCCCGCTCGATCAGCGGTCGCGGCAGACGATATTCAGGGATGCCGAGCACCATCATCCCGCCGAGGCGAGACTCGGCCTCATAGATGGTCACCGGGTGTCCGGCCATGCGCAGGTCGTGCGCCGCAGCGAGTCCACCAGGGCCGCCGCCAATGATGCCCACAGACTTGCCCGAGGGGGTGGGCACTGGTCCATGACCCTCATGCCAAGCAGCGGCCCCAGCGAAGCTTTCGACGCCGTAACGCTCGCTGACGAAGCGCTTCAACGCGCGAATCGACACCGGCGAATCGATCTTGCCGCGCCGGCACGCCGTCTCGCACGGCGCTGCACACACCCGCCCACAGATCGAGGGGAACGGATTCGGTTCCCTCGCAATCATGTAGGCATCGCGGAAGCGGCCTTCGGCGATGGCTGTCACGTAGGCGCCTGCATCGGTATGCACCGGGCAGGCCGCCCGGCACGGCTCGTTCTCCCACAGCCATTGGGCGTCGGGGACGGGAAGTTGGGTTGTCATCAGATGAGCCGACTGCTCTGGAGGCGGCGAAGCCCCCAGAGCAGTCCGACGAATGAGACAACGAACCAACCAGTGGCCAAGGCGACACGCCCACCGCGCTCCAATCCGGTGACTTGGGAAAGAATCAGGTCAGGGATGTACACGAGGAGTGCGAAGGTCATCGCAACGATGACCAGACCACTCACGATGGCTCGCGGCCAGCTCATCCGGTGACGGTGAATGCAGCCCGCATACCCTGCGCGTAGTGCTTTTCGAGGTTGCACACGAGGACGTACTTACCGGGCTTCAGATCGAGCGTGACCGTGCCGGTCTTGCCCGCATCGAGTTCGCCGACCTCGCCCACGGTGGTGTCTTCGCTGACCTTGTTGTCCGCGCCGACCTTGAGACTGTCGAACGGGGCATCTGTCTTCAGAACGACCATCTCGTGCTTCTTCGTGGTCGAGGTGTTCGTGAGCGTAAACGTGGTCGGCCCCGCCTTCACCGACACCGGAACCGGCGTCAGGAACTGCTCGGTATCACTCTTGTCGCCGGCTGTCACAGCAACCGGCGTGCCATTGGCGGCGGGCACGGTGACCCCGCCTCCACCTCCACCGGATGTGGTAGCGGTTTTGCTGCTGCTCGAGCAGCCTACGAGCGCGATCATCCCCAGCACTCCCGCCGTAAACATAACCATTCCTCGATGCATCGACTTCTCCTTGTTGTAGGTGGCCTCAGAGTACGAAACGCCACGTCGCGGTCACAGAGTCAAAAGTCCCAACTCCATGCGGACGCAACAAGTACTGATACCACCCATCTGCGCCGACGATATGTCGATTCTGTAATCGCTCGCGAACCTGTCGGCAGCCACCAGTGCCCTGTGACAAGGTTGCGAGCGTACGACCCGTGCCGCAGGGACCGAATGAGATGAATGCAACGCCGAACAATCCGCAAAACAGCGACGTGGTTGTCATCGGCGGCGGCCCCGCGGGGTTGATTGCGGCCGAGACCATGGCCTCCGCGGGACGGCGTGTCACCGTGATCGAGCACATGGCCTCGGTGGGAAGAAAGCTGCTACTCGCCGGCAGGGGTGGGCTCAACCTGACGCACAGCGAGCCGCTCGACGAGTTGTTACGCCACTACGACCAAGCCGAGCCGATGCTGACGAACGCGGTTACCGCTTTTCCGCCTGCCTCGCTGCGGGCATGGTGCGAAGGTCTTGGCCAACGAAGCGTGGTCGGCACGAGCGGGCGAGTGTTCCCGGCCTCATTTCGCGCGACGCCGCTGCTGCGCTCGTGGTTGCAGCGACTCGACACCCTCGGCGTCGAACGTCGGGTGCGTCACGAGTGGATGGGTTGGGATACCGACGGTGCGCTCGTCGTTCGCGGCCCCGATCGCGAACTGCTGCTGCGACCCACCGCCACCGTGCTCGCCCTCGGTGGCGCGAGTTGGCCGCGCACCGGCTCGACCGCGGCATGGGTCCCCGTGCTGCGCAGCGTCGGCGTGGAGGTCACCACCCTGCGTGCCGCCAACTGCGGCTTCGTGGTTGCATGGTCGAGCCCCTTCACCGATCGGTTTGCAGGCGTACCACTGAAGAACGTGCGCATGTCCATCGGCGCGCACACAGCCAGAGGTGAGGCAATGATCACCTCTACTGGCATCGAGGGAGGCGTGGTCTACGCCCTCGGCGCGCTGCTGCGTGATGCCATCGAGCGCGACGGGTTCGCTGATCTCACGGTCGATCTCCACCCGGATCTGTCGGCGCCGCAGCTGGCCGCCCGCCTCGCACGGGCGCGCCCGGGCGACTCTGCGTCCAACCGGCTTCGCCGGACGGGGCTCTCACCCGTCGCTGCGGCGCTCGTCCGCGAGACGGGCACCGATCCGGCGCAACTCAAATCCGTTCGGGTGCGCTTGGTGAGCTCGCAGCCCATCGAGCGAGCCATATCCACCGCAGGCGGGGTGGCGCTCAGCGAGGTCGATGAGCACTTCATGTTGCGCCGCCGCCCCGGGGTGTTCGTTGCCGGCGAAATGCTCGACTGGGAGGCCCCGACGGGGGGCTATCTGCTTCAGGCCTGCTTCAGTACTGGCGTTGCCGCAGCAATGGGGGCGCTGTCGATGCGCGCCCGCTGAGCCACGCCAACGCAGCCAACAATGGCAGCGGTGGCCAGTATCGCGGCCGAATCGAGGTGCTCACCGAGCAAGAGCGCGGCCCACACCAGCGCCAAACCTGGTTGAGCCAACTGCACCTGACTCACGCGAGCAACACCGCCCTCGTGCAGTCCGCGGTACCAGGCGAAGAAGCCCAAGAACATGCTCACCATACCAAGATACGCAAAGGCGACCCACGAGCGCGCAGCGGCGTGTACGCCGGCCTGCACCCCGGCGTACACCGTGATCGGGATCGTGAGTGGGAGCGCGATGAGCACCGACCAGCAGATCACCCGCGCGCCGCCCAGTTCGGCCGCAAGTCGTGCACCCTCTACGTACCCGATGGCCGCGCACACCACTGCACCGAGCAGCATCACATCGGCCAGCTCGAATCCGCTCGTTCCGTGCCGGAGCGAGAACCCGATCACGATGGCCGAACCCAGGAATGCCGCAGCCCAGAACACCGCACTCGGTCGCTCGCGGTTGCGAATTACCCCGAGCGCAGCGGTCGCTGCGGGCAGGATGCCGATGACCACTGAACCATGAGCCGACGGCACATGTTTGAGCGCGTAGCCAGTGAGCAGTGGAAATCCGAACACCACGCCGGCCGCAACGATGGCCAGTCGACGAAACTGGGCACGGGTCGGCACGGTCGCTCGGGTCGCAGCAAGGACGATGGCGGCCAAAGTACCCGCGATCACGGCGCGACCGATCGAGACGAACACCGGGTCGAGGTCGCGGATGGCCAGCTTGGTGGCCGGAAGCGACACGCTGAAAGCGAGCACGCCAAGGGCTCCCCATGCCAGTCCGGGGCCCAACGTGGAAGGGTCACACACCTCGTCCGAGGCTGATTCGTCGGCGCGTTCGATGCTCGGCACCCAGAAAGACTAGGCCACCCTGTCGACGGTGGGCTTGACACTCACTTTCCGCCAGGCGGAAGATTGCCGAATTGTGGCACAGGGACCCGCGGGTTTTGTACAGTTGCTGGCTGAGGAACAGCTCTGTGTTTCCGGCTTGGCAATCGCGCAGCCGTCCACAGGGTGCGAGCCAACCCGAAGGACACGACATGACGCTCACCAAGTTGGCATTCGCAGACCGACTCGATCGTCTCGGCACGGAGACGGCGTTCTCGGTCTCACTCGCCGCAGCCGAATGGGCATCGCGAGGCAACCGGATTTTTCCTTTCCATCTCGGTGACCTGAATCTGGCCACGCCGGCCAACGTCGTGGCCGCAATGGACAAAGCGATCGCCGATGGCAAGACCGGCTACTGCCAGGCCGCTGGTATCCCGCAGCTACGCGAGGCCCTTGCCGACGATGTCGGCGCCCGCCGCGGCCTGCAGTACTCCCCTGCGAATGTGGTGGTGCAGCCGGGCGGCAAGCCAGTCATCACCAAGTTCATTCAGGCCGTGATGAACCCCGGCGAAGAGGTGCTCTACCCCAACCCCGGCTACCCCATCTACGAAAGCCAGATCGAATACTTCGGAGGCGTGGCCAAGGCCTACCGATACCTCCCCGATGCCACCGGGTTTCGCATCGACCTCGATCAGGTACGTGCGCTCATCGGTCCGAACACCCGCGCCATCATCTACAACGATCTGCAGAACCCGATTGGTGCCGAATCCACCGATGCCGAGCGCGAGGCCATCGCCGCGTTGGCCATCGAACACGACCTCTGGGTCCTCTCCGACGAGGCGTACTTCGAGATGCGCTACTCAGGAACCTCGTCGTCGATTGCGTCGCTGCCGGGCATGCAGGAGCGCACCGTCATCCTGTATACCTTTTCCAAGAAGTTCGCGATGACCGGTTGGCGCCTCGGCGCAGCCATTGCGCCCGCTGCGCTCGCCGACGTGATCGCCAAGCTGAACACCAACGACGAATCATGCACGACTCACTTCGTGCAGTACGCGGGCGTCGAAGGCATCCGCGGTGACCAGTCGGGCACGGCGGTGATGCTCGACACGCTGCGCACTCGCCGCGACGCTGCCGTCTCGCTGCTTGCAGCAACACCTGGCATCGACGTGTTCACGCCGGAAGCCACCTTCTACCTCTTCCCTGATGTCACCGATGCGATGGCAAGCATGGGCATCACCGACCTCGCCGCCTTCGCCGAGGCTGCGTTGCACAACACCGGCGTGTCGTTCTGCACGCGCCGCCACTTCGGGCGCCCGCAGCCTGGCGAGCAACATCACTACGTGCGTTTCGCCTATTCGGGTATCGAACTCGCCGACATCAACGAGGGCCTCACGCTGCTGCAGCAGTGGATCGCCAGCGTCTGATGGCACGCGTCGTCATCACCGGTCGAATCCCATCAGAAGCGGTGGAGATGTTGCGGTCCGAGCACGATGTGTGGGCGTGGGAACAGACAACCCCGATCTCGCGCGCAGAGCTGCTCGAGCAGGTTGCTGGAGCCGATGCGCTGGTGACTCTGCTCACCGAGAAAGTCGATGCTGAGTTGCTCGACGCCGCGGGCGTGCAGCTGCAGGTGGTCGCCAACGTGGCCGTGGGTTACAACAACATCGACGTGCCGGCCTGTCGCGAACGCAACGTCATCGCCACCAACACCCCGGGCGTGCTCACCGACGCGACCGCCGACATCGCGATGGCGCTCATCCTCATGTCGACCCGTCGCCTCGCCGCGGGCGAGCGCGTTATCCGCGAGCAGCAGCCGTGGCAGTGGGGCATGTTCTTCATGCTCGGCACGAGCATCCAGGGTCGCCGCCTCGGCATTGTCGGAATGGGCCAAATCGGCGCTGCACTGGCTCGCCGGGCGAAGGCGTTCGGCATGACCATTGCGTACTCCAATCGCAACGAGATCGCGCCCGAACTCGTCCAAGAGCTCGGATGTGTACGGCTCGATCTGGCCGAGTTGCTCGCGACGAGCGACGTGGTGTCATTGCACTGCCCCTACTCGCCGGACACCCATCATCTCATCGGCGCCACCGAACTGGCAGCGATGCAACCCGACTCGTTCCTCATCAACACTGCTCGCGGTCCCGTGGTCGATGAGGCAGCGCTCGCCGCCGCGCTGCGCCACGGTGTGATTGCCGGAGCCGGACTCGACGTGTTCGAGAACGAGCCAACGGTGCACCCCGATCTCCTCGACCTCGACAACGTAGTGCTCATCCCGCACCTCGGGTCGGCCACCATCGAGACCCGCACCGCGATGGCTATCCTCGCTGTGAGAAACGCCCTCGCAGTACTGTGCGGCGACGCGGCGCCCACTCCCATCACGGTCTGACCGCCACACGCGCAGTGCGGATGATGTGTTGCTGGGATGATGGTGGAATGACGATTGGGGCCACAGCGTGTTAGTGATCGCCGACGATCTCACCGGCGCGGCCGACTCTGCAGGCGCCTTCGCATCGGGAGGCCACCGGTGCGTCGTCGTCCTACACCACGCGGGCACAGGGGCCCTTGCCTTCGCCGACCTCGACCCCGATGTCATCACGATCGTCGATACCGACAGCCGGGCGATGCGCCCGGTTGACGCGTGTCGCGTCACCACCGAAATCGTTCGCTGTGCTCATGCACCGGAACTCCTGATCAAGATCGACTCCACCCTGCGCGGGCATGTGCTGGCCACCGTGGAGGCTGCGCTCGCCGGCATGGATGAACCACCGGCACGCATCGTCGTGTGTCCCGCGTTCCCGAGCCACGGTCGCTCGCTCGTCGCTGGCCGCGTGCACATCGATGGCAGCGCAATCGATGGCGTGACGTTGCACGAATTGCTGGCCGATCTTGCCGACTCGATACCGGTGATGATCCCCGACGCTCTCGATGACCACGACCTCGCACGCATTGTTGCAACGGCAACAACCTCGAACAAAACGTCGGGGCCGACGCTTTGGGTTGGCTCAGCCGGGCTGGCGCGGCAGCTTGGCGCCCGCACGCCAGCTGTATGGCCTGCGTTGCCCTTGCCGGCTCCCGCCCGACGTGTGGTCGTGGTGGCCGGCTCACAACACGATCGCACAGCCGAACAGCTCACGCAGCTCGACCCGGGCACCGAGACCATTCTCCTCGACCCTCGCAGTGCTGCGTTTCGCGACGTGGCTCACGAGGCAATACACGCCGCCGACGGCCTTGTGCTCACCGGCGGCGCCACGGCACGCGCCGTGCTCGACGCGCTGCATGTCGACACCCTGCACATCGGAGGCGAGGTCGAGCCGGGCGTCCCATGGTCCACAGCTGTCGGTCGGCATGGGACCATCGCCGTCGTGACCAAGGCCGGCGGCTTCGGCGACACCCTCACCCTGCAGCGTGCCGTACGCTTTCTGCGTCGGCCAGAATGACTGCGTGCACATGACCGAACGTCCCATCATCGCGATCACGATGGGCGACCCCGCCGGCGTCGGACCCGAGGTCGTGGTCAAGGCACTCGCCCAGGCGCAGGTCGCCACCATGTGTCGGGCGTTGGTGATCGGCGACGTGCACCGTTTGGCGCGTGCGGCCGACCTGTGCGGCGTGTCGCCCAACATTGTCGCAGTCGAGAGCGCCGGCCAACTCACCGATGACGCAACCGTGATCCACGTGATCGATCCCCAGGTCGTGCCCGCCGATCTGCCCTTCGGCCACGTCTCAGCCGTCGCCGGTGAAGCGGCGTATCGATACATCGAGATCGCAGCACGGCTGGCGCTCGCCGGTGAGGTGCACGCGATCTGTACGGCGCCGCTGAACAAGGAGGCGTTGCACGCGGCAGGGCATCGCTTTCCGGGTCACACCGAACTGCTCGCCCACCTCACGGGCACCAACGAGGTGTCGATGATGCTCGAGGCGCCCGGGCTGCGCGTCGTGCACGTGACCACCCACATCGGCATCATCGATGCGATCGCGAAGATCGAACCTCAGTTGGTCGCTCGAACCATCCGCCGCACCGACACAACCCTGCGTCGCGCAGGCATCGCCCATCCACGATTAGCGGTGTGCGGAATCAATCCGCACGCTGGCGAAAACGGGCTGTTCGGCCATGGCGAGGAAGACTCCAAGATCGTGCCCGCCGTCGCACAGGTGCGCAGCGAGGGTATCGACGCGGTCGGTCCGTTGCCCGCAGACACGCTGTTCTTTCGCGCGCGCCGAGGCGAATTCGACTGCGTCGTCGCGATGTATCACGACCAAGGTCATGGCCCGGTGAAGGTGCTCGGCCTCGAAGCCGGCGTCAATATCACCATCGGGCTCCCGGTGGTGCGCACATCGGTGGATCATGGCACGGCCTTCGACATCGCTGGCACCGGCCTCGCCGACGAGCGCTCGATGATCGAGGCGCTCAAGCAGGCTGTGACGTTGTCACAACGTTGACGGCGGCGCTTACATCGTTTCGTGCGCTCGCCCGTTGAGATGCCATCGCACCGAGCACGCCACCGACCACCAAGCCGATGAGCGGTATCAGCGAAACAAGCACACTGTCGAATGCAATCACCCCGAACAGCACCAGGTCGATCGCGATGAACAGGAACAGGAACAGACCCAGCACCGCAGTACCCACAACACGTCCGACCTTCATCACCCAATCCTCCTACTGATCGGCCTGAACATCGGCCAGATAGCCCCAACAAACCCGGCTCCCACCAGACCGGTGAGGGCAAAACTGATTAGCGCGATCGGCGAATCGAACAAACCACCCTCGATCTGCACCGCCACCGAGCCACTACATGTTGCCGCGGGTTCAACGTGCTGGCCTTGCACCGTGAAGGTCACACCGGCGGGCACCATCTTGGGCAGGTTGTACTCATGGGTGCCGCTGTTCGACACTCGAGCACTGGAACCGTTCCACGAATCGATCGTCGCATCACCGAACGGTGGCGGCAGCTTCACAGTGACGGAACCCGCATAGGCACGCGTTGTCGCTGGAACATTGACGGAACCCGTCCAGCTCACCGTGTCCTTGCGGGGAATGACCACCGTCTTGGAGCCAACGTCCTTCGCGTTCACCGTGAACGAGCCAGCCGCTTTGGTGCCCGTAACAAATGTGCCGGACGCGCCGCAGGGACCATCGAGGCCCGCTGCGACAGGACGTGGTGGTGCGAGCAGCATGACCGCCCCCAGCATCACGCCCATACCAAGCCATCTACGCACCGACATTGCCGCTCCCTTGAATACAGACAACTCTGACAACACAATCGTAGGCGAGGCCCGCTCGTTGGCGATAGAGCACAAAGTCCGCACCGCTAGGCTGACCCGATGATCGGGGCAAGAAACAGCCGTACATGCACACGCTTATTCCGCCGGATGGGATCGATGATCAGCATCACAGCCCTGTCGATCGGTGCTGCGGCGTGCAGTTCGAGTTCGTCGAATACTGCTGCATCGTCACCCCGGCCGGCATCGACGACTCCCGCTACGACCGCCCCCGAAACGACCGTCGCTCCGACCACGTCGACCACGATGGCAACGCCCAACGAGCCCCTGACGGTGGAGCAACTGCTGCACCTCGCCAGACCCATCGTGTTGGCGCATGCAGGGGGTGAGGACGAACATCCGCACTCCACGCCGTACGGCTACGCCGAGAGCGTGAAGGCCGGTGTCGACATGCTCGACTTCGATGTGCAGCTCACCAAGGACGGCGTCCTCATCGTGCAACACGACGACAATGTGGCTCGCACCACCGAGGGCACAGGCAAGATCGCCGACATGACCTATGCCGAACTCGCCAAGCTCGACAACGCCTATTGGTTCACCACTGGTTGCACATGCACCGACCAGCCTGAAGCCAACTACACATTGCGCGGCATCCGCACGGGCGCACAGCCGCCGCCGGCTGGATACACGCCCGAGGACTTCATCATCCCGCGCTTTCGAGACATCGTCGAACGTTTCCCGTCGATGCCCTTGAACATCGAGATCAAGGGTTCCGGCGAACCCGCGATCGCGGCCGCCAAGGAACTCGCCACTGAACTCACCGACCTGCATCGGCTCTCGAACGCGGTGGTCACTTCGTTCGACGACTCCATCGTCACCGCCTTTCACGGATTCGCCCCAACGGTGGAGGTCACGCCTGGCCTGGGGCTGTCGACCGCGTTCATTTTGAGCGGCACACCGTTGCCTGCGGGCATGCGCATCCTCCAATTGCCGCCGGAATATCAAGGCATTGAGGTGTTGTCAGCCGCCAACATCGCCGCCAGCAAGGCCGCCGGTTACGTGATCTGGGTCTGGCCCAACGATGCCAAATGGGAGAACCCTGCGGGATACAAGCAGCTCCTGCAGATGGGGCTCGATGGACTCAACATCAACTACCCCGATCAGGGTGTCGCAGCAGTACAGGCGTTTACGAGCACCGGCTCGTAATCCACCTCGTCTCAGCTGACGACGATGGTGCCCGTCATCGACTTGTGGATGTCGCAGTGGATCTTGTACGTGCCGGCCGCCGGAATCACGAGCAGCGAATTGGAGCCGGCATCGACCTTGACCACAAAGCTGCCGTCGTCGGCCGACACGGTGTGGTTTGCTCCGTCGGCGTTGACGATGGTGAACGACTCGCCTGCTTTGACGGTGAGGGCGCTAAAAGCAAAGTCCTTGATCGTCAATACCGCTCCTGTGGGCGCCGGCGTCGTGGCGCCCGGGACCGTGGGGACAACACCCTCGGTTCCGGCGGTCACCGCCGGCGTGCCCCCAGCTTGCGTGGTCGTCGACGCCTGGTTCGACGATGAGCTCGCCGACTTGTCGCTACTACACGCGGTGAGGGCCGTGGCCCCAAGCGCGATCGCAATGGCAACAGCAGTGGTGCGTCGGTTCATGGGGAAACTCCTCGTCGTTCAGATCTGGCATAAACCTACGTCACAGCGCGCGATCCGGATGAGCACCCCGCCGAGATTCCTTGTTGAGTCAAACCAGTTGAGCGCTGCGCGCATCGTGGTATCGAAGTCCTCAGGAGGCCTCGACGGCATGCTTGCCGGCGGCCTACATGCCTCCGCGGGCTCGCCTACAAAACCGCCGACCGAGCTGACGTTCACGATGACCACGTTGGGCACAGGTGATCGCGCTCAGCAATCCGAAACCCGAGCCGCGACCGGGCATGTCAACGTTGCTCACGAGTGAACGAGATTCAGGCAGTAGCGACCGCGAGCTCGCGCCGCGCCGCGCGAGCGGCGAGGTTCTTGGCAAGCTGACCCAGACGCTCGATCCGCTTCATCAGCGCATCTCGGGCCTGCTCGGCCGCCGCGGTGAGACCCTCGAGATGAGCCACCCGCCAGTGGTTCACGATCACGGGCACCAGCACCTGCTCGTGCAGGATCGTCGCGTCGTAGATTCCGGCGCGGGCGATGGCCGCACTGTGTTGATCGAAGCCGAGGATCCCCGTGCCCGGCATCGTGAAGTTGCGAACGACGTCCTCGATGGCAATCACCATCTCGGAAGGATCGAGTTCGATCGCGGCGGTCGCCAAGTCGCGGTAGAACAGGTAGTGCAGGTTCTCGTCGGCTGCAACGCGGGCCATGACTTCGTAACCGCTGCGATCGCCGATGAGCTTTCCCGTGTTGCGGTGCGCGATGCGGGTCGCGAGTTCCTGCAGGCTCACATAGATCACGCCGACGAGGGGCGACGCCGGCGACGGCACCTCGCCCCCTGAAACCTGGGCCATGCGCGCCCGCTCGAGCTGCACCGGGTCGACCGCGCGGGTCGCCGTAAGGTAGTCGCGGATCACAATTGAATGACGACCCTCTTCGGCGGTCCAACGGCGGTTCCATGTACCGAACGCGCCGTCCATACTGAACATCCGCTCAATGTCACGGAAGTAGTACGGCAGGTTGTCCTCAGTGAGCAAGTTGACGTACAGCGCGCTGCGCACCGCTTCGGGCAGGACTGCACCATCGATGTTGCAGTCATCGGGGGACCACTCGTAGCCACGTTCGAAATCGCGACCGCGGCCATAGGGCACCAACTCGTGCGGGAACCACTCCTTGGTGGTCGCCAGATGGCGATCGAGGAGTTGCCCAGCCACGGGTTCGAGCTCGGCGAGAAACGTTTCTGGTGTCACGAAAGTCAGCCTACCTACTGGTAGGTAGATTGTGAAGTCAGGACTCAGATTGAGTTGCGCACCCGCACGCTGCACTCAGCGGAACAGATCGCG
Source organism: Actinomycetes bacterium (assembly GCA_025360105.1). Lineage (GTDB taxonomy): Bacteria > Actinomycetota > Acidimicrobiia > Acidimicrobiales > Ilumatobacteraceae > WLMZ01. The sequence continues at coordinate 237,024 of JANYCT010000051.1, read as the reverse complement.
GCTCTGATCGCGCAGAACGGGGGCGATCGTGGCGGCGTCATCGCGCTCCCACGCGTAGCCACGAATCACGGCCAACGGCACCCGGCTGAGGTTGCCCTTCACCAACTCAGCTGCTCCGGCAAGTTCGTCGGCGCTACACAGGGCCTGGACCTTGAACTCGTGACCGTGCGGGTCCACCTGGCCGATGTAGCTGAGGATGGGCTGCATACCCGCAATGCCGATCGCGATATCGGTCTGCCCTTCGCGCCACGCCCGGCCGAACGTGTCGCTGATGATCACTGCGATATCGAGTCCCGCAGCGAGCAAGCCCCTGCGGATGCGACGTGCACTCTCGTCGGAGTCGATCGGCAGCAGCACGGCACGCCCATGTGCGCCGCTGCTCGACTGATCCACACCCGAGTTCGCGCACACAAAGCCGTGATGCGTCTCGGTGATCAGGATCGGCCCGATCTGGCGGACCACACGCTTGGATTCGCGCAGCACGATTTCGGTGACGGCCGGGTCTTTGTCCCACTGTTTGGACCACTCGACGGCAAACGGCGAGGGCTCGATGTCGGCAAGCTCCACCGTGCGACCCTCGGCCTTGGACACGATTTTGCTGGTGACCACCAGAACGTCACCACTGTGCAGCGGCGTGCCAGCGGCATCTGCGGCGCGCAGCGTGAGCGCAGCCAGATCGGACCCGGTTTCGATTTCGGGTACACCGGCAATACCAAAGATCTGAATCCCACTCATGCGTCGAGTCTTGCCGATGACGGCCGTCGAAGGACACCCCGCGCCAACATCAATGTGGCGCGGGGCAGACGGAACGGCCAACATGTCAGCGTGGTTTCCGACATCTTCGACCCAACGGTGTGGCGCGAGGTCCCTGGCTTCACGTTCACTGACATCACCTACCATCGCGCGCTCGCCCACGGCACAGTGCGCGTGGCGTTCAATCGGCCCGAGGTGCGCAACGCGTTCCGCCCGCACACTGTCGACGAGTTGTACACCGCACTCGACCACGCGCGGATGAGCACCGACGTCGGATGCGTGCTGCTCACTGGCAACGGTCCGTCGGCCAAAGACGGTGGGTGGGCGTTCTGCAGCGGCGGCGACCAGCGCATCCGCGGCCGAGACGGTTACAAGTACACCCTGCCCGAGGGTCCCGATGGGGTGGCCGGCGAGACCGCCGATGCGATCGAGCCCGGACGCGCCGGACGGCTGCACATTCTCGAGGTACAGCGCCTCATTCGTTTCATGCCCAAGGTCGTGATCTGTGTGGTGCCGGGGTGGGCCGCTGGTGGCGGCCACAGCCTGCACGTGGTCAGCGATCTCACCATCGCGAGCCGCGAGCACGCCCGCTTCAAGCAGACCGATGCCGACGTCGCGAGCTTCGACGGCGGCTTCGGGTCGGCCTATCTCGCCCGTCAGGTGGGCCAGAAGTTCGCGCGGGAGATCTTCTTTCTCGGCGATGAATACAGCGCGGATGATGCTCACCGGATGGGCATGGTCAACGCCGTTGTGCCGCACGCCGAACTCGAAGCGACCGCGCTCGAGTGGGGGCGCAAGATCAACGCCAAGAGTCCCACAGCGCAGCGCATGCTGAAGTTCTCGTTCAACCTCATCGACGACGGACTCGTTGGCCAACAGGTCTTCGCAGGCGAGGCGACCCGTCTCGCGTACATGACCGATGAGGCGCAGGAGGGGCGCATGTCGTTCCTCGAAAAGCGCGAGCCTGACTGGAGTCCGTACCGGTGGTTGTTCTGAGCGCCTTGCGTTCTCGCTACCAATGATGACGCCCGGTCCGGTGGCGAAGTGATCATCATCGACAGCGCCGACGATGACCGTATTGCCCCATTCCGGATGCGCGAGCGTGGGCTCAATACACGTGCCGATCGACGTGAACGCGTCGGCGCCGGACTCTTCGTAGCCGAGGGCGATCTCGTGGTGTCCCGCGCGCTCGATGCCGGCTGTGAAGCCGTGATGGCGCTGGTCGACACGCTTTCGCCGCCCGATGTGGTCAATCGCTTCGGTCTAGGCGTCGCCGTCTACGCCGCCGACGAAGACGTACGTCGCGTCGGCATGGGCTTGGGCGTGCCTCTGTCGATCGTTGCGCTCTTCCGCCGACCAGACCCACTCGACGCAACAGCGTTGGTCGGCGCCCAGCGCATCGTGGCGTTGGAGGCAGTCGACAATCCGGTCAACGTGGGCACGGTGATACGTAGCGCTGCTGGCCTGGGCTGGAACGCGTTGCTACTTGATCGCACGAGCGCCGACCCACTCGCTCGGCGCGCCCTGCGCGTCTCGATGGGCACCTCATTCGCGCTTGCCTTCGTGCGGGCCGACTCGCTGCACGACACCGTGGTGGCTGCGCGCGAATCGGGCACGCTGGTGGTTGCGCTCACCCTCACTCCTGACGCAATGCCGCTCCAGACGGTGAGGCCCGACATCGATCAGCCCGTGATGCTCCTCCTCGGCGCTGAACGGACGGGACTCAGTGATGCATTGCTCGGATGCGCCAGCGTGCACGCCACCATCGAGATGGCCCCCGGCGTCGACTCGCTGAACGCCGCCGCCGCAGCCGCCATCGCCTGCTACGCACTTCGCCGCTGACCATCCGCGATACGTCAACGCGGATGGTCCGAGCTGCTGATCGGCAGGCCGGTGTCGTTGCGGAGATGCTCTGCAGCGCGCACGAAGTAGTCGAGCAACGTGGTCTGGATGACGTCGTCAGCGCCAGTAGACCGCACGGCGTTGGTCATGTGCAGCATCCACCGGTCACGCTGCAGAGGTCCCACAGGAAACGGAAAGTGGCGCATCCGCAATTTCGGGTGGCCACGCTCTTCGTTATACGTCATCGGCCCGCCCCAATACTGAGCGAGGAATAGCGTGAGCCGATGTCGTGCCGGAGCAAAGTCGGGTGCGTCAGGATAGAGCGGCGCGAGGACATCGTCGGTCTCGATACCTTCGTAAAAAACATTGACGAGGCGCTCGAAGAAGTTCATGCCACCGACGGCCTCGTACAGCGAGACCCCGTTCTCAACAGCGTCGCTACCTGTCATGGGTGATAAGCCTACGAGTCGTCAACCGCGCAGGATCGCAGCCGCTCGCTGTGCGGCTCAGGCTGCTTCGGGGCGAAACAGGCGGTAATCGGTGAGATCACTGCGGCGGATCACGAAAGGAGTCGTGTCGTCGCACGCGTCGAGAATGATTGCGTCCTCGGTGGCCAACAGCACCAACGCAGAGATGCGCTCGCCGTCGCAATCCATCTCGATGACATCTCCGGATTCAATTCGTTCGATCAACAGGGTGTTCATGGGGGATTCTTTCTTGGAAACAGATGCTGCTATCTGTCGCAGCTATAAGGGAGAGTTTCGCGTTCTGTGTGGGTGATAACCGAATCGAATGGCGCGTTTGTTCCCGTTCGGGCTTGTGATCTCCGTCACAAACTCTGTTGCCTGCTCTCGACTACGAGAACTCGGGAGCTTCCCAATCGGGGAAAATGTCGGGCAGGCCGGCGCTCACCGTGTCGGGGAACACCGGGGCGCGCTTTTCGAGGAAGCTCATCACGCCCTCGCGACTGTCAGCGCTTCTGCCGCGTTCTTTGATTCCACGCGAGTCCACGCGGTGGGCCTCCATGGGGTGCGAGGCGCCGAGCATGCGCCAGAGCATCTGACGCGACAATGCCACCGACACCGGTGCCGTGTTCGCAGCGATCTCCGTTGCGAGTGACCGCGCCACAGTGATCAAGTCATCGGCCGGGTGCACACTGCGCACCAAGCCTGCACCGTGTGCCTCGGCCGCCCCGAACACGCGACCTGTGTACACCCACTCTGCAGCTTGGCTGATACCAACCACCCGCGGCAGGAACCACGACGAACACGCCTCGGGCACGATGCCGCGACGAGCGAACACGAATCCGAAGCGAGCTGCGTCCGACGCCAATCGGATGTCCATCGGAAGGGTCATCGTGGCGCCGACTCCCACGGCTGCACCGTTGATCGCACCGATCACGGGCTTGGTGCACTCGAAGATGCGCAGCGACACCAGACCACCGCCGTCGCGTGGCACACCCACCTTGGTCTGCACGTCGCTACCGCCACCCTTGAAGGTGTCGCCGCCACCCGACAGGTCGGCCCCTGCACAGAACCCCCGGCCCGCGCCCGTGACGATGACCACGCGCACGTCGTCGTCGGCGTCGACCTGGTCGAAGGCATCGATGAGCTCGCGCATCATCGTGTTCGTGAACGCATTGAGCTGCGCCGGCCGGTTCAGCGTGATGGTCGCGATGTGATCAGCGACGTCGTACATGATCTCCGAGTACATAAGACAGAACCTAAACCACGAGGGCGCAGGTGCACGAGCGAGGACGGTCGGCGTTCGCCGGCGAGCGGACAGATCAGACGTCGAGGAAGCGACTGGCCGCGACGCCCGATGCAACTGCACCAGCGAGCATGCCGAACAGCAACACCATCAGCATCACGAAATTGAGGAAGCTGTCGCTCACAACGAGCGCGATGAAGCCGTTGTCACCCTTGAGTTTCACGACCCCATTGGTCCACAGGCGGTTGAAGAACAGCAGAAACCCGCATGACATCAGCGCTCCGATGAGACCTTGGATGAGTCCCTCGAGCATGAACGGTATTCGGATAAACCAGTTGGTGGCACCGACCAACTTCATCACCTCAATCTCACGACGACGAGCGAACATCGCCGTTCTGATCGTGGTCCAGATCAGAATGAGCGCGCCGATGAGCAACAACACGGAGAGTCCCACCGTGACCGTCTGCACGAAGTCGCGCAACTTGGAGATCTGCTCGACCTGATCGCGGGCGAGCACCACCTTTTGCACCTTCGGCACCTCAGAGAAACCGTTGGCCAACTCGACGAGCACGTTGAGCTGGCGGGCCTTGGGCACCACCTTGAACTCGGTGGGGAGGTTGGCCTCGTTGAGCAGCTTGAATGTGGTGGGGTCGGCGGCCAGTAGGCGCTTGGCCTCCGCGAGCGACTTCGTGAAGTCGAGATACTCGAGCTTGCTTGTGTCGACCACGGTCGGGCTGGATTCGAGAGCGGTCTTGATGTTGGCGACCTGATCCGGCGTGGCCGTAGGGCTGACATACACGATCATCTGAACGCCGCCGGCCCACTTCGACAACAGGTTGTCGAAGCCGCGCTGCACCAGGAACGTGCCACCCACGAGGAACAGCGACACGGCCGAGGTGAGCACGGCTGCGACGGTGAGCGTGATGTTGCGTTTCAGGCTGGCGCCGGTCTCGCGGAAGGTATAGGCAAGGCGAGACCACATTATTCGTACACTCCGCGGGCCTGGTCGCGGACGATGATGCCGCGATCCATCTGGATGACGCGCTTGCGCATCATGTTCACGATGCGTTGATCGTGCGTGGCCATCACCACGGTCGTGCCGGTCTTGTTGATCCGGTCGAGCAGACGCATGATGCCCTCACCCGTTGCGGGGTCGAGGTTTCCGGTGGGCTCGTCGGCGAGCAGGATCAACGGGCGGTTCACGAACGCGCGAGCGATCGACACGCGCTGCTGCTCACCACCGGAGAGCTGATGGGGAAAGCGATCCTGCTTGCCCGTCAGCCCAACGAGGTCGAGCACGGCCGGCACCTGCTGACGGATCACGTGCTTGGGTCGGCCGATGACCTCGAGCGCAAAGGCCACGTTTTCGTGCACCGTCTTGTTGAGCAGCAGTTTGTAGTCCTGAAAGATGTTGCCGATGTTGCGCCTCAGGTGCGGCACTTTGCTGTCGGGCATTTCGTTGATGTTGCGGCCAGCGACCCACACGGCGCCCTTCTCGGGGCTCTCCTGTCGGTTCATCATGCGCAACAGGGTGGACTTACCCGAACCCGACGGCCCGACGAGGAACACGAACTCGCCCTTGGCCACATCGAAGGTGGCATCACGGAGCGCAGTGACCTCTGAGTTGTAGATCTTGGTGACGTTCTCGAGGCGTATCAAGCCAGCTCCTCAGATGGACAGAGAATGTGCCTGCCGCCCGCAGACATCACAAGTTACCAGTGGCACGACGTGGCATCCCGTCACCCTTGGTCGCGGCGACGGTGCTGGAGAAAGCCCTCCATGAAGACATCGAGGTCACCGTCGAGCACGCCCGCCACGTTGCCCGATTCGATCTCTGTGCGCAGATCCTTCACCATCTGGTAGGGCTGCAGCACGTAGCTGCGGATCTGGCTGCCCCAGCCCACCTGTGCCTGACGACCCGCAATGCGATCCATTTCGTTCTGACGCTCTTCCTCAATGCGCGCAGCGAGCATGGTCCGCAGACGGTTCATTGCCTTTTCGCGGTTCTGCAATTGGCTGCGCTCCTCTTGCGACGACGAAACCAGACCCGTTGGCTCGTGGATCAGACGCACCGCCGACGAGGTCTTGTTCACGTGCTGGCCGCCTGCACCGCTGGCACGAAAGACCTCCATGCGTACATCGGCCTCGTTGAGTTCCACGTCGGGATCTTCGAGCACCGGCCATACCTGCACCGCGGCAAAACTCGTCTGGCGACGGCCCTGGTTGTCGAACGGGCTGATCCGTACGAGGCGGTGTGTGCCGCGCTCGCTCGTCATCAGCCCGTACGCGTAGCGTCCGGTGATCGTGAACTCGGCCGAGAGGATGCCGGCCTCGGTGCCCTCGGAGATGCCGTCGATCTCGAAGCCAAACCCATGTCGCTCGGCCCAGCGGCCGTACATCCGTAGCAGAATCTCGCTCCAGTCCTGAGCGTCGACGCCGCCGTCTTTGGCATTTATCTGCACGATGCAATCAAGTTCGTCGTGCTCGCCGGTGAACAGGCTGCGCAGCTCGAGTTGGTGCAGCGTGGCCGCAGTCTTGGCGATGGCTTCGGCGAGCTCGGGTTCCTGACTGGCGTCGTCGACCTCACGGGCCATCTCGTGCAAGACCTCGGTGTCCTCGATATCGCCGGCGAGGACGTCGTAGGTATCGATATCGCCCTTCACGTTCGAGTACTCGCCGTTGACCTTCTTGGCCAGCTCCTGGTCGTCCCACAGATCGGGGCGCGACACCTCGAGCTCAAGCTCGCCCAAGCGCGCGCGCTTTTCGGGAATCTTCAGATACGCATCCGCCTCGCCGAGACGGCGGCGCAGATCTTTGAGGTCGTCAGTGAAATCTCTCATGGGGTGCTTTCGCAGCAACTACATGGTGGCGCCGTGGCACACCTTGAACTTCTTGCCGGAGCCACACGGACAGGGGGCGTTACGCGGGGTCTTGGACCATTGGTCGTTCACGATGGGCATCTGCTTCACCGGTGCCGACGCTGCTGATGCGGCGAGCTCGGGAGCGATCTCGCCGTCGGCGGCAGCAACCTGTGCGGCCGATGCAAAGCCCGACGACTGCACGTTGTCAGCCGAGGTCTGCTGCACGTTCTGAACGAGTTGTCCAGGTTCGTCGTTGCGTACGACCTGTACATGCATCACGTAACGCACGAAGTCCTGGGCGACGCCCTTCATCAGTGCGCCGAACATCTCGAATCCCTCACGCTGCCACTCGGTGAGGGGATCCTTCTGGCCCATGGCGCGAAGGTTGATGCCCTCTTGCAGGTAGTCCATCTCCTCGAGATGCTCGCGCCAGCGCTGATCGATGATGCGCAGCATCACCTGACGCTCGACATCGCGCATGACCTCGGCACCGAGTTCGTCCTCACGCAGGGCGTAGAAGGCGGTGGCATCTTGCATCACGATGTCATACATCTGGTCGGTACCGCGACACGCGAGCAACTGCTGATCGGTGATCTCGGTGGGCCAGAACGAGCGCAGCTCGGTCATCAGACCGTCGATGTCCCATTCGTCGTCGGCTTCGCTCACACAGTGACTATCGATGAGAGTGTCGACAGCATCGGCGAGGTACTCGAGCGCACCGGCCTTCAGATCGGCGCCTTCGAGGATCTGATCACGACGCTGATAGATGATCTTGCGCTGCTCGTTCATCACTTCGTCGTACTTGAGCACGTTCTTGCGAACCTCGCCGTTGCGTTGCTCGACGGTGCTCTGTGCGCGCTCGATGGCCTTAGTGACCATTTTTGCCTCAATGGCTTCGTCGTCGGGCAGGGCACGACCCATCACCCAGCTCAACGCACCGGTGGCGAACAGACGCATCAGTTCGTCGTCGAGGCTCAAATAAAAGCGGCTCTCGCCCGGATCGCCCTGACGACCGGCACGACCACGCAACTGATTGTCGATACGACGGCTGTCGTGGCGTTCGGTTCCGAGCACGTACAACCCGCCGAGCGCACGAATCGCGTCTCCCTCGGCCCGACATGACACGCTCAACTCGGCGAGCAGTTCGTTGTATCGGCTGAATGCTGCTGTGCGCGCGGCTTGGAAGTCGGCAGGCATCTCGTCGAGCGGCATCGGCAGCGCAAAATCGTCGACCATCACCTCCGGCGAATGGCCCTCTTTGTAGACCTCGGCACGGGCAAGTCCCTCGGGGTTGCCACCGAGCAAGATGTCGACGCCGCGACCGGCCATGTTGGTGGCCACAGTGACGGCATGCAGGCGTCCGGCCTGGGTGACGATCTGTGCTTCTCGGGTGTGCTGCTTGGCGTTCAACACCTCGTGATCAACACCGCGCTTGTCGAGTAACCGCGACAAGTATTCGCTCTTTTCCACGCTGATGGTGCCAACGAGTACGGGTTGGCCGCGCTCGAACTTCTCGGCGATGTCTTCGACGACGGCATCGAACTTGCCCATCTCGCCTTTGTAGATGAGGTCGGGTTCGTCAACGCGACCGACTGGCTTGTTGGTGGGGATCGGCACGACATCGAGGCCGTAGGTGTTCTTCAGCTCGGCGGCCTCGGTAGAGGCTGTACCAGTCATGCCAGCGAGCTTGTCGTACATACGGAAATAGTTCTGCAGGGTGATCGTGGCGAGCGTCTGGTTCTCTTCTTTGATCTTGACGCCCTCTTTGGCCTCCACGGCCTGATGGATACCCTCGCTCCACCGACGACCTTCGAGGACGCGACCGGTGAACTCGTCGACGATCTTCACCTCGCCGTTTTGAATGATGTAGTCCTTGTCACGCTTGTAGAGCTCTTTGGCCTTCAGGGCCACCTGCAACTGGTGCACCAAGTTCTGCTGCACCTCGTCGTAGAGGTTGTCGAGCCCGAGGGCCTTCTCGACTTTGTCGATGCCTTCTTCGAGTGGCACGACGATGCGCTTGTCCTCTTCGACTTCATAGTCGACATCGCGGCGCAGTCCACGCACGACGGAAGCGAACCGGTAATAGAGCTTGGCGGCGTCGGCGAGACGGCCCGAGATGATGAGCGGCGTCCGCGCTTCGTCGATGAGGATCGAGTCGACTTCGTCGACGATGGCGAAGTTGTGCCCGCGCTGGGCCTTGTCGTCGAGGGTGGGCGCCATGTTGTCGCGCAGGTAATCGAAGCCGAATTCGTTATTCGTGCCGTAGGTGATGTCGCAGGCGTACGCGGCACGCTTTTCGAGAGGATGCTCCTTGAACCCGGGAATGACGAGACCGACGGAGAGACCCATCCACTTATGGATTCGGCCCATCCATTCAGCATCTCGTCGGGCGAGGTAGTCGTTCACCGTGACGAGGTGCACCCCCTTGCCGCCGACACCGTTGAGATAGATGGGCAGGGTGGACACAAGGGTCTTGCCTTCACCGGTCTTCATTTCGGCGACCCAGCCGAAATGCAGCGCGGCGCCGCCCATGAGCTGTACATCGTAATGGCGCTGGCCAATGACCCGTTCGGCCGCCTCGCGAGTGACCGCAAACGCCTCGATAAGGAGGTCGTCGAGCGTCTCGCCGCGCTCAATGCGCTGGCGGAAGTCACCGGTCTTGGCGCGGAGCGCGTCATCTGACAGCGCTGCGATGGAGGTGCTGAGCGCGTTGATTTCAGGAACGAGGCCTTCGAGAGCCTTCAGTTTCTTGCCTTCACCGGCGCGGAGGATGCGATCGAGAATACCCATGCGAGGTGAGAGCCTACCGTTGCAAGGCCCGCAGCCCCCGGCAACCAACGGGGTCCATCGCAACATGGCGGCCGGTTGGGCGTGCCCGCGGGGCGTCGGACAGAATGTTGGCTGTGCATGCTTCGACCACACGCCGGATCGACACCGTCATCTTCGATCTGGGTGGCGTGCTGATGCGCAACGGGCGTCAGAGCGATCTTGTGCGGAGGTTTCCGCCCGAGGTGGCCGACGTCGTGCTGCGCGTCTTTATGGGTGACTACGGCGCCGACAACGACCATCCATGGCACCGACTGGAACGAGGCGAGATCAGCTTTGACGAAGTGCGCCGGATGAACCGGGCCAGTTTGGCCGAGATCGGCATCGAGATGCCCTCGCCAGCCGCAGGCAGCACGGTCCCACCGATGACATTCGATCCGAACCGCGAGATGCTCGATCTGGTGCAACGGCTGCGCGGGGCCGGCCTACGCACCGGCATCCTCACGAACAATGTGCGCGAGTTCCGCGATCTGTGGCGGCCGCTCTTGGCGTACGACGAGCTGTTCGACGACATCGTCGATAGTCACGAGGTGGGTCTGCGCAAACCTAACTCGGCGATCTACGAATTGGCGCTCACGAGACTCAATGCCGAGGCAGCGCGCACCGCCTTTTTGGACGACGTGGCGTCGAACGTGGAAGCCGCCGAGCGGGTGGGCATGTTCGGCGTGGTGGTGGACGAAGACAGCGATCCTGCCATCGCCGCGGTGGAGCGCTTGGCAGGCCTCGCCCGAAACCGGGCCTGATCCCGTGCTTGAAGATGTGTCTCGGGCGTAGCCGCAACTGCGGCCAAAACCACTGACCGCGCACCCGCCGCCAGAAGAGCGTCGCGAGCCGCGAGCAGCGTCGCGCCTGTGGTGACGACATCGTCGATGACCAGCACCCGTGGCGGATTGCGGAGTGGTCTCGATGCAAACGATGGTCCATGCGCGCGATCCAACCGGTCGTGGCGGGTCTGTCCGGTCTGGGCAGCACCATGGCGGCGGAACAACATGCGCCGGCACGGTTTGCGCCATTGCGCAGCCAGCGCCCGGGCCAGGAGCTCGGCCTGGTCGTACCCTCGCCGACGGGCCCGACGGGAACTCGTAGGTGCCCACGTGATGACGTCGATTTGGGTGGGATCGAGCCGCCGGCCGAGCTGTTCGGCAAGATAACGGGCGAGTCGGCGCCGATTACGGAACTTCAGCCCGATCACCAACTCTTTGGACAGTCCGACGAACTGTGTTGCTGCGGTGATGCCCGACGCCGTCACCACCGGTGGCGATGCAACCAGTGCAAATCGACAACGGCGACACAATTCGACACCGGGTTCCCCGCAACCAGCACAACGATTGATCAGCATGTCTGTTGTGTATCAAGGGGGTGTGACAGCCATGATTCGCATGCGGTAGCTTTCTTGGATGCGGATCGGGAAACAGGAACGTGAAGCGCACCTTTGACGTGATCGTTGGTTCCGCGTTGGCCGCGCTCGCCACCCCGGTGATCATCGTCTTGGCGCTCCTGTCGGCGGTTCGGTTCCGGGCCTGGCCGTTCTTCACTCAGCCTCGAGCCGGTCTGGGTAATCGCCCGTTCCGTGTGGTCAAAATCCGCAGTCTTGCCGCGTCCACACCGGCTCGGATCGACAAGTACCAACTGCAGGCAGTGCGCATCAGCAGATTCGGTCAGTTCATTCGGGGCCACCACCTTGACGAGCTGCCACAGCTCTGGCTCGTTCCATTCGGACAGATGAGCTTGGTCGGACCCCGGCCGGAAATGATCCACCTGTTACATCGCTTCGACGACGAGCATCTGGAAGCCCGGTCGCGGCATCGGCCTGGATGCACCGGACTGTGGCAGATCAGCCCAGCGTGCGCGGAGATGATGTACGAGTCCCCGGCGTACGACATGTTCTACGACCGTCATCGCTCGCTACGCCTCGACCTTTGGATTCTGCGCCGGACGATCGGCGAAGTGCTCGGCGAACCGCCGGCACCGCTCATCGACGTACCCCACTGGGCCAGCTCAGCTCGCGACGCACACAGAGACTCGAACGCGTTCCAAACCTGCGGCGTGCGTATCAATGCGATCGCCCTGCATGACGCCGTCGACACGGTGCTCGCCGCAAAGGGCGGGCTCACGGTGCACCTGTGCAACGCGTACACGTTGGCGCTTGCCTCCAAAAGCGACCGCCTGATTCGCACGCTCAATCAGAGCGGACTCAATCTTGCCGACGGCATGCCACTGGTGTGGATTGCCCAGCAGCTCGGTTACGCGCACATCGACCGACGTGTGTACGGCCCCGACCTGATGGCCGCAGTCATCGACCGCGGACAAGAATCGCAGACCCGCCATTTTCTGTTCGGCAGTACGCCCGAGGTACTCGACGCGTTGGGTACAGAGATCAGTTCTCGTTGGCCCGCAGCGAAGATCGTCGGCGCAATCGCACCGCCGTTCCATGACATCAGCGATGACGAACTCCGCGAATCGCTTCATACGATCGACACATCGGAAGCCGACATCGTCTGGGTGGGCATGGGAACCCCCAAGCAGGACGAGCTCGTCGAGCGCTTGGGCGCTCTCAGCTCGCGCACCTTCGTCGCGATCGGTGCGGCGTTCGATTTCATCGCTGGCACCACGTCGCAGGCACCGAGTTGGATGCGGCGAAACGGACTCGAATGGCTGTACCGCTTTGCCAGCGAACCACGCCGCCTCTGGCGTCGCTACGTGTTCGGTAACGCTCGTTTCGTGTGGGTGAATCTGAGATCGAGGCCGACACGTCTCGCCGACGTCGTGACGTGAGACGAACGGAACGTCAAGACCCATCGCGCACCCGAGAGGTCGTGGTGGTCTACAAGACGCTTCCCCACTATCGCGTTGCGTTCTTCGAAGGCGTCCGCTCCCGACTCACGGCAGAAGGCATCCGGTTCCGTCTCATCGTAGGTGAACCCGATACCGAGTCCGCATCGCGTTACGACACAGCGACCATCCCATGGGCAGAGTCGATCTCCAACCACTCACTCCGAGCCGGCAATCGGACACTCGTCTGGCAGCCGATGCTGAGATCGATACATCGCTCGGATCTCGTAATCGTCGAGCAGGCAAGCCGGCTGCTCGTGAATCCCGTTCTCGCCACATGGCGCAGACTCGGCGGCCCCAAGTTCGCGCTGTGGGGCCACGGCATCAATCGCGACGACTCAACGGCCTCGCGCATCGGTGAATGGTGGAAACGACGCACGATTCGTTCGTGCGACTGGTGGTTCGCGTACACGGAAGGCACGGCAGCCCTTGTGTCCGCGGCCGGATTCGCATCCAATCACATCACGATCGTACAGAACGCAATCGACACGGCGGCCCTGGCCCAGGCCCACCTAGCCGTAGACGCGGCCGCGATGGAGAAGACCCGTACCGAACTGGGGATCAGATCGCCACACGTCGCGGTCTATGTGGGCAGCCTGTACGCGGGCAAACGACTTGGCTTTCTGATCGATGCTGCCGACATCGTGAGACTGCAGCTGCCTGACTTTGAGTTGCTGATCATCGGCGATGGCCCTCACCGCACCACCGTCGAGACCGCAGCTGCCACGCGCCCGTGGCTTCACATGCTGGGGGTCAGACGAAACGACGAGTTGGCCAGGCTCTGTTCGGTGGCCACTGTCATGCTCATGCCCGGTCTGGTGGGTCTCGCGGTGCTCGACTCGTTCGCGCTCGAACTACCGATGATCACGAGCGCGGTGACAAACCACAGCCCCGAAATCGAGTATCTCGAGGACGGTCGCAACGGGGTCATCGTCCCGGAAGCTGCGTCGGAGCGAGCGTACGCGAGCGCCGTCGTGGCCACGATGACGAATCAGCAACTTCTCGACCGACTCTGCGCAGGATGTCGCAAGGCGGCGACGCGGTATACGGTCGAGGAAATGGTCGAACGGTTCAGCGTGGGCGTTCAGAAGGCACTCGCCCAATGAAACTGCAATCGATTCCAATGCGCACGGCACGAACCATCAGTCAAACCATCGTCAGGTTCTACTCGGTGCGGGACAACGTGCACGTGGGCCGACGCGTTCATATCGGTGTTGGATCCACGTTGTGGGCGCCCGACCGTTTGTCGATCGATGACGATGTGTACATCGGCAAGCGATGCACCATCGAGGTCAATGGTTCTGTCGGCCGCGGCACGCTGATTGCCAATGATGTTGGCATTGTCGGACGCCACGATCATGATCACCGCCACGTCGGCAGCTTGATGCGCCATGCCCCATGGATCGGCGACGCCGACACTCGGTCAGATCTGCCCGAGCACTCGGTCACCATCGGCGAGGACTGCTGGATTGGATACGGGGCCATCGTGCTGTCGGGGGTGTCGATCGGACGTGGTGCTGTGGTGAGCGCTGGCGCCGTGGTCGCCGCAGCCGTGCCCACATACGCAGTCGTTGCCGGTTGCCCAGCGCGTGTGGTTGGAACACGCTTCGATGCCGCCGACATCGAGCGCCACGAGCAGATGCTCAGAGCGAAGCCGTCAGGGCCGAGTTCGGCAGAGTTTTGAACCGTGTCGGAGAACGGTGATGATCGACCGCTGAGGATTCTGCTCAGCGCGTACGCGTTGTCGTCGGCGCGCGGCAGCGAACCAGGCAACTCGTGGCGGCTGGCCGAAGGGTTGGCACGCGCCGGGCACCAAGTGACGGTGCTCACGAGCACCCGATACACCGACGAACAGCAGGTTCCCGCCGAGCTACGCGCCAACCTCATGATCGAGCACGCCCACGCACCTGCCCCGCGCTTGCTCGCACGCGGACATGTAGGCGTGTACGCGGGCTACCGATACTGGCAGCGTCAGTCGGTCAGAACCGCCCAAGAACTCCTCGCCGGATCACCGAATCGATTCGACGTCGTGCATCACTATTCCTGGGGCTCGCTCTTCTGGGGAAGCCCACTGACAGCGCTCGGTTTGCCGTTCGTCTTCGGCCCTGTGGGCGGCGGCTCCACCAGCCCCCGCGAGATGATGGGGCTGTATCGCCCGCGCGACCGTTGGATGGAACGGCTTCGCGCCGTGGCCGGGCGATCACTCCGACTCAATCCGTGGGCGCGTTCGGTCGTGCGGCGCTCAGCCGTCGTGCTCGCCGCAAACTCCGATACCGCCCACCTCATCCATCGTCTCGGTGGGGCATCTTCACTGATGATGCCCGAGACAACGCCACACGCATGGCTGGCTCGCGCCGTGCCCGACCGCTACTCAACCGTGCGGCTCGGTAGCGACACCATCAGCGTCATCTGGGTGGCGCGACTCCTGCCAAGAAAGGGAGTGCTCCTCGCCATGGATATCGCGGCCAAGCTGCCACCGGAGTACGTGCTGCACGTCGTCGGCGATGGCTCCGAGTTGGAGAGAGCGCAACAGCACGCTGCAGCACGGGGGATCGACAACCGCGTGGTCTTTCATGGCAGGGTGCCCTGGGAGTCGCTGCCGTCGCTGTACGACTCGGCCGACATCATGCTGTTCACGAGCATTCGTGACACCACGGGGGCGCAGCTCCTCGAGGCCGCAAGCACAGGTCTCCCGATCGTGGCGATCGACCATCAAGGTGTTCACGACTACGTACCCATGGAAGCCGGCCATCTCGAGCAACTCGATACACCCGAAACGATGAGCGCAGGGATGGCTGCGGCAACCGTCTCGATCTGTTCTGACATCGAACGATTCCGAGCGGCCAGCGCGTCCGCTCGACAGTTTGCCGAAACGCATCGGCGCGACGCTGCGATCACCACACTCGTCGCCGGCTATCGACGTGCCATCGAACGGCACCGCCGGTGAGTCCGCGGGACACGCAGCCTGCGGGGGGCTCACGACTCCGTGTGGCGCACGTCGGGGACTACCAACCGAACGGAGCAAACGGCGTCGACCGGGCCATCGCAGGCCTCGTTACATTCCTGCCACCGTCCGACATCGACGTCGAATTGTGGCGCGTCGAGCGAGGTCTGAAGACCCCGTACCTCACGTCCGTCGACGGCATCGACATGTGGACCTTGCCCGCCCGCAAAGGCCTGCACGGTCGAGTGTTTCCTCTTCCGCGACGCACCCGACAATGGATTCGGAGCCAAGCCGACCGTGTCGATCTCATCCACCTTCACTCAGTGTTCCGGCCGCTCAACGTGGCCTTCGCTCGCCAACGGATTTCGTATGTGCTCACCCCGCACGGCGGGTACGCGCCTCAGGTGATGGCCGGTGGAAGACGACGCCTGAAGACACTGTGGTGGTACTCGATAGAACGCTCCCTGGTGACCAACGCCCGTCTTGTGCATCTCATGAGCGAACGCGAACTCGCCGATCTGCAACACCTCACACGCGGCCGATTGCGCAGCAGCGTCGTAGCACCGAACGGAATCGCGCCGGCAGATTTTCGCCAGTCCTACGGTGGCGATTCCAACGGCTACCTGCTCTTCCTCGGACGAATCGCAGTCCGATACAAGGGCCTCGATCTTCTGTTCGAGGGGTATGCGCTCGCAATGTCGAAAACGAAGTCCCTTCCGCCACTGTTGCTCGTCGGCCCCGATCACGACGGTGGACTCGCAACACTGCGATCCTTGGCCATTCGGCTGGGCATCGAGGGCCACGTCTCATTTGAGCAAAGCGCGACCGGCGATGCGAAGAACACCGCCTTTCGTGGTGCCCGCGCATTCGTCCATTCGTCACGAAGCGAGGGGCTGCCCTTTGCGGTACTCGAGGCACTCGCGGTGGGCCTGCCCGCGCTCTTAACCACGGGCACGAATCTTCGTTCTCTTACCGAAGACGCCGATTGTGCGTTCGGTTGCGACGATACGCCGGAGAGTATCGCCGAAGCACTGTTGGTGATCTCAGGCACGAGCGCCGAACGGCTCATCGAGATGGGCGACAACGCTGCACGCCTGATCAGGTCGCAGTTCGGCTGGCCCGCGATTTGTGCCTCGATGGCGAGCGCCTACCGCGCGGCCTTGCAGACGACGGGTCAGGTCGCCGGCTGAGACCACCACGATGGATCGGCAAGCCGCCGTTGCTGGTTTGGAGAACCGGGCAGATACGGGTCGGGGACGATGACCGTGGCGGGTACACGCTCAACGAGGTGGCTCGCCCACCATCCGAAGGTTCCCCGCGACAACACGAGGTATTCGCTGGCGGCCAACGCAATCAAGTCGTCGGCGGGATGCGCCGCGTGCGCAATAGTGGTCGGCAGGTCGAAATGCAGATTCTTGCGGCACCACATCGGGTCGTCCGAATAGACCACGACACTGGCGACGCCCGGATGAGCAGTGGCCATCTCACGAACTGCGTGCTCGAAGTAGGCAGCATTCAGGTGCAGTTCCAGCGGCACATAGTCGCCGCGCCGAACATGCACTCCGATGGAATTGGACTGCATCACAGGCACAGCGACCACGGCGCGCAGGCCTTCGAGCACACTCAACACCGTGTCTCGCGACTGCCAGTAGCCGTACCACCACGAAGGCCGCATGACGTTGTAGACGGCACCTGGCGCCCGCTCACGAACGATGTTCGTGGGGCCGAGCACCTGGCGAACTGCCCGTGCCACCACGTCAACACGTCCGCCTACGAAGGGCACGTAGCGCATCGGCCGCAGTTCACGCCGTGTGACATCGAGTCCGAGATGCTGCAAACCTAAGGTCCGCGGACCGGATCGAAGCCCACTGGTATCGAGAACTGAGCGATACCCGCTGCTCTCCGTCAGATGCTGCGCCCAGCAATATTGGAACAGTTGATTGCCAAGTCCACCAAAGATGGCAACGACGTGGCGCTCCCTGCTATGCACTTCGTAGCTCCATCAAGTCGAGGAATCGTTGATCACACTAGTGGGCCAGAACAGGGCGGTACCGTGGCACGCACGTTGAATCTGACCGTGCTGATGCAGGGCGCAACGGCCGAGGACCAGCTCGGCTATCACAGCGGTTTCGAGCGTCTCGTGGCCGATGGCTCACTGTCGGGCTACAGACCCTTTCCGTATCGGGGTCTCCAGACTCCCAACGACTGGGCCGAGTTCTACGACACGGTGGCGCGCCACATGCTCGACACTGGGTCGAATGCGTTACTGTGTCAGTTCTTTCATTGGCACCGCATCGCCGACCCTCGCCCATTTCTGCAACGCGTCGCGCTACTCCCCCAACAGCCCGTCATCGCCACCAGCTGCGGAGACCCATTCGGGCCCTTTCTCGCGAGGCCACCGGCCTCACTCACGCACGCGGGTTCAGGCTCTGACATCACATTTGTCACGTCAATGGGACATCTCGCCGGCCGGCTGCAACGGGCCGGGGCGCGGCGCATCACGCTGATGGCGAGTTCTGCGTGCGACGAACGTTTCGGGCACCAATCACCCATCCTGGCCGATCCGCTGTTCGAGAACTCGGACCCCGAGTTCGACGTGGTCTTCATCGGCAGTCGTCCAGGCGGCCACAACCCTGCCAATCATCTCTTCTGGTCGGGACGTCGACGTGCCGAGGCGGTGCAGCAGCTCACTGCACGGTACGGCCGTCGATTCGGTCTGTTCGGCCATGGTTGGGATGGTCTCTCATCGCGGCAGGGAGCGATCGAGTTCAATGATCAGGTGAGCACCTGCCAGCGAGCACATGTCGTGTTCGGTGGCTACCCCGGATCGCGATGCGACTACTACACATCGAATCGGCCGATGATCCAGGCACTGTCGGGCACCCCTGTCGTCGACCACGCCGTGCCACGCGTGGACACATTGCTCGAAGCTGGCAGGGAGTGGCTGTTGGCGCGCGATATCGACGAGACGATTGCCGCGATTGACTCTCTCTTGACAGACCCTGACCACGCGCGAACCATAGGTCGCAACGGCGCGGAAGCAGTGCGTGCACGCCATATGGACAGCCATCGCACGCGGCTCATCGTGGCTATCATGAACGAGGTGCACATAGCGAAAGTCACCGGGCGTCAGGCCATCTGCCCGCCCCTCGATTTCTTCCACGACGGTGTCAATGTGCAGGCCGAGAACGCTACGGCCCTGCGAGCGTGGTGAACCAATGGCGAAGCGATTGATAACGAAACCAACAGTTCGCCAGTTTGCTAACCGAGTGCACAGCGTGCCGTGGAGACTACGCGGACGAAACCAGCCGATGTCACGCGAGTTCCTTCGCAACAATCGTGCATGGGTGCAGCGCGTGTCAGATCCGGCGGCACCGAGCGCCTCTGCTGGCGCCACGGAGGCCACTCGGCTGTATGCCTTGCTCGGCACGTGGAACGAAGCAGACATCGTGTACGCCACGATTCGAAACGCTTTCGAGCAAGGGGCACAGCGCGTCTTCGTGGTCGACGACGAGAGCGACGATGACACCTGCAGCGAAGCAGAAGCGGCTGGCGCCGAGGTGATTCGTTTCAGGAATGAAGGCTGGTTCGACGACGCCGCAAAAATGGCCCGGTTCCGCGATGTGATCAACGAGCAGACTCGCCTCGCAGGCACAGAGATCTGGTGGCTGATCATCGACGCCGACGAGTTCGTTGTCGGTCCCGACGGAACCACCATCGTTGATTTCATCGGCCGGCTCGACCCGCGCGTCGACGTCGTTGGCTGCCGTGTGCTTGACCACTACCCAAGCGGTGAAACCGACTATGTCCCCCGCACCGATCCCGTGGCCGTCCAGCCGTTGGCACGGTGGCGCAACCATCCGTGCTGTCCGTGGGGTCACTGGAAGCATTCACTCGTGCGAGTTCGCGAACCCGACTCCGTGCACGTATTACCGGGCTACCACCGCCATCAATCACGCGAGGGCACGATGATCGAGCCAGAGCAATCGCTTCTCCTGCATCACATCCAATTCCGCAACCGAGTGGACATCGAGCAGAAGCTCGATCGGGCGTATGCGCCCGGCGGACGTCTCGCCGGCCGGAGCACCTACTATTCGTCGAGGCTTCGCTACCAAAGCCTCGATCTCGTGTATCGGCAACAGTGGCACTCGATCAGGTCCGTCTTTCCCGGAGGGCCTCGCTACGGAATTCGGCTCGAGCCGTGGCAGTCCTTGGTGCCTGAGACCGAGCGCCGCCCCCAGAACAGAGATGCAACGTGAACGAGCCAAGCTGCGTCGCTACGGGCCTCCAACGTTGGGCACGCACGGACCCCGGGCGAATTGCCATGGCAGACGAGGAGCTGAGTCTTACCTACACCGAGTTCGACGGCCGCGTCGGCACGCTCGCCCGCTTGATCCTCGAACACCTTGCCGATCGCGGCGGGCAGCCCACAATGGTGCTGCCCATTGTGGGTGGGCGCGGGGTGCGGTCCGTGATTGCGATCCAGGCGGCGATTCGGGCAGGTCTGGCATTCGCCACGCTCGACGCATCGAGCCCTCCCGCTGTCATCGCCGAGCTCTTCGAGCGGCTCGGCGGCCCGACTCTCGCCATCGTGGCCCGACCTCACTTCGCTGGGCTGCTCCCGCCCGACGTGCGTTGGCTCGACGCGCTGCACGAGATCGAACATCCCGTCCCCCCACAACCAAACGCAACGAGGGAACAGGCCGCCGTGGTCTTCACGTCGGGATCCACTGGGCGGGCCAAAGGCGTCGTGTATGGCTCGGACATGCTCACCTTCATTCACGAACAACGCACATTGCACGCCAAGCAAGACGGGGCGCGCCGATTGCTCCACTTCTCGCCGTTCAGTTTTGTCGCGGGCCTCAGTTCCGCGTTGTCGCCCTCTGCCGGACTGCCAGTCACGCTGATCGACCCGTCAGGCATGGACCCGCAGACGCTGCTCGAACGAATCGATCGCGAGGAAGTTTCCCGCCTCGGCATGGTCACATCGCTGGCCGCATCTTTGCTCGGGAGGTGGCCATCAGGTCGGCGGCTTGAACGGGTCAAACGCTTGAACCTTTTCGGCGAGCCGCTTGCCTGGCAGCAGGTGGCCCTACTGCGCGAGTTGCTGAACGAAGAAGCGTTGATCTCCGGGGGTTACGCGGCGACAGAGGCGGCGATGGCCGTGCTTGCGTATGAGATTCCGCCTGACCATCCGATCGGCACCGGACGCGTTCCACTCGGCTCGGAAAGTAGTCCCGGCCGAGTGCGCCTTGAGCCAGTGCACGATTCCCCCGACGCTCCGCGCCAGATCGTGATCCGCGGCGTCGTCGCAACCGGATACCTCGGCGAACCAGCACTGACTGCGCAGCGTTTCGGCGTGGATCCCGACGGCACGCGATGGTGGCGCTCCGGGGACGTTGCTGAGCAAGGCCCTGATGGATTGTTTCGACACGTCGGTCGACTCGACGATCTCATCAAGATCAATGGCAAGCTCGTCGAACCGGCCGAACCCGAACGCGTGCTTCGTCAGATCGACGGCATCCGCAATGTGATCGTGCTCCCGCATAACACCTCGACGGGCATGGCGCGACTCGTTGCCCATCTCGACCTCGATGCCAACACCGATATCACGCCTGCTCAGGTGCGCTCGCGTCTGGCCGACTCGCTGCCTCCTCATCTGGTACCGGCGCTGCTGGTTCGCCACGCGGAGCTGCCCATGAACGATCGCTCCAAGATCGATCGGACCGCACTACAGAACGGCCCAACACAACCATGGCGTTCGACGCCGCCGCGTCCGCCGGGCGACGCGCTCGAGCAACTCGTCGTCGACAACGTTGCCGACCTGCTCGAACTCGACACTGTGGGCGCCGACGACGAGTTCTGGGACATTGGCCTCGATTCGTTGGGGGCCGTCGAACTCGCCTCCCGGCTTTCCGATGCGGGATGGGACGCGCTCGACGTCAGTGCCATCGTCGAGTGCCCATCTGCCGCACGACTGGCTGCGCTGCTGGCCACAACGACCTTGCAACGAGCATCGACGATCACGACACTCAATGCAACGGGCACCCTTAAACCGTTGTTCTGCCTTCCTGGTCGAGGGGGCAACGCACTCGAGTTCCGTTCGCTTGCGCGGGCCTTCGGATTAGATCAGCCCATCGTCGTGATCGAGTCGCACGGATTGCACCGCCCAGGTCGCCCCGATCGCTCGGTACCAGCAGCGGCCCGACGCGCCGTGGCCGAAATCGAGCGCTTGCAACCGAGCGGCCGAGTCGTGGTCGCCGGCTACTCGGCTGGTGGCGTCGTGGCGTACGAGATCGCCCAACAGCTACGGCAGCTGGGTCGACACGTGCAGGTCGCACTGCTCGATGCGCCCGTGGCCGGCGGCCGCAGAGAAGCACCACCCGACGTCCCCATTTCGACAATCGACACCTACCGATCGAAGATCAAGTCGCGATCGATTGCGGCCAACGCCCGCGCCGCGCTCGACAAAGCCACGCTGCAGGTGAGGATCAACTACCGCACGGTCGTGCCCGGCAAGCCATCAACCAGCCCAGCGCGCCGCATCGCCTTTGGGCGTATCGCAAAACGAAGCGTCGAGAAATACTCACCGACCGCCGCCGAGTTTGCGGTCACGATGTTCGCGGTCGAAGGCAGCCGCTACGAAGCCCATTGGTCGCGCATCGTGACGCATCTGCAGATCGTGCGCGTCGAGGGCACCCACTACACGATGCTCGAGCCGCCACACGTACAGTCGCTGGTGAAGGAGTTCGCACCGATCCTCGACGTTACGGCGCTGGATCGATGCGACGACTGTGGAGTTCGCTCAGCCGACCAGCGCTGATCCCGAGAATGCGGTCGCAATGATCGAGTGAGGCCAGGCGGTGCGTCACCGCCACGATGGCGACGCTTCCTGAGAGCTGGTCGATCGCGGAGAGAATCTCTCGCTCGGTTGCAGTGTCGAGCGCGGATGTCGCCTCGTCGAGGATCAGCAGTTTGGGTCTGCGATACAGCGCCCGGGCAATCCCGATTCGCTGCTGCTGCCCACCCGAGAGACGGGTACCGCGTTCACCCAGAGCCGTCTCGATGCCGTTGGGGAGAGAGCGGATCACGTCGCCGAGGTGGGCGGCCTCCAGTGCCTCCCACACGCGATCGCGATCTATGCCGTCTGCGCCGAGTTCACCGAACGCGACGTTTTCGAGCACGCTGCGGTCGAGGATGTATACGTGCTGCGGCACGTAACCGATCAGGTCGCGCCAGGCATCGCGGGCATGGGCGATATCGACTCCGTCGACCGACACAACGCCGCTCGTCGGCCGCTGCAGCCCGACCATCAAATCGAGCAGAGTGCTCTTCCCCGAGCCCGACTCCCCGATGAGACCGATGTACTCGCCACGGTGAATCGTGAGCGAGATGTGCTCGAGCACCAACGTGTTCTCGATATGGCCACCGTAGCGAAAGGAAACGTTGTCGAACACAATGCTGTCGTTGAAGTGCAACTGCGGTCCGTCGTCGTTCAGCGTGGGGACGCTGTCAGCTTCGATTGCCGCGGTCACTTCACGCTCGGCGTCGAGCATTGCGGTGGCTGCGACACGGGTGTAGACCGCGCTCGCAAAACCCGACAGCAGCCGCGAGACAGTTGGCATCGCTCGGAACGCGACGGCAGCAAACAGCGCGATCGCCGCCGCAGAACTATTCGAGTCGTTCGACTGCACGATCACGATGATCGGCGCCGCAGCCAGCACGACACCGAGTTCGAGCACGAAGCGGGGCAGCTCACCAAAGAACATCGTGGTCGCCTGCGATTCCACAATGTCGGCGCGACCGGCGCTGAGCAGGCGGGAAAACGCATCGCCCTTTCCGGCAACCGCAATCTCGCGAATCGCGCCGAACGCCTGATTTGTGGCGGCCAAGGTTGCCTGGGCGCCGCGCATGTACTGCTTCGATGCTGCCAAGTGGCGGCGGCGGATCACCTTGTAGATGACGAGTCCAAGCGCAGTGAAATACGCCGCTGCCACGAGAGCACCAACGGGCTCCACCAAGAGCGCCGTTGCGAACACCGCGATCAGCACCAGCCCATCGGAGACAACCTGGGACACGGTGCTGAGGCCGCTACCGACCGCGTCCGAGAGCGTGCGTGTGATGTTGCGGACGAATGTGGCCGAGTTGTTCGCCAGATGAAACGACAGCGGTGCGTTGAGGTACTCGGAAAAGAACCTCGTCTGGACAGCGGTATCGGCTTCCAACAGGATCTTGATAGTCCACTTGCGGAGCAGAAGGCCGAACGTCGTCTTGGAAATATAAACCACACACAGGGTCACCCCCATCGCGGTCAGTAGTGATCGTCGTGTGTTGAGGTTGAACCAGCCGGCGATGTCGGCAACTCGCCCGGTGGGGATGCCCTTGGTCGACGCCGCGTCGACGAGTGCGTACAACAAAACCAGCGAGACCGACTCCAGAACCGCGAGCAATGCCGAAAAAACCAGCGAGACCAAGAACCGCCTGCTGTGCGACCGATCGATCAGTTCGAACGAGGGAAAGATCCGGTGCAGTCTGGGTGTCGGGGTGCCAAGGCGCTCCGATTGAGGCAAAGCGGTCACGCCGGGGCAACCCCCGCGCAAAGCCGTAGGGCCGAGCAACGAAGGTGAACCGGTCGAACCACCGCTTCAGTGTAGGTGCACCACCCCGCCGGCGAGCACCTCACTGAGTGAACAGATCGCGCGCAGCGCATGCGCGCCTCGCAAGCGCCTCAGAGGTCGAAGTGGCGCGCCAATAACGACTCCCACTGAGCCAATGCGGTTCTCTCGCGCGCTCGGTTGGTTGCACGGTACGTCTCGGCGATGGCCTCGACGTCACACGATCGGAGCAGATCGGCCAACTCGTTGAATGAACCGAAGCGGATGACACCTGTGAGCGCGCCATGGGCCGCGAAGTCGGCACGATCCAGCCACCAATGAAGCACCTCCGGATTGTCAACCTTGTTTGGGTCATCCCACGCCACAACTGAGGGGTCGAGTTCTGCGACCTGCCTGAACGAGAGCTGGCTCAACACCGCTTGCGGGTAACGGCCGCGGAGTTCAACGAGGAACCGATCGTCGGGAATGAAGATCGGCACCCCGGCGTAGTGCTGCTCGAAGAGTGCCATCTGGCTGATGTTGTAGGGCACGTGCACCCAGCCGTGCACGTCGTGCATCGCTTTCCACGTCGGCCGCAGCGGGAAGAGTTCTTTGCGCGAACGCGCCCCACCGGCGGCGGCGACCTCGATCAGACGGTCCAGCTCGGGCGACTTCGAGGCAATGGCAAAGACATCTCGGCGGCCGGTGAACGGTGCGTTCGGGTAGCGACACACGCTGCTGATCAACTCGGCATCGAGCCCGGTGAAACGACGGAGATACTCGCGATCTGCGCGGTTGTTGGCCACGAGCGCGAGTTGTCCGCTCGCGCTCGCCGCCTTGAGCTGCGAGTCGAGCCAACGCCAACGCTCGGGATCTGCAGTGAAAGGCTGCTCGTAGCGCGTCGAAGCGACCCCGATGATCGGCTTCCCGTAGCGCATGAACAACGGAATGAACGACGGCGTGTGCGTGCAGACGAAGCCGTCGAACCCGCTGAGAAACGTGCCGTAACGACGATCGAATTCATCGACCATCTGCGGCCCCATTGAGCGCCACGTCAATTCATTGACGACGCGCACGGGTTCGATGTGTCTACCGATGACATCGGCATGACCAGACAGTGTCCAGTCGGTGATCCCGACACCGAGATCGTTGAACAGATCCTTGAGATCGCTGATGACACCGATGTGGAGGTCGAGATTGAACAATTGCAACCGGTGTCCGGCGCGGCGGTTCTCGGGCGCCGCAGGATGCGGACCCCGGTGCACGCTCGCCAAATGTCTGGGCATCCGCAGTGCACGATCAGCCAGCCGGGTCAGCTGCCAGCGTGACCGCGGGATCATCACCGGAACACCGTGCCCATAGCTGAGTCTCGACGCGCCCGCGTTCGGTGCGCCGATTGCCGATACAGGCGCACATATTGGTCGACGCCACGAGCGATACCGAACAGTTGCCGCGTTCGTTCGGTCTGGTCGCCGCTGGGCCCGGCAAGCTCCGGGGTCTGTGTCACTGCTTCCAGCGACACTGCCCAACTTTTTGGATCCAGCGCAACCGCCTGGACCGTATCAAACAGCGCAACCAGGTCGAGCAGCCCGGCCACCGGAGCGACACGCAATGGCAGCCCACTTGCGAGGGCCTCGAGCGCGGCGATGCTCATCCCTTCGTACAACGATGGCATCACGAACTGATCCGCCGCGAGCAGCACAGGCAGGACGTCATCGAGCGAACCGAGAAACATCACATCGTCCGAGATCCCAATGTCCTCGCACTGCTGGCGCTCGTCCACACAGGTGTCGCCGTTGCCGACATGCAGAAGGATCGGTCGATGTGCGGCGGGGATCAACGCCATCGCGTCGAGGAGCAACCCGTGGTTCTTGACGTGGGAACAATTGCCGATGACAGCGACGACACGACGGTTGGCCGGTATGGCGAACGCTTCGCGCGCCGACTGCTTCATCGCTGCGCTCGGCGGAACAAATCGACCATCGTCGTACCAGTTGAAGACAAGCGTGGTCGGATTCCGGAATCGGTTGCGCTCGTTCGCCTGCACCGACGGCGACACAGCCACCGTCTGCACTCGGGCAACGCGCAGGATTTGTCGCTCAAGCGTCTTTCTCGCCCAAAGTACACCCTCGAAGCCGAAGTTGTTGTGGATCGTGCGGACCACGTCCATGCCCATCAGCCGAGGCATGAGGCAGGTGAGCAGCGAGCGTCGTTCGGGGTGAACATGCACACACTGGGGATGCAACAGCCGCAGTTCCCGATGGTACGAACGTAGAAATCTCAACAAACTCGGTCGCTGGCCGGCCTGCACCACCGGATAGCCGGCCCGGGTGAACAGGTCGACAACCGCATCCTCGCTGGCTCCGCCGAGCGACATCACACTGGATCGGACCCCTGCATTGCGGAAATCATTTGCTGCGTTGAGCAGCATCACCTCGGCGCCAGATCGCTTCAACTCGTTGAGCACATGGACGACGCGCACCTCGCCAGTCGCGCCACTGCGACCGCCGAGATCGCCTGTCGGGGCGATACGGCACACGATGCTGCGCACGTATGGCCCCGCAAAGTACCGCGGCCAGCGCCAGCCGCAATGGCGGCGAGTGAACTGCAACCACGCACGAGGCGGCAGACCTTTGGGGGAGGTAAGCGCGCGAACACGCTCACGCAACGGAAACGCTGGGTCTACCCAACGCGCCTTGTCGCGATTCGCCGCACAGCTCCCGACGAAGCTGGGCGATACGTTGACTTCCCAGCCCGCTCGGCGGGCGCGAAACGCGTACTCCATGTCGGCCATGTTGTGCGGCAACCCAGCATCGAGCGGGCCGACCGCGACCCGAACCTCGCGCGGCACAAGCACTACATTTCCGTTCATTGTGTGCACAGGTTGCAACGAGCCATTCGGTTCGACGCGCAGCATTCGCAGCGGTCGGCGTTTGTCGGTCTGCAGATAGCCCCCGTACGACGCTCGACCCGTGTCGGGGTCGCGGACCGTGCCGACGATCAGGGACCGCCTCATGGTCGCGTCGGCTGCGTCGAGGAGTTCACGGACTGCGTCGGGCTTTAGGTCGACGTCGTCGTTCAGCCAGAGCAAGAAGTCGGGCCGCGTGCGCGACCCCACTTCGTCAGCGCGACGCATGCCACCCGTCCAATACAGCGATCCGTCACCCTGCACCACGATGACCTCGGGGAACTCGCGGGCGATCGCTGCCGACGTGCCGTCGTCACCGCCATCATCGACGACAATCACGCTGAGGGTCACGTCGTCGAGGCCACGCTGGGCGTGAACTCCCGCCAGGCATCGCAGTGTGGTTTCTCGTCGGTTGAAGCAGGTGAGCAAGACCGCAAGGTCAACCGTCATGCGAACTGCAGTTCCTTTGCGGCTCGTCGCGCCGGAACGGTGAGCGCGAGCGCGGCGCCAACGACCAAGCCCTGTTCGGGTGCAAATTGATACCCGATCCCGAACACCACCAATCCCGCCACCAACGCTCGTAACGCGATGCCGCCTCGTTGCGAGCGGCGGAGGCCAGTCGCAAGCAGCACCACGAACGCCCCCAGCCCAAGGGCTCCGAGCGACAGCAACACAGTGACATACATGTTGTGCGGCGATGCGGTCACGACGCCGCGGCCAACGGTTCGAACGAAGCCGGTTCCGGCCGGCTGACCCACCGCCTGATCGACAATCGACTTCGTCTGATACTGCCGAAGCAGATCGATCCATCCCTGTAAACGCCAACCGAACGTACTGCTGCTGCTATCGGTCGACACCGTGGAGGTGGCGGTCGAGACGCTCTGTTGCAGCTGCGTCGGGCCGAGCACGAGCAGCAGAACAACGGCAGCGAACGATGCCACAAGGCCTCGGCGAACAGTACGCGATACTCGCCGCCCATCGATGCTACGGTGCCCGACGGCCAACACGAGCGCAGCCATCAACGTCGCGGCCCAGACGGTGCGCTGCTGACTCGCGAGGACCACGACAAAGCACAGCAGCGCGAACGCGCGTTGTCGGCGGCCGGGCAAAGCAATCGCCAACAGCCCGGCCTGCGCAACGATCAGGGCCTGGCTTGCGTCGAGCGCGCGCTGACCCGAACCGGAATATGTGTTGAGCCCGTACCGGGCGAAGTACACCAAGGCGGCCACCACGAGGAATCCAGCGGTCACCATCCAGAGCCGCTGCAGCTTCGGCCAAGCCTGCGCCCCGAGGCACACTTGGGTGAACAGAATCGCAACGAAGACGTACAGCAATCCTCGCGAAGCGTTCACCGCACCCTGTGTGCCGAACGAACCCACGCCGCGTAGGGCAGCAAGAGCCAGCAGCCCGAGCACAACCCACAGCGATCGGGCCGCCCGGTGTCGCTCGAGCAGACGCAGCACGCACACACCGCCGAGCGCGGCAGAGACGATGTCGATTGGGAAGACATTGAAGCCGAACAACGCCAATACTGGAGCCACCGAGAAGGTGGCGAGCACCGCAACAGTCATAAAGACCCATGCCCCGACAATCGGAAATTTTCGTATCACGACCATCAACTCGATCAACACAAGTGGGCCTGCGGCCAACAACAACAGTGTGTGCGGATCGTGAGGCATTAGCGGGTACGTGTGGGGCGGCGCTGCACTGTGTCGATACGTCGGCCACCGCGACGGGAAAGTTGCTCGGGACACTCGCTCATGGTGTCTCGAAGCGTAGCCGAGCAGCCCAGACAGGAGTTCGTCGTCACCTGCCAACCGGTGCCGACAGCACCACTATCGAGAGGAAACTCACTGTCGCTGTCCGCCAGAGGCGGATACGGTTCGTGTCCGTGGTAGCCCCGAATGCAACGATCGCACGACGTCCGTATACGCCCCGCTCGAACCTGGCGGATTGGGTGAATCGCCTGGCCCGATGCGTCGGCGGACTCACCCTCTTCGGTGCAGGCATCGCCCTCATTCTGCATGCCCAACTTGGTGCCGCCCCGTGGGACATGTTGCATCAGGGCATCAGCAACAAGACCGGGATCCGCGTGGGAATCGTCATCGAGGGCATGGGTCTGGTGATCTTGTTGTTGTGGATCCCGCTGCGCCAACGGCCAGGGGTGGGCACCATCTTGAACGCCATCGTGATTGGGCTCGTGGTCGATATCGTCGGGCCACATCTGCCCCACACCGATCGGCTGGCCAGCCGCATGGCATACCTCGTGGCGGGAATCATCATCATTGGCATCGGATCGGGCTTCTACATCGGCGCGGGCCTGGGACCCGGTCCGCGTGATGGGCTGATGCTCGGATTCATCCAGCGTGGTCACAGTGTGCGCCTTGCACGAACCGTCATCGAACTCTGCGTTGGCGTCGGCGGCATGCTGCTTGGCGTCCGGCCAGGCATCGGCACGCTCATGTTCATGTTCGGCATCGGCCCGTTGGTGCAGATCACCCTGCCCCGCCTCGCCCTTCCCCCGCTCGCCGAATCGCGCGGCCTCATCGCCGCTGCGAGCACACCCGACCCAGACACCCACATCCTCCCCGCCGCCTAGCTGTACTCGGCCGAGTAGCCGCGGTCGCAGGCGCCGAGGGAAGCGCCAGCGACGAGGTGCACGGAGGGAGTGGCCGAAGCGAAGCGGCGGCCACTCCCGACCACTAGTAGCGGTAGCGCTCGCTCTTGAACGGACCGCTGGGGTCGATGCCCAGATAATCGGCCTGCTCGTCGGTGAGCTTGGTCAGCTTCACACCCAGCGCATCAAGGTGCAGCAGGGCCACCTTCTCGTCGAGCTTCTTGGGCAGCACGTACACACCGAGCGGATACTCGGCGAGGTTGTTGAACAGTTCCATCTGCGCAATGACCTGGTTCGTGAACGAGCAGCTCATCACGAAACTGGGGTGGCCGGTGGCGCAACCTAGGTTCACGAGCCGACCCTCGGCGAGCACGATGACGGAATGGCCGTCGTCGAAGGTCCACAGATCGGTGCCGGGCTTGAGCTCATCATGCGTGGCACCGCTGCGGGCGAGGCCGGCCATGTCGATCTCGCTGTCGAAGTGGCCGATGTTGCACACGATGGCGTTGTGCTTCATGTTGGTCATGTGCTCGGCGGTGATGATGTGATCGTTGCCGGTGGCCGACACAAAGATGTCGGCGCTGCCGACCACATCTTCGAGCACGGTGACCTGATAGCCCTCCATTGCCGCTTGCAGCGCGCTGATGGGATCGACTTCGGTGATGATCACGCGACAACCCTGACCGCGCAGCGCCTGTGCGCAGCCTTTGCCGACGTCGCCGTAACCGCACACAACAGCAACTTTGCCGGCGAGCATCACGTCGGTGGCGCGGCAGATCGCATCGACCAGCGAGTGGCGGCAGCCATACAGGTTGTCGAACTTGCTCTTGGTGACCGAGTCGTTCACGTTGATCGCGGGGAACAGCAACTCGCCGCGCTCGAACATCTTGTAGAGACGCATCACACCAGTGGTCGTCTCTTCGGTGACGCCCTTGATGCCGGCGGCCAACTGGGTCCACTTCGTGGGCTCGGTGCGTAGGCTGCGCTGCAGCAAGCCGAGCACGATCGCGAACTCGGGATTGGTGGCCGAGGTGGGATCGGGCACTTCGCCCGACTTCTCGAACTCCACGCCTTTGTGCACGAGCAGCGTGGCGTCACCGCCATCATCGAGGATCATGTTCGGACCCTGCGCGTTGCCATGAATATCGGCGGGCCAGGTCATCATCTGATCGGTGCACCACCAGTACTCCTCGAGCGTCTCACCCTTCCATGCAAACACCGGCACGCCCTGCGGATTCTCTGCGGTGCCCTCGGGACCCACGGCCACCGCGGCGGCGGCGTGATCCTGCGTGGAGAAGATGTTGCAGCTCGCCCAACGCACTTCGGCGCCCAATTCAACGAGCGTTTCGATGAGCACGGCGGTCTGAATGGTCATGTGTAGCGAGCCGCTGATGCGCGCACCCTTGAGTGGCTTCAGAGGCCCATATTCCTTGCGCAGGGAGCGCAGGCCGGGCATTTCGTGTTCGGCAAGGTGAATCTCCTTGCGACCGAACGGGGCGAGCGAAAGATCGGCGACGCGAAAATCGCGGCGCTCGGCGAGCGTCGAGGTCATAACGGTTCCTCCAAGGGAAACAGAGTGTGGATGATCTCGGGCCGGGGCCTGCTGGCACCGTGTTCGTGTCAGCCCGCAGCCGGTGAGTCTACGGTGTCAGTCGCCCAGCACCACGGCACTCACGTCGAACAGGTAGTGCAGGTAGCCGGCGCTGTTGAACGCCTTGATCTGGCTGCCTGCGCCGAGCTTCAGAACCGCCATGTTGGGCACGCTGGCGCCCTCGGTGAGGTTGATGTTGCTGGTGAGAGGCCGGCCGACATCGCCGGGATACATCGTGAAGAAACTGGCCACCGGCACATAGGGGTACACGCGGGTGAGACCGGTGCCGGTGAGGTTGCCGAGGAGTGCTAACTGATTGCCCACTCCTTGGCCGCCCAGGGTGACCGAGCTGACAAACTGGCTGAAGCTCCACGCCTCGGCTTGGCCCGGCCCAAGTTGTGCATTGCCGAAGCTGGGCTCGCGGGTGTCGAAGGCCCGGAATGGCGACGTGAGTGGAATGACGCGACCCTGGCGAGGGTGAGTGGAGTCGTCGACGCCGGCCATCATGTAGCCGACGACATCAATGGCCACATGTGTGTTGCCGCCACTGTTGTACAGCCGGATCGCTCCATCGGCGTTGGTGACTGGGACGATGACGAGGTTGGCCTTGATCTGGTTCTGACCGAGGTTGAGATTCGAGGTGGTAGGCGGCGCGCTGGGGGACTCGGGCAGCACGCTGACGAAGGTGGGAACGTTGTAGGGCTCGGTGTTGATGCCGGTGACGTTCAGCACCACACCCACGACATTGGGATCATTCGGCACGATGTCGGTGACGGCGGGAATCTGCGAGTCGGCGCCACGGATCGGAACGGCGATCGTCTGGGCCTGTCCAATGGGTTTGCCAGTGCCGTTGAACGACGGCTCTCGTGTGTCCCAGATTCGACCAGGTCCGACCGGGATGAACCGGGCGCCGTTGGTTCCGTACGCACTGGTGGAGAACCAGCCGAACACATCGATCAGCACATCGGCTTGCGCCGCTACCGGCGTCGACAACCTGAGCGTGAGCTTGCCGTTTGCTCCGAGGGTGATCACCGTGAGGTTCGGTACCGTCTGGCCAGCCGTGAAGTTGACGATGCTCGAGATACCCGCCGCAGAACCAGTGGGGTAGGCCTGCAGGAAACCCACGCTTGTCGGGCCGGTGACAGTGATGCTGACCGCTACCGCGAGCACATCGTCCGCCGATGCCGGAATACCACCCTGACCCAGGATCTGGACATCGACGAAGCCGCCAGCGGGGCTGGTCGCGATGGGTACGCCAGCCGAATTGATACCGCTGGGAAACGCCGTACTCGGGCGGGTGTCGTAGATACGTGCAGGAGTCAGCGGGTGGTACTCGCCGCCGGCCCCCAACCCCAATGGAATGGCGTGCGCCGAGGGGACGACACCGGCGACCGAGGTGAGCGACACAGCTGACAGAGCCACCGCCGACGCGAGCAGCCCACCGATGACCCTTGATCTCATTCGGTGACGAATCCGCATTCCGTTGCTCCCTACCTCGGCCGCCCGGCAGCTCACTGTATCCCCCGCGGGGTCGACGAGCGAACGCAGCATGTGGATGCGAACCTCACGCCGTAGCGATGAAGGTGGGATCGATGCCCCGCGCCTCGACGAGCGCGATGATGCGTGCGTGCTCCTCGGCCGTCACGTGATCAGCCTCGTCGATGAGCATCACGGGGATGTCGTCGCGAACCGCATAACGCAACTGCAGACGGGGGTTGTACAGCGCGCCTTCGTCGGCGATGTAGTAGAGCGGGCCTTTGTCCTTGGGACAGGCGAGAATGTCGAGCAGGCGTTGGTCGAGTGCCATGAGCGGTTCGTTCCTTTGCGTCAGACGCTGGTGATCAGGGCGAGGACTTCTGCCACGTGCTGATCACATTCGTCGCGGTTGGGTGCTTCGAGATTCAGGCGGAGCAGTGGTTCGGTATTGCTGGGTCGCAGATTGAACCACCACGGGCCGGAGTCCACGGTGAGGCCGTCAAGGTGATCGAGCCCCGCGGAGGCGAACTGCGCAGCGACGGCTTTGAGGACTGCATCGGCATCGTTCACCTGCGTATTGATCTCACCGCTCGAGGAGTAACGCTCGAACGGCTTGCGCAGGATCGACAGATCCTGCTGCCCGCGACTGAGTTCTTCGAGGACGAGCATCGATGCGATGAGGCCGCTGTCGGCGCGGTAGTTCTCGAGGAAGTAGTAGTGCGCCGAGTGTTCGCCACCGAACACGGCACCGGTATCGGCCATGATCTGCTTGATGAACGAATGACCTACCTTAGTGCGAATCGGCACGCCGCCGTGTTCACGAATCACCTCTGGCACGGCACGTGAGCAGATGAGGTTGTACAAGATGGTGGCGCCGGGGTGCTTGCGCAACACGCTGGTAGCCAACAGCGCAGTGGTGGTGGAACCGCTGATGCCGCGGCCCTGCTCGTCGACAACGAACACTCGATCGGCATCGCCATCGAAGGCAAGGCCGACATCGAAGCCGCCCGACACAACGCGGGCCTGCAGATCACGCTGATTAGCAGGCTGCAACGGATCGGCGGGATGATTCGGGAACGTGCCGTCGAGTTCGCCGTACATGATCTCGAGGTCGATGACGGCAAGGCGTTCGAACACCGCAGGCACGACGAGGCCCCCCATGCCGTTCGCTGTGTCGGCAACGACCTTCAGCGGACGCAATTGTGAGGGGTCGATGAAGGAGATCACGTGATCGGCAAAGGCGGAGAGCAGATTGCGTTGCGTCGCGCGGCCCGGGCGCTGCACTGGCAATGGTCCGCGACCATCGAGCACGGCCTGAGCGCTGGCCTGGATCTCAGGCAGGCCGGTATCGGCGCCGACCGGGCGAGCGCCCGACAGGCACAACTTGATGCCGTTGTATTGCGCCGGGTTGTGCGACGCGGTGAACATCGCGCCGGGAGCATCGAGACGACCGGCGGCAAAATACAACAGATCGGTTGATGCAAGACCGAGATGAATCACGTCGATGCCCTGCTCCATCACACCACGGGCGAACGCCTCGACGAGTTCGGGACCTGACGGGCGCATGTCGTGACCGACCACGATGTGGGGCACGCGGGTGAAGGCAGCGAAGGCAACACCCAGCGCATACGCGACGTCGGTGTCGAACTGATCAGGCACCGTGCCTCTGATGTCGTAGGCCTTGACGATGGCATCAAGCTTCGAAATGGGCTGGGAGTCTGAAGTGGGCATGTCAGCCGAAACGTTATCGGAGCGGCGCGACTTCGCCCACTCACCCCATTCCGTGCGGAGCCTCCGCGAGAGCTTCGGGTGGCATCACCGCAGACCCATCGGGCGGTGTGTCGTCAATGGGTACCCAATCTGGCGCGGTGGCAGGTGCAGGGGATCCGCCAAAGTCACGGGGCGACACTCCGGCGAGCGTCGACGTTCGGTACCGAATGGGCACCCATTTGCGGAACACGAAGATGAGCGCCACACCGAGCATGGTGAGGAAATACGCGACGTAGTCAGTGAAGGTGTGCGCGTAGTTCATGTGGACGTGCTTGGAGGTAGGGATGACCACCATCAGGTTTGGGGCCACCCGGTACGGGCCCAGCCCGCCGGAGACGGACCAGTTCGGGAAGTAGCTCACCTTCACGAGCACAGGCACGCCCACCTGGCTGACATCGAAATCGACGGTCTCGTTGCCCATCTTCACGTTCGACACGGTTATCGCAGGCAATGCAACGGGTGTGATCGTCTCCACCGGCTTCAATACATCGACACGGTTCAGCGACACACGAGACTGATCGACCTGAGATGTGATGTGTTGCCACGCGCTCGGCCCGTCGGCCGCTGGCATCGCCGCCCAATCCTTGGGGTTCTGGAACCAACTCGAGCCGAGTTCCAGCCAACGTTCGCGCTGGTCGCCGGGCCGTTCCTTGACCACCACGGGCTGCACCGTCATCGGCACCACGATGTCGCTGTCGGCCACCTGATAGATGTGCCACGGCCCGCTCGTGGCGATTCGCTTGAGGCCTGGTTGCACCTCGGCCTTGGCGACCGCCTTTTCGGTCCATGCCATGTAATAACGGATGCCGAGCTTCTGCAGGTACGGCACGCCGACAGCAGGGTCGTTGTCGAGATAGCGGAGTTGACGCACGGGATTCGAGCTGTTCGCCGACATCGCTGCGGCCGTGAGGAAGTGATACGGCGTCGTACCCGATGCCTCGAAGAACAGACCCTCGCTACTTCCGATGCAGCCGTCAGTCCAATGCGGCAAGAGCATCAGCGCCATCGTGGTGCCGTACTTGCCGTTGTCGCCATTGTTCTCCCAGAGCGCTCGACCGCAGCCATAGTTGGGGTCCTTGCCGATGGCATCCATAGCCAGGACCACCGAGCGGTACTCGCCGTACGCGTTCTTCGATTCGTAACCGGTGAAGTTGTATCGGGACCAACTGTCGCTGAGGCCGCGGCCGGTCGTGGGTCGCTTTTCGTAGAGCGCCACGCTCTGGCCGTTGTCGGGTCCGATGGTGAGCGCGTAGCGGCCATTCACGCGGCCGCTCCCCCACCAATCCACTTCGAACTCCACCGACAGGATCGCGCCGACGACAAGTAGTGCAGCAAAGGCGGTGATCGCCCCACCGACCACGTATGAACGACCGCTCGGCAACGCCACCGCCGCACCCGTTCGGCCCACGCGACGTTCGCGGAATACAGCTTGGCCGACCCGCGCCATGTTGAACGTCCAGATGAAGCTGCGGCCCACCTCGACCAGACCGACCATCATCAGCAGGTAACGCAGCAGGTAAATGAACGGCAGAACACGCGGGTTCCACAAGAGACCAATAACCGGCAGCGAGTTCTCGGCGAGACGGGTGAGTACGCACAACGCGAGGATGCACACACCGAGCCAGGTGCCGGCGCGGTGCCGACGAACGATCGCGCTGACCAACCCGATCGCGGCGAGCACGAAGATGATTCGGTCGAAGGTGACGTCGAGTGGGAAGAACATCTTCCAGTACGAATCGCCAGCGCCTTCGGGCCGCTTGCCGTACTTCATGTCGGTCATGTACGCAGTGCCGCTCACGAACGGGATCATCCAGAACGCAGACAACAGCACAGCCGGCAACAGCGTGGTGACGCCGTACTTGAAGCGCTCCTTGTCAAGCGAGATCAACCACATCAGGGCCACCGCGATCACCACGAAGATTGCGACGATTCCATGGCACAGCACGGCCAGGGCAAGGATCACCGCCGTTCGTCCGCGGTACTTACCCGTCTCGAGTCCCTGCGAGAACAGTCCGAGGCCGAGCATCGCGAACGAGAGTGCGATGCTGAACGAGAACTCTCCAGCCATCGTGCTCTTGACGTTTCCGCCGTAAATGCTGAAGCTCTCGTCGAGCAAGAAGATCAGCGCGCCGAGTGCGAACAATTCGGGGATCGGAAAGACGAACTTGCTCAGCCGGCCGAACGCCCAACAGCAGGCCGGCAACGACAAGATGCCGAGCACCGCGACGATCTTGAACGCGATGCCGTACGGCACGATCACGTTGACGAGCACGATCATCAGCGCGGGGATGACCATGTAGAAGCGGTACATCGGGAAGCCGTCGTACCAATACGGGTTCCATCCCGACAGACGCAGGTTCGGCAACAGATGATCGCGCAGATAGGCCGGGCCCATGACGTGCGCGCCCATATCGCCGCCAGTCGGTGTGTTGTTGGTCGTGACAAGATCCCAGTGCACAACGTTGAGCGTGATGATCGCGGCCACGAGGAGGAACACAAACGCCGTAACAGTCTGCACAACACGTTCGAGCGTCCACGGCCGATCGATCCAGTTCAAAGGTCGACGAATGATGGACTGCCAACTGCGGCGGAAAACTCCAGGCGCACGCGCGGGTGCCGCCGGTTCGCCAGCGAATTCGACTTCTGGTGCATCTACCAGAACAGCGGCGGGATCGAACAGTTCCGTCATGCGGGCGACAGTCTGTCATCCACCGGACAAGAACTCACGTCAGGCGTCGTTCAATCAGCGCGCAACGAGGGCAAGCGCAGTGGCGTTGAAGGCCATGTGCGCCACGACTCCCATGCCGATGCGATCGGTCACAAGCACGCACGCGCCGAGCACAAGGCCGAACACGAACAAGCCTGGGTACTCAACAGGACGGAAGTGAATCAGCGCGAAGAACGCCGCCACGGCAACGAGCGCGACGACATCGTGCAGGCGACGACGGGCGGCGCCCATCAGCAGGCCGCGGTATACCAACTCCTCGACCAACGGTGCGCCGACCACGATGATGAGGACGAGCACCACGAGCCACGCACCGTGCGCCGTGTCATACAGATCGCGCGCGTTTTGTTCGAGTTGCTTGCTGCCAAATGTGTGTGGCCACGCGGCTTCGAGTGGCCAGTAGACGAGACGCAGCAACACCAACTGGCTGAGCACACCGATAGGGACTCCCACGAGGTCGATGGTCGCGAAGCGCAGCGAGAAGTCGGTTGCGAGATTGCCCGTCGCGAAGCGGCGGCTCGCCACCACGAGCGCTGCTATTTGGGGAAGCCATAACGCAACGGCCATGCTCGCCACGAGCCACACCGGACGCTCGGCTGAGGGCACGTTTGCTTTGCCCGAGCCGGCCAGCACCAGACTGCCCAACACGTTGCCCATGAACCAGCCCGCCATCCACGTGAGCAAAGCGACGCCCAGAGAGACTGCCGGCGTCGACGTGAGCGGCGCGCCCGCGACCGTTGTTTGGGCAGCGCCCGCGCCGCGGATGGATGGTGTTTTGGGCACGGTTGCCACGGTAGTACCCCTGAGCGAAGTTGCGTTGTACAGGTCGATGAAGGGCGTGCTGTGTTCCGCGTCCGGCACGCAAGTTCGCCGTTTCGCCGACTCGGTTGCCGCGGATCGGCCGCCTGCGATCTCGGCGGGTCAGCCGCCTACGGTCGCGGCAATCGTCGCCACGGTTCTGAGCGATCCCGTTGCGATCGCCAGGTCGCCTGCGCCGTCGGTGACAATGGTTCGAACCGTCGCCCGGCCTCGCGAAGTAGCGCTCCAACGGCCCT
Source organism: Actinomycetes bacterium (assembly GCA_025360105.1). Taxonomy (GTDB): domain Bacteria; phylum Actinomycetota; class Acidimicrobiia; order Acidimicrobiales; family Ilumatobacteraceae; genus WLMZ01. The sequence continues at coordinate 198,520 of JANYCT010000051.1, read as the reverse complement.
TCTTAGGCCCCTACAGCGCTACTTCGCCGAATCGGACGGGATGGTTCCGGTACGGTTCGTGACATGGCTGACGCAAAGTGGTGGCTGGCCGCGATGGCGATCGTGGTCGGCTCGTGCGGTTCTCAGACGATCACGTCGTCGCCCGCGGATACCGCTGGCACGCCGTTGTCCGCAGCGGCCGCCATTGAACAGGCAGCGCCATCGACGACCAGCGATAGCACCATCGTCCGTCATCTGGAACACGACCAGCTGGCACGGGCGCTGCCAACAATCGCGCAGCTCGCGTGGTTGCCGCCCGAAACCACGTCGAACGACGACTCAGACCTCACCAGCCGTCTCGATGTCGTCGATTGCGCAGGCCAGAACTCGAACATCGCATCGAGCGAGACAGCGGCCACGAATCGCGGCTACGACGGTGGGCAAGCAGTCGTGGCCATGGTCACGTTCTACGACGCCGAAACGGTGGATGGCGCGCACCAGTATCTGGCAGCGATCGGCACCTTTTTGACCTGCGCCCACCCGCCGTCGTCGTCCACCGCGCCGAAGCTCTCGTACGAGATCGTCGACGTCACGACACCCACTCGTTGTGACGAGTCGCTGGTCGTCCGTGCGAAGCAGCCGGTCAGCGAGACCATCGATGGCTGGTGCCGCGTTGGCAACCTGATCGCGTGGTTCCGTCTGTATCCAACCGGCGACGGCACGCCCGTTGAGATGATCGCTACTCCCGGCGACACCACCCCAGCGCAATCGGTAGCCGCGCCACCGATCGTCGCGCCCACCGACGCCTCAGCGCTACAGACGTTGGTCACCGTCGGCGAAAATCTCCTCGCGGCGTTCGATGCGGCCGGCTCGGGCAGCTCGGGGAGATCTCCGCTCGCGAACAGAACCGGCGGATCGGCAGGCCGGGGTCAGCCAGCGGCCGCGTAGACCAGTTCGGTGCGCGACCGACGATCTTCGAGACGCCAACCGTGCGGCACGGACAGGCGGGCTCCATGGCGCTGACATAGGTCGTACGCGTGGGGGTCACGATCGGGCGCGAGATCGTCGAGCCACACCGCGGAGCGGGCATATTGATAGGTCAACGTGACGACGGCTGATTCCGCACATCCGGACCGAGAACACTGACGCTGCACAACGCGAAAATATACGACCATTAGTCCCCGGTGGTGGATGCGGGTCACTGCGCTGCTTTCGATCACCGGCATGTGACCATTTCCGCATCGGCCAAAGTGAGCCGCGACAGTTTGGCCCTGCCGGATTGCACGTAGCATTACATCCATGAGCAACCTGCCCCCACCTCCACCACCGCCTCCCCCGGGTCGCGGGCCGAGTGGCCGGGGCCCTAACGGCCCCACTCCGAACGGTCAGGGTCAGGGCACCAAGAAGACGCCACCAGGTCTGCCCAAGTGGAGTATCGCGTTGTTGGTGCTGGTCGTGGTCGGCGCGCTCGTGGCCACCAAGTTCTGGCCGGCACCAGCGTCTGAGCGCCTGAAGTGGAGCGAGTTCCTTACCCAGGTCGACAACGGCACCGTGAAGCAGATCACCATCGACAACAGTTCGCGCGTCGTCACCGGCGTGTTCAAAGACGTGAATGGGGCGGCCGGCGGCAACTTCACCACGACCTCGGACACGCAGATCAACGACGGCGTCATCGCCCGTTTCGACAAGGCCGGCATCACGTACGACTTCAAGGCGCCCGACAACAACTGGTGGGCCGGTCTGCTCACCCTGTTGCTTCCGTTTGCACTGATCATCGGTTTCCTGATCTGGATGCAACGCCGCGCCGCGGGCCAGATGGGCAACGTCATGTCCGTCGGACGCAGCCGAGCCAAGACCTATTCGGCTGATAAACCGTCCACAACGTTTGCCGATATCGCCGGCTACGAAGGCGTGAAGCAAGAGATTCGCGAAGTCGTCGACTTCCTGCGCATGCCCGAGCGCTTCCGCGAAATCGGTGCACGCGTTCCCAAGGGCATGTTGCTCGTGGGGCCTCCCGGCACCGGTAAGACATTGTTCGCTCGCGCAGTTGCGGGCGAAGCCGGTGTTGGCTTCTTGTCGGTCACTGGTTCTGACTTCATGGAAATGTTCGTTGGCGTCGGTGCCAGTCGCGTGCGCGACCTGTTCCAACAGGCCCGCAAGATGGGCCGGGCGATCATCTTCATCGACGAGATCGACTCGATCGGCCGCAAGCGAGGCGCCGGTCTGGGCGGCGGTCACGACGAACGTGAGCAGACCCTCAACCAGATGCTGTCGGAGATGGATGGCTTCGAGACCAGCGAGGGCATTGTCATCCTCGCGGCCACCAACCGTCCCGATATTCTCGATCCCGCGCTGCTGCGCCCCGGCCGCTTCGACCGCCAGATCGTGGTGCCACTGCCCGAGGCCGAAGAGCGCCTTGCGATCCTGAAGGTGCACAGCCGCGACAAGCGCATCGGTGCCGACGTGGATCTCGATGTGATGGCCAAGGCCACGCCTGGCATGAGTGGCGCCGATCTCGCCAACCTCGTGAACGAAGCCGCACTCGTGGCGGTGCGCCGCGGTTCGAAAGAGATCGAGCGCATCGACTTCGAAAACGCCCGCGACCGCGTGGTGTTGGGTGCCCTGCGCGAGAGCATGGTGCTGTCACCCGAGGAGCGCCGGGCAACGGCCTACCACGAAAGCGGGCACGCAATTCTGGCCACGGTGCTCCCCCACGGCGATCCGCTACACAAGGTCACCATCCTCCCCCGCGGCATGGCACTCGGAGTCACCTGGAGCCTGCCGCAAGAGCGTCACACCTACTCGAAGGAGTACTTCGAGGACACCATCTGTAAGGCAATGGGAGGCCGCGTTGCCGAGATGATCGTCTTTGGTCACCTCAACAGCGGCGCTGCCAACGACCTTGAGCAGGCCACCAACATCGCCCGCCACATGGTGCGCGAATGGGGCATGAGCGAGCGTATCGGCCCGATGGCGTGGGGCAGCCAGCAGCACGTGTTCCTGGGCGAGGACCTGATGAGCAGCGGTCGCGAGTACAGCGATCAGACCGCTCGCATCCTCGACGAGGAGATCTCCACGATGCTGCACTTCCAGCAGGAGCGTGCACGCGAACTACTGATGAAGCACCGTGTCGGCCTTGACATGGTCGCTCAGGCACTGCTCGAGCACGAGACCATCGACGGACCCGAAGTTGCCCGTCTGGTGCAGCAGGGCCTCGGCGAGCGCATGCCCACCACTGAGCCCGCCACTGGTCTCGAAGGCGTGGTCGCCACGGTCGCTCCCATCGACACGCTCGAATAGCCCACCATCCGATCTGCGTCGGCGGGAGGCGACGTCAGTGTTGGCGGCCGAGGTCGGGCTCAGGTGAACTGCCTGGGTTGCGCGCTTCGGCACAGGCTGCCCACAAATCGGTTGCGGTGACGGGGCCCAGAAAGCTGGCTCTCACCACCCCGTCGCTGTCGGCGATCACGAGCGTTGGCACTGCGTCGATGTTGTAGCGCTCGTGCAGGTGCCGGTGCGTGGTGTAGTCGGCGTCGATCACAGCCACGTCACGACAGGCGAGAACCGCGGCTTTGCGCTTCACATCGGCGCACGTATGACACGCGGCCGAGGTGAACGTGACTACGAGCCAGTCAGCCGGAGCACAAACCAGCTCGGCGAAGTCGGCGCGATCCAGCTGAGCCGGCACCTGCCAGTTGTTTTGGGTGGGTGGATCGATGGAGCGTTTGCGCTGCAACAGCAGTGCAACGCCACCAACGACCACTACAAGGACGGCGGCGATGAGAAATTGCATGGTCCACATTCCGGCAATGCCCACGAACCCGAACCACCGCGCAGGCTGTGTCCACGAGGCAGCACCCGCTCGACGAGGAGGCGCTGCGTGGATTCAACCACGAGGGGTCGACCGAACACGCTCGGGTCGGTGAGATCAATCGTGATGAGCCCGGCGGCAGTGACGGGCAGATCCGTGAGGCTGGGCACAGCAACCTCGCCACCGGGGCCGATTGCCTTCACGGTGATCTTGGTATCAACGCCGTCCACGTTGTACACCACGAGTGCATTCGTGGCAGCAGCATCGACACCGATGGGCACGTACCAGCGCGGCACCACGTACTCGGCGGTGGTACCCATCACCACCGACGTGGCGATCTTGTCGCCGGCGGGCTTGGTGAGCACACGTTCCACCACAATGGCGGGCGCGGCGAGCGTGGAGAAGACCATACTGTGCAATCCAGGTGGAAGGCCAGCGACGGTCGAGGTGTCGAACACCACGATCTCGCCGGCAGGCACGGGGATAGCGGGGGGAGCCGAGAACGCCGCCGTCGTGGGTAGCCCAAGCACGGTGACATCAACCGTTGCGTCCTGCGAGGTGGGGTTGAACATCACATACTGCTCGGTGATGCCGGTACCGCTCTCGCCGGCGGCGAACCACACCTGCTCCGATGGTGCCGGCGCGCCGAGAGAGAGCGAGTATCCGAGTCGGTTGCCCCCGAAGTAGTGCTGTGCGCGGGCGACGATGAGTTGACCGCGGCTAGCGATCACCTGAACGCCCAAAACGGCTTCGTCCTTGAGGCCATTGTCGGCGACGGACACCACTTTCACCGAGTGCGGTGCGACCGAGTCACCCTGGAAGGCCGATGGTTCGCGCTTTCCCGTTTTGGTGATGAACGCCAAATTCACACTCACCGAGTCGGCAGAGGGATTGGTGAGGATGATCTGATCGGTGCTGCCGTCGACGGTGAATCCGTCGGCGAAGTACCAGGTGGGCGACGTCTGGGTGATGCACGACGCCACGGCGTTTCCGGCCGGGAACAACGCCCGCTGCTCGACTATGCCCTCTCCCCCATCGAGTTCGACCATGGCCGACACGAATGTGGCCGACAGCGCCTTGGTCACCGACAGCGTGAAGATGTCGCGGGCAGGCACCGTGATGTCTTGCGACAACGGCGCCACCCCATCGGAGCCGAAGAGCGTGACGCGACCCTGCTTGGGGGTATCAGTGGGGTTGGCCACGACGATGTCGCCGCCCACCGTTGCGTCACCCGCAGGAACACCCGGGCAGTACCAGGTCGTGGTGATGGGCGAGCGGTGCGAGGCAAACGGACGGCTCGCAAATGGTGCGGCGCCAAAGCGCGCCGTGGTCGGCGCCGGGCTGGTCCGTCCGAGGGCAACGGTGGCACCAAGTCCCAGTAGCACGACGGCAGCTGTAACGGAACTGCGCCGGTTCACGACGGAGCTCCGTCGATGGAGCCGGCGTCGTCGGCAACATGGCTCTCGAATGCTTCTGTCTCGCGCGTGCGTACGAGCGGATCGAAGGCTGCGTCGAGACTGAGCAACGGGCCTTCGTCAACAACGACGTCTCGCCGACCGCGGCGCAGCCAATCCCATCGAATACGACTTGCGACCACCAACAGCGCCAACCACGCCGCCAATTGGGTGAGCACCATGGCGGAGCGCGCGACAGTCGTGTCGTAGCTCAAGGTGGCCTGACCGGATGCGGGCACGTCGAATGCGATGGTGCTGCCGAATGCGACTCTCGCAGCGCTGACGACACCACCGACGTGAAGCCGCCAATGACTGTCGAACGGCACGGCCAAGTGCAGCACACCTGCAGCCACCGGTCCGGTACCCGGTCCGTGATCGTTCATGCCCACCATGACCGGCTGCGAGCCAGAGACATCGGTCCTGGCAAGGACCTCAGCGCCAGCCTGCTTGCTGGCCTCGGCGGCGGATGCGCTGAGGTTGCTCTGGGTGGGTATCCAGGCCACGTTCTCGAAGGCGATGTAATTCGGCGGCGTGTACAACCGACGGAGATCGAGTTGCGAGTTCAAACCCTCGACCAGGCCCAGTGGCGTGGGTAACGGGTGGGCCGCAGTGGAGTCGATCCCATTGATGAGTGGGATCACGATGTAGCGAATGGAGTAGGGCGCCAAGAGCCGACCGACTCGCGCCGTCGAGTTCGCCGCAATGAGCTGCAGCACGGTGCTGACATTGCGCTCAGCACCCGAGGCCACGCCTGCCCAGTGTTCGTTGATGAACAGCGGCCCGTCATCGACGAGCGCGAACGAGATGCCCGTGGTACCGGCGTCGTCGAAACGCCAGCCGGCGAGCGGCATCACTCGCGCGTCGCCGAGGAACAGTGTGCGGTAGTCCCCTTCTGGCGGATTCTCGGCGAACTGCTGTGACGGCTGCAGCAACACGCTCGCGGGCGTCGACCAATGCCCGTTCGCAGTAGAAGCCACAGCCGGCACCACACCGAACACGATCGCTACGCCGCTGAGGATGCCGAGCGGCTGACGCCAGCCGAAGCTCCCGCCTTGCACATCCTGCTCGAATGCGGCCGCAGCACACGCGGCCGAGAGGGCGAGTCCAACGCCGGCAGGCGCGAGGAGCAAACCGATTTCGGGGAGACGAAACGGCAACGCGTGATGCAGCCCGGCGACCGCCAAGGCCAACCCGCCAACGGCGAGCACGCCACCGCGGCTAGCCCACGTGAGCCGCCAGCCACGGGCCAGCAACGGAGCAACCACGACGGGAAGCCACAACGCAACCGCCAACACCCCAAGGTTCTCCGGTCCGACACCGAAGCGCAGAACTCGCATGACGCCGAGATCCGCAGACGTTGCCGTTGGGGCGCCGACGAAGGCGTCCCAACCGTGCGTACCGAACAACGACACGAACCACGGCAGGTTCAATACGAGAGCGATCACGCCCGCTGCGGTTGCAGCGCCGAACAGCACGAGTGCCGCTCTGATCAGGCCGCGAGCCAACATGGTAGCCAGGGCCAGCGCCAGTCCGATGACGGCAACGATGCCGGCAAACGTCGGTGAAAACGCACTGACAACAGCAGTGAGCAGGGCGAGTTGCGCGACCCCGCGCAACTGCTCGCGATGGTTCAACTCGCCGAACGCATCAGCAACATCGGCGTCGGCACGAGCGGTGAGCGCTGGCTCGATGGTGGCGATGCGTCGCAGTAGGTGCACCACCCACGGCGCAGCACCATAGGCCGCGACAACTCCCCATCGGCCAGCACCGAGTGCGCTGTACGGAAGCGGCACCGCGGCATACGCAACAAAGCCGACGATGCGCGCCCGCGACGACGGAAAGATCGACATCAAGCGCCACGCGCCGTAGTAGCCGATGGGCAACCAAGCCAACACTGCAAGCGTGTGGAGTAGCCCCATGTGTCCCAGACTGAAGGCTCCGGCCACGCTCAACAAGCCGATCCCTGTGGGCACCGGAGTCGATTGGCCAAGGCCGTGGCCCCACCAGCCGGACCAATACTGAGCGACCAGCGTGCGCAAGCTCTGCGGGTAGCGCAGGAACTCTCCGACCGACGGCACCCCGTGCAGCAAGAAACTGCGGCTGCCGAGCAGGGCAAGGATCATCACCGACAACCACGCCGCCAACTGCCCCGCCGTGTTGCGTGTGAAGCGGTGCGAGCCAATGGCGCTGTGGTCGATAGCGGTGTGTTGCTGCTCGCGCGTGCGCAGGTAAGAAGCCAGTCGCGCGCTGCCACGAATCTGCAACCCGGCGACCTCGCGATATGGCACCTGGCGGAGATCGGCGACTTCGCGTCGGCGGTGCACGATGCTCGGAATCCGCGGGATCAGACCCACGGTGGCACGCAGTGAGGCGAAGGCATCTCCGAGCCGACCGGTGAACAGTCCGACGACCAACTCCAGCAGCGCGATGAGCAACATCTGCAACAACACCACGGGCAGGCGGAGTCCTCCGGTCAGTGTCGCAACCGTGCGCACTCGCTGTTGGGCCGCCATCAAGCGATGTGAAAATTCCGGCCGTCGAGTGACCAGTTGTTGGCTGTGGCGGCCCCGCGCGGCGGGAACGACCACCACCCGAGCTCCACTGAGATGGGCGCGCCAGCACAGATCGAGATCCTCGCCGTGAAAGCTGCCAGCAGCATCGAAACCACCGAGCGTGCGGAACAAATCGGCGCGAACGAGCAGGCATGCAGAAGGGAGGGCAAACACGTCACGGACCGCGTCGTGCTGTTCCTGATCGACTTCACCGGGCTCCACCAGCGGGTCGATCTCACCAAAGCGATCGACGCCGAGGCCTACGTGCTGGAGCACCGTTGGATCGTCCCAGAACACCAGCTTCGGTCCGACGATGCCGGCGTTCGACCGGTACAACTCCTCGACGAGGAGGCGTGTGGCGGAGACGTCGAGCGCAACATCGTCGTGCATGAGCAGGAAAAACCCGTTGTCGCCCTCGACCAGATGCAAGACCTCATTGGCCGCCGTGCCATATCCGGGGTTGCCACTGACCGCCCGAACGAAGGCGCCCGGCACGCGTTCGCGAATTCGAGACGGCAGGTCGTCGGCCTCGCCGGTGACAAGGAAGAGCCATCTCAGGTTCGGGTAGTCCTGCTCGGCCAGGGCACCGAGTACCTCGTCGAAGTCGGCCCCGGGCTCGTGGACGACCACAACGGCCACGACGGGCGGGGCGAGTTCGGTGTTGGTGTCCACGGGTAGCCGAGGCTAGCGGGGACGCGCCCGCGAGTGAGGGCAGCCCTCCAGTGACGGCAGCCCCGTGTGAGCGCAGAACCGTGCTGCCAGCGCCGCCTCGCGCCGCAGGGCACTGAGGCATGTGCGATCTTTCCATAGTGCTTGCAAAAGTTAGCACTATGCGCTATTCTGTTTACACGTCCCCCAACACACAGCAGGAATACCATGACCGCTCGCAAGTTCCCCGCGTTCCCCTCGATCGATCTCAGCAATTTCGACCTGTCGAAGATTGAACTGCCGAAGATTGAACTGCCGAAGTTCGAGAAGCCGACGTTCGAGATGCCGAAATTCGGCATGCCGCGAGTCGACGTACCCAAAGTCGAGATCCCCAAATTCGACAGCGCTGCGGTGACCAACGTCGCTAAGGACGCCGTATACATCGCTATCGGCCTCACGGTGCTGACGATTCAGAAGCTTCAAGTACAACGCCGCGAACTGACCAAGTCGGTTCGCACCCAGACCCGCCGCGTCACTCCAGCCTGATCGCACCGTCTGCGTGGCGCTGCGCGCCCTCGAGGGCACGTACGTCACGCAGAACAGACTGTCGAGCGAACACCTCAGCCCGCTCCGTACCAGCCGCTGATGTCGATGAGGATGTCCATTGCGACATTCGGTCGAAGGCACCAGCGTCCATACGGATCGATGATCCCCGCCACCGTGGTGGCCGCAATGGAGTACGCGAAGTTGCGAACCATCGACAAATTCGGAACTGTCGCCATGCACGGATGCACGGTGATGAATCCAGCTTGAGTGGCACTCACCTCGGTGACTTCAGCGGCGATGGCGGCCACACCAGAGGCGGGTACGGCCCCAATGCCCGTCACCGACACTGCCCGATTCTGATTCGCTCCGAAGGCGCCGACAAGGCCGAGATTGTCACGCGTATCGAGCACCCGTTGCGGCATTGTGGCGTGGAATACCGTGCCGGCGCCAGGGCCGAACCAGCCACTCACGTCGAGCACCAGGTGCATCGAGTTCGACGCAAAGAGACACAGACCGCCGTACCCGTCGAGACCGACCTGGGCGTGGTTGGTGACCGATGAACCTGTCGTCGCGTTCAGTATCGACGTCGTCGGCCGCTCGACGCCACACGGCCATATCGTGACGAAGCCAGGGCCGAGCGCGTTCGTGCTGTGCACGGTGACGGCAGCTCCCGTTGCTCCGGGCGGGGCTGCTGGCGTGCCACCGATCTGCACGCGCACTACCGTCCCGGCCGGCAGAATCGCTCCCGTACGGGAATCAAAGCGTCGAACGGGCGCAATGGGCTGAAACGCCTGCCCGCCGCTGCCGCCCGTCTGATAGATGCCCGTGAGATCCACCACCAAGTCGGTGGCCGTGGACGAGAACACACAGAACTTGCCGTCGTTACCCAGCGGCACGACCGCCGTGCCCGCCACGATTCGGTCCCCGACCGAGGGAACAATCGACGCGAGTGGTCGTTGTGCACCACAGGGATACGCCGTGAGAAACCCATTGATCGACGGGAGCACGGAGGTGACATTGACCACGACAGCGGTCGCGTCAATGGGGGCATGCGGGTCGATGGTGAGCGTGCAACCGGAACCGAGCGGACGGGCGTCGGTGCCGAGACCGGAACGGGTGTCGATGAGGCGAGTCGGTGTGAGCGCCGTGAACCGACTTGGCGTCGAGTTCGCCCCGGCACCGGGAACAGTACTGGCGTATCGACCGGCGCACGGATCCACCGGCACCGGAACCGGAACGGGCGCGCTGTCGCGGATCTGGAACCACGCCGACTTCAGGCCCATCGCCAGACGGAAGACACTGCCGGTCAGGTTCACCGAACCCGTCGAGCCAATGACGCTCAAGGTCAGGATTCGTCCGCCCCACTCCCCGTTGCCGTCGCGCGACGTGACCACGATGCTCGAGTAGATGCCGATGCTCGGCCACGCCGCCTGAATCGTCGACGGGTCCAATGTGGCGGTCCACGAGTGCGCGCTGTTGCCAGCCACGGCATCGCCTTCATCAACAACGGGCGTGAAGCCGAGGGAGTTCTGCGCGGTGAAACCACCAGACGACGACGAGAACATGGTGTAGGCAATCGCACCGCTCGTGGATCCGTAGCGACGCACGACGCCGGCGGTGGCGGCGACGGCAGCGTCGGTGGGTCCGAACTCCTGCGCGACGAGCGATCCCGAGACACCGTCGCGATACGCAGCGCCGCGATAGGTCTGGCACACGTTGTCGCATGTCTTTGCATACGACTCCTTGTTCTCGGCGAGGCCATAACTCCTCGCCGCAACCGCCTGCGCCTGGAGAGCTTGGGCGCCCTTGCCGCCGCCGAGGGAGGCCCATCCCCACGAGACCTCGCCGCCAACCACTGAGCGCAGATATTGCTCAAGCGGGACCTGGCTGACCGTGCGGTTCGCGCCAACACTGCTATTCACCGCCCGTATCGAGCCCCGGTAATAGCGCACCCGACCCGAGGCTGGTTCACAGAGCCCGACGAGGTCGCTTACATCGGCGCTCGCACTCGAGTCGGTTTGCGGTCGGAACGTAACCACGGTCGGTTGATCGCCGATGACGACGCTCCATCCGTTCGCAGCGTTGTTGAGATCGACGCCGGCACCCGGACACACATTGGCGTCGGTACGGCCCCACACCCGGTAGTGGCCCTCGGTCGTCTCGCGGGCCACGAGCGATCGCCACGTCGCCGGTTGGCCCTGACCGGGGTTGAACCCGTCGATCACGAGCGCTCCCTTGTCGTGCACCACCGCGGTTTGCGCGCCGTCGAGCGCGGTCAACCGCACGGTGATGTCGGAACTCGGCGCAGTGGAGGCAACGGTTCCGCCGTAGTAGTGATCCAGTATCTGTGACGCACTCCATCCGACGTTGACCGCGTAGCCGAGTGCTCCCCATTGGCTCATGCCAATTGCGTGGCCCCAACCGTGACCATCAATGGTGAGCATGCCCGCCACAGCCGGTGCGGGCGATCCGGCCTGAGCGATCGGCTCAGCGCGTAGCGCTACCGGCAACACCACCGCAGCAATGAGCGCGCCAACAACAAGACGTCGATTCGAAGCGTCGGCCACGAGACACCACCTCTCACAGGAATTCGGCAAGCACAGCTCGCCGGTCCACCGCCTAGAGTGAGAACTTAGCCGCACGAGGTGAAAGAATCAAGGCATCGGTGCGTGCGGCCCGCGCGACCACACGCAGACGGTGCCCATGTTCGCCCAAGCGCTGACGCTAGTCTTGCCAGCCTTGGCCAAACGCGACGATCAACTCTCGGCGATACAACGCCTCCCCCTGCCCGACGGCACATTGCCCGTTGGCGTGGGACTGCTTGTGGCTGGCGTGTCTAGTTATGCGTTCTTCAAGGTCGGTGTCAAGGCACTCGGCACAGACGGGTTCAAGCCGATCAGCAGCCTGTGGTTCGCGACGTTCTTCTTGGCACCGGGGTTCTTCCTGCCAATCGAGCAAGAACTCGGACGCGCGTTGGCACAACGCCTGGGCCTCGGACAGGGCGGACGCCCCGTGGTGCGTCGGATCCTGCCGCTGGCTGGCGCACTCGTCGCGATCGTCTGTCTGGCCATTCTTGCCGCCTCTGGGGCAATCACCTCGAAGTTCTTCGAGGGCGACTGGGTCGTCACTGCGGCCCTGCTGGTGGGGTTCATCTCCTACGCCCCGGCGCATATCGCCCGCGGCATCTGCTCGGGTCACGGCAGGTTCGCTTCGTACGGCATCGTCATGGGCGCCGACGGCGGCTCACGCATCATCGGCTGCATCGTGCTCTGGGCTGCAGGGGTCACCAACACCGGGGCCTACGCGTTCACCGTTGCCTTGGCTCCGCTCGTGGGTGTGGCCGTAGTGTTCGCACGCGGCGATCTCAAGACCGAGCAGGGCCCGCCCGCGCCATGGGCCGAGGTCACACCCAACCTCGGTTGGTTGTTGCTCGGCTCGGTGTTTGCGGCCGGCCTGGTCAATGCGGGTCCCATCGCGGTCGACCTGTTCAAAGACGACGCTCCACCATCGGTCGTAACGAAGTTCAGCTACGGCGTACTGCTCGGGCGCGTGCCGCTGTTTTTGTTCCAAGCCGTGCAGGCCGCATTGCTGCCGAGATTGTCGCGCCTTGCGGTACGCGGCGAAATCGCTGAGTTCAAACATGGGTTCCGCAGATTGTTGCTGGTAGTGATCGGAGTCGGCGCGCTCGGCGTTGCGGGGTCAGCGCTGCTCGGCCCGTTCATGCTGAAGAAGGTCTACGACGCCGATCTCAGCCACCGCACCATCACAATGCTGGTGCTCGGCACTGCCATCTATATGGTGGCGCTGACGATTGCGCAAGCAGTCATCGCCCTGCACGGCCATGCGCTCGTGGCGTTGGGCTGGGGGCTCGGCATGCTCACGTTCGTGCTCGTCACCTGGCTGGGCTCGAACGACCTCTACTTGCGCGTCGAACTGGGCCTGGTGACCTCATCGATCACTGCAACCGTGGTCTTCTGGTTGGCGCTGCGCCAGCGCCTCGCGGTGGGCGTGGTGCCCAGTGCCTCGTCGATGATGGACGCCGCCACCGACATGCCCTTCGAGACCTAATCGCTGAGCCCGCTCACACTGCGGGGACGATGCCAGCCTTGCGTGACTCGTAGGCGAGGTCATGCTTGACCATCATGCTCACGAGTTGAGCAAAGTCGACCTCAGGGGTCCAGCCCAGCTTGGTGCGCGCCTTACTGGCGTCTCCGATGAGCAGATCGACTTCGGCAGGACGGAAGAACCGGGGATCCTGACGGACTCGTGACTTCCAGTCGTCGATGCCGACTTCGGCAAACGCACGCTGCACGAGATCTTCGATGCTGTGGGTGTTGCCGGTGGAGATGACGAAGTCATCGGGCTCTGGCTGTTGCATCATCAGCCACATCGCCTTTACGTAATCGCCGGCGTAGCCCCAGTCGCGCTTGCTGTCGAGATTGCCGAGCACGATTTCTTCCTGCAAGCCCAGGCTGATTCGGGCGACGGCGTTGGTGACCTTACGCGTCACGAACTCAAGGCCACGGCGCGGACCCTCGTGATTGAACAGAATGCCACTGCACGCAAACATGCCATAGCTCTCGCGGTAGTTCACGGTGATGTCGTGACCGAACACCTTGGCACAACCGTAGGGCGAACGCGGGTGGAACGGAGTCAGCTCGGTCTGTGGTGTTTCGCGCACCTTGCCGAACATCTCTGACGATGACGCCTGGTAGAAACGGATGGGGTTGTTCTCGTTGCCACCCACCATGCGGATGGCCTCGAGCATGCGCAGGACGCCAAGGCCGGTGATGTTGGCGGTGAGTTCCGCTTGATTGAAGCTCATCGCCACGAACGAGATAGCGCCAAGGTTGTAGACCTCGTCAGGCTGGGCGTGAGCCATTGCTTTTACCAGCGACGGCAGGTCGGCCAAATCGCCGGGCACGATCTCGACAAACGGCAATTCGTTGCGTAGATACTCGGCCTTGGGATTGTTCTGCCCGGTCACCATGCCAAACACTTCGTACCCCTTGTCGTACAGAAATTCAGCGAGGTGACGACCGTCTTGGCCTGTGATACCGGTGATGAACGCGCGAGGCATGGTGGGATCCTGAATACGGTGAAGGGCAACAATGGGAAGGGGCACCGCAGTCTAGGCCGTACTTCTTCGGTCACCACGCCACCAACAACCTCACGAACAAGCACGAAAAGTTCGGCCCGAGGACCGGCACCCAGAACTAGGGTGAGGCGCGTGACCGCTGAACCGCGCAGTGCGCCCCGCGATGGTTCGCTCGCAGTGGCGATCGATGTCGGTCCGTTACTCGGCGCCCTCACTGGAGTTGGTGCCGCGGCGCAGCACATGATCGCGGCCCTCAACAACGATGCCGACATCGCCCTGCAACCCTATGCCTGCAGCTTTCGTGGCGCTTTGCAACCCGGCACGACACGACTGCCACTACCTGCAGCGGTAGCCCAGCGAATGTGGGCCCATCTGTCGATTCCGAGGATGGATCATTGGCTGCGACCGGCACAGGTGATCCACGGCACCAACTACACCGTGCCGCCGAGCCGCCTGCCACGGGTGGTGACGGTCTACGACTGTTGGTTCCTGCGCAGTCCGGGCCAGGCATCGGGCGCCGTAGTGCGCGCGGGCCGGATCCTGCGACGCGCGGTCAACAGCGGCGCCACGGTGCACGCCAGCTCACATGCCACCGCCGATGCCGTGCGCGAGCTGTTGCACACGAGTCGAGTCGAGGTCATCCCGCTTGCGGCGCTCCCTGTCATCGCGCGCACCACCACGACTCTGCTGGCCCCGATCGCGGATCTCGAGGGGGTTCCATTCATCCTCGCCGTGGGCACGCTCGAGCGGCGCAAGAATCTGCGCCGGTTGGTGCAGGCCTTCGGACACATCGCCGCCGACAACACCGATCTCCGATTGGTTCTTGCCGGTTCTGACGGCGACGATCGCGCAGTCATCAACGAAGCGATCGACCAACTGCGGCCCAACGCACGCGAGCGCGTGATGCTCACCGGACGCATAGACGACACTGCCAAGCAGTGGTTACTCCGACATGCGCAAGTGCTCGCCTATCCATCGCTTGACGAGGGCTTTGGCTTTCCCTTACTCGAAGCAATGGCGTATGACCTTCCGGTCGTTGCGTCCACCGCCGGCTCCATTCCCGAGGTAGCCGGCGATGCAGCGCTCCTCGTGGCGCCCGACGATGTGATCGCGCTGGCCGAGGCGCTGCAGCGCGCACTTGTGGATTCCGGGGCGCGGAGTCGGCTCATCACGGCCGGCCGCGCGCGCGTCGAGCACTATTCATGGCAGAACACCGCGACACACCTGGCCGATCTCTATCGACGCCTGGCTCAGGAGGCAAGCAGATGATCACCGTACTTGCAGGCGGGGTCGGCGCCGCACGGTTCCTCAGCGGGCTCCTGCACGTGGTTCCGGCGACGGATATCACCGCCGTCGTCAACACCGGCGACGACACGGTGATGCACGGGCTCTACATCTGCCCCGATCTCGACACTGTCACGTACACACTCGCAGGAGCGATCGATCCTGAGCGCGGCTGGGGTCTGCGCGACGAGAGTTGGCGGGCAATGGAGGCCCTCGCCCGTTTCGTGCCGGTTCGTCCACCGAATTCGCACGCGGCGCCAACGTGGTTCAATCTCGGCGATCAGGACCTGGCCACGCACTTCTACCGCACGGCCCGCATCGCCGAGGGTGCCACGCTGACGGAGATCACCGGCGAGATCGCCCACGCGTTCGGACTGCATGTTCGCCTCCTACCAATGACCGATGACCGCGTCGAGACCCGCGTCACGGTGGTCGACGAGGGCGAGATCAGCTTTCAGGAGTACTTTGTGCAACGCCGCCACAGTGTTGCCGTCAGCGATGTTCGTTTTATCGGCGCAGACCGCGCCGCCCTCACCGGCCACGCGGCACGTGCCCTGATGGGTGCCGATGCCATCGTGATCGCACCGTCGAATCCGCTGGTGTCGATCGGGCCGTTGCGCGCGCTTGCAGGAGTAGACACTGCGCTGAGTGCACGCCGAGAGTCAGTCGTTGCAGTCTCTCCCATCGTCGGCGGCGCTGCACTGAAGGGCCCGGCTGATCGCATGCTCGGGGAACTCGGTCACGAGTCGACGGTGGTCGGCGTGGCTCGGCTGTACGCACCGATCGCCGCGGCTCTCGTGATCGACCCCATCGACGCGCATCTCGCCCGCGAGGTGGAAGCGGTGGGTATGCGTGCCATCGTCGTGCCATCGATCATGAGCACATCGGCGATCTCCGCGAATCTGGCACGCGTTGCGCTCGCCGCTGCCGGTGTGGTTGTGTGAGCACCCACGCTGTTTGTCGACGTTACGTTTCGGTGAGCGATTCGTAGCCGGGAAGCGTCGCGCGAAGACCAGCGGCAAGATCGGTCCATGGTGACCATTGCAGGTGAATGCGCGCACGCGTCGGCGAAACTGCGACGCGGGTGAGGTCACTGTGCCGGCGGGGCTGATGCACCAGCGAGGCGTCAGATGACAGGCGGGGGTTCACGAGGGCCGCCAAGTCGCGGATCGACGTCGGCACTCCGGTGCCGATATTGACAACGAGACCGCCGCCGCGATTGCCGGCGCGCACCAATGCGTCGACTGCATCGTCAACGAACAGCAGGTCGCGCGTTTGGCGGCCATCACCAAAGATCACGAACGATTCGCCATGTGCCAAAGCGGTGGCAAACGCTGCCACCACACCATCCGCTGCGCGTTGTCGCGGCCCATATACCGAGGTCATCGCGAGGGCGGTGAACTCGACAGCATGTTCGTCGCGGTAGACGGCGAGTAGTTCGGTGACCGTACGTGCGAGCACGCCTCGAACCCCGACGGGTTCGAACGGCCGGGTCTCCTTGACGGGCAGTTCTCGGGCGGGCACCTCTCCGTACAACGAACCAGCCGGGAGGGCGACTACGACCTTACCGACGCCGTGATGACGCGCCGCTTCCAAGACCGCCAGTACGTTGGCAACGGCAGCCCCGTCGGCCTCGCGCTCGCTGTTCGCAGGAGTGAGTAGCCCAAGGTGATAGATCACGTCGGGTCGTCGCATTCCAACGAGCGATCCGAATTCCGCCGCGCGCACGTCAAGCGTATGGATCTTCAGGGCTCCGCCGGCGGCCCGCGCGTCGGCGAGATTGGCGAGCGAACCCGACGACAGATCATCGACAACGTCGATGGCCATGTCCTCGGCAAGGAGTCGATCGACCAGATGGGAGCCAAGAAACCCGGCACCGCCGACAACCATCGGGATCATGTTCGCCATGTTGTCAGACCGCCCGCGCCTCGTCAGGCACTGGGGTCTGGAATGCGCTCACCGGCGTGCCGGGTACCATCGGCAATGACAACGTCGGCACCGATGACACAATCGGATACGACGGCGCGCGCACCGACTCGCCCCATGACCACGCTGCGGCTCACGTGTGCACCCGCGCCGACGTGCGCACCACTGAGCAACACGGAGTCGCTCACGTCGGCCCCTGCGTCGATTGACGCGCCGTGGGCGACCACAGTGTCAGACAGAGCCACACCCTCGCCGATGACAGCGCCGTCGGCGACACCGTGGGCCCAACTGCGCTCGGCACGAACACGGGTGATGATGTCGAGATTAGCCCGCAAATACAAGTCGGGCTGACCGGTATCGATCCAGTAGTCATCGGTGGGCATCGCCCAGAGACGTTGATCGGCCGCCAACAACGGAAAGACTTCTCGTTCGATCGAGACCTTGCGCCCATCAGGGATGCGCGCGATGACCGACGGCTCGAAGATGTAAGTGCCTGCGTTGATGAGGTTGCTGGGGGCGGTGCCGACGGGCGGCTTTTCGATGAATCGACGAACGAGCCCAGCCGTATCGCTGTCGACGACACCGAATGCGGAGGGATCGTCCACCGGAGTCAAATGGAGCGTTGCCTCTGCATTGTTGCGGCAGTGGAACGCGGCCAATGCACCGACATCGAGGTCGGTGAGCACATCGCCGTTGGCGACCACGAACGTGGAGTCAATGCCCGCGAACAGTGCAGCGAACCGGATAGCACCACCGGTGTCGAGCGGTTCAGGTTCGACCGCATAGCGCAGCGTCGCTCCGGCGCACGTGCCATCGGGGAACGCCTCGATGAATGGCTCGGGGCGGAATCCCAACGCAAGCGTGACATCAGTGACGCCACCGCGGACCAGATTGTCGATGAGTCGTTCGATGATGGGCACATGCCCGACCGGAAGCATCGGTTTGGGGACGCTATTGGTGAGCGGTCGCAACCGGGTGCCGAAGCCCCCCACGAGCACGACCGCGCGCATCAGCCGCCCGACGTAGAGGTGACCGCAACCTGCGTGGTGGTTGCCGTGGTCGTCACCGTGGACCCACTCTGGGTTGCGACGGGTACCGTGATCTGGCTGGGCACCGTAGTCTGGCCGGGCACCGTGGCCTGGCCCGGCACCGTGGTCTGGCCCGGCACCGTGGTGGTGGTGGCAGACGTGGAGCCATCTTTCGCGCCGAGCGTTGGCAGCTCCGACGTCCACTCAGGTGCCTTGGGCTTCACACTGTCGGGCACGAAGGCAAGCATGAATACCATGCCGTCATTCTTGAGGCGCACATCGCCGATGTTGGTGATGTAGATCTGCGGATCGGTGGTGTCGACGGTGCTGTAGTTCGGCCAGACCCACATCTTCAGCGAGGCCTTTTGTTCCTTGCCGTCGATGATGCACTTGGTCTTGCCTTCTTCGAAGGTCTGACCACCCTGGGCCTTGGGAAGCGCAAGCTTGGTATCTGTCACGATGATGTCGTAGTTCTTGAAGAACACACTCATCTTCGCATTCGTGCCCGTGGCCGCTCCGCTGGCAGCGGGGTGCCAGTGAATGATGCCGTCGCCATGGGAGTGAATACCGGTCTTTTTGAATTCGTTGCTGACCAGCTGTCCCGTGCCATCGGTCTCTTCGAGGGTGCCGACGATCTTGGGCAGTGTCTGCAGTCCCTTCTCGTCGCACACATACATGCCAAAGGCGGCATGCCAGTGATCGTTCGACGTGGGCGCGCCGGTGCCCGGCCCTGGACGCGACTGGCGTGAGTACACAATGAGTACCAAACCGAGCAGCGTCACAACGGCGACGACGATCGGAAACAGTGCGCCACCCTGGAAGCGCACTTTCTTGCCTTTGCCCTTCTGAGCGAGCTTGGCGACTTTATTGGCGGACGAAGAGGAAGCCACGAGTATGCGAGGTTACAGCCTCGGATCACCGAAACTCCGGTCACCCCGCCGAGCGCCGACTGAGTTCGCGGAACAATTGCTCGTATGCAAGCGCGACAGCACCCGGCGACGCGGCACGCTGCACCCACTCTCGACCGGCGCAACCCATGTGCGTAGAACGTTGCGGATCATCTAACAATTGGCGCAGTGCGGCCACGAATGCATCAGGGTCATCGGGCGCCACGACCACCCCCGCATCGGCCGATTCAAGGATGCGCGGCACCTCGGTGCCCGCGTCGATCGCGGCAACGATAGGACGGCCGGCGGCAAGAATCGAGTATGTCTTCGACGGCACACTCACCCGTCCGAGGCCCCTCTTCAGAGCGACGACGTGAAAGTCGCCCGTGGCCAGAACTTCGGCCAGGCGGTTCATCGGCTGGTAGGTGCCAAAACGAACGTTGGCCAGTCCGGCCGCCGCAGCCATCAAGGCCGATCGGGCAGCGCCGTCGCCATTGATCACGAACGCGATGTCAGGCAACGCCTTGGCCGCGCTGAGCATGAGGTCGAGTGACTGCGAGAAACCGACATTGCCTGCGTACATGACCACCGGTTCGTTGCCGATGCCGAGTTCGCGTCGATAGGCGGTCAGCCGATCGAGCGGGCGGATCTCGTCAGTGAGCACGAAGTTTGGAATCACTCGCACCTGCCCGGCGCGCTCGGGGCCGATCTTGGCGACGACGTTGTCGCGCAGGTCCGAGCTCAACACGGTGACTGCCGCGGCGCGGTTATAGCTCACACGCTCCAGCCAGCGGGCAAGCGCGATCACGCGGGTGTTGGTGATGGCTCCTGTTTCGACGGCCGCGTCGGGAAACACGTCTTGGATGTTGAACACCAACGGGCCCCGGCGTACCAGTGCGATGACCCACCCAATCAGACCGTTGGTCAGCGGCGGCGACATCGAGAGCACGCCATCGACGCGTCCGCCAAGAATGCCGCAGATCGCCGCGAGGGCACTGAACCCTGCGAATCCCGCTGCCCGCCGGAGGAGGTTCGATTTGTCGGGCCCAGGGAACGGGTGCACTCGCGTGATCGATCCCCAGGCGGTGCGTTCACGGCGCACCCATCGACCGGTCCAATCGGACTCGATGGCGTGTCGTCGGTACCACGGCAACGCAGTGATCACGTGCACCTCGTGACCGAGCGCGGCGAGTTCGTGCACGATGCGCGTGATCACCGCCCCGGTCGGCGCGGTATCGGGTTCGAAATGTGGGCACAGCACCGCCAGGCGCAACCGGCGTTGGGGCTGCGGCTGCGGTTGCTGACTACTCGATGTCGTCATGACAGTGCCAGACCGTACGCGGTGACCAGCGCCCGCGCGGAGGCGGCCGCAGTGAAGTGAGCCGCCCGTTCGAGACCGGCCGCCACGAGTTCATCGCGGCGAGACACTGCAGCGTCGAGCGCACCAGCCCAGGCATCGATGTGTAACGGCACGACAATGGCTGCGTCACCGGCAACTTCGGGCAGACAGGTCTGGTCGGAACAGATGACCGGTGTCCCAAGTGCCATCGCCTCGATGATCGGTGCGCCGAATCCCTCGTATTCGCTGGGGAAGGCCATCGCCGACGCCAGCTTGATCAAACCATCGCGATCTGCAGCCGATACTCGACCGGTCCGCACGACGCGCGCCGTCAGGCCCAATCGGTCGATGGCCTCGGAGACGTCGGGGTCGGCAGCGCCCTGACCGCCCGTGAGCACCAGACGAAGATTCGGATCAGTCCATCGTTCTGCAAGGAGGCGCAGCAGGAAGAGATGGCCTTTGTGCGGATGGGTGACTGCAGGCAGCACCACAACCCGACCACTGCCAAGGTTGAACCGGGCGCGCACATCCACTTCGTCAGTAGCCGTCGCGCCGACGGTGGACTCGAGTCCATGGGGAACGATCACCACTCGATCGGGTTGCACGCCGTAGGCCTGCACGACGGTGTCACGAACGAACGCGGTGGGGACTGCGATGACGTCGGCACGACGTGCCGAGCGGGGCATCGCCCAATCGAGATACGCCCGCTTCACGCTGCTGAAGTACTGGGGATAGGTGAGGTACTGCAGGTCGTGGATGGTGAGCACCGTGGGTCGCGAACCGCGCACGGGAACAGTACCGCCACCGTGATGTACCAGTTCTGCGGACCTGGTTCGTTTGGCCAGCCAGTCATGTTCGGCCAACACACGTCGCGCCCGATTCGTTCCGTCGATGGGCGCAACAACCACGCGGAATGCTTCGGCAAGATCGCGGTGAGCCGCAGCAAATCCGGCGACGGTGTACAGCGTGGGAACGAACTCCGACGTGATCTCGGCGAGGCCGAGCATCTGGCGGACGAGGTATTCCTCGCTGCCGCCCACGTGACCAGGCACGCACCACAGCAGGTTGACTGCGACATCGATCACGTCGGCACCTACATCAGCTCGCGGTATGCCGACGCAGTCAGTTCTGCGGTGTGTTTCCACGTGGCGCTTGCAGCGCGCTCACGGCCGAGGGCGTCGAGCTCGACGCGTCGTGCGATGGCTTCGGTGATGCCACGCCCGATGTCAGAAACATCCGATGGATCAACCAGAACCGCAGCGCCACCTGCAGCCTCTTCAGTTGCAGTATCACGACTCGTTACGACGGGCGCGCCCTGGGCCATTGCCTCGAGCACCGGCAGTCCGTAACCCTCGAGTTCGCTTGGATAGCAAAACACGTGTGCTCCGGCGTAGAGCGCGCGCAGGTCTTCATTCGGAACGTAACCGAGAAACGTCACGTCACCGACCAGGTGGGCGCCGGCATCACCCCAGCCGTCAGCGCCCGCCACCACCAGCGGGATTGGGTCGTCGAGGAGCGCAACGGCGCGCGCCAGGCCGCGTAAGTTCTTGCGCGGTTCGACCGTGCCGACGAACAGCAAGTAACGCTCGGGCAATCGATACAAAGCCCGCACACGTGCGACGTCGGCAAGCGGGGCATGCTCCACATCGACACCCAGCGGCACGTGACGGAGTCGTGCGGCATCAATGCCGGACACCACGCAATCGTCCATCGTGGCTTGCGAGCAGCACAGCACGAGATCGGCGTGGCGCCTGATCAGCTCGAGGCTGCGCTTGAACACGCGCACGCCGTGGCGCGTGAACTGCTCGGGACGGCGCAGGAACGCAAGGTCGTGCAGGGTGACGACCAGCGGACGTTTGGTTGGGCACGGAATGAGCGTGGTGGCATGTACGACATCGACCGTGCCGACGACTGACTCCGGCGCAGGCCATCCGAGATAGAGCCATGACTCATAGAGCCACGGCGCAGCGATCGGCAGCTGCACATATGGGATCGGAGGCGTCCAGTCGAACTCCGGGGTTTGACGATGCCGACCGGCGACACCCACGAGTTCGACCCCGGCAACGCCCTCCATTGCCTCTGCGGTGCGCAACGCAGCAACACCGGTGCCGCCGGGCACCCGATGCCACAACTGCTCAAGTGTGTAAGCGACCCGCACACTGTCCATCATGCCCGCTCGGCCCTATCATCGACGCCCATGAGCGCAACATGGAGCGGTGAGACAGTAGTGGTCACCGGCGGTTCGGGGTTTCTCGGACGTGTCGTCGTCGCCAAGCTACAGGCCGAAGGGGCCACGGTGGTGGTGCCGCGCAGCGCTGAGTACGACCTCACAGTTTCAGGAGCTGCGGATCAACTCCTTCGCGATCACGCCCCTTCTCATGTCGTGCATCTCGAGGCCCGCGTCGGTGGCATCGGCTAGAACCAGGTCGCTCCGGCGCCGCTGTATCTCGACAATCTGTTGATGGGCACCTACACCATCGAGGCGACGCGAGCCTCGGAGTCGGTATACAAGACCACGCTGGTGGGCACGGTGTGCTCGTATCCGAAGTTCACGCCGGTGCCATTCCACGAAGCGAGCCTGTGGGACGGCTACCCAGAGGAGACGAACGCTCCATACGGAATTGCCAAGAAGGCTCACCTGATCCACGCCCAGGTCAATGCGGCGCAATACGGACAACGCTTTGCGTACCTCATCCCCACCAACCTGTATGGGCCCGGTGACAAGTTCCATCCCACTGTCTCGCATGTGATCCCTGCGCTGATGAAGAAGTGTGTCGAGGCCAAAGAGAGCGGTGCCGACACGATCGAGGTGTGGGGTACCGGCCAGGCGAGCCGCGAATACCTGTACGTGGAAGATGCGGCCGAGGCGATCGTGCGCGCCGCCGGTAACCACGAGGGCACCGACCCAATCAACATTGGCAACGACCACGAAGTCACCATTCGCGAGACCGTCGAGACCATCGCTGCGCTGGTTGGCTTCGAGGGCGAACTGGTATGAAATGCGTCCCGACGGTCAGCCGCGTCGGCGCGTCTCGGTGGAACGAGCTGCGCAACAGCTCGAGTGGAAGGCGCAAGTGCCGTTCGCCGAGGGTCTGCGACGCACGCTCGATTGGTACCTTGCCAACCGCGCCGAAGCCGAGCGCGCGCCACTGTAGCCCGTCAGAGTCGAGCGATGAGCGTTGCCAAAGACTCCCGAAAGTCGGGGAGCAACGGCACACCTGCGGCTCGCAGCACAGCGTTGTCGAGCATGCTGTTGGCGGGTCGACGCGCGGGTCGAGGTGGCTGAAGATCCGCCGTGGCGATGGGGCGGACCATGTCGGCAGACTTACCGGTAGCGACAACGACGGCTTGCGCAAACTCAAACCAGCTCACGTCGCCTTGATTGGTCACATGGTGAATTCCGCTGCGCCGGTCGAGCACAAGGCGGCGGACCATCAGCGCCAAATCGGTGCAGAACGACGGATGCCCGCGTTGGTCATCGACAAAACTGAGCTCAGGGCGTTCTGCGGACAGTCGCATGATCGTCTTGACCATATTGTTACCGAACTCACCACACACCCAACTCGTGCGCACTACCGTTGCCGACGCGCCGAGAGCCAGCGCTTCGTGCTCACCGGCCAATTTTGATGCGCCGTACGCCGATTGAGGATTCGGGGTATCCCACTCGTGGTAGGCCGTTGACTTCGTGCCATCGAACACGTAATCGGTGCTGATGTGTGCAAGATGTGCGTGTACCCGTTCGCAGGCTTCGGCGACCCAACGCACTGCCAGTGCATTCGTGGCGAACGCCCGGTCGGGGTCGGCCTCGCAGGCATCGACAGCGGTCCACGCCGCGCAGTGGATCACTGCGTCGGGTCGAATCGTGGTGATCGCGCCGAGCACTGCGTTGCGATCGGTGACGTCGAGGGTGTCACGATCGAACGCAAACAGCGTGTCGCCGGCGGCTTCGCAGGCCAAGGCCATATCGCGACCCAATTGGCCACGTGCACCGGTGACCAGAATCCGCATCAGAATGCGGCCCGGGCCTTGAGCGGCTCCCACCAGGCGCGATTGGCGCGGTACCACTCGACCGTTGCGGCAAGCCCATCGACGAAGTTGTGCTCGGTCTTCCAACCAAGCGCGGTGACCTTGTCGTGGGTGATCGAGTAGCGGCGATCGTGGCCGAGTCGATCGGCGACAGGGGTGATGTAGCTCTCGTCGCGCCCGGTGAGTTCGAGCAGGCGATAGGTGATGTCTTTGTTGGTCACCTCGTTACCCGCGCCGATGTTGTAGATCTTGCCGAGTTCGCCCTGGCGTAACACCAAATCGGCAGCGGTGTTGTGGTCGTGCACGTGAATCCAGTCGCGCACGTTGCCACCATCGCCGTACAGCGGCACCTTGTGGCCATCGAGCAAGTTGGTGGTGAACAAAGGAATGAGTTTCTCAGGAAACTGGTACGGGCCGTAGTTGTTGCTGCAGCGCGTCACGACCACGGGCAGACCGTGGGTGGTGTAGTAGCTGAGCGCGATGAGATCGCTGCCGGCCTTTGCCGCCGAGTATGGCGAACGCGGACCAAGTGCGTCGGTCTCGCTGAACGAACCGTGTTCGATGGATCCGTAGACCTCGTCGGTGGAGATATGCAGGAAACGTTCGACGCCGATCTGGCGGGCGACATCGCACATCACGTTGGTACCGAAGCAGTTGGTGCGAACGAACGAGTGACCGTCCTTGATAGAGCGATCCACATGGGTCTCAGCGGCGAAGTGCACCACCGCGTCGTGACCCTGCATCGCGGCGAGAACATCGTCCTGATCGCAGATGTCACCCTTGACGAAGCGACAGCGGCGATCGTCGATGACATCGCGGATGTTTTCGAGGTTCCCCGCGTACGTGAGCGCGTCGTACACCGTGACCGAGTCGTCGGTGGTGGCGAGGATGTGACGGACGTAGTTGGAACCGATGAAACCAGCGCCACCGGTGACGAACTGCCTCATGTGCGCATCTGCCAATATGGGCGGCGGCCCGCCGGCAGGTCGGCGCGCAACGGATTCGCTTCGTCGCGGGCCGACAATATGGGGTCGGTGACACCCCAATCACCGGCGATGGCCGGATCGTTCCACATCACGCCGAGTTCGTCCTGCGGGTTGTAGTAGCCATCGACGAGGTACGTGATCACCATGTCGGTGAGCGCAGCGAAACCGTGCGCGACGCCTGGCGGGATGAAGATACCGACATGGTTCTCGCCGCTGAGGTCGAGGCACAACGTGTTGCCGTCGGTGGGTCCGCCCTCGCGCAGATCGTGCAGCACGACGCGGGCTGTTCCGAACGGCACGTACCAATAGTCGGCCTGATGTAGGTGATAGTGCAGGCCCACCACAGCGCCGCGCTGACGGTTGGCGCGGTTGCCCTGCAACATCTCGCGACCATTCGGAAACCACTCGCGGCGGTACGTCTCGATGAAGAGGCCGCGTTGATCACCGTGAATCGTGGGTTCCACGATCCACGCCCCGGCAATGCGGTCGCTCTCGTATACGTTTGGCATCAGTTGATCACTCCACGTCGATCTGGCAATGGTCGCCCACCATCAATCGCAGCGCCCGGGGACGGAGTTGCGTGTGAGCAACCACCGCCTCTTTTCCGATGAGGCTGTCTTCGAGGCGAGGAATGTCGGTGATGGTGCTACGAGTCATGATGACCGAGTGCTCGATCTCGCTGTTGGTCACTTCGCAGTCGACACCGATGGCCGTGAACGGCCCGATGAAACTATCGGTGATACGCGCCCCTGCCGCGATGGCAACGGGACCGCGGATCGTGGAGTTCGTCACCACAGCGCCCGCTTCGATGATGACGCGCCCATCGATGATGGAGGCGTCGTCCACGGTTCCGTCGATGCGAAGCTCGATCTTCTCGAGCAGCAAGCGGTTTGCTTCGAGCAGTGGTGTGAGCTTGCCGGTATCGATCCACCAACCCGTGAGCAGTTCGCAGCGCACACGGTAGCCCTGATCGATGAGCCACTGGATGGCGTCGGTGATCTCGAGTTCACCGCGTGGCGACGGTTCAATGGAGGCCACCGCTGTGTGGATGGTCGTGTCGAACAGATACACACCGACGAGGGCGAGATCGCTGGGCGGGTCGGCGGGCTTCTCGACGAGGTGAACCACGTTGCCGTCTGCATCGAGCGTGGCGATGCCGAAGCGATGCGGGTCGGGAACCTTCTTCAACAGAATCTGCGCCGTGGGTGGCAGGCTCTCGGTGCGTGCGACCTCGAACGCGCGCACGAACGCGCCGAGATCCTGCTCGAGCAAGTTGTCGCCGAGGTACATCACGAAGTCGTCGTCGCCAAGGAACTCGTGGGCAATCAGCACGCAATGAGCGAGACCGAGCGGTTGATCCTGGGGGATGTAGGTGACGTGCACGCCGAACTGGCTGCCATCGCCCACGGTTCCCATGACCTCAACGCGGGTGTCACCGACGATGATGCCGATTTCGGTGATCCCCGCCGCCGCCATCGCCTCGATGCCGTAGAACAGGATCGGCTTGTTGGCCACCGGCACCAATTGCTTGGCACTCGTGTGCGTGATGGGGCGCAGGCGTGTGCCAGCGCCGCCCGCGAGGATGAGAGCTTTCATACGGGGGTGAGTCTTGCGCGCCGACGCGCCGCAGGCAACATCACGGTGCGGGCGGTGTGGTACTCACGCCGCTGAAGTAGTCGAGATATGCCTGCGCGCCCGGTCCGAGAAGCAGCACCGCGTTTGCACCAACGGTCTTGCCGACGACGGGAAGCGAGTACGGCACCAGGCCGCTTCCAACCGCGCCACGCATCAACACTGCAGTCGCAAGTACGTCCAGCTGATCATCGATTCGTACTGCGCCGGTGCTCGCAGCGAGTACGTCTCCGGTGTGTAATGGGTTGCCCTTCACCTTCGCGACCGCGGCCTGCAACGCAGTGTTGATGAAGTGCTGCTGGCGTTTGATACGACCCAGGTCCGACGTGCCGTCGCGCACCCACTGATCATTGATGTACGTCTCGTAGTAACGGCTACGAGCATAGGCAAGGCCCTGCACGCCGTCGAGGACGTAACAGCCCGGCTCGGCGATGAACAGCCCGGTATGTTCGTCACGCGCCGGCGCATCGAAGCACACCTGTACGCCGCCGATCGCGTCGACCAACGACTTGAAGCCTTGAAAGTCGATCTCCACATAGTGGTGGATCGGGATGCCGAGCGCCGTCTGAACCGTCTGGATGAGCGTCGCTGGTCCGGCCTGATAGGCGCTGTTGATTCGACTCTTTTTGCCGGTTCCTGCGATCTCGACCCACAGATCCCTGGGGATCGACAGCAGCGACGCGGGTCCACCCGCCTTGTCACGACGTAGCACCATGATGGTGTCGCTGCGATGACCCTGTACGTCTGTCGTATTCCCGATCCCGCCGTAGTCGGGCGAGTTCGGATCGATGCCCTCACGGCTGTCGGAGCCCACGAGCAAGAAGTTCTCGACGTTGTCGCTCGGTGCGCTGAGCACGCTCGCGAGGCCGGGAATACGTTGGATGTGGGCCACCTGTCGGTTCGCGGCCACAACCACTCCGACCGAGCTCGCTATCGCAACCACGCCGATCGTCAGCAGCAACGTCGCAAGTCGACGGGGTCGGCGCGCCGGCCGTTGCGTCGCGTACTCCGGGGTTCGGGGCGCGCCGGGCCCACGGGCCGACAAGCCGGCGGGCTGTTCAGATTCGAGGGCGGACGGTGCGATGTGCACAACTCGAAGGTACTCGGGCAGGTTGCGACTCCAAGGTCACCCCTCCCGCGGTGCCGTTCGCAGGCGTCAGTGCGTTCTGCGTGACGGCATCAGCCCTGGAGGGTACGCATCGTCACGCAGAACGGCCCCACCCGATTGTTGGGTTAGTCGGCGGGGCGGAGGTGCACTACGTCGCCCGTGTCGATGCGGTGGGTGATTGCACAGTCGTCGAGCACCACCAGGCGGCCATCGGATTCGACCTCGATGGCACGACCAACTATGAAGCGATCACCCGGAAGTTCGATGCGGACCTGCTGGCCAATCGTTGCGAGGCACTGGCGGTACATCTCGGTGATCGACGACGGCAGGGCGTCGTAAGCGACGAGCAGCGCGTGAAGCAACTCGCCGGGCGTAACCGAGTCGCCCAGCCGTGCGGCATCGGGTGGCGCCCACCCGACGTTGATGCCGATGCCGACCACAACGAAATCGCCCGATGGTGAGCTTGCGGCCTGCGCCAGAACTCCGGCGAGTTTGCCCCCGCGGAGTAGCACATCGTTGGGCCATTTGAGATCGGCCTCGACATTGGCGACGAGCCGACAGGCCGCGACGGCGGCGAGGGCGACGCGTTGGGTGAGTTCGTGCGCATGGTTGGGCACGTCGCGCAGGAGCAGGCTCACGAGCAGGTTCGCCCCCTCGGGCGCCTCCCATCGCCGATCGAGCCGGCCCCGTCCAGCCGTCTGATGACCCGCCGCAAGAACCGTACGATCGGGTGCATCTGCTACCCCGGCGGCAATCAGGTCTGCGTTCGTGGAGCCGGTCTCCGCAACGAATTGCACATGCCACCCGGAGGGCCACACCCTTGACCAATCCGGGGGCCAGAGGGCGGGCCGTTGACCTGCGGGGGACCTCGACGTTGGGAACTCAGACGCGGGTTCGGGCATACACGAAGACTACGTGGCCGGAGTATTCATTCGGTGAGGTGGCAATCAGAGGCGCGTACCGGCCAGTATTGGCAGGTGCTGAAGAAGATCCTGATCGCCAACCGTGGAGAGATCGCTGTCCGAGTCATTCGGGCAGCGCGAGAAATGGGTATCGCCACGGTGGCGGTGTACTCCGAACTCGACCGCAACGCACTCCATGTGCGCCTTGCCGACGAGGCCTACTCGCTCGGCGGTCAAACCGCTGCCGAGAGCTACCTCAATACCGAGGCCATTCTCAATGCGATCCGCCTCAGCGGAGCTGACGGCGTGCACCCCGGCTACGGCTTCTTCAGCGAGAACCCCGACTTCAACCGGGCCATCGCCAACATGGGCGTGGCCTTCATCGGTCCTCCCCCTGCTGCGGTCGATGTGATGGGCGACAAGGTGAGCAGCCGCAAGGCCGCGCTCGAAGGTGGCGCACCCATCGTGCCCGGAACCACCGAGTTCGCGAAGGGACCCGAAGAGATCGTCGAGTTCGGAAGCTCAAGCGGCTGGCCCGTAGCGATCAAAGCAGCGTTTGGTGGCGGCGGTCGAGGTATGAAGGTGGTCCACGGTCCGTCAGAAGTCGAGGCAGCCGTCGAGAGCGCCCAGCGCGAAGCCAAGGCCTACTTCGGTCGCGACGAGATTTATGTCGAGCGGTATCTCACTTGGCCGCGCCACATTGAGGTGCAGTTGGTCGGCGACCAGCACGGCAACGTGGTGTGGATCAGCACCCGCGACTGCTCGGCGCAGCGTCGCCACCAGAAACTCGTGGAAGAGGCCCCCGCGACGGCACTGCCCGACGGTGTCGAGCAAGCAATGGGTGAGGCGGCGATCAAGGTCGCGAAAGCGGTGGGTTACTACAACGCCGGAACCGTGGAGTTCATCTATCAGGACGGTGACTTCTTCTTCCTCGAGATGAACACCCGCCTGCAGGTGGAGCATCCCGTCAGCGAGATGATCACCGGTATCGATCTGGTCGAGTGGCAGATCCGTGTCGCCAGTGGTGAGACCCTGCCGATGACCCAGCCCGAGGTGACGGCAGTGCGTCGCGGGCACAGCATCGAGATCCGTATCAATGCCGAGAACCCAGCAGACGGAAAGTTCTTGCCCAGCCCCGGCAGGATCACCAAGCTCGTGACCCCCGACGGTTTCGGTGTGCGCTTCGACGGCGGCTACGAGGCCGGCGACGAGATCAGCCAGTACTACGACAATCTCATCGGCAAGCTCGTCATCTGGGGCAAGGATCGCCCCACCGCGATTGCGCGCACCATTCGCGCGCTCGACGAGATGGTCGTGGAAGGTGTTGCCACCACGATCCCCGCCGATCTAGCGATTCTGCGCCACCCCGACTTCCAAGCGATGAAGCACAGCACAAAGTGGGTCGAGGAAGTGCTCGACCTCAGCGGTATCGGGGCGCCCAAGGCACCGGCCGGCGAAGGCGACGAGGCCGATGCGCTCGTGCAGCGCAACACCACCGTCGAGGTCAATGGCAAGCGCTTCGACGTGAAGATGTGGGTGCCCGAGGCTCAGACGATGGTGGCCGCCGGCGCCGCGAAAGCAGCGAAGAAGCCGGCACGTTCTGCCAGCGCATCGGCAGGCGCGGCCGGGAGCGGCAGCGGCAACGTGACGGCGCCGATGCAGGGCACCATCGTCAAGGTCCTCGTCGCGGTCGGCGATCAGGTCGAGGTCGGCCAGTCGGTGGTGGTGCTCGAAGCGATGAAAATGGAGAACCAGATCGCTGCCGAGAAGGCGGGCACCGTGAAGGATGTCAAGGTCACAGCGGGCGACACGGTCGGCGCGGGCGACGTGGTCGTGGTCATCGCCTGAGGCGCTGACCGACCCTTACACCGATCGTCACACCGAGGCGTCACACCGACCGTCACGCCGACCGTCACACCGAGGCGTTGAGTACCACGATGGTGCCTGCCGCTTTGTCGTGCCAACCCTGCTGACGCTTGTCGAGCATCGCGGTGGCATAGACCGCGATACTCAAGATGTAGCCGATACCCGGCACGACTCCGGCTGCGAGCGGCACCAGTGCTCGCACCGCTGACGACGACCACAACACCGGTCCGGCAGTATCGACCCGCACTGCCCGCGTGCCGAGGGCGAACTTGCCCACCGTTCGACCGAACGCTGCGATCATCGTGCACTCGTACGCAAAGGCGATAGCCACGACCGCAACATTGAGACCGAACGCTTTCGATGTGAGATCCGATGTGCTGCGAATACCAAGAGCCAACGCGACCAGCACCACCGGAATCAATATGACCAACTGATCGAGCACCTGCGCGAGCACACGCCTCCAGATTGGTGCGAGCGTGACTCCAACGGGCAGACCCAATTCGGTGTTGCGTTGAGCCTTGTCGAACTCGGCCTGATCGAAGGGATGCACTCAGCGACCGATCATTCAGCGGCCTCGGCCAGCGCCTCGGACAACGCCGGGTGCACCAAAAGACTCTCGACGATGTCGCTCACCTTCAAGTTCGCCGTCACTGCCAGCGCGATCACGCTGATCAATTCGGCTGCGTGCCGCCCCACGATGGAACCGCCGAGCACGACGCCGGTCGCAGGGTCGGAAAGAATCTTCACGAAACCGCGGGAATCGTTGTTGATGAGTGCCTTCGGATTCGCGCTGAACGGCACCTTTGTGACACGAATCTTGCGGCCTTCGGCGAAGGCTTCTGCTTCGGCAAGGCCGACGTCAGCGATCTCGGGTTCGGTGAAGATGGCCGAGGCAGCTTTGTCGTAATCGAGGTGGCGGTGCGCTACCTTCTGCAAACCCATCACGTGCTCGGCGACCTTGCGGCCCTGCATACTCGCCACCGACGTGAGCGGCATTTTGCCGCTCACGTCGCCGGCTGCATAGATGTGGGCCACGTTGCTCTGGCAGTGACGGTTGATGGTGACGTAGCCGCGGTCCACCTGGACGCCGGCAGTGTCGAGGCCCAACTCATCGGTGTTGGGCACCGAGCCAATGGCTAAGACGGCGTGCGAGCTGCGCACCACGCGGCCATCGTCGCAACTGACCACGACTTCGTCGCCGTGGCGTTCGACGGATGTCGCGCGAGCTCCCTTGAGCAGGCGCACGCCCCGGCGCAGAAAGTCGTCCTCCAACACTGCAGCAACTTCGGGATCTTTGCTCGGCAGTACCTGCTGACGGCTCACCACGAGCGTGACATTGGAGCCGAACGACGAGAACATGTGCACGAACTCCACGCCAGTGACACCCGAGCCGATCACGGTGATGCTCGTCGGGAAGACCTTGGGCGGATAGCACTCGCGCGTGGTGAGAATGCGCTCGCCGTCGGGCTGGCACCACTCAGGAATGCGCGGACGCGACCCGGTGGCCACGAGCACAGCGTCGACTTCGAGCACCTCGACACCGCTGCTAGTCGTGACCTCGACGTGATGGGCTGATACAAAGCGCGCCGATCCCATCAGCATGCGTACGCCCTGGCTCTCGAGCAATCGGATCGTGTTGCGCTGCAGCCGACCTTGAATGTCGTCGATGCGACCTTCGAGCGCAGCGATATCGACCTCGGCCTCCTGTTGCTCCAGACCCATCCCCTGAATGCGCTTGGTGAAGCTCATCGCTCCACCAGTGGCGATCATCGTCTTCGACGGGATGCAGTCCCACAGGTGCGCCGCGCCGCCGATGACGTCGCGCTCAATCAGCGTCACATGAGCGCCGAGCCGAGCGGCATATGTGGCAGCTGTATTGCCCGCAGGGCCACCACCGATGATCACGAATCGCGTCGACACAGTGATTGAGGCTACCTGCCAAAGAAATTGTTGCCCGACAATCTGGCAGCGTTCGACCCAGCACGTCGGTCAGTCGTTCACGCCCCAACCATCGTTATTGAACAGCGTGGCGCGAACGGTCATGTCGACCGACGCCACGACGGCGCTGCCACTAACAGTGTTGGTGCCCAGCGCGGCGGGCAGGTTGGGGCAGTATCGCGAGGGATATTGATACTGATCGCGCCGCTGGCCGACCCATTCGAAGTGCATGCCATCGGAGGTGAGGAAGTTGCCGCCCCAGGCATAGTTGTGCTTGCGGAAAATGCGCACGACGGCGCAGTCCATCTGCGGCACCGAGCCCTCTGCGTTGGTAGCGGTGTTCGTGTCGAGCGGTTGACCCCAGGAGTGTCGCGAGAGATACCCGAGGTTGCCGCTGACGCGATTGAACCGCGGGTAGTAGCAGCCGCCATCGGTGTTGGCGTTGACGGTGTCGATCGCTGCGGACAGACCGGAGTCGACGACCTCCTGCAGCGCGGCGCGAAGATCGGCCTTCACGGTGGCGTTACAGCGCGCCCGAATGCCAGTGGGATACAGCTCGCGGCTTGGGGGGATATAGGTGTTCTCCCAGGTGGGGGTCACATCTGCTTCGACGCCGTTCGAGCGCACCTTGTAGGCAAACTCCCCCAGCAATGCCTTTGTCTTGGCCATGCTGAGAGTCTGATCTGGGTCGAAGGCATCCCAGCTGCGTCGAATGCGCGTGTCGGTTCGAGCTGTCAGCCCTTGGCCGCCCAGGGCTGCATCAAGGCCGCTTCGCGACGGAAAGCCCCAGATCACAACGCTCGTCACGTTGGCGATGCCGAGCAGATCGCCACCGTCTGGAGAGATGAGCAACTCCGTGCCACCGATCAGCGCGTCGTCGGCGATCATGCCGATCGCGAAGGTGACCGTCGACCCACTCGAGGATTCGATGTCGAGGGTGTCGCCCACCTGCGCGCCGCGCAGTTGCGCCGTCGTCGCGCCCATGACGAGCTGACCTGTCGCAAGCACGGCTGCGACGTTGCGACCCATCAATGGCGCAACGGCCGATGTGGGGAGCACCGTGACGCCCATCGGAAAGTGGTAGCCGGAGATCTCAGGCTGCTGCACCACGGCCGCACCCCGCATCACGCGATCCATCGGCACACTCGCACCGCGTGACAATGCCCACGCGCCCCCAGAGAAGGCAACAGCCGCGATGGTTCGCGCGTACACGTCGAGCGACAACACGCTCGTCTGGAAGATCGAGACGACGTCGGTAGGTGCGATCAGAGATTGCGCGAGCGCCGAACCGGAAACCGGTGACGAGATGCTCGGGATCGGAGCACTGGCCTGCGTGGAGGACAACGCCGTGGCGGAAACCAGAGCGACGACAAGGACTCCCGCGACTCGTCTCATTGGTGACGATCCTACGGCACACCCTGCCCCAGGTCGCAGCGGCGGAATTGGCACGCATTCGCCGGGCCTGACCAGATACGGTGGAACCTCTGTGACCGACGAACCCGACGCCTCCCTCGAACCCGAATCCGACCTGCTCAGCGGTAGTGGGCTGGCGGCCGAGAAGGCAAAGCGTCTCGCCAAGCTCGATACCCTGCGCGCGGGTGGTGAAGAGCCATATCCCTATCGGTTCGATCGGTCGCACACACTTGGCGAGGTTCGGGCTGCACACGGTTCGATCGAGGCGGGTACCGAAACCGACGCGCACGTGGCGGTTGCCGGACGGATGATGCTCAAGCGCGAACAGGGCAAACTCATCTTCGCTACACTGCGCGACCGCACCGACGAGATCCAGTTGTTCATCTCCAAAGCCGTCGTTGGCGACGATGCGTTCGGGCTCGTCGCCGACTTGGATCTCGGCGATTGGGTGGGCGTCGAGGGCATCGTGATGGCGACCCGCAAGGGCGAACTCAGTGTGAAAGTGCAACGGCTGCGGTTGCTTTCGAAGGCCATCCGTCCGATGCCCGACAAGTGGAAGGGCCTCACCGACACCGACACCCGCTACCGCCAGCGCTATGCCGACCTCATCGTGAACGAAGAGGCACGGCGAGCCTTTCAGGTTCGCCACGAGGTCATTGCGAGCTTCCGTCGCACGTTGCACGGGCACGGCTACATCGAGGTCGAGACACCGATGCTGCACGTGGAGGCCGGTGGTGCGCATGCGCGCCCGTTCGTGACCCATCACAACACGCTCGACATGACGCTGTACTTGCGCATCGCGCTCGAGCTGCACCTGAAGCGGCTCATCGTGGGCGGTATGGAGCGCGTCTTCGAAATCGGGCGGGTCTTCCGTAACGAGGGCATCAGCACCCGGCACAACCCGGAGTTCACAATGATGGAGTCGTATCAGGCCTTCGCTGACTGCAGTGACGTGATTGCGCTCACCGAGGAACTGATCGTTACTGCAGCCCGCGATGCCATCGGTACGACCATCGTCACCATCGATGGCGAGGAGGTCGACCTCGCTGAACCGTGGCGTCAGGCACGCATGATCGACCTCGTCGAAGAAGCGATCGGAGTCGCGGTGCATCCATCGCAACCGCTCGACCAATTGCGTTCGCTCGCCGCAGAGCACGGCGTCACGTGTGCGCCGCGCTGGGGCACCGGCAAGATCATCGAAGAACTGTTCGAGGCAACTGCCGAGCACAAGCTGGTGCAACCTACCTTCGTCACCGGACATCCGGTCGAGATCAGCCCGCTCGCGCGCGCTGATCGCAACGACGCCTACCTCACCGAACGCTTCGAGTTGTTCGTCGGCCGACGCGAATTGGCCAATGGCTATTCCGAGCTGAACGATCCCGTTGAACAGCGCCTGCGCTTCGAAGACGAGCAACTGGCCAAGGACGCCGGCGACGACGAGGCAACCGGCGTCGACGAGGACTACATCCGCGCACTCGAGTACGGCCTGCCACCCACTGGCGGGCTGGGAGTGGGCATGGACCGCGTCATCATGCTGCTCAGCGGCGTGCATTCGATCAAGGAAGTCATCCTGTTCCCCACGCTTCGACCCGAGGTTTTCTGACATGACACACGCATGGGGTCGCGGCATCGCGACCATCGCCTCCGACGGTTCAACACTCGATACCTGGTATCGCCATCTGGGCTTCGGTCAGGCACCGAACCCCGGCATCGCCGACGACCCCGCAGCGATGTTCCGCAAGGACGCGATTCGCGATGTCGAGACCGTTGGTGTCGACATCGCGATCGACACCGAGGCAGCGCCTACCACCGCGTCCGACGTGTACTTGCGTTTGCATCTTCTTTCCCACCGGCTGATGAAGCCGCGCACCATCAACCTCGACGGCGCGTTCGGGCTCCTCACCAACGTGGCATGGACGAACCTCGGTCCGTGCGCGATTGCCACCATCGACGATGTCCGCGTCCGCGTCCGCTCGGCCGGGCAGTTCTTGACCGTACACGGCATCGACAAGTTCCCGCGCATGACCGACTACGTGGTGCCATCGGGTGTGCGCATCGCCGACGCCGACCGTGTCCGTCTGGGCGCCCATCTGGCCGAGGGAACCACCGTGATGCACGAGGGCTTCGTCAACTTCAATGCCGGCACACTGGGAACCTCGATGGTCGAGGGACGCATCTCGGCCGGAGTAGTCGTGGGCAACGGCAGCGACATCGGCGGTGGCGCTTCGATCATCGGCACATTGTCGGGCGGCGGAACCGAGGTGGTCTCCATCGGCGAGCGATGTCTGCTCGGTGCTGAAGCCGGCATAGGCATCAGCCTAGGTGACGAATGCGTCGTGGAGGCTGGCCTCTACGTCACGGCCGGCACGCTGGTGAAACTGCCCGACGGCGAGATCGTGAAGGCGCGTCAGCTCAGCGGTGCAGGTGGACTGCTGTACCGCCGCAACAGCCAGACCGGCGCCGTCGAGGCCATTCCCCGTTCCGTGAAGTGGGACGGACTCAACCACGAACTCCACAAGAACTAACGCTCACCCGACCGTTCGGGCGCGCAGCGCGCCAACACCTGGCGCGAAGCGCGCCCAACAAACCAGCGACCCGACCGTTCGGGCGCGGAGCGCGCCAACACCTGGCGCGAAGCGCGCCCAAACGACCTGATGGGGTGGGTCAGAGGCGGGCGAATTGGCCGGCTGCGATCTGCTGCGCGACCTTCTCGGACGACGCGACCGATGGATCGACGATGTGGATCTGCACCATGTACACACCCTTGGTGAAGAACGCCGCTGCGCCGCTGTAGGTGGTGCCGGAGGCGCTGAGCCCAACGGCATCGGGGATGCCGGTGATCGGGAACGGCTTTGACTGGATCGTGGAGTCCGAGCGGATGCGGTTGAGGCCATCGGTGTTGAACGAGACAGCACCCTCGGCGGTCTTGAACTGGTAGATGAACACTACGATCTGGTGCTGGGAATCGCTTTGCCACAAACGCTGGTACCCACGAACGAAACCGGCGTTGATGAGGCTTGCCTTGGCGTCGGTGCGACCATCATCGCTGACGGCCTTGGCCAGATCGGATGCACCCGTGTCGCCGACGTCGTCAGGCTCGCGTGAATAGCCCGCAGGAACCGAGGTGATCATCAACGCCTCCAGCGGATCGGCCGTTGCTGCCACGCTGTTCGCCGGCGCACCGCTGGTGCGCGATGGCTCGGCGCGGGCCGATTCCGGTGGCGCCGTGCTCGTGTTACCGGAGCAAGCGCCGAGTGCGAGTTGCAAGCACGCGACCCCGGCGATCAGCAAGAACGGTCGATGTAGGACCACGAAATTCTCCAATATCAGAGGGGTTCACAAGGACGACGGCAGGTCGAAGCCCGCCGAATCGTAGCGGCGACGGCCCCGACGATGGCGTCGCTAACCTGTCGGCGTCAGCGGTCCGACGCCGGCGAGCTTGTAGCCGCACGGATCGACGACATCCCATTGCGCGCTGCACACGGTTCGCGTGGCCGGCACCACCAAGGGCACGGTATAGGTGCCGTCATACACGGTTGGGCCGTCTGTCTGGCGAGCCGCCGTGACGTTGAATACGAGCACGGGCCCGCCGGGATCACCGGGGTCATTGCACGCGCTGTTGACGTCGACGACGTCGTCGTGAAGGTTGAAATTCGTCTCACTCTTCGCATCGGTGATCGACAACCTGTACGTCTTTGCGAGGCACCAGGTGTCCTGGGTCTCCCAGAGGAGTTCGGCCGTGCACGTGCCATGGTGCAGGAACATCGTGGTCACAATCGGGACCAGCGTAGCCCAATGGTATCGAGCTGCGCGCCCTCCATGCTGGCCAAGATCCGCTGTTCAAGCGTGGGTGCCGCCGTTGTGGTGGTGACGGCGATCGTCGTGGTCGCCGCGGCCGTTGTGTCCACAGCAGCCGTTGTGTCTACAGCAGCCGAAGTCGTGGTCACCTAGAACACGAAGGTCGCCGGCAGGTCCGCCTGAGACCCGCTCGACGAACAGCCACCCGCCAGGGTCGCAACGAACACGAGCGCGGCACCGAACAGCACAGACGATTGCCGCATCAGACCTCCGATCGATTGTGGTTGGGCGACGCTACATCGCCCCGCGAACCACCGGCGCCGCCGCTCAGCGGCCGGGATGGTAGATGCCGAAAATATCACGCAAGGCATCACTGATCTCGCCGAGGGTGGCATCGGCGCGCAACGCTTCCTTGATCGGGTACATCACGTTGTCGGTGCCACGTGCTGCGGCACGAAGGTCGTCGAGCCGGGCAGCGACAGCAGCGTGATCGCGGTTGGCCTTGTACTCGGCGAGGCGTTGCTTCTGGCCGCCTTCGAGCAAGGGATCCACCGGGAACACATCCGGCTCGGGTTCGTTGTCGAGCGTGAACTTGTTGACGCCGACGATGACTCGTTCGTCGTCGTCGATGGACTTCGCGTACTCGTAGGCGGCCTGTTCGATCTCGTCCATTTGGAATCCGGCCTCGATGGCTTCCACCGCGCCGCCCATGTCATCGATGCGCTGTATGTACTCCCACGCCAGACGCTCGACCTCATCGGTGAGGGTCTCGACGAAGTAGCTACCAGCGAGCGGATCGGGCGTGTCGACGATGCCACTTTCGTAGCCGATGATCTGCTGCGTACGCAGCGCGATACGTGCGGCGCGCTCGGTAGGCAGGCTGAGCGCCTCGTCGTAGCCGTTGGTGTGCAGGCTCTGCGTGCCGCCCATCACCGCCGCCATCGACTGCACGGCCACGCGAACGATGTTGGTCTCGGGTTGCTGGGCAGTGAGGGTCGAGCCGCCGGTCTGGGTATGAAAACGAAGCAGCTTCGACGCTTCCTTCGTTGCACCGAAACGCTCGGTCATTAGCTTGAACCAGATACGGCGCGAAGCACGGAACTTGGCGACCTCTTCGAAGAAGTTGTTGTGCGCATTCCAGAAGAAGCTGAGCCGAGGCGCAAAATCATCGATGTCGAGACCGGCAGCGATGGCTGCCTCGACATAGGCAATGCCGTTGGCGATGGTGAAAGCGATCTCCTGCACAGCCGTCGAGCCGGCTTCGCGGATGTGGTAGCCGCTGATCGAGATGGTATTCCAGCGCGGCACGTGCTGACTGCAATAGGCGAAGATGTCGGTGATCACGCGCATGCTCGGCTTGGGCGGATAGATGTACGTGCCGCGGGCGATGTATTCCTTGAGCAGATCGTTCTGAATGGTGCCGCTGATGGCGGTGGCGGGGACTCCCTGCTCCTCGGCCACCAACTCGTACATCAGCAGCAGGATTGCGCCAGTGGAGTTGATGGTCATGCTCGTGGTGACCTTGTCGAGGGGCAGGTCGGCGAGCAGCATGCGCATGTCGGCCATTGAGTCGATGGCAACACCGACCTTGCCGACTTCGCCTTCGGCGCGCGCGTGATCGCTGTCGTAGCCCATCTGCGTGGGCAGATCGAACGCGCAACTCAACCCGGTCTGACCGGCCTGCAGCAGAAACTTGAAGCGCTCGTTGGTAGACGACGCCGTGCCGAACCCGGCGTACTGGCGCATCGTCCACAGCTTGCCGCGATACATCGTGGGGTACACGCCCCGCGTGTATGGCGGCGAACCCGGCGCGCCCAGTTGCGTTTTCGGATCCCAACCCGCCAGATCGGTATCGTCGTACAGGGCTTTGATCTCGATACCCGAGTCGTTGCGTTTGTCGTCGCTCACGAAAACGAGCGTACGACGCTGCGGCGGCCATCGCCTAGCTGGGTCGCACGGGGGCGCCGGAGTCGGGGATCGAACTAGACGGCGGCGATGACGGCGATCTCCAATCGCCACGCGGGTCGGGCAAGTGACGGCACCGTGACCAAGGTGCTCGCTACGCGATGTCCGCCGAGAACCCGATCACGAACCGCCATGACATCGGCGAGCGGTTCGCTGTTCACCACGTAGGTGGTGATCGACACGATGTCGCGCACCGTCATTGAGGCTTCGGTGAGGATTGCTTCGATGTTGGCCCACACCACCTCGGTCTGCTCGCGCAGTCCCTGGGGCACAGTGCCATCGGGGGATACAGGCACGACACCCGACATGTGCAGCGTTCGCTGAGGGCTCTCGACCAACACCGCATGGGCGTACTGTGCAGCCGGAGGGGCAATTGTTGGTGGAGTGATCTCAATATTCATGGGTTGATTGTCGCGTATCGTGCACCCGTATGGTGAAGCAATGACTCCGACGCAACGCATCGCCCCCGCCTTGGTCGATCTCGACACGCTCGAACAGGTGCAGCGACGCATTCTCTGGCTGGCGGTGCGGATGGTCGACTATGCGAATCACGACCGAACGGCCGCTCCCGGATCCGTGAAGGTAGGCGGCCATCAGGCATCGAGTGCGTCCATGGTGAGCATCATGACGTCGCTGTGGTTCGCTCACCTGAGCGGCAACGACAAGGTGGCTGTGAAGCCTCACGCATCGCCGGTGTATCACGCAATCAAATACCTCACCGGCGAACTGGATCAGCGCTACCTGACCGGTCTACGCCAGGTCGGCGGCCTGCAGGCCTACCCCAGCCGCACCAAGGATCCCGATGTCGCCGACTTCTCCACCGGCTCGGTGGGTCTTGGCGTGGTCGCACCGCTGTTCGCTGCCGCGGCTCGGCGGTATGTGGAAGCCCACTTCGGGCTGCAGACCGACGCACCCGCCAGGTTCATTGCGCTCGCTGGCGACGCGGAGTTGGACGAGGGAAACGTGTGGGAGGCCATTGCCGACCCAGCGCTGCAGGGCCTCGGCAACGTGATGTGGGTGGTCGATGCCAACCGCCAGAGCCTGGACCGCGTGATTCCCGGCCAGAAGATCAAAAAGCTGATGGAGTTCTTCGAGGGCGCGGGTTGGCACGTCGTCGAAGCCAAATTCGGACACCGACTGCAGGAAGCCTTCCGGCGTCAGGGCGGGGATGCATTGCGGGCGCACATCGACACGATGTCGAACGAGGAATACCAGTCGCTGTTCGCATTTCGGGGAGCCGAGCTGCGTGAACGATTCCTGGGTTCGGCAGACATGTCCGTGCGACGACTCATCGACAACTACACCGACGACGAGGTCGCGCCATTGGTACAGAATCTCGGCGGGCACGACCTGCGCATGCTGGTCGAGAGCTATCGCTCGTGTGACGCGGTGACCGACCGTCCGAGCGCAGTGTTCGCCTACACCGTGAAGGGCTTCGGGCTGGCGATGGCTGGCGATCCGCTGAACCATGCAGCACTGCTGACCCGTGACCAGATCGATGCGTTCCGCGAGGAACTCGGCTTGACGGCTGCCACGGAGTGGGAACGGTTCGCGCACGACACCGCAGCGGGACGCCTGTGTGGGCGCACGGGAGGCGAGTTGAACAACCGCCCCCTCGTGCCACGACCCCACCTCGCGATACCCGACGCTGTCGGCGCATTCGCGCAGAAGCCGGTGAGCACACAGGAGACCTTCGGGCGTCTGCTCACCGGTCTCGCCGCGATCCCCACGGTGTCCGAGCGGATGATCACCACCTCACCCGACGTGAGCGTGAGCACGAACCTCGGCGGCTGGATCAACAAGATGGGGGTGTTCAATCCCGACGAACAGCCCGACTACCTCGGCGAGGGTCGGCTGCTGCGGTGGCGACAAGCGCCCGCCGGACACCACATCGAGCTCGGCATCAGCGAGATGAACCTGTTCTTGATGCTGCACGCGTTGGGTCTCGCACACGAGTTGCATGGCGAGCACCTGCTGCCCATCGGCACGGTCTACGACCCGTTCGTCTGCCGCGGTCTCGACGCTTTCATCTATGCGCTCTACAACGGTGCGCGATTCGTGGTCGTAGGCACCCCCGCCGGCATCACGCTCGCACCCGAAGGGGGGGCGCACCAGTCGTCGATCACGCCGTCGATCGGCTTGGAACTCCCCGGTCTGTCCTACGCCGAGCCTGCGTTCGCAACTGCGCTCGACTGGTTGCTGTGCGACGGTCTGAGGCGCTTGGCCGACGCAGACGGCGAGAGCCTGTACCTGCGCCTTTCGACGCGCCCGCTGGATCAGGCGCCCTTCGATGCGGCCGTGCAACGACTCGGCGCCGACACTGCCAGAGCCCACGTACTCGCTGGCGGGTATCGGCTTCTCGAACCCTCTGAACCCGCACAGGTGGTATTGGCCACCTGCGGACCCGTGGTGCCCGAGGTGCTTGCCGCGGCCGCACTGCTCGAAGCCGAGGGCCTACCGACGCTGGTGCTCGACCTCACCAGTCCCGATCGCCTCTACCGGCAGTGGCGTCTCGGGCTTCGTGATGCCTCCCGCACTGCAGCGGCAGCGCCCGATGATCATCACCTCGCGACGTTGTTGGCGCCTCACGAGCGCTGTCTACCCATCGTCACGGTGCACGATGCGGCGAGCCACGCCCTCGCATGGATGGGCAGCGTGTTCGGCACCCGCGTCGTGCCCGTGGGCGTCGACGCATTCGGTCAGAGTGGCACGATCCACGATCTCTATGGTCTCTTCGATCTCTTGCCCGACCAGATCGTGAATGCCGCGCTGGTCGCCGCCAACTGAGCGCGCAC
Source organism: Actinomycetes bacterium (assembly GCA_025360105.1). Taxonomy (GTDB): domain Bacteria; phylum Actinomycetota; class Acidimicrobiia; order Acidimicrobiales; family Ilumatobacteraceae; genus WLMZ01. Next base: position 155,539 of record JANYCT010000051.1, on the reverse strand, counting down.
CCCTGATCTCGTCGCCCCGACGTCGCCGCCCTAAGCTGCGGGCATGGCCATGACCGAGAGTGGAATCCGTTCGATCGACGGCGTCGAGTTGACGCCCCGCCAGGTTGGGCTCAATCTCTTGCCGCCCACCTTTGCGACCGTGGAGGATGAGCGCAAGGAACGCAAGCAGAAGCTCGCCGGCGCGCTGCGCATCTTCGGCCGCCTGGGCTTCGGCGAAGGCGTGGCAGGGCACATCACCGTGCGCGACCCCGAGTTCCCCGATTGCTTCTGGGTGAACCCCTTTGGCAAGAGCTTCCGCCATATGACCGTGAGCGACTTGATTCTGGTGAATCACGCCGGCGAGGTGGTGTACGGCGACTCCCCCGTGAACCGGGCCGCGTTCGTGATCCACGCTGCGGTGCACGAGGCCCGGCCCGACATCGTCGCCGCGGCGCACAGTCATTCGGTGAACGGTAAGGCGTTCAGCAGCCTCGGCATCGCGCTGGCTCCGATCACCCAGGATTCGTGCATCTTCTACAACGACCACACCGTGATCTGCGAGCAGGGTGGCGCCGTGGTGTTCGAGGTGGAAGCCGGGCGCGAGCTCGCCGCGAAGTTCCCCACCGGCAAGGCCGCAATCCATCAGAACCATGGGCTGTTCACTGTTGGCCAAACCGTCGATGAGGCTGCGTTCTGGTTCATCAGCATGGAGCGCAGCTGCCAGGCGCAGCTGTTGGCGATGGCCGCTGGGACACCGAAGCTGATCCCCCACGAGTATGCCGATTACACGCAGAAGCAGACCGGCTATCCGCTCGCCGGATGGTTCAGCTTCTCGCCACTGTGGCAGGAGATCTGCCGCACCGATCCCGAACTGTTCGACTGAGCGGACGATCGGGCCAGCTAACGTTTGTGCTCGGTGCTCGGTTGGACGGTTTGCGTGATGCCGAGGCTGGCCGCGAGCGCAGGCTTGCGCAGCTTCCAGACGAAGCCGTCGTACAGGATGTGCAGCGCACCGAAGAACAGGATTGCGAACGCGTACATACGACCCTCCCACACGCTCCACGACACGGCCACCAGCGCAGCAACCGCAGCGAAATAGAGCACGTAGACACCCACACGGCGCGCCGGCGTGGATGTGACCGCGGCGAGCGTGCTCTCGTCTCCGGTGCTCGCCCGGCGGCGCAGCGAACTGTGCACGATGCCGAAGTACTCGATGGCATGGGCCGCCACGTATCCGGCGATGCCCGCGAGTGGGTCGATCATCACCGCTGCGACGAGACCAAACGTGCCCGCGGCGTAGATCCACTTGGCAGCGCGCGCTGGGTTCGCAGGTGACCGGTGCGCCTCACGACGCTCGGCCCGCATCCACGCGACCGCGAGCGCGATCGAAGCGACCGCGGCGAGCCAGAACAACACCTTGGCCGGCCCACTGACTGAATCGAGCACGTTGACACCACGTGTGTTGGTCTCGTCGATGCCGAGCTTGGCTACCATTCCTGGAAGGTTCACGTACGCGCCCATGAACAGCAACGCAGTCACGAGCCACACAACGAGCATCGGCTTTTCGAGACGGCCGATGTCATCGCCCGCCTTGCGCCCATAGATGCGCAGAACGCCATAGCGCTGCATGAGGGTGTGCTCAGCGTTCCAGAGACCCGCCGTAAGTCCGACGAGCGTGAGGCTGACGTTCAGGCCAATGAGGATGAGTGCAACTGCAACAATCGGTGCCCATGTGTATAGTCGGCGATGCGCAGCGCGCTGCGCCTGATCGCCGTACACAAGCCCCAGTGTGAGCGGTTGGTGCGAGAATGAAATCACGAAGATGATGGCCATCAGCGCTTGGGCGCGTGTGATCGAACCTTCGATGCTGTGCATCAACAACGCCACCGGCAACCAACACCAGCCGAGCAGCACGTCGGCAACCGGGCCGTGCACCCATGCCTGGGTGGCAGCACGACGATGGGCAGCGGCGGTCGATTGCGTGAGCATCGCCGATCACTGTACGCGAACTCGCCCGACCGAATGCCAATGACATCCGACCGGGCGAGTTCCCAACACGTGAGCTCGTCAGTTGGGGGCGAAGGCGGCCTTCCAGAGCTTGCCCTTCTTGCGGCCGCTCATCAGATTCAGCGTCTGCAGGATCGCACCACCAGAGGGATAGTCCATGCTGATCAGCCACGTGGAACCCGACGACTCGACCTGCATTGCTGCGCCGGCCATCGACTTGGGCCACGACACCTCGAACGATCCGGCGGCAAACCGGAAGGCGTCGACCTCGGCACCGGCGCCAAGGCGCTGCTTGAGAACGTCGGTCTCGAGATCGAGCCGCCGAGCCACCCAACCGAGCGCGTCGGATGCTGTGGCCTGAGTCATCGTCAAGCTCAGCTCGACGCCGCTCCAGCGAAGTTGGCCGCGCACCGGAAAGGGATTGAGTTTGTTCTGCAGCAACCAGACCTCGTCGGTCATCGGCGTCGTCAGTGGAGACATCATCGGTGAGGCCATCGGTGAGGTCACAGTGTGGGGTTGGCTGCGAACAGCCCGGTGACGGTGGTGGTGACAGATCCGGAGTCTTGCCCGATCACGATGATCGCCGTTGTGGCGTGAACCGTGGCGAACGACGACAGGCCATCGGGCGTGGTGTAGGTGACGCCAGCAGTTGAACCAACGGTTGTGTAGTTGGCATCGGTCGCCTTACCCACGACTCCGCCGAGGAACAGCTTCACATCAGAGTCGGACAGCGTCCGGTCGAGCTCGAAGAACAACACAAGGGTCTCGGCCTTGGAAGCGGTGTCGGTCACGTCAAGGGCGCCCGCAGCGACAACCTTCACGGGATCACTCGGGTTGGAAGCAAGCGAGTCGGTGAGTGCCTTCGCGTCTTTCTCGTTCAACGAGACAAACGTCTGGCCGTCCCACGCGGTGACGAGGGAGGTGGGGTCCACGTACTGCACCCCACTGGAGGTAGCGGTGGTGTCGAGCGGTGTGGTGTCCGCAGGCGTGGTGTCGACGGTTGTGGTGTCCACTGGCGTGGTATCTGTGGTGGCGCCGCCCTGGGGAACGCACTCGGTCAGACCACCCGCTGTGGCGATTGGGGTCAGCTTCTGCAGCTTGGCCGAGTAGGCATCGCCGGCGGTGGTGAGGCCAGCCTCGTCCTTGGCCTGGGCGGCCTTGACAGCTGCCTTCAATTGCGTGTTGGCGGCGTCGATTGCATCGACGAGGTTGTCGCGGGTGGTCTTGGCATCGCCGCTTGCGTTCAGCGCCGCCAGTTTGTCGGTGCCCGCCTGGGAGATCTTCAACAATTCGCCGTACGCGGTCGCAGCTCCCGCCACGTCCTTGGGCGCAGCGACCGCCTTCATCTGGGCGCGAACGTCGGTACAGATTGCGTTGGCTTGCTTGACGAAGTCGCTCGAAGACAGGCCAGCCTTGGAGCCGCTACCGCAAGCGGTGGCCGACAGCGTGAGGACAAGTGTCACGCCTGCAGCGAACACGCGACGCGCATTGACCTGGCGTGAGCGACGGATATGTTGATCAGGGATAGTCGTTTGTGATGTCATGCAGATCAGTATGAGTGAGTCAGGCGCTGACGTCGTGAGCAACAATTGCTCATTTCCGTTGGGCCGAGCGCAACCCGCTGACCTGTGTGTTCTTGTGCCGTCTGAGTAATTACTCAGGCAGAATCGAGCTGGCCAGCTGTCGACGCCCGCTGATACCGAGCTTGGTGTACACGCGTTGCAGATGGTTGTCGACCGTGCGAGCACTGACGACGAGGAGATCGGCGACCTCCTTGCTTGACCGCCCCGCGGCAACCAATAGGGCAATCTCGCGCTCGCGCTCGGTGAGTTGCTCGACGCGCTCGCCCACAAGGTCAGCGGCAAGCACCACCCCATCGCAGGCAGCAATGTCGAGCGCAAGCTCGTGGCTCAACGATGTGCCGGTGCGCACGCTGCCACGCTCGCGGGCGAGCGCTGCGCCACGCGCCAAGATGTGTACCGAGAACAGCCGCATACCGAGCGCGCGGAAAGCTTCGGCCGCCGCTGAATACGCCTCTGCGGCCCCCGACTCCACTGCCGCAGCGAGCGCAATGTATGCGCCAGTTACCGGCGCATCGAGGAGCGCCGCCAGTTCGCGCAACTGCGCCGCCTGAGATCGATCGTGCAGTGTGGCCACCGCATACGCGACCACCTCAATCGCGCCGCCGACATCACCGCGCTGGCGGAGCACGTTGGCCGCAGCGGCGAGGCAGGCATTCGCAAGCGCTACATCGCCTGTTGCCAACGCCGCCATCGCCCGCGCCAACTCGATGTCTGATCCTCCGAAACCCGGACCAGTGATCGCACCGGGCGTCGGCGATGTCAACGGACCAGCTGGCAGGTCGCGACCACGGCGAACTGCATCGTCGAATCGGCCCGATGCCACGTCGCACTGCAGCGCGAGCGCGTTGTGCCACCGAGAGATGTATGGCTGAACCTCCGCGGTGAACTTGGCCAACGCGGACGACAACTCCGCGCGAGCCTGCACGATGCGACCCTGCGCGATGAGCGATCGCGCGCGAAGGCACGCGACCACCGTTGAGGCAATCGGCCGAGTGGCCAACTCCGGATCCTCAAACATGGTCCGCAGACGTGCATCGCCCTCGACAACCGGACCTCCCCGAACCAACACATTGCACGAATAGATGTAGTGCGATGCCGGGTGGAAGGTGGTGTCGGTATCGGTGTGGGCGAGGTGAAATGAATAGGCCTGGTCGCTGGCCTCGACACACTCGCGGTATCGGCCGAGCACCTGCAGCGTGGCGGTGCGAGCAAGGTCGTACGCAATCGCCGAGCCTGTATCGGTGGGGCGCTGATCGATCTTGGCCAACTCCGCTGCGGCACGAGTGCCGTGTCCGGCGTCGGCCAACACGGTTACAGCGAGGAGCACCATTTCTTCGACCCAAGGCCCGGGCGGCAGGGTCTCGAGCGCTGTGTCAAGCAGGCCGCAGCCGGCATCAAGATCGTCGGCAAACTCGAACGCCATAAATGCGCGCCGCATTGCGATGTTTGCCGCACGCCGAGGTGATGTTTCCGCAGCTGCCGCAAGCGACAGGATCGCCTCGGCTTCACCCCAGCGGCCGAGACGGGCGAGTGACGTGCCAGCACAGAGTCGAAGATCAGCGACGAGTTCGCGAGCGGAATCGCTGTCAGAGTCGCCCGAAACTGATCCGCTCGCGTCGCTACCGTGCTGGTCGATGGCCAACAGCGCCAACCGCACTGCCGCAGCATCATCGAGGCCGTACTGTGCTGCGATGGCGGCTCTGGCCAGCACCGCCGGATCGGCTCGGCCACCGGCGGCCAGCTGCCATCCGGCCAGTCGAACCGCATCGTCTCGCCGCCGCGCGCCAAAGGACTCGACGGCATCGATCAGCGTGCGCAGGTCAGTTCGTCGACGCAAGGTCAGCGGCTGTTGACGTAGCGCCTCGCCATACACCGGATGCGCCGGGCGTAACTCGACGCGATAACCGGCCGCCGACACGAACAACAAACCATGCGCGTCGAGCCGGTTGAGCACGTCGGCGCCCACGATGCGCTCCGCAAGATCGATGCCCAATGGTTCGGCGAGCGCGATCAGATCGAGCGCGCGACGCTCATCCGCATCGAGCTCGGCCAGCCGCGCCTCGACCAGGTCGGCCAGTCGCGGCGAAACGCCACCGCCACCGGGGGCTTGTCGCCAGACGCCATCGGCCTCAACGAGCGTGCCGGCATCGCGCCCGCCCAGAACGAGCTCACGGAGGAACAGCGCATTGCCATTCGACGTTTGCCACAGCCAATTCGACGCAGCGGAATCCACGACGCCGCCGAGCAACTGTGCGGCGAAGGAGTCGGCGTCGACCCGGGGTAAGGCCTGCAGGTCGAGCCGATCGACGAACCCATCTTTCCAGAGCGTGGAAATGGCTTCGGACACACGCTCGCCGGAGCGCACGGTGATGACCACGAAGGCGCTGGCGGTGGCCACGAGTTGATGCACAAGATGTGCCGACACGGCATCGAGTTGATGGGCGTCGTCGATGCTCAGCATGAGCGGCTGTCCCTGAGCCAGTTCGACCAGTGTCGCTTGGGCCGCTTGCAACAGTTGGGCGGGTTGCAATTCGGCGTGAAGATCGGTGAACGTGGACACCGCCGGTAGAAGATGTGCCAACGCCCCGAGGGTGATGCTGGCAGAGACCGGCGTTGCGGCAGCAATGACGGTGGCCATCCCCATCGCCTCGCCACGAGCACGCGTTTCGTCGGCAAGGCGACTCTTTCCGACGCCAGCGGGGCCCACGAGTGCGATACCGCGGAAGCTGCGTGCGGCCAGCACACCGTCGATTCGCGCCAACTCTGCGGTGCGCCCGACCAATCCTGCATTCACTGGTTCGTACGCCACGCTCGCCACGCTACAGAACGCCGGCGTGTCGCATCGTTGCGTCGAAACGCACCGTACGAAGATGAGTCAGTGCGACACCCACGGCGCGCACAAACCATCGAGGTCGCGCACCTCGATCCGGTCGCGGTTGGCCCACGTGACCCAGTTCGCCGGGTCTGGCTTCAGCTTGAACGTGCGGAAACTCATGTCGGTGGTGTCGATGGCGAGAATGCGCCCGGACAAGCCCTCGCCAAGATTCAGCAACAGTTTGATCACTTCGAGGGCTTGGATGGAACCGACTATGCCCGCAAGCACGCCCAGCACACCCGCCTCGGCGCAACTGGGTGCCAACTCGGCCGGCGGCGCCTCGGGCACCATGTCGCGATAGGTGGGTCCGTTCTTCGGATCGAACACGCTGACCATTCCCTCGAAGCGGAAGATGCTGCCGTGCACCACCGGAATGCCCAACTTCACCGACGCGTCGTTGAGCAGGTAGCGGCTCGGGAAGTTATCTGCACCGTCGACGATCACGTCGTAGCCGGTGATGATGTCGATGATGTTGCTCGCGTCGAGGCGGGTGTCGTAGGTGACCACGTTGACATCGGGGTTCAACAGGGTGAGCGTCTTCTTGGCGCTATCGACCTTGCGATCGCCGATGCGATCGAGGTTGTGCAGGATCTGACGCTGCAGGTTTGATGCATCGACCTCGTCCATGTCGACGATGCCGACGGTACCGACGCCGGCGGCGGCGAGGTACAACGCAGCAGGCGAGCCAAGGCCGCCGGCGCCAAGGAGCAGCACTTTCGAATCGAGGAGTTTGGCCTGACCCACGGTGCCGACTTCGGGCAACAACAGGTGGCGCTGGTAGCGGTCGCGTTGCTCTGCAGTGAGGACGACAGGCTTCTTCCAGTCGCGGCCTTCGTCTTTCCACTTGCCGAAGCCGCCGATCATCGAGACCACGTCGGTGTAGCCGAGTTCCTGCAAAGTGCGCGCGGCGAAGGCCGACCGAACACCTCCGGCGCAGTACGCAATGACGGGCATCGACTTGTCGACGATGCGGCTTTCGATCTGCGCCTCGAGGTGTCCACGCGGGATGTGGATGACGCCAAGGAGTGCTCCCTGATCGAACTCGTCAGGCTCGCGCACGTCGAGCACAACCACGCCGCCTGCGGCAATGCGCGCCTCTGCGGTTGCGGTGTCGATCTCGGTGATCTCGGCCTTGGCCTGAGCGAGCAAGTCACGAAACGTAGGCATGACCAAAAGACTACCAACTTGGTCGGGATTTACTACTGGGATGGATGACCAGCATCAATCGCCAACGAGGCGGGGCAGAATGTCGCTGATCGAGCCCAGAAGTACCACATCGGCGTAGTGGTCCATCTTCGTCGGCTCACCGTTGACGATGAAGATGCTGGCCCCAGCGGCTCTCGCTCGCGGCACCATATTGGCCACGGGATACACCTGTAAAGAAGTGCCGACAGCGAGCAGCACATCGGCCTGCTCGGCGGCGCGTGTTGCGGCCTCGATCACTTCGGGAACGAGCGCCTGACCGAAGCTGATCGTGTCGCTCTTGAGAATACCGGTCTCGCCACGTGAGCGACAGACCAGACAGTCGGGATCATCTTCGCTGGCACGAACGCGCTCCAAGGTCTCGGGCATGGGACGCCGGTCGCGACACGTCCAGCAGATGCTCCAGTGCATGGTGCCGTGCACCTCAAGCACGTTTTCGCTGGCATGCCCGGCGCGCTGGTGCAATTCGTCGATGTTCTGAGTGACCAGCCGATGGAGCCGGCCGCGCCGTTCGATCTCCACGAGAGCGCGATGACCCGCGTTGGGCTCCGCGCTCCACGCTGCGCTGTGCAGACGGTGCTGCCACGCGAACCGGCGCACCTCGGCGCTTTCGAGGTATCGCTGCAGGTGTGCCGCCTTCTCGGCTTGAGGGTTCTTCGTCCAAAGCCCGTTCGGCCCGCGAAAGTCGGGGATGCCCGAATCCGTGGAGATGCCCGCACCGGTGAGAACCACGACGCGTTCGGCAATGCGCAACCGTGCGGTGACGGTGCGAATCGATTCGTCATCATGCAGATTCACACGAGCAGTCTTGCGCTCCGTCGTCGGATTCACTTGTTCGGAGTACGTTCTGGTGGTCAGCGGCGCGTCAATGCGGCTAATCTCCGCTCGTCGAGCCGTTGGGCACGATCGCCGGGGGGTCGCACATGAACGGACGAAAGCTCAGGACTGTCGCGATCGCGACCTCGATCAGCGGGGCGTTCATTGCGTGTATCGGCTTTTCGAGCGCGGCCTCCGCCTCGACCGCCGCACCCGCTGCAGATGCGTCATCGCAGTACATTGTGCAATTCAAGAACGAGCAGGGCCTCAACAGCACGGTTGCCGACGAAAAGCGTCTCGGTACGGACGTGACTGATGTGTGGAACCACGCGCTCGATGGCTTCGCGGCCACGCTGTCGGCCGACGACGTGCAACGCCTGTGGCACGACCCCGATGTGATCAGCATCCAGCACGACAACGTTGTTAAGGCATCGGTCAACCAGATCAGCCCGCCATGGGGGCTCGACCGCATCGACCAGCGCGCCCTGCCGTTCAACGGCGCCTACTCATACTCCACAACGGGCGCTGGCGTAGACGCATACGTCGTGGACACCGGCATCAACCTCACCCACAACGAGTTCACAACCAGGATTCGCACGGGGATGTCGGTCGATCTCCTCGACGGGCGCGGCACGAACCCGGATGATTGCAATGGCCACGGCACTCACGTTGCCGCCACCATCGGCGGCACCACCTACGGCGTGGCCAAAGACGTGACGCTGATCCCCATTCGCGTGCTCGGCTGCACTGGTTCGGGCTCGGACTCCGACGTGATCACCGGACTCAACTGGATGATTGCCGATCACCAATCCGGCGTGCCGGCCGTCGCAAACCTCAGCCTGGGTGGGCAAGCGGACAGTTTCATTGACGACGCCGTCAACGCCGCCATCGCCGATGGCATCACGGTGGTGGTTGCTGCGGGCAACGACAACGGTCCGGCGTGCACCACGAGCCCCGCACGCGTGCCCGCTGCGATTACTGTCGCAGCGTCCACCATCACCGATCATGCGGCATCGTTCACAAACCACGGTGCGTGCGTTGACCTGTTCGCTCCTGGCGTGGGCATCGAGTCAGCCTGGATCGGTTCCAACATGGCAAGCGCGACGCTCTCGGGCACCTCGATGGCCGCGCCGCATGTCGCCGGAGTCGTCGCACGCATGCTCGAGGCCACGCCCACGGCCACGCCCGCGGAGGTGTGGACGGCCATGGATACGGCTTCAACGGTCAACGTACTCACGGTCCCCGTCGGAGACCCGAACAAACTCGTGTACCGGGCACCACCGATTCTGCCTCCGCCGCCCATCGTGACCACCGTTCCGGGCGCTCCTCGATCATTGCTCGTCACGGCTGGAAGCGCATCAGCCACGCTTCGATGGACCGCACCATCGTCGAACGCAGCGTCGGCTCCAACCCGATACTCCACCTCGTGTTCGGCCGCTGGTCAGCCGACGGTCACCGACGAGACCGCGGTCAGTCCATGGGTCGTCAGTAGTCTCACGAACGGTGCAATGTATTCATGCACCGTGACGGCATACAACGATCTCGGCCCTGGACCAACGTCTGCGGCCAAGACGGTCACGCCGCGCACCACACCCGACGCTCCGATGCTGCCCTCGATCACGGCGTCGGACCGCAAGGGCACGCTGGTGTGGGCTGCCCCTGCATTCGACGGCGGCGCTGCGGTGAAGGGCTACGTGATCACCTGTTCGGGTGGGCTCACCGTCAAGACAAAGAACGCGTCCTCCAGCGCGACATCGGCCACACTGTCCGGTCTCGTCAACGGCACCGAGTATTCGTGTGTGGTCGTCGCCAAGAACGCCGCGGGCGTCGGCCCGGCGTCAGCTCCGGAACTCGTGACGCCGCGCACCATCCCGAGCGCGCCGACGGGCGTGTCGGTCGCGCCAGGTCCCGGGGGCCTCACCATGACGTTTGCTGAACCGGTCAGCAATGGCGGAGCGGCCATCACGTCGTACACCATGGTCTGCACGGCGAGTGGGGCTGCGACAGTGGAGCAAGCCATCACGACAGGCGCTGTGGCCGGCATTGTCGTCGGCGTCATCGTCGGCCGGATGGCCCCATCGGTGCGGTACAGCTGCAGGGTGTTCGCAACGAATGCGGCCGGCAACAGTCGCCTGTCGTCAGCCAAGACCGTGGTGCCGAGCGTCTGAACCTCGCGTCTGCCGTATGCCCGTGGGTTCGGTTTCCTCCGGACCTCAGGCATAGCACTCAGCGCAACGAACTTCCCCCACCGTCTCGAGTCACTCAGCGGGGGTTCGCATGCTGCCGATTTCACTGGAACAATCACTCATCGTGCTGCCATGGCACGATCCTGTTGTGGAAGCCGTCGGCTACGACGCGCGTAGCCCCTACGTGGAACTGTTCTGGTTGGGCATCCTCGGGCCCACAGCAACCTGGGTGCTTCGCCGTTTGGTCAACGGACTCGACGCCTATCCCGATGGCTACGAATTGGATCTGGGCGAAACTGCCAACGCGATGGGTCTCTCGCTCACCGCCGGCACCCACAGCCCGTTTGGTCGGGCCATGAACCGTTGCGTGATGTTCGGCACAATGCATCAGGTACCCGCAGGCGTGGCCGTGCGTCGTCAGCTCCCCCCCGTTCCGCTGCGTCACCTGAGCAGACTGCCTCCGCATCTTCAGGTCGCACACATCGAGTGGGTCGAGCGCAGCCCGCATTCTGACGCGGCAGAAAGTGACCACCGGTTGGATCGGGCACTGGCGCTCGCCGAGACCATGATCCGTACGGGCGACGAGCAGCATCAGGTCGAGCGCCAACTGCTCTCGCTCGGCGTGGCTCCGCGCATCGCAGTGGAGGCCGCACGCAGATGCGCGACGACGAGTTGAGCACGAGCACTGCAGCCCGGAACCGTTTCGTTCAGCTGATCGGCGCGAAGTTGGTCACGAGTTCGATCAGCAACCGCGTGCCGTAGCCCGTGGCGCCCTTTGCCAACCAGGCATCATCGCTGTCCACCTTCATCGTGCCGGCCATGTCGATGTGCGCCCAGGGCACGCCGGCAGTGAACTCGTCGAGGAACAGTGATGCCGTGATGGTGCCCGCGTAGGGTCCACCGATGTTGCGCATGTCGGCCACATTGCTGTCAAGCAACTTGCGGTACTCGCGTGCCAGGGGGAGCTGCCACGTCGGCTCATCGGCGCGTGTACCGGCCGCGCGGACCTGATCGACCCATCCCTGATTGTTTCCGAGGACTCCGGCAATCTTCTCACCGAGCGCACCGAGAACGGCTCCGGTAAGTGTTGCGATGTCGACGATGGCATCGGGCTTGGACTCTGCTGCTAGCGACAGTCCGTCGGCCAAAATGAGGCGGCCCTCGGCATCGGTGTTGTGGATCTCGACCGTCTTGCCGTTTCGCATCGTGAGCACGTCGCCGAGCTTGAGCGCGCTGCCCGAGGGCATGTTGTCGGTGCACATCAGGTAGCCCGTGACCGCGGTCTTGCACTTGAGCGCCTTCAGCGTGCTCATCGTGGCGAGCACCGCGGCGGCACCGCTCATGTCCATCTTCATCACGATATGAAATGCATCACTCGGCTTGAGGCTGATTCCGCCCGAGTCGTACATCACGCCCTTGCCGACGAGCACCACGTGGCCGTTGGGGTTCTTGGGGGTGTAGCTGAGGCGCACCATGCGCGGCGGCTCGACGCTGCCGGCGTTCACGCCGACGATGCCACCGCAGCCCATCTCGACGAGTTGGTCACGATTGAAGACCTCGACTGTGAGGCCTGTTGCGGCACCGAGCTCAGCGGCTTTGTCGGCCATCATGCGCGCCGTGAGGTAGGCAGGGGGGGTGTTGGCGAGTTCACGCGCCAAACAGGCGGCTTCGGTGATCACGGCGGCGCGGTCTGCGCCCACGCGAGCCGAGGCGGCACGTGCCTGACCGACGATGAGCGACAGCGTGGACGCGGGCGAACCGGTCTTGTCATTTTTCAGACCGACGTAGCGATAGTTCGCGAGCCCTACGCCCTCCACAACGGCCTGCGCCGCGGTGCGGGCATCGACACCCTCGACGTCGGCGAGCGACGTAGTCAGATGGGCACGCTTGCCGGCCGCACGAAGAAATGCTGCCGCTGCGTTTCGCAACACAGCAGCCGAAAGCTCGCTCGGCTTGCCGATACCGACCGCAATGAGAGTCGGCCCTGAGGCAACGGGCACCACCAGCGTCTGGCCAGCCTTACCGTCGAATCCATGGGAAGCGAGGGCGGCACGGCTCATGCCGAGTGAGCGGGGGACGGCGCCCTCGGACGCCACCGGAACGCCATTGGCGTCGGCGGTGCGCGGTACAGAACGGACGATGTCGAGAACGAGACCCACGATGACTCCTTGTCAGGGTTGCGGCCTACGGGTCACCGGGAGTACACCCGGTGGGCAGGCAGGACAACAGTGTCCCAAGGATAGAACCTCGCACGTTTCATACGGAGTTCTTGCTGCCCTGCAGCGACAGAATTCGTTGAGTACGCAAGGATGGACACGCTGTTTTCCAGACGGCGATCATAGGAGACATCGTGAAAGCTCATTGGAAGAAACTGCTCACCGGAGCCGTCGTGGTTGCACTGCTTGCAGTAACCGCTGGCCCGTGGATCTACATCCACTGGATCAAGGACGCGGCACCGGTGCGGCTGTCAATCAACGACGCCACACCGGCAAGCATCGACATGACCGCAGCGACGACTGCGACCACGATCGGCAATGTCGCCACGGCGGCGGACGAGTGGAAGATCACCAGCGGGTCGCAACTCGGATACCGCGTCGCGGAAACGCTCTTCGGCCAAAATACCGAGGCCGTGGGTCGCACGAACAAGGTGACCGGTGCGCTCACGCTCGACGGAGCCAGCATCCCGAAGGCCACCTTCACCGTCGACATGAACTCGTTGAAGTCCGACGACGCGCGACGCGACCGCAAGTTCACCGGCGAGATCATGAACACCGACAAGTTCCCCACCTCGACCTTCACGCTCACCAAGCCGATCGATCTCGGCACAGTGCCAGCCGACGGCAAGGAAATCACCGCAAGCGCCACCGGCGACCTGACGATGCGCGGTGTCACCAAGCCGGTCACCTTCAACGTGACTGCGAAGCGCACCGGCGCGTCAATCGGCGTGAGTGGTGCAATCGATGTGAAGTTCGCCGACTACAGCATTGCGAACCCGTCGAACGCGGCGGTCACTACTGACGATCACGGCCTGATCGAATTCGCCCTGGCATTCACGCAAGGCTGAGCGCGCTGAAGAAGCCAGCAAGGGCCGCGCCCATCTCGGCTCGCACAGGGGCGCCCGAGGGCAGCATGTCGACCGCCGTCAGCGAGGTGTGGATATGGCCAAGGCAGTCGAGGTGTCCAACGCTCACGCCGGCGCCAGCGAGCGCGTCGGCGTATGCGGCGCCCTGATCGCGTAGCGGGTCGAACTCGCAGGTAACCACGAGCGCGGGTGGCAGTCCAACAAGAGTCGAGGCACGCAATGGCGATGCCAACGGGTTCGTGTGATCGTCTGGCCTGAGGTAGAGATCCCAGAACCAATGCATCAACGACGCTGTCAGGACGTAGCCCTGAGCGTTGTCGACGAAGGAGCCCTCGGTCATCGACGCGTCGGTGACCGGGTTGAGCAGAAGCTGACCGACGATCTGCGGACCACCCCCATCGCGTGCAAGTTGGCACACCACCGCAGCAAGATTCGCCCCAGCACTCCAACCGGCGACGGCAAGTCCGCCGGGAATACCACCAAGGTCAGCTGCATTCTCGGCGATCCACTGCACTGCCGCGAACGCGTCGTCGGCAGCAGCGGGAAAGCGCGCCTCAGGGGCGTGGCGATAGTCGACCGAGACAATCATGGCGCCGGACCGAACACACATGTCGCGGCAGAACGGATCGTCGGAATCGTGCGCGCCCAACACCCAGCCACCACCGTGGAAGTAGACCACCACAGGGTGCGGTCCAGGGCTCGCAGGGCGATAGAGGCGGTAGTTCAGATCCCCACCTGCGCCGGGCAAGGCGCCATCGACGATCTCACCGACATCGGGCCCGCTGGGCCGCTGTGCCGACATCGCATTCGAGAACGCACGCGCATCGACGGCCGACATCGTGTCCATCGCGGGCAGGTCGAAGCCCGCCATCATCTCGAGCATGATCGCAACATCGGGTTGCACCGGGCGGATGATCTTGTCGTTGCACCGGGTACCGACAGCACCACGCTGCGCGAAACCGACGTAATCGTTGGCTACCACCTCGTTACAGATCGTGCGGTAACCATCGACCCCGCCGAGGTACGGCAGAAACACCCGCGCTTTGCCGGGGATGTTGGCACCCATGTACCACGAGTTCGCTCGCGACACGAGCGTGATCGCGGCAAAGTCGTTCACGTGCCGAACCCATCCATCAACCGCCTTGTCGGTGGGTTCGATCGTGTCGAGCCCCTGCGAGCGAAGGTGCTGCACGCAATCGGAGATCCAATCGACGTGCTGCTCGATCGACACCAACATGTTCGACAGCACCGACGGACTACCCGGGCCGGTGATCATGAACAGGTTCGGGAAACCAACAGCCATCAGACCGAGGTACATGGTGGGGCCATGAACCCAGGCGTCTTTCAGAGTGATGCCATCGCGACCCTCGATATCGACGCTCACGATCGCGCCAGTCATGGCGTCGAAGCCAGTGGCGAATACGACCGCATCGAACTCGAGCGACTCGTCAAGCAGATCCACGCCCGTCTCAGTGATCGAGATGATCGGCCGCGAACGCAGGTCGATCAGACGCACGCTCGGTCGATTGAAGGCCTCGTAATAGCCCGAGTCGACACACAACCGCTTCGTGCCGATCGGAAAGGTCGTCGGGCAGAGTGTCTCGGCCGTCTGCGGATCGTGCACGATCGAACGGATCTTGCTCCGTACGAACTCCGCCAACAACTCATTTGCCTCCGGGTTGGAGAGGTGATCCATGTAGGTACCGAGGAACTCGATGATTCCGCCGGTGTGCCACGCCTCTTCGTAACGTGCGATCCTTTCGTCGTCGCTCACCGACAACGCGCTCACCTCGCTACGCACAACGGTGACGCCGCTCCCCGACCAGCGTGCCGCCTCGCGATACTGCTCGCGGCCTTGCGCCATCGCAGCCACTTTGTGCGCCGGCACTGGACCGTTGTTGGCGGGGATCGAGAAGTTCGGCGTGCGCTGGAACACCGTCAGCTGCGCGGCCTGGCCGGCGATGATGGGAATCGACTGGATGGCCGACGACCCGGTACCGATGACTGCGACACGCTTGCCGGTGAAGTCGACGCCCTCGTGCGGCCAGCGGCTGGTGAAGTACACGTCGCCGGCGAACCGGTCGGTTCCGTCGATATCGACCTCCTTGGGCATCGACAGGCAACCGGTGGCCATGACGAAGAATCGGCTGACGAGAGTCTCGCCACGCGAGGTCCGCACGCGCCACGTGCGTGCGGAGTCGTCCCACGCTGCGGAGTCGACTCGTGTGGAGAACTCGATATCGCGGCGCAGGTCGTGCTTGTCGGCAACGTGTTGCGCGTAGCGCAGGATCTCGGGCTGCGGTGCGTACTTCTCGGACCACGTCCAGGTCTCTTCGAGTTCGGGATCGAACGAGTACGAGTAGTCGATGCTCTGGATGTCACAGCGTGCACCGGGATACCTGTTCCAGTACCACGTGCCACCGACATCGTCGCCCGCTTCTATCACACGCGCCGACATGCCGAGCCCGCGCAGGCGATGCAACAGATACATTCCGGCAAAGCCCGCACCCACGACGACCACATCGACATCGACATCGACATCGACATCGACATCGACATCGACATCGACATCGACATCCGGTGTCGGAGCATCCACGCCAGCACTTGACCCGTTCGCAGACATCGCGCTCTCCTCACGCACCGACGCACCCCGCGTCGATCGCTGTCGTCATGTTTCCACACCGACCCGACCACAGCTCCAACTGGCCGCCCACCGCGCCGCTACTTCGTTCTGCGTGGCGGTTCGCGCCCTACAGGGCACGCAGCGTCACGCAGGACGGCCTGGGCTTGCTCCCTGGTTACGTTCCCATGCCGCCGACAGGGCCGCGTACTTGCCGCCGAGCGCGACCAGTTCGTCGTGCGAGCCCAACTCGAGCAGTCCGCCGTGGTCCACCACTGCGATGCGGTCTGCCCGGCGGACCGTGGACAGTCGGTGCGCAACCACGATCACCGTGCGGTCGGCCATCAGCGATTCGAGCGCGTGCTCTACCTCGGCTTCAGTGCCGGGGTCGAGGTTCGACGTCGCTTCGTCGAGCACGAGCACCGCAGGGTCTACCAACGCGGCGCGTGCCAACGCGACGAGTTGGCGCTCGCCCGCCGACAATCGAGAGCCGCGTTCGCGTACTTCGGTATCGAGCCCTTCGGGGAAAGCGAGGAAGTGTTCGAGCACGCCGATACTGGCAAGCGAGGCAATGATCTCGTCATCAGTTGCGCTCGGCCGCGCGATCGCAAGGTTGTCGCGGATGGTGCCGCTGAACAGGAAACCCTCCTGCGGTACAACGACAACGCGCTGGCGCAGCGAGTGCAGTGTTGCGTCGCGCAGGTCGATGCCGGCGAACGACACCGTTCCGCTGGTGGGGTCGTACAGACGCGCCATCAACTTCGCCAACGTGCTCTTGCCGGCACCCGTAGGACCCACGAGCGCCAGTCGTTCGCCGATGCCCACCGTGAGCGACACATGGTTCAGCACCGGCCGACCGGGCACATATTCGAAGTCGACATCGCGCACGGCAACTTCGCCCTCGTGCGGAAGGTCAAGCGCGTTGACGGCTTCGCCAACTTCGGGTGGCGTGTCGAGGATGCCGTAGAGCTTCTGCAGCGAAGCGCCCGCTGACTGCACGGTGTTGTACAGCTGCGATAGCTGCTGCACGGGGTCGAACAGGCTGCCCAGCAGCAACACGAAGGCGGTGACGACACCGAGGCTCACTGATCCCCGGTGCACGAGGTAGCCGCCGACGCCCACCATCGAGGCGGTGGCGAAGATGCCGCAGAACTCGACGAGACCGAAGTACCACATCGATACCTTGATGCTGTCCATGTGCGCGTCGAAGAGTGCGTCGTTGCTGGCAGTGAAGCGGCGTGATTGCTCGTCCTCACGCGCGAACGCCTGAATCACACGGACACCGCTGATGCCCTCCTGCAGCGCGCTGAGGTTGTTCCCGATGCGCTCGCGCACGGTGAGATACACCCGGTTCGAGTCGCGTTGGAAGCGGATCGACGCCACAACGATGACGGGGAACACCACCATCGCCAGCAGGGTGAGCTCCCAACTCAGAAAGAACAGCAATGCCAACGACATCACCACGAGCAACGCAGCCGAAACGAACTGCAGCAAACCCCATTGGATGAGCTCGCCCATCGATTCGATATCTGCCGTCATGCGCGACACGAGCACGCCAGTCTTTTCGCGGTCGAAGAACGACAGCCCTTGGCTCTGCAAGTGGTCGAACACACGCACCCGAAGGTCGCGCAGGAAACCTTCGCCCGCGCGGTTGATGTACACGAACTGCAGTCGCGCGATGAAGTACGCAGCAATGGTTGCGGCGATGTATGCCGCTACAGCCATGTTCAGCGCATGCCCGTCGTTCTTGCCGAGCCCGGAGTCGATGCCGTACTTGACGATCACCGGGCCGGCGAGCGTGGTAGCGGTCCAGAACGTGACGAGCACCAGCGCGGCCTGGGTGGTGCGTCGATAAGGCCGGGCGAACTGCCACGAGCGGCGGATCACCTTCTTCGCGGTGTCGCGATTGAGCTTGTCGTCCTCGGAGACAGCGCTCATCGACCACATGATCAATCACCGCCGATCGGCTCGGGCACGGCTGCGTCGATGAGCTCGGCATCGACCTCGACGTCGTCGGCTTGCTGGTCGTCGGTGAACGACGCAAGTACCTCGCGGTAGCGAGCATTGCCGTTGAGCAGTTCGTCGTGCGTTCCCTGCGCTGCTACACGACCCTCATCGAGCAACAGCACAGTGTCGGCGAGTGCGATCGTGCCGGGCCGATGGGCGATGACGATGGTGGTGCGATCGCGCATCACCGTTGCCATGGCCTCGCGGATCTCGTGCTCTTTCGAAGGGTCGACTGCAGAGGTGGCGTCATCAAGAATCAGCAGGCGCGGATCGGCCAGAATCGCCCGGGCGATCGCGATGCGCTGACGCTGTCCGCCGCTGAGCGAGTAGCCGCGCTCGCCGAGCATGGTGTCGTAACCCTCGGGGAGATGCTCGATGAACTCATCGGCACCGGCGAGGCGCGCTGCATGCACGATGAGGTCCATACCTGCATCGGGATCGGAGAACGCGATGTTCGCGGCGACGGTGTCGTGGAACAACAGTGTGTCCTCGAACACCACCCCGACAGCTTGGCGTAGCTCGTTCAGGCGCAGGTTGCGCAGATCGCAGCCATCGAGCTCGATGCTGCCGCTCTGCACGTCGTAGAAGCGCAACATCAATCGGGTGATCGTGGACTTACCGCTTCCTGTGCCACCAACGATGGCGACCGAGGTGCCCGCCGGGATGGCGACATTGAACCCATCGAGCACCGGCCGATCAGGGTCGTAACCGAAACGAACGTCGCGCAGCATCACGGCGCCAAGGGGCGGGGTCTGCGGCAACGAAATCGGATGCGCCGAATCGGTGACGGTGGACTCGGTGGACAACACCTTCTGCACACGTTGCAGCGCAACCGCGGCGCGTTGGCCGGTTGCGAGTGTCTGACCAATGTTGCGCATCGGCCAGATCAACAGCATCACGCTTGCGTTGAACTCCACGAGTTGACCAACGGTCATCTCGCCGCGGAGCACGCGGTGGCCGCCGATCGCCAGCACGCCAATGAGCCCCAGCGAGGGAAGAATGTCGATTGCTGGAAGGAAGCGGCTGCGGATCTTCGCGGCGTCCAACGAGACGGCCCGAATTTGATCGGCCTCAGCGAGCAGCTTGCGCGCCTGCACGGCCTCGGCACCGAAGCCCTTGACGACGCGAACGCCCGAGATCGACTCCTCCACAACGGTGGCGAGCGCGGCCTGGCGGTTCTGCACCTCCATCACCGCCGGATGGATCTTGCTGCTGAATCGCCTCGCTGACAGGTTCACCAACGGCAACGGTGCGAGCGCCACGACCGCCAAGAGCGGGTCGCTGGTGAGCAACAAGATAAGGATCGCAAGCACCTGGAACAGGTTGCTGATGGTGAGCGGGATCATCACGACGAAGCCTTGCAACTGCTGCAGGTCGCTGGATGCGCGGCTCATCAACTGGCCGGTCTGCGCATGATCGTGATAGCCCACGTTGAGCCGGATGATGTGGTTGAAGAGTCGTTCGCGCAAACGCTGCTCGGTGATGCGACTCTCGCGGAAGGCAATCCATCGACGCCACGCGGTGAAGATGCCTGCCATCACGCCGACACCGCCGATGATGAGCGACCACTTCAGCAGCGATTCATTGCCAGCGATGCCATGGTCGATGCCGTTGCGGATGAGTCGCGGGATCGACACCTTCGCAGCTGCCCAGAGTACGCCCACGACGACGCCGGCGATAAGACCGCGTTTCTGCTCGGCGAGGAGTCCGGTGAGCAACCGCCATGGTGTGCGCTCGGGGGCAGGCTGCGCCTGCGCCACATCGACCACCTCACTCACACAATCCCCTGTTCGCCAACTGCCCTGACCGTATTTCCCCAACGACGATAGCGGCTCGCCTCACGCCGGTCAGGGTCGGATTCGGTCACCTCAAGGATCGACTATCGTGCGCCCGTGAACATCTTTGCGTGGATTCTGGTGGGCGCATTCGCCGGTGGGCTCGCCCGCTTCATCGTGAAAGACCAGCGCAGCGGGTGTCTGTACACCATCATCGTCGGCATCCTCGGTGCGCTCATCGGAGGCTGGCTGATGAATGCCAGCGGGCACAAGGGCGTCAGCAATTTCGACATCCGCTCGATCGCTGTCTCGGCGGTGGGCGCCGTGCTGCTCCTCTTGCTGCTCGAAGCCGTGAGCGGTCGACGTCGATAGTGCACCCCTGATCAGCGCGCCGGAATGAACAACAGAAAGCGAATTGCCCCATGACAGAGATCTCCGTGAGCCAAGCCATCAGTGCATCGCCCGGGCATGTGTGGAGCCTGATCAGCGATGTCACCCGGATGGGCGAGTGGTCGCCGGAGACCACGTCGTGCGCCTGGACCAAGGGGGCCACCGGACCCGCCACAGGCGCGAAGTTCGCCGGCAACAATGAGAACGGCAAGAAGAAGTGGAGCACCGTCTGCACGGTGTCGGCATGCGAGCCCGGCCGCAGCTTCGTGTTCGATGTGAACGTGGGTCCCATCAAGGTGGCGCGTTGGTCATACGCGATCGAGGCGGGCGACGGCGACGCTTGCACGATCACCGAGACGTGGACCGATCGGCGCGGCTGGCTGGTCACCAAGATGGGTAAGCCGCTGAGCGGAGTCGATGACCGCAGCGAACACAACCGTGCCGGCATGGTCACCACCCTCGCCAACCTCGCCTCAGCAGCCGAACAATCCTGAACAGGCGCGGCTGAGCACCTGCTTGTCACCGCGACGCCGCACTGCGGGCTACCGTTCAGCCATGACCGCTCTGGAAGACCGCCCTGAGATCAGCCCATTCCTGCAGGGCGAGTACGCGCCCGTATACGACGAGATCGATTCTCGCGATCTGCGCATCACCGGGCAAATACCTGCCGCGCTCAGCGGCGTCTACATGCGCAACGGTGCGAATCCCCAATTCACGCCATCGGGCCGCTACCACTGGTTCGATGGCGACGGCATGGTGCACGCCCTGTCCCTCGACGGTGGCACGGCACGCTACCGAAACCGTTGGGTGGCCACGCCCGGGCTCGGGCACGAGCGCACGGTCGGACATTCGCTGTTCGGTGGCATCCTCAACTTCGCGTTCCCGCCCGAGGAACTGATGGCCGAGTGCGGCATCTTCAAGAACGCTGCCAACACCAACATCGTGCGCCACGCCGGCCGATATCTCGCACTCTGGGAGGGTGGGTTCCCTGTCGAGATCACCGCCGATCTCGAGACACGTGGCCTGTTCGATTACGACGGTCGGCTCAGCGGCGCAATGACCGCGCATCCGAAGTGGTGCCCAGAAACCGGTGAGCTGATCTTCTTCGGTTACGACCCCGTGGCAGGCCCGCCGTTCCTACGCCATCACGTCGCCGACAGCAACGGCGTGCTCACCCACACGGCCGATATCGAACTGCCGCGCGGCGTGATGATGCACGACTTCCTCACCACTCGCAACTACAGCATCTTCTTCGACTTTCCCGCAGTGATCGCCGCGACGATGGCCGGCGAGTCGATGTGGCAGCCCGACCTCGGCGCGCGTATCGGTGTGATGCCCCGCCACGGCACCAACGCCGACGTGAAGTGGTTCAGCATCGACGCATGCTTCGTGTTCCACTTCCTCAACGCGTGGGAGCAGGGCGACGAGATCGTGGCCTACGGCTGTCGGATGCCCAGTATCGACCTCGACTTCGAGGCAGGCGAGAGCGACATCGCCGATCTCGGCACGCTCGAGGGGGTGGGCCTCACGAAGTGGACGATGAACCTCGTCACCGGAACGGTGCACGAGCAGATGGTGAACGATTTGCGCAGCGACTTCCCGCGCTTGCACGACGATCTACTCGGCCTCCCCCATCGTTACGGCTACGCCTCCACAACGCTCGACGGACCGATGACCATCGGCTTCAACGGCATCGTGCGCTACGACCTGCAGACCGGTAGCGATCTCACCTACGCGTTCGGCGAGGGCACGAGCATTGGCGAGGCAGTGTTTGCCGCAGACCCCACCGGGTCGGCCGAAGACGACGGCTGGCTGATGGTGTTCGCCACCGACAAGGCCAGCGCCACCACCGATCTGTGCATTCTTGACGGCCACGATCTGGCCGCCGGGCCCGTGGCGCGTGTGCACATACCACGGCGCGTGCCCGCGGGCTTCCATGGCAACTGGATGCCGAACCCGTAGGTCGGCACATGCGGCCGCGATCGGCCGGTGGAAGAACGCCGAGGGCGACCTCCTAACATCGCTGCCATGGCCAACATTTCTGCTGAACAGGTTCGCTCCGAGGTCGCCGCATGGCTCGACGAGGCGTGGGATCCCGCCATCACCTGTGCCGAGTGGTGGCAGCGGTTGGCTGCCAGTGGCTACGCCTCACCGATGCTGCCCGAGTCAATGGGCGGCAAGGGCTACACGCGCGATCTCGCAATGGCCGTGAGCGCAACGATGGGCGAACGCGACGTGGTCGGCCCGCCGATGGGCCTTGGCCTCATGCTCGCCGCACCCACCATTGCCGCACACGGTTCACCCGAGCAGCAGGCCACCTACATCCCGCGCATCCTCGACGGCACCGATGCATGGTGCCAGTTGTTCAGCGAACCCGGCGCGGGGAGCGACCTCGCGGGCCTCGGCACCAAGGCCGAACTCGATGGCGACGAATACGTGATCACCGGCCAGAAGGTCTGGACCAGCGGTGGTCAGCATGCCGACTGGGGCATGTTGCTCGCGCGCACCAACGTTGATGCCCCCAAGCATCAAGGCATTTCGTACTTTGCGTTCCACATGCATCAGCCCGGCGTCGAGGTTCGGCCGCTGCGTGAGATGACCGGCCGCGCGATGTTCAACGAAGTGTTCATCGACGAAGCCCGCGTGCCCGTGGCCAACGTGATCGGCGGGCTGAACAACGGTTGGGCCGTCGCCAACACCACGCTGATGGTCGAGCGCGCGAGCATCGGTGGCGGCGGCGGCGCCGGCCTGGGCGTGGCCCTGCCGGGTTCGATCGCGGGCCACGTGCAGCGTCGGGTCGGCGAGTTCACCGCCTCACATACCGGTACCGCTGCTGGCTCGGTTGGTGGCAACACGGTGAAGATGTTCACCGCACTCGCACGCCAGACCCTTTGCATCGACGACCCCATCGTGCGTCAGGGCATTGCCGAACTGCACACGCTCACCGAGTTGAACAAACTCAACATCATGCGCGCTCGCAGCGGCCAGGGCAGTACCGGGGTCGAGGGCAACCTCGCCAAGTTGTTGCTCACCCACACGCTGCGACGCGCACGCGAGATCGGCAATCACATCATCGGTGCGCAGGGCATGTTGTGGGGCAGCGATTCGCTGTCGAAGGGTGCAGTGCAGGAACTCACCGTGTTCTCACCGGGTCCGGCCATCTACGGCGGCACCGATCAGATCCAGCGCAACATCGCGTCAGAGCGCGGCTTGGGCCTGCCCAAAGAGCCGGGCGATTTCCGCACCACGCCTTACCGCGAACTTCCCAAGAACGGCTGAGCCACTGCGGGTCACGCCTGAGGTGCCGTCACGCGTACGGGCGCAATGCTTCGGCGATGCGATCCTTGGGGCGGCCGATGAGCGCCGTCTTCGGGGTGACCACTACAGGCCGCTGCAGCAACGCCTTGTGCTTCACGAGCGTGGCGATCACTTGATCGGCCGTAGCCACATCGGCGTCGGTGAGGCCGAGCTTGGCGAAGTTGGCATCGCGGCGCACCAGATCGGTGACCGGATCCTCCAACTTGGCGATGATGTCAGCCAGCGTCGCTGCATCGGGCGGAGTCTTGAGGTACAACACGACGTCGGCGGTGACGCCCAACTCCTGAGCAATGCGCACGGCATTGACCGAGGAGTTTCAATTCGGGTTGTGATAGATGGTGATCTGCGCCATGCGGCAAGGTTACGTGACGCATGTCGAATGCCCACAGAAGGCGAAAGAGGATTCCATGCAACCAACCGATGAGGCAACGCACCGGCACCGTAGCCATGTGCAGCGTTGTCTCGATCGCGCCGACGCCTCCGGCGACGCGGCCACCACGGCACTGTTGCAGCGCCGCGATGCGGCCGCGCTAAGCGAGGCTGCCGCTTGGGACGATTTGTGTGACAACGGTGGAGACCTCCCTCCGCTCACGGGCCTCACGTTGACGGTGAAGGCATGCTTCGACGTCGCCGGATGGATCACCCACGCCGGGTCCCGAGTGCTCGCCGATCAACCAGCGGCCACCGTCGATGCCCCAGCCGTTGCCGCGCTTCGCCGTGCCGGCGCGGTGTTGGTCGCACAGACCAACATGACCGAGTTCGCCTACGGCGCACTGGGACTCAACGACACCTACGGCACGCCACTCAATCCGCTCTTCCCCGGCGAGGTGGGCTCCGCACGGGTCAGCGGCGGTTCAACATCCGGCGGCGCCGTTGCCGTCGCACTGGGTATCGCCGACGTTTCGCTGGGGTCCGACACCAGTGGCTCGGTGCGCATCCCGGCAGCGTTCTGCGGTGTAGCTGCGTTCAAGCCGTCGCGCTACCGCTACCCGGATACGGGTATGGCCTACCTGTCGCCCTCGTTCGATGTGCCCGGAATCGTGGCGGCATCGGCCGAGATGTGTCGCCGGGTTGATGCCGCGCTGGTCAACGCCTCGCTCAGCGACGACCCCGGGCGATCGTCCGTCAGTGGCGTGCGTCTGATCGTGCCCGAACACATCAGCGATGGAGTGGAACCCGTCATCGCCGCGGCATTCGATGCATGGGTCGCGACGCTCGTCGAAGGAGGCGCCGAGATCATTCGCATGCCGATGCCCTGCCTCGCGGCATCCGGTATCGCGGCGCGCGAGGCGGGCATCGTCTCCGCCGAGGCGTACATGCTGCACCGCGAACGACTGCAGGCCCACAGCCATCTCTACGATCCGCGGGTCGGACCACGCATCGCTGCCGGTGCCGAGGTGCGCGCCTACGACTACGCCACCGGCCTCGCGCGCCTGCACGATCTCTCAGGTGTCTACGACGCGGAACTCGAAGGCGTTCTCGCCGACGCCGTGCTCACGCCGACGGTGGGCATCGTGCCCCCACGGATCGCCGACCTGCAGGACAACGGCGCGTACCTTGCCGCCAACGCACAGGCCTTCCGCCTGACCGAATTCGCCAACCGTCTCGACCTGCCCAGCATCACACTGCCGTGCTCGCCATTTCAGCCTCGGCCCATTGGTCTGTTGCTCACCGGACGCCGCAGCGGCGACGACGCCCTGCTCGATCTCGCTGTACGCATCGAACACTGCCTCACCGATTCCTGACGCACCCGAGGAGCGCCGCACGTTGCGCCGCCCTCGCCGTCCGCCGAAGTAGCGCCCCAGCGGCCCCTCATGGGCCGGCACGACGCAACTTCGGAGAGTTGACGCCCGGTGTGCGGCTCTTCTCACCGTATGGCGCGACGGTCGAGTGGGTTAACGTTCGGGCATGATCGTTGTGACTTCGGCAGAGATTGAAAACACCACCCGCCACGCCACCGGCCCCGGTTGGGACAGCAAGCGGATGATCATCAAGCGCGACGGGATGGGCTTTTCGGTGCACGAGACCCGCGTACGCGAAGGCTCCGAACTGCAGTTGGAATACAAGAACCATGTCGAGGCGAACTACTGCTACGCCGGCGAGGGCGAGGTCACCGATGTCGCCACCGGCATCACCTATCTCATCGAGCCCGGCACCATCTATGCGCTCGAGAACCACGATGCGCACATCGTGCGTGCGATCAAGGGCGACCTACATCTGGTGTGCATCTTCAACCCCGCGCTCACCGGCTTCGAGACCCACACCGACGACGGCAGCTACGACATCCCGGACGACTGATCTACCAACGGCGGCTACTGTCTCAGAGACGGAGGTTGCGCAGGGGCGTTCTGCAGACGTCCGGTGCACTGCTCAGCCGCGGCGCGCCACCGGTGCACCGTTCAGCACTGCAACACCCCCTCACTACTGTCGGCCCCACGGCTTCCCCCGCATTCACATCTCACCCCGGGGGTATGCCATGCCTGTCTCTTCCCACGGACGCGTCCCACGCGCCCGTCTTGATCCGATCATCAACGCCACTCAAGCCCTCACGGTCTTTGGCCTTGCGATGACATATCCGCTCGTGCACGAAACACTGACGATGTTCCTCGACGCCAACCACTGCGGCCACGAACTCGTCTCAGTCAACGGTACCGACCAACCACGTCATGTCATCGACGTGGCCGAGACCATGGCTATCTCGGCCAGCGCGAGCACCGAGATCACCTCGCTGGTGCTGGCCACGGTGCGCCCGGGCGGCGGCGTGTTGCCGGGCGACGACGAACTGTGGTTCGAAGCTGCCGACGTGGTCGAGGAGTCCGGGCTCGTGCTCATTGATTGGCTCATCATCGGCCGGGGGTGCACGCAGAGCCCGCGGGCACGGTTGGGCATCCCGTCACGTTGGTCCCAATGAACCCAATCCCGCTTGAGCCAGTCGGCGTTCAGCCGGCGACAAGCGAAGGCCGCCATCGCGTAGACGGTTCAGCAGCTCGCGACTGCTCACCGGTTGCGCTCCAGCGGCCACCGCCGCATCGCGGTGTTCCTCGGGCACGTCGTAGTGGTCGCCGTGGAAACCCCTGCCGGGAATGCCCAGGGCTGCGGCGAACTCGTGCAGTTCATCGAGGCTGCTGTCGCTGACCAAATGGCACCATCTGCGGTTGCGAAATGGCCAGATGGGGTCGTCGATCAGGATCGCCATTCGGTCAGTCTCGCACGCAACCCTGTGCCGTCGCAGTGGCGGCGACGGCACTGGCCACAGCACTGGCGACGCCGTCGTCGAAGGCCCCGGGAAGGACCCGCTCGGCGGTGGGATCTTGCACCATGGCGGCCAGCGCTGCCGCAGCGGCCAGCTTCATCTCATCGGTGCATTTTGTGGCACGCACATCGAGCAACCCCCGGAACACGCCGGGGAAGGCCAACACGTTGTTGATTTGGTTCGGGTAGTCGCTGCGACCTGTGGCCACCACGGCCACGTTGTCGGGCATCAGTTCAGGCATCACCTCGGGCACCGGGTTCGCCATGGCAAACACGATGGCGTCGTCGGCCATGTTCACCAGCCACTCGGCCTCGATCACACCGGGGCCGCTGAGGCCGAGCAGAGCATCGACGCCCTTGAGCGCCTCGGCCACACCACCGGTGCGGCCACTCCGGTTGCCGTTGTCGACGAACCATTGCTTCGACGCCGGCAGGACATCGTCGCGGCCGTCATGCAGGATGCCGATGCGATCGACACCGATCACGTCGCCGACGCCCACGAGGTGCAGCAACTTCGCACAGGCAACCCCAGCCGCGCCTGTGCCCACCACGGCCACCGTCATGTCTGACAACTGCTTGCCAACCACCTTGGCGGCGTTCTGCATCGCGGCGAGCACCACGATCGCGGTGCCGTGTTGATCGTCGTGGAACACCGGGATATCAAGCTCTCGCTGCAATCGTTCTTCGATTTCGAAGCACGCAGGCGCGGCGATGTCTTCGAGGTTGATGCCGCCAAAGGTGGGGGCAAGTGCCTTCGCGACCGCCACGATCTCATCCACCGTCGAAGCACTCACACAGATCGGATACGCGTCGACCCCGCCGAACTGTTTGAACAGCACGGCCTTGCCCTCCATCACCGGCATCGCCGCCTCGGGGCCGATGTTGCCCAGCCCGAGCACGGCTGTGCCATCGGACAGCACAGCAACAGCATTCGAGCGCCCCGTGTGGGTCCACACCACGGCCGGGTCATCGGCGATCGCCATGCACACACGTCCCACTCCGGGTGTGTAGGCCATCGCGAGTTCGTCGGCGTTGCGCACGCTCACGCGCGACGCAACGTTGATCTTGCCACCGAGGTGCAAATCGAAGGTGGCGTCGCTGATGGACAGCGCGCGCACCCCGGGCGACGTCGCTATCGCAGCGCGCACGGCATGCTGCTGTTCCACTCCCGAACAGGCCACCACGAGCCGACGCGATCCGTCGCCGAGCGCATCCATCGTGCGGATGTCTGCACCACATGCAACAACGGCGCGCACCATGCCAGAGAAGTCGGCCACATCTGCGGCCGCGACGTCGATGTTCAATGCGAAGCCGGCAGAGGGCTTTGTCATCCGCTTGGTTGTTGTTTCGTCGTTCGACATGGGCTGTCCTTTTCGTGGAGAGCCAGATTCAGCTGCGACACCCGCAGCCGTTTCCGGCGGGGGTGGAGCGGAGGTTGCGCTGCTCAGTGCGAGCGGCTGCCCCGTGTGCCCCACCCGGTGCAAATGACTGCGGGTACGGCGACGGGTACGCGTGGTGCTGCGACTACTGCAATGGCTGCAGCGAATGCTGCGAGCATGGCAGAGGCGGCGGCGATCACAGAGGTGACCCTACGCTGCGCTCAGGACAATGCCAAGTCGGAATGCCAACCTGGGTGCAACCCGGTCATGAGGCACATCACCCAAAGTACATGGCATACGCGTGGTCAGTGATGACAGCCGCAGGCCGAGCCACACCCGCCGCCCGATGGCTGCGGCGCGCTCGCTGCCTGGCCAGACCCACTGCTCGACGCGCCAACGCTGGCGAATACCGAGAGCAAACGAACCGCGTTGTCGTGGCCCGATGGGCACGATGCGGGCGCATTGGACTCGGCCATCGTGCGGCGCAGCTCGAACGATTCGTCACAGGTACGGCAGCGGTATTCGTAGAGAGGCATCGCCGAGAGAGTAGCCGCATGCTTGACTAGATGCCATGAGTCAGGTTCAAGTGATGCCCGGGCAGACGATCCCCGATCTGGACGAGGTGCTCGAAACTGGCGAGCCCGCGCTGGCCCACATCGTCAAGACCGACCCGGGCGAGTCGGCAGCGGCAAAGGTGTTGGAGGCGCGCATCTACGGCACGCCGATCGAGGCACTGTGCGGCCACGTGTGGGTGCCATCGCGCGATCCCAAGAAGCTGCCGCTGTGCCAGAAGTGCAAAGACGTCTACGACATGTACAAGTCGTTCAACGACGGCCTGCGCGATTCGCCCGACGAATGAGCCATCCAGCATGAGCCATCCAGCATGAGCCCGGCGGATCGGTAACGATCCGCGCCGTGGCATGTGCTGAGCTACGGACATGATCATCGTCGCTGGAACCATCACCATCCCTGCTGAGGCCCGCGCCGGCGCCATCGAGGCATCGGCCGCGCTGCAGGCCGCAACACGCAACGACGAGCCGGGTTGCATTGCCTATGTGTTCGCGGCCGATCCGATAGAGCCCGACTGCATCTCGGTGTACGAACGCTGGGATACAGCCGAGAACCTGGCCGCACATTTCCTGCACGCCAACTACCGCGACATGCGCCGGCTGCTGGGTTCGCACGGCATCACCGGTGCATCGACGAAGAAGTTCCACGTTGATGCCGAAGCCCCGGTATACAACGCGGCCGGCGTCGCCACGGTTGATTTCGGGTGACCCAACCCGATGACACCACCGTGCTGCGCATCCGCGAGGCCGTGCGTGGTCTGGTGGTCGATGCCGAGGGGCGCGTACTGCTGGTGCGGTTCGAGTTTCCTGCCGGCACGCGGTGGGCGCTGCCCGGCGGCGGACTGGATGCCGGCGAGACGCACCACGATGCGTTGCGTCGCGAACTCACAGAAGAGCTCGGCCTGCACGACGCAGTGATCGGCGCGCACCTGTGGAACCGACTGCACATCGTCGCGTTCCTCAGTGGTGAGTTCGATGGCCAGCGCGAGCAGATCTACGAAGTCGACGCACCTCCTGGGTTCGAGCCGGAGCCGACGTTCACGTGGGAGCAGCTCAACGCCGAGTTCGTGTTCGAGCTGCGCTGGTGGACGCTGCCCGAGCTGGAGCACGCCTGGTCGCGCGAGGGCCTGCGTACGGCTCCCCTACAGCTGCCCACCCTGCTACGCGACTACTTCACGTTCGGCCCCCCGATTGAACCGATTGATGTAGAGCCCTGAAGACGGTCGACGCCGCAGCAGCACCTCAGCGGAAGTCGCGGCTCTGCGTGGCACCGGCGGCGGGCAGGTGCAGCGGCGTGAGTTGTTCGGCAACGATGTTGATGACACCCTCGTTGCTTTCGAGCCGGCCGCGGATGAACAACGCTGGCGCTTCGCGAGCGATGCTGCGATAGCGCGCCCAGCAACCCTTCGAGCAGACCACGTTGATGAGGCCGGTTTCGTCCTCGAGGTTCATGAACGTGGTGCCCTGCGCGGTCATCGGCCGCTGGCGGTGAGTGACCACGCCGGCCACCAACACCTTGCTGCCCGGTTCGCTCTCCCACAAGCCAGCGGAGGTGACCACGCCCAACTCGGCAAGACGTGACCGCATGAACTGTGTGGGATGACCATTGGGCGCAATACCCGTAGCCCACAAATCGGCCACCGCGATCTCCACGGGATCCATGCCCGGCAGCCGTGGGGCCACGGCTCCGGTAACCACCCCGGCGAGGCGATCGGGGCGCGACTGGGCCACGGCACCTACGGTCCACAACGCTTCACGGCGATCGAGCCCGAAGCATTCACCGAACGCACCCGCGGTGGCCAGTGCTTCGAGTTGGGCGAGATCGAGCGCTGGCACTCGACGAGTGAGGTGCTCGATGTTTCGGAACGGGCCGTGTTCGTTGCGTTCGGTCTCGATGCTGAGCGCCAGCGCCGAGCCGATGCCGCGCACCGACCCGAGGCCCAACCGCACCGCCTGACCCGAACACGATGACGCATCGGGCTGCAGCGTGGCCGCTGCCAGCGATGCGTTGAGATCGGGCGTACGCGTGTGCACCCCGTGGCGTGTGGCGTCTTGCACCAACGAGTGTGGCGACCAGAACCCCATCGGCTGCGCGTTCAGCAATGCCGCGCAGAACACCGCCGGTTCGTGGAACTTGATCCACGACGACGCGTAGACCAGATACGCGAACGACACCGAGTGCGATTCGGGGAATCCGTAGTTGGCGAACGCGGACATCTTCACGAACAACTCATCGGCAACCTCGCCGACGATGCCGCGCTCGGCCATACCCGCGAACAGACGGACGCGCAGTTTCTCCATGCGCGCCTTGGATCGCTTCGACCCCATTGCCTGACGGAGTTGATCGGCTTCGCTGGGTGTGAAGCCGGCAACATCGATGGCCATCTGCATCAGTTGCTCCTGGAACAGCGGGATACCCAGGGTCTTGCCCAAGCTGTTCTCGAGCAGTGGGTGCAGATACGTGATGGGCTCTTGACCGTTGCGCCGGCGGATGTAGGGATGCACCGAACCGCCCTGAATGGGACCCGGGCGGATAAGCGCAACCTCCACCACAAGGTCGTAGAAGCGGCGCGGTTTGAGGCGCGGCAACGTAGCCATCTGGGCGCGGCTCTCGATCTGGAACACACCCACCGTGTCGGCGCGACACAGCATCGCGTAGACATCGTCCTCTTGCGGGATGGTGGCCAGATCGACCTCGTACCCCTGATGCTCGCGGATGAGGTCGACGGCGTAGTGCAACGCGCTGAGCATGCCCAGGCCGAGCAGATCGAACTTCACCAGACCTGCAGCCGCGCAGTCGTCCTTGTCCCACTGCAACACGCTGCGATTCTCCATGCGACCCCACTCCACCGGGCAGACCTCGATGACGGGCCGGTCGCAGATCACCATGCCTCCGGAGTGGATACCGAGATGACGCGGGGCATCTTCCACCTCGGCCGCGAGTTCGAGCACGGCCGGCGGAATGCTCTGATCGGGGAGCGCCGCGGTACTGGCCACACCGCCCCACCCATCGACCTGCTTGCTCCATGCGTCCTGTTGGCCGGGCGCGTACCCCAACGCCTTGGCCATGTCGCGCACGGCCGATCGCGCCCGATAGGTGATCACGTTGGCCACCTGCGCGGCATGGTGACGGCCATGCCGTTGGTACACGTATTGGATGACTTCCTCGCGGCGATCGCTCTCGATGTCGATGTCGATGTCGGGCGGGCCATCGCGCTCGGGCGAGAGGAACCGTTCGAACAACAGACCCAACGACACCGCGTCGGCCTTGGTGATGCCGAGCGCATAACACGCGGCGCTGTTGGCCGCGCTGCCCCGGCCCTGGCAATAGATGTTGGCCCGCTCGCAGAACTGCACGATGTCCCACACCACCAAGAAGTAGCCGGGGAAACCGAGCAGCTCGATGACCTCGAGCTCGTGGTCGATGGTTCGCCAGGCGCGGGCCCGCACCGACAGGTCTTCACCCTGCTGCGGGCGATCGCCATAGCGGCGACGCGCGCCGGCCTCGACCAACTGGCGCAGGTACTGCATCTCGGTGAGGCGCTCGCCGCTCGCGTTCGTGGGACACGGAAACGGAGGCAGGCTCGGCGCCACCAGCGACAGGTCGAACGCAGCCGCGCGGCCGATGCGAGCCGCGGCATCTACCGCCCCCGGATACCGCGCAAACCGGCGGGCCTGCTCGATGCCGCTACGCAGATGCGCCGTAGCGCCTGAAGGCAACCACGGGTTCATGTCGTCGAGGCTGCGCCGGGCGCGCACCGCCGACAACGCCGTGGCCAGACGCCGCTGTTGCGGGGTGGCGTAGTGCACATCATTGGTGGCGATACAGGCGAGGTCGTGGCGGCCGGCGAGCTCGGCCAGTGCATCATTGCGCGCCGAATCGAGTGGGTCGGCGTGATCCCACAACTCGACCACCACGCGGTCGCGCCCGAACAGGCTGATCAGTCGTTGCAGTTCACGAGCCGCAGCGGCGGGACCATCGCGCACCAACGCTGCGGGCACCACACCCTGACGGCATCCGGTGAGCACCCACCAATGATCGCGACCCACCTCGGCCAGTTGCGCCACGTCGAACTGCGGTGCACCCTTTTCTCCGGCCAACTGACCGAGGCTGATCGCGCGGGCAAGGCGGGCATACCCACCGGGACCATCGGCCAGCAGCACCACGTGCTCGCCTGCCGGATCAGCAAGGCCCGGCTCGAAGTGGGTGATGCCGAGCGCCACCTCGGCACCGAACACCGTGGGCAACCCCACTGCTCGGGCCGCCTCGGCAAAACGCACCACACCGTAGAGACCGTTCTGATCCGTGAGCGCGAGCGCCTCGAGACCCAGCCGGGCAGCTTCTTCGGCGAGTTGCTCGGGATGCGATGCGCCGCTGAGGAACGAGAAGTTCGACTGGCAATGCAGCTCTGCATACGGCGTAACGGGCGTGCTGCGCCCATCGCTGACGCCGGGACCAGCACGGTCAGGATCCGGCTCGAACGGCTGACGCTTGCGGGTCCACGCCGGCCCATCGCCACCCGCGTTCCAACTGGGGCTACCGGGGGCGCGCCCGTCGGGCCGCCGGGTCGTGTCCGAGAGCGCCTTTTCCAATTCTCGCCACGGCATCGCCGGGTTGTTGAACCCCATTGACCCGACTGTATCGAACGTCTGTTCGTTTTACTAGAGCCCAGCCCAGAGGTGCGGCAGAGCTTCAGCCGGTGAAGTAGCCGTTGATGTCGATGATCACTGCGATCGACAGGTTGGCAATCAGGTCGAGTGCTCCCGCCGCGGACAGCTTGAGCACGGCGCCGTTGGCCACCGGTTGCCCGATGGCGAAGTTGAGGCTCGATGTTGCTGGCCGAGCGGCGCCCGATGGATACGCGGTGAGAAACCCGGGCCCGGTTTCTTCGGCCGCGGTGAGGTTGAGCGAGATGGCCGAAGCGCCAACCGGAACACTCGGCAACGGCGCAGCGAGGCCGGTCAGTCCGACCGTGCGAACCGCATTACCCACCAGAGCGGTCGCCGGCGGATTACGGCTGTCGTAGACGCGACCGGGGGGCACCGCCACGAACAGCCCAGTGGTCGACGATGGCGCGGTGCCATCGGTGACGTAGCCGGCGACATCGACCACGATGTGGGTGGCGTTGCTGGTGAAAACACTCACTGTGCCATCAGCACCCAACGGCACGATCACGGTATTGGCCGAATCTATGCCGAACGTGTAGTTCACCGTCGATGTGGGCGGCACCGTGGCTGTTGGTTGGGCGCGCAGAAACCCGCTGCCCTCGGCCTCGGTGGCAGTCACGTTCAACACGAGCGCCGCGACCCCGGTGGACGGGACACCCGCCGCAGCAGGAACAATCACCGACTGGCCAACGGGCTTGTGCGCCACCCACCCAGGCGGCACCAGCGTGGTAGTACGCGTATCGAGGACGCGCTCGGGCACGATGGGGACCATCCGCCCGGCCGCAACCGCTCCCGCAGCCGGTGAGAAGTAGCCGAGCAGGTCGACCACGATATGACCACCCGGCACGTCGTACAAGGAGATCTTGCCGTCCGCTCCCACCGGCACGATCGCAAAGTTCGGGCGCACACTCCCCGGCATCGAGACGTTGAGAGTCGACGACGCACCGTACGTACTGCGCAGATAGGGAACAGCCTGAATGAAGCCGTTCACTGGGGCACCGACCGAGGTGATGTTCACCGCAACGGCTGACGCGTTGGCCGGCACACCGGCCACCGACGCCACCACAAGATCGACGATGTCGTACTGCCGCCGTTCTCCGCCCAGTTCCACCGGGCCTACCGGCGAGTACGAGCGCGTGTCGAGGATTCGTATCGGCAACAGCGGTGCATAGACCGACGGCGACGGTGCAGACGCCGGCGGAGGGACAGCAGGCATGCGCACCTGGCCGTAGCCATATTTGTTGTCGGGCCCATCGAGTGGGAACAGATTGCCCTGCACCACATTGCGGTCGAACGTAAAGTGCCTGACCGCCGCGGCCAACGGCGGGCCGGGCAGGGCGATCCCTGCCGCAAGTATCAGCGCGGCCATACCCGCCACTGTTGGCGCTGCGGCGGAGGTGCCGTTGAAGCAGGGCGGGTTGGTGCTCGGCGTGTAGATGGTGCTCGCGAAACACGACGGCGCCGACACATCCGGCTTGATGCGGCCATCGTTGGTGGGCCCCTGCGACGAGTACGGGGCCAGCGCCTCAGGGTGTTGCGGAGTGTTGACAGGGTTCACCTGCCCAATGGCCGGATCGATTGCGCCCACGGCCACCAACATCGGGCTGCGTGAATCGACAACCGGCTTGTCGGCCGAATAGGCCGCCTGCGAACGATTGAGTTCGAGGTACCCCGAACCAAGCGCGAACTCCAAGGTGTCGAGGGGGCCGACCGTGGGCGTGGCGACCTTGCGCTTGATACGCACGTAGGAAATGCCGTGGGCGAAACCGAACGAATTGCTCGGGCATAAAATGCCATCAGCCATCTCCAGCGGTGGCGCACCGATGGCCTGATCGGCATCTTCGCTGAACATCAATCGGAGGTCGGTGGGGTTGTAATTCTCGTCGGCGATGGTCTGCGACGGATTCGAGGGGTCGGGGATTCGGTGACCGAGATCGGGATTACTGATCGGCTCGTACGCCTCGAAGCTGTAGTCGGTGCGTAGACCCATGGGGAGCGCCCAATCGCTCCAGCGGAACCCATCGAGCAAGGTGTAACAACCGCCGTTGACGCGGAGATACGTATCGACCCCGGAACCGTTATCGAAGTTGACATAGCCATCATCGGCGGTGCCGGGATAGTCGAGGCTCAACGGCACGGTGACGCGTGCGTAGTTGTCAGCGGCATCGTTGCCCGCAGAGTTGAACCAGGTGATGCCCTTGCTGGTGGCATAGTCGACCACGCTGTCGAGCGGACCCGAGCCGTCGCCGGGCCCGTCGTAGGCAGCGCCCAGCGATCTGCTGATGATCGAGACCCCGTTCTGCGCGAACCAATCGATGGCAGCGCGCAGATCGCTGGCGGTGGACACCGTTGCGAGATACAGCTCTGCCCCCGGGGCCATGTCTTTGATCACCTGTGCAACCGCGACACCGTGCTCGAACCCGTCGCCGTTGTTGACACCGATCTGCAGCCCGGGATCGCACACGCTGATCGGAATCTGGAAGGTGTCGAGGCAGAAGATGTGCGCGCTGTCCGGCACGGGTCCTTCCTCGCTGACATTCCACAGCCCGCGATCGAAATAGTCGACGATGCCGACCTTGACCGAGCCGGCCACGCCTGCTGCCTGCCATGCCTGGGCGTTGGTGAGCGCAACGTTGGAACCCACGGTTCCACCAGTTCCCGGGCCGATCGCGATGCGCGGTGGTTGCTGTACGGGTGGTCGCGTAATCGCGTGCGGGGCCTGCATGAAACGCACGCCATCGGATAGTGCAAGGACATTCACCATCGAGGTGGGTATGCGAGCTTGCACCACCTGACCATCGACCGATCCGGTGACGACACCACCGAGTTGCTTCACTCGTGTGGTCACGGTCCCCGTGGCGGTGGTGAGTACCTCGATAGCCACCATCGGTGCCGCCTCGCCCCGGCGCGGCCCGGCACGGTTCGCCGCAGCGATGTTGTCGCGCAGATGCTGATCACCAATCGGATCGTGTGGATCCGCGGGCGAGCGCGGCACGGCAACCGGCTGCGCGATCGCGGCCGGGGCCGCTGGCATCACGAACACCGCCGTGAGCAGGCACGCGCCGGCGACCCGCCAGGTTGAGCTCATGACTGGGCCTCCATCGATGCGCGTACCGAGCGGAGTGCACCGATCAGGCCGACGTCGGCGATGGCAATGGCATCATCCCAACCGAACCAGCGCGCGTCGGGACTTTCGTCGGCGGGTGGCGACGGGTCCGCATCCGGCGCGTGCAACAGATAGCGCAGGTCGAGATGGGTGTGCCCGCGAGGGCCCGGATGCACATCGACATGAACGAGTTCGGGGCCAGTCGACGGGTGCATCGCCTCAAGGCCGGTCTCTTCGAGCGTCTCACGCCGCGCGCCCTCCCACGGCGATTCACCGGGTTCGATGTGACCTCCTGGCTGCAGCCAGATACCCAGGCGCTTGTGTCGGTGCAGCACCACGCCGCGTGGGCCGACAACGATTGACGATCCAGTGACATGCACGACATCGGCGTGTTCGCTGAAGGGATGATCGAGCCGGTCGAAGTGCTCGATGAACGCTATGAGCGAGCCGGCCTCGCGCCCGTCCACCGGCACGCGAGCGAGCACTGCGTTGCGGATGGCCTGGCGGGTTTCGATGTCGTCACCGTAGCGAGACGCGACCAGCCGTTGTATTCGGCGCGCTCCTGCGTCACGGCGATACCGCACGTAGCCAGATTTCTTCATCAAATTTCGTCATCAAGTCGTCATGGAAAACGTCAAGAAACCTTCTTTAGTCGCGACGGGTTCGCGCCGATAGATCAGTGTTCGAGCAATGGGCATCCAGACAACTCGACGAAATTCGCACCTCAAAACAACTGGCGGAAAACCCTCATGGCTGAACCCGATGCACAACTTGCACCTCGAGTGTTGATCGCCGTTGGCGATCCCCTCCTGCGTCGCGTTGCATCCTCGGGTCTTCGTGACCGGGGGTTTTCTGTCAGCGCCACGAATGAGGAGTCCGCTGCGGTCGTGCTCGCCCGCTCGTTCGCACCCGATGTGATCTTGGTCGACCTACTCTTGCACGGCCCGACCGGCGGCACCCTGTTCGATGCTCTGCGCGGTTCTGCCGATTGTTATCTTGTCGGCCTCGCGCCACCTGATTCCGAAGATGCTCGCATTCGCGCGCTGCGCGCTGGCGCCGATGATGCAGTGTCGCTGCCGATCTCGGCAGACGAGCTCGCGGCGCGTTGTCAGGCGCTACTGCGTCGACCGCGTCAGCTGCACGCCCGCTGGGATCCGATGGCTGCCTCAATGGTTCGTATCGGACCGATGCAGGTCGACCTCGGCCGCAAGGAACTACGCGTCCGCAGCCATGATGTACCGGTGACCCGCATCGAGTTTGCTCTGTTTGAGCAACTCTGTCGGCGGCCCGCCGAAGTGTGCTCGCGGGTGCACCTGCTCGAGCAGGTGTGGGGTCCCAATTGGGTGGGCGACACCCATGTGGTCGATGTGCACCTGTCGAACCTGCGTCGCAAGTTGCAGCGCCACGCACCAGAGCTGCGCTTCATCCATACCGTGCGTGGCATTGGGTTCCGCCTGAGCAACGACTTGCTACGCGCTGAACGCGAGCGTCGTGGCGACGATGCGATGAGCGCTACTGCCTGACTCGTTGCGCCGCGCACCACGCGCATCACATCACGAGTACACCGCCGTCACCCACCACTGCTGATGCTCGACCACGGCCAACAGCGCCGAGCCGCGCTCGGTGGTGAACTGGAACCGCGCCATGCGGCGATGCTGCTGGGTATCCCACCAACGTTCATCGATCGGCCACGGTCCGGCCCAACCTGTGATGGCCTCGGCCGAGCGACCCTGCACCGACACCGCCGCGGGGTCGGCGCTGAGTGCACCGCGACCGTTCACCCGCACCACACGACCCGCTGCATCGAACACCTCGGCTGGCACGGCCTCTGGCATCACCGTGGCTGGAGACGGTGCCGGTAGCTGCCCGGGCCAAGGCATGTCGGCAACGGCCAAGCGTTCAGTGGGCTCGGTGACGTCGGCCTGATCCACCGAGACCCACGAATAGGCATCAGATGGCTGACGACCGCCGCGGCGTGCAGGTAC
The DNA here is from genome assembly GCA_025360105.1 of Actinomycetes bacterium. Lineage (GTDB taxonomy): Bacteria > Actinomycetota > Acidimicrobiia > Acidimicrobiales > Ilumatobacteraceae > WLMZ01. The sequence continues at coordinate 116,739 of JANYCT010000051.1, read as the reverse complement.
GAACACCTGCTGTTCACCGATGAGCCCGGCCACGCGCGCCACCGCCCGTGCCGCCCATTCGTCGGCCTCACTGCGACCGCCCCAGAACCCGAGTTGGTTGCCATCGTCAGAACACACCTCATCGGGCGTGAGTCGCAGCAGCACCACACCGCTGCTCAGTCCCCCGGGTTGTTGGATCCAACCATCGAGCTGCCAACGCACGCGCTCGACGATGGCTGCGACGCTGAGTCCGTTGGGTCGATACCACAGGTGCTCGCTGCGCTCGCTGTGTTCGGTCTCGGCGAGTACCGCCAACCGGGTGCACACCCGACCATCCGCGGCCAACAGCCCATGCAGTTGTTGAGCGAGTTGCTTGGTCGCGAACACCAAGGGATCGAGCATGTGCACCGGGTCGTCGAAGGTCAGCGACACGAGCAGATCGGGTGGCGGGGTCGCTGTGCCAGGCGGACGATCATCACCACCGGAGGCAATGCGATGGGCAAACGCCCCCACCGGACCGAACCGCGCCAGCACATCGGGGGCGGGCAGCGCGGCGAGATCGCCGAGTCGATGCAGGCCGAGCCGCCGCAACAGATCGACCGCGTCAGCAGCGATGCCGCCGACCTCGCGCAGTGTGGACACCGGTAACTGTGCCAGATACGCGCGCGTTGCCGCCGGGCCGGAATCAATGACGATGGGCGCCGGTGCCGATTGTTCGGCTGAGTGTCGTGCAGCAACCCCAGCGGTGAACCGACCATCGGCGATGCCGATACCCACGCACGCCCTCGGCGCTGCATCACGCACGAGCTGAGTCACGCGTACTGCCATCTCGTGCTCGCCACCGAAATATCGCGAAGGCCCACGCGCCAAGAACGTCAGCGAACCCGGTTCAGTGCTCTCCAGGCGCGGCACCATCTGCGCCACACTGCGTACCGCAGCTTCGAACTCGCGGCCGTCGCGGGCAGGATCGTGATCGATGATGCGCAATGTCGGACAGATGCGCTGCGCCTCGCGGCGGCGATGACCCTGACGTACACCGGCGGCCGCAGCAGCTGGGGTACGCGCAATCACCCGATTCGCGTGCAGCACCGCTGCTGGTTCGAGTGGTGATGCACCGGCGGCAACCACCGACCAGTCGGGGCACCAGACCACGACCAGGCGCGGCACCGTCGACGGTGTCGTCTGCGACGCTGGCTGGTGGCTGCCCATGCGTTATCCGGTCTGCTGCAACGCGACCGTGTCGCTCACAACCGTGTCACCGGCAATCGCAACCGGCAGGGCCGCTTCGATCCCCCCGTTCGCACTGGGCAACCACAGCTCTGCCTGGCGCTGACGGGCCAGGCGACGGCCACTGACCGACACCCCAAGACGACGACGCGAGAGGCGACCCGAGCCGTCGCCCAGACCCTCCCACGTACCGGCTTGGGCGGTGACAACGAGGTCGCAGATAAACCGGCCAGGGTCACCCACCACCACGAGTACCGCGCCACGGGACTGCACGCGCGCCTGTAGCCGGCGGGCGGTACCGGCACGGACATTCGGATTGCTGCGGATGACCACGAGATCGAATCCATCGATGAGCGCCGCGGCCATGTTCGCCCATGCGGTCTCACCGAGGGCGCCAGTGTTTGCGGTGTCGGCCACCATAACCAGCCGTTCGAGTGCGATGCCCAGCTCGGCGGCCGCACGCAGACCCAAAGCGGGCAGGCCAACGACGGCCAGCCACGAACCGGCAGCCGACGCACCCGTCACGACAGCGAGAGCAATCGATACTGCGGCTGCGCCCTGACAACCAAGAGTGTAACCGCGGGTGAGGCCGCCATCGGGTAACAGCGCTTCGAGTGCAGGCACCACCGGCAGTTGGCGATCGCGAGCGAATGACACCGGCCCGATGGCGGGCGTGAGTTGTGTCAATCGCTCATGGCGAGCCTGCGGTGAATCACGCTCCATCGACCCAGTATACGAACAGATGTTCGATCTGTCCACCGGCCGGACTGGCCCGTTTTACTGGCCCGTTTTACTGGCCCGTCTTACTGGCCCGTCTTACTGGCCCGTTTCCACATCGTTGAGTACGTCTGCATCACGCTCGTCGGGCAGGCGCGAACCGAGATCGTCGAGCAGTGTCAGGAAATGACTCCCATCCGCAGCGAAGTCATGCGCTCCGAGGGCGATGGCGTGTTCACGATCCCTGACGGCCAAGCCGCCGACAACGACGAACACCGACGGTGCCGCCTCGCGCACCGCAGTGATACCGGCTCTGGCTGCATCGAGATGCTCGGCGATACTCACCGAGACGCCCACCGCGACAACATCGCCAGAGGTGGCAACGGCGTGAGCGAAGCTGGCCGCCGGCACATCGGCACCGAGATCGGATACTTCCCAGCCGGCCTGACGGACGAGATCGGCCAAGATTGCAATAGGCAACGAATGTCGCTCGCCGGCCGGGCCACCGACCACAACGACGCCCCGCGTACGTCCACGACGCGCGAAACGAGGACCGAGCCGACCGATCAGGCGCATCGCGATTCCACTGGCCCGGTGTTCGACCGAGATATCGAGTTCTCCATCCGCCCAGCGCGTACCGATGGATCTGAGCGCTGGCGAGAGCACGCCGACATAGAGGTCGTCGAGATCGGCACCCGCGGCGAGGGCGGCTTCGATCACATTCCACGCACCTTGGGAATCGCCGGCAATCAATCGCTGCTCGAGCCGCTCGGCCCAAGGCGCTCGCCTACGGCTTCCTTTCTTCGCAGCGGCGACACCCGTACCAGCATCGGTGCCCGCGCCCGAGCGGAATGCGTCGAGGTCAGTTCCCGTGACACGCCACGTACCGCCCACCTTGGTGGCATGCAGCAAGCCGAGTCGCACATAGCGGTAGGCCGTCATGTAATGCACGCCAAGGACATCGGCCGCTTCGTGCAACGTCAGTTCCTCTTCGCCCACGCCATGTCCCTGTCTGCTCACCGGATGCTGCTCACCGGCTGCTCACCACGAACAGCAATCCGTTGTGCAACGCCAGTCACAACGTAGAACGGCGAGCCGCGCCACGCGCAACCGTGCCCCAATGTTCGCGCTTCGAACGTCTTCACGCTACGACAAGGTCAGTCGGGGTGATTAGCTTTCCACTTCGCCATCGCGGCGCGGCTGCGCTCGAGCAGCGCTGCGGGAACACGCTTTTCGATTTCGCTGAGTCCGGCGCCCGCCCCCGCATCGGCGGGAGCACCTGCCGCGGCCACTGGCTCGTCGGCGGGCACGAGGTCTTCGAACGCCGGTGGGGTCATGCCCGGCTTCCAGTACTGATACATATTGCGGATCACATCGAACAGACCCTCGGAACCGAAGCCCTTGTTGAGATCCACCGTCACCACGTTCATGTAGAGGTGCACGCCATCGATCTGGCCCGTGCTGAACAGACGCCGGGCGAGTTCGGCTGCAGGCCGAGGACCGATAGCGTCGGCCGCCGAGTGGAACGACTCATGCCCCGACCCGGTGAGGTTGCGGTTGAGCTCGAAACGCACCGTCCCCGGAATGGTGCTCTTGTGCTCGATGACGCCGACGAGTTGACCCATGGCCATACGTTAGTTCGCCACGCATACCGCGACCTATCCGTGTTGATCCGGGTGTTCATCTCGTCGCGCTCGGGCAGGCGCCCAGCTGGAAGCCGACGACGTTGCGCCACTACGTTGGCCATATGCCAGATATTTCGATCGACGATTTCAAGACGCAGGCCGAGGCCTTCCTTGCGGCCAACGCGCCGCGCAAGGAAGCCGAGCAGAAGTTCGTGTGGGGCCAGGGCACCGACAAGGTTGCGATGTTCGAGGAGAAGGAGCGCAACGACGAACTCACCGATCTGCAGCGCGCCTGCGACTGGCGCGCCAAGAAGTTCGATGCCGGTTACGGCTGGATCGGCGGGCCCAAGGAGTTCGGCGGCAGCGAACTGCCCAGCGCCTACCAGCGCGCGTTCGACTCGCTCGAGGGCCAATTCCAGGTGCCCAACCAGAGCTACTTCACCATCGGCCTCGGCATGGTGGCCCCCACTATCGCGGTGCACGCCAGCGAGACCGCGAAGAACCTGTATCTCAAGAAGATGTACCGCGGCGACATCGTGGGCTGCCAATTGTTCAGTGAGCCGGGTGCCGGTTCAGACCTCGCCAGCCTGCAGACCAAGGCCGAGCGCGATGGCGACGTGTGGGTCATCACCGGCCAGAAGGTGTGGACGAGCGGTGCCCACTACAGCGACATCGGCGAAGTCATTGCCCGCACCGATCCGTTCCTACCCAAACACAAGGGTCTCACCGGTTTCATCGTGAACATGCGCGATCCTGCGGTCGAGATTCGTCCGCTGCGTCAGATGACCGGCGGTGCGAGCTTCAACGAGGTGTTCTTCAACGAACTGCGCGTGCCCGACGATCATCGCCTCGGCGACTTGAACAACGGCTGGAACGTGGCCCTCACCACGCTCATGAACGAGCGCGCTGCAATTGGCGCCGGCGGCGGTGGCGGCGGGCTGTACACACGCGTCATCGAGATGACGCGTCATTTCGGCTTGTCCGACGATCCCGTCACCCGCCAGATGCTCGCCGACCTACTCATCAACAACAAGGTCGCCGGTTACAACAACCAGCGCGCGATGGACAAGATCAAAGCCGGCGCGTTGCCGGGGCCGGAGATGAGTATGGCCAAGCTCGCCGGCACGATGAACATGAAGCGCCTCGGCGACTTCGTGTCGCATGTGCTCGGCGCGAAGATGATTGCCGACACCGGCGAGTGGGGTACCTATGCGTGGAGCCAGTTGATCCTCGGCACGCCCGGTGGTCGCATTGCCGGTGGCAGTGACGAGGTCATGCGCAACATCGTCGGCGAGCGCGTGCTCGGCCTGCCCAAGGACGCCGGCATCGATTCGAAGAGCCCGTTCAACGAGCTCAAGGTCGGCACCCAGAAGGCCTGACCGCCCCTGGCCTGTTCGCATCCCGCTGGGCTACTTGAGGATGTTCACCGCGCGCGAGATCACGAGTGCGATAGTGCACAGCGACACCGCCGTCTGCAGCATCATCGTCAACTTTGCGCGGATCGTCATCGGCAAGACGTCGGTGGGGCTGAACGCCGTGGCATTGGTGAACGACAAGTAGAGATAGTCGACGAACGACGACTGCCAATCGGGTGGCGCGAGTTCGGGTGCCTGCATCTGGGTGAACAAGAAGTCGGGATACTCGTGCGTGGCCATCGCCCGCTGCATCGGCCCGCCGCGATCGAGCTGCCAGTACCAGAGCGCGAAGGCGATCATGTTCGTAATCCAGATCGCCGCGCCGTTACGCAGCAGTTGCACCGCATCGGGACTCTCGGTGCCGCGCAGCAGGCCTCGGATCAACAGGATCGCCGACACGGCGTTGGCCAGGCTGACGACCGCGATCATGATCAGTTCGAACACCCGCAGCGTCCTGGACCCCTTGCGATTGCGGCCAGGGTTCAGCGTGAACAGCGAAATCAGCAGCAGGCCCTGGATCGCGGGCAGTAGCCAATGCGGGTGCAACGTGAGGTGTCGAGGCAGCAGGAGCTGCAAGACAATGGCCACGATCAACACCACCGAAACCTGCCAACGCGGTTCTTCCTGCGTGACCCTGCGCCACGTGGGGCCAAGCTCCTCGGCCACTCGTTTGGCCGCGTTCATTCCGGGGTCCATGAGTCGGTCGAGAAACGACTCCGTTCCCTCGTGACGGTGATCACTTGATGAATCTGGGGTCTGCTCGTCGCGTTGATCCTCGGGCACCGCGTCAGCGTAGTGAGCCGCTCGGCCTCGACGGGACGCTTCGCGGTGAGTGCCTCACGACGACTGAATACGAAACGGTTGACAACCACACAACCGACAGCGACGGGGTGCAGGACACAGGCGTCAGGGGTAACGCAAGTCTGACCATCGACCTGGTGATTGGCGTGCCTCACTGGGGTGGACCAGTGCATGGACCAATCGCCCGCGTCATTCCGACGGTGAGGGAGTTCCGACACTCGTGCTCGGCCGCCCCTGAATCCTGGTGGCCTTGCAACAAACGGCTTGACCTTCATGTCGGCTCGAGGGTTTATGGTGTTCTGGTGACCAACGCCTACCGCATCAAAGACGTGGCCGATCGCAGTGGCTTCAGCGCCACCGCGCTGCGCTATTACGAGGACATCGGGCTTCTGCCGACGTCAAGACGCACCGCGGCGGGCTACCGGTTGTACGACGACCGAAGCCTCGATCGGTTGGCCTTCATCGCTCGCGCCAAGCAGCTCGGTTGCAGTCTCGACGAAATCAACGATCTCACTTTCGCGTGGGATGGTGGGCAATGCGGACCGCTGCAGGACCGGCTACAGGCCCTCGTCGCCGCGAAACTGCTCGCCGCCCGTCGCCAGATCGACGAACTCACAGTGCTGGTTTCCGAGCTCGAACGCGCGTCGATGGCGTTCGAGATGCACCGACCCGAGGGCCCATGCGACGAGCGATGCGGATGCGTCGCGGCGGCCGATGACCCGTCTACCGATACGCCATCACGGGCCGTGAGCATGCGCCTCAAACCAACCGCTGCAGGTCGGTCGGCGTTCGGTGCGCCGCTATGAGTACCAGGGGTGAGAACACCGCCATCGTGGGTGTCGGTGTCGCCGCCTGCGCGCTGTGCTGTGCAGGCCCGATCCTTGGCTTCCTCGCGGCCATCGGTTTGACGACGGCAATCAGCGTTGCGCTGCTCGGAACGATCGGGCTCGGGATCGGCGCGTTAGGCATCGCGCTACTTCTTCGTCGGCGTCGAGGCGCAACCGCCTGTACACCATCGAGCGAACCCGTTGCCGTGGCCGCGCCAACGCTACGGTCATCTCGTTGAGCCTCGAAGCCATTGTGTAACTCGCCCGCGCTCAGGTGGAGCTACCAGGGCTGCGCCGCCAAGTACGGTAGCCACCGACCGGCGTCGAAGTCGCGCACGATCGTGTCGTCACGCTTGCCGAGCGCGCTGAAACGCCACATCTTGTCCCACCACGCGACACGCAGAAAATACGCCCAAGCCAACCGCGCCGACGCGACGTGGTCACGATCACCGCCGGAAAGGCCCGACACGCCACGTCGGCCATCGGTCTGACACTGACGTATCAACGCCCGGTGGGGTCGTGCTCACGTTCGATTTGGCGTGCTCGTGTGTGGTTGGGGCTGCTGCCCGCCACCATGTTCCAACTCGCACACTGCGTCGATCTGGCTGATTTTGCTACGCCCGATACGCCCCGCCGCGGCGACGACTTCGTACTACACCAGCTGCACTCCACCGTCGACGTGCATTGCCGCACCGCGATTGGTTGGCGCTCACTCACGTGGATCACGGGCGGGTTGAGTTATCAGGAACGTCATCTCGCGCCACGACTTCCCCACACCGCCTATCCGTTGGTGGCGAGCCGCCTGCAGACCGTATGCGCTGAGCGCGACACTCCCATTCGCATCCACGCCACCTCGCGGCAAGCCGTGTGCTCACATACGCGCTGGCTCAGGCTGATGGGCGTTCGACCCGAGTAGCGGTGTGCAAGACCCCGCTGTGCAAGCCTTGGCCTCGTGACTCCCGCTGACATCTATCGCGACTGTCGCTTACAACTGATCGCGCTTGCGTCCTCCATCTCAACCGAACAGTCGAACGCGCCGCTGCCGGCCACTCCGCCGTGGTCGGTAACCGACGCATATCGTCACCTCGCTGGCGTCTGCGCGAACTTCCTCGATGGCGTGATGGATGGTGCCGGCGGTCCGGAGTGGACAGCGGCCCAGCTCCAATCCCGCGCGACACACTCTCTGCTGGAGGTCTGTGGCGAGTGGGCCGAACGTGGTCCGTTGCTCGAAACGCAGATGGCCAATGCCGGGCCGGCGATGGGGTTTCTCGCGTTCGATGTGTGGACGCACGAACAGGACGTGCGGGCAGCGATCAGCGGTCGAGGTACCCGCCAAGACACGCGAGACAGGGCCCTGGCCGAGATGGCGTTGGAACTGTTCGAGCCGCGATACCTCACATCGGGCGCGCCGCCGATGTTGATCCTGGTCGACGGCGAAGCGCATGTGCTCGGTGGGCTCGGCGCGAATCCCGAGATCACTCTGGGCACATCGGCGTACGAGTTGCTGCGCATGATCTTTGGCCGACGCAGTCGCACACAGATCAGCGCGGCCCACTGGACCGGAGACGCGGCAGCAGCCATCGATGCGCTGAACATCTTCGACCTGCCACCCATCGACATCATCGACTGACCCAACCTGCACGCCCACATCGGATCGCCAACCACCGTATCGGGCGCGTCTCGCGCCACCACACGGCGCGCAACGCGCCCAAACCGGATCGCCAGCCACCGTATCGGGCGGGGGAGGCGGCTACAGGTACAGCGACGCTGCCTGCTGCACGGCCGCGGTGATCGGTTCCCATGCTGCCTCGACCGTACGGGTGATGGTGACGAAGTCGTTCACACCGAAGATCGCAGCCACGCCACCCGCCGCAAAGACGGCCTCGGCGAAAGGGTTGCCAACTGCGTCATCAGCGCTGGGGACGTTCATCGTCGCGGCGAGTTTGATGTCGAGCGTGAACTTCATCGCGTTGGGGTTCGGGGTCGGAGACGGGGAAGCGGTGGCCACACCGTGATCCTACGAGTACGTGGCGCGCAGTCGGGCCTTTTCGACTTTGCCCATCGCGTTCGTTGGCAGATCGGCAACAACGTGAATGCGCTTGGGCACCTTGTACGCGGCGAGGACCAGCCGCAGCGAATCACGGATGGCATCACTGTCGATTTCTTCGTCGGGCAGAGCGACGATCACTGCCACTACGGCCTCGCCGAAGTCGGCGTCGGGCACGCCGATCACAGCACTGGCGGCAACGCCGGGCAAGGCATCGATGGCTTCCTCGATCTCCTTCGGATACACATTCAGCCCACCGGAGATGATGAGGTCCTTCTCGCGGCCGACGATACTCAGATAGCCATCGCTGTCGAATACGCCCACATCGCCGGTGCGAAAGAACCCATCGGCGGTGAACTCCGTGGCGTTCAGTTCGGGGCGTTTCCAATAGCCGCTGAACACGTTGTCGCCGGCGACCTCGATGTCACCGATCTCGCCGACTCCGAGCCGTTCGCCTGTCGCGTTACTGACAACGCGCACCGACACCCCGGGGAGCGCTGGGCCGACTGTGCCCGGCTTACGTTCGCCATGCAGTGGGTTCGACGTCAACATCGATGTCTCGGACATGCCGTATCGCTCAAGGATCGTATGACCCGTACGCGCCTCGAACTCACGATGCGTCGCAGCGAGCAACGGCGCGGATCCGCTGATGATCAGCCGAGCGCTGGCGCAGGTGCGCACGTCGAAACGGTCGTCTGCGAGTAGGCGCGTGTAAAAGGTAGGCACGCCCATCATCACCGTGCACCGCGGCACTAGTTCCAGAGCAGCGTTCACCTCGAAGCGGGGCACGAACACCATCGATCCGCCGCCCGCAATGGTGCAATTCGTCGCGACGAATAGGCCGTGTACGTGGAACACCGGGAGCATGTGCAGCAGCCGATCGGTGGCCACGAACCCCCACGAACGTGCAAGCGTGAGCGCGTTAGCGGTGAGGTTGCGATGGGTCACGACCGCACCCTTGGGCCGCCCGGTGGTGCCGCTGGTGTACACCATCGACGCAGCAGTGTCGGGCGTCGGGAGGAACGCCGGCGCGATGGCCGGTTGGTCGAACGCCCTCGCGAGCAGCGAGCCGCCGCCCTCAGCGTCGAGCGTCAGCAGCGGCAGTCCTGCGCGGGCCGCGGGAAGTGACGGATCGGCGATGACCAACGCCGGTTCAGCATCGGCAAGCAGATACTCGAGCTCAGCCGCAGTGGCACCCGGGTTGAGCGGCACCAGCACGGCACCTGCGCGAAGGCATGCGAGGTACACAATGAGCGCCTCGCTACTCTTGGACACCTGCACCGCAACGCGATCGCCGGGCGAGACGCCGAGCTCGCAGAACACGCCTGCGCACTGGGCGGCGAGCGACCAAGCCTGGCCATAGGTGTATGACGCAAGGCCCTCCACGCCGTCAATGAAGGCAGCCAAATCCGGCGATGGGTGCTGCTCGAACAGCTCGACCAACGTGCAGGGGGTCATCGCCGTGATCCTTGCACACGACACCGGGCAGGTAGCCCACCGCACTCCACTAGTGCGTTGGCAATGGCTCCCAACTGGTACTTTCGCGAGTCTCACTAACGACGTGTTTCGCGCACCGCCGGCGTGATCCATCCATGGAGGCCCACATGAAGGTTGCGCTCACGATCAACGACTTCCTCCGTCGCGCGAGCGAGGTCTATCCCGACCGCACCGCGTACGTCGACGAGCCGGATCAGCCCGCACCAAGCTGGGGCTCAGCCACGTATCGCGACATGGCAGCCACCGCCGCAGCGCAGGCCGCCGGACTCGACGCTCTCGGAATTGGCCAGGGCGAGCGTGTCGCCGTGGTGAGCCACAACTCGGCGCGATTACTCACCTCGTTCTTCGGGGTCAGTGGTTCCGGGCGAATCCTCGTGCCGGTCAACTTCCGCCTGGTGGCCGAGGAGATCCAGTACATCGTCAATCACTCCGGGGCGCGCCTATTGCTCATCGATCCCGAGCTCGACGAATCGCTCGCATCGGTGCAGGTGGAGCGCAAGATGATCATCGGCACCGACGCCGATCACGAACTGCTCCGCTTCGACCGCGAGCCGCTGTCGTGGGTACCCGACGAAGATGCGACTGCCACGATCAACTACACCAGTGGCACGACGGCGCGCCCCAAGGGTGTGCAACTCACCCACCGCAATCTGTGGATCAACGCAACCACGTTCGGCTGGCACATCGGCGTCAGCGATCGCGATGTTTATCTCCACACCCTCCCCCAGTTCCACTGCAATGGCTGGGGCATGACCTATGCGGTCACCGGCATGGGCGGGCAACATGTGATCCTGCGCAAGGTGGATGGTCATGAGATCCTGCGCCGTGTCGAGGCCCACGGCGTCACGTTGCTGTGCGGTGCACCCGCCGTTTTGAACATGGTGCTCGACGCGGCGCAGAGTTGGGATGGCCCCATTCCGGGTCGCGGTGTGGTTCGTGTCGTGGTCGCAGGCGCGCCGCCACCGACTCGTACCATCGAACGCATCGAGACCGAACTCGGATGGGAGTTCGTTCAGATCTACGGGCTCACCGAGAGCTCGCCACTGCTCACCATCAACCGCGGTCGCGCCGAGTTCGACGCGCTGTCGCCAGCCGATCGAGCCCAACGGCTCAGCCGCGCCGGTGCTCCGGCAATCGGTATCGAAATGGCTACGTCGGCCGAAGGTGAGGTGCTTGCCCGCGGCAACGTGATCATGGACGGCTATTGGGCTCAGCCGGTCGAAACAGCGGCCGCGATCCACGAAGCCAGCGACGGGCGCGATTGGTTCCACACCGGCGACGGCGGCTTCCTCGACGGCGAGCAGTACCTCACCATCTCCGATCGCAAAAAGGACGTGATCATCTCCGGCGGCGAGAACGTGTCGTCGATCGAGGTCGAAGACGCGGTGTTCAGCCACCCCGAAGTCGAAGAGGTCGCGGTCATCGGCGTTCCCGATGAAAAATGGGGTGAGCTGGTGATGGCGTTGGTCGTGGTATCACCCGGTTCAACGCTGACGGCGGCCGATCTCATTGCATATACAAAGACCAAACTCGCGGGTTACAAGTGCCCCAAAAAGGTGGAGTTCCGCGACAGTCTGGCCCGCACGGCTACAGGCAAATTACAGAAGTTCAAGCTGCGTGAGCCCTATTGGGAAGGTCGTGCGAAGGCCATCAACTGACAACGGCGGAGAAGTAATCGTCAGGAATTCGTAAAGTTCCTCGCGAGATGTGCCGAAACATTGAGCATGTTCCGGTTCCGTCAGGCATTCGCCGCCGTCACTCTCTCGATCATCACCACGTCGGCGCTGCTTGCGTCTGGGGCGTCGGCCCATGCCGCCGCACCCGAAGTATTCGACGTCGTCACCGTCGACATGCCGAGCGTGGCAACTGCCTCGACAATGACCTATTCGGTTCGTTGGGGCGATTCGCTGCTCGGCATCGCCGCCCGCTACCGCGTCAAGGTCGGCGATCTGCTCGCAGTCAACAAGCGTGTGATCACCAGCGTGATCCATCCCGGCGACACACTCGTGCTGCCCGTTGGTGCCGTCAAGCCGACGTCCACGCCGGCGCCGAAGCCAACATCGACGGCGCCCGCCGCTGCCGCTCCAACCACCGCCCCTTCTGGCCCGACAGCCAACGCCGTGTACGTGGTGCAATCTGGCGACTATCTGATCTCGATTGCGGTCAAGCACGGCGTGAAGCTTGCGGCGCTGCTGACGACGAACAACATCAAGATCACCACGGCAATCTTCCCCGGCACCAAGCTCACCATCCCGCCGGCCACCATGCCCATCCCGACCCCGCCCGCACCGCCGACGCAGGTCAACCAGACGCCGACATCCACCACCTCGCCGTCAACCCCGACGACCGCGCCAGCTACGACAACGCCCACCACATCGCCCGCTGGCACCGTGCCCGCCGCTCCTGCCAAGCCGTTGACGGCCGACCAGCAGCAAAAGATTGCCACGGTGCTCACGTACCTGCAGGCCCAGATCGGTAAGCCCTACCAGTTCAATGCTGCCGGCCCCGATAGCTTCGACTGCTCGGGCCTGGTGTTGGCTGGCTACGCACAGATCGGGGTGATCGTTCCCCATCAGAGCCTGATGCAGTCGAAGTACGGCACCGCCGTCGACTGGAAGACCGAGGGGATCCTGCCCGGCGATCTGATCTTCACGGCATCGACCTCGAACCCCGGCGTGATCAGTCATGTGGGTGTTGCCATCGACTCGAAGACATGGATTCAAGCGGCCCGCAGCGGTATGCCGGTGCGTATCGGCAATCTGCCGCTGCCCGACCGGATCGAAGCCGTTCGCCGTCTCGTGGTCGGCTGACCTACTGACCCGGACGTCTCAGCTGACGTCGTGGGTGATGAGTCTCGTCAGGACCCGCTCGACTGCTTGTCGCACCGGAGCGCACGCGGCGAGAAACGTCGCAGCGCCAACCGCCACCAACGGCTCGACCGGGGCGCGCAGACGGTGCGAACCGTAAAAAACGATCGTGACCGCAGCGACGCCGATGATCGGCACAGTGAGGATGTAGCGCACCCCGCGACGGGTACGCCACAGGCCGATCGCAGCCATCGGTGCCAACAGCCACCAACACGCGACGCCCAACCAGATCGCCCACAGCGGACGTTCCTCGCCCAGATCCGCGCGCACGTTCTCGTGCGGGCCGTAGAGGTCGGCGCCGCGGAGCACGCGAGCCGCCACGACCACTGGCAAGCGTGACGCATGCGCGCGGGCGTAACTCATTGCCTCGCGACGTCTGCGCACCGAACGCTCGGCGGTGTTCTCGCCAGCGGGTGGGGGCACTCCGTTGTCGAGACACAGCAGATTCCATCCGCCGATGCCCGAGCCCCCATAGGTGAGGGCGCAGTTGGCGCCGAGCCAGGTGTTGCCCTCGTTGGTGCTCATCAGCACCACGGTGTCGAAGCGACTGGAGTTGTAGGCGATCCATGGCAACACGGTCACGCCGGTGGCCGCCACGATGATCGCGGCGTGTTTGGCCCACCGGCGCAGCGGCAGCGATCGAACACCGATCAGCGCGAACAGCGGCGAGTACATGACCACCTCGCTGCGCGCGTGTCCAGCGATGCCGACGAGCACACCGAGCAACACTGCACTGCGTAGGTCGAAACGGTCGCGGTGGTGCAGCGCGGCGAGCAAGACCACGACCACCATCACGATGACAAGCGTCTCGGACATCACCAGCGAATCGCTGAGCCAGATGTTCGGGTAGACCGCAGCGATCGTCGCGGCGGTGACCCCAACGGTTCGTCCTCCAACGCGTCGCGCCAGCATCGAGATCAACACGATGCCGACGATGCCCAGCAGCGTCATCGTCGCGCGCTGCCAGAACTGAGGATGCGACAACAGGCTCGCCGGAGTCACCACAATCGATGTGAGCGGTGGATGCTCGGCACCGGGCAACACACCCCAGTTCTGGATCGGACCGCTGGCCTCTGTGAACCACCGGCCATGTGCGTTGTTGATTGCCTGGATGCTGTAGTACCAGGCATCGCCGTAGTGCAACGGAATGTTCCACTTCGAGATCAACATGATGATCCGCCACGTGGCACCGGTGAGCGTGATGACCGCAATGCAGCGTCGGTACAGCTGCTCGCGTTGCACCTCCTGCCCGTCACCCACTGCTGCCGACCCTACTGGGATCACTCCCCCGCAGCGCTGCCGCCGCTCAGATCGCGCGCATGCGGTTACCGCGGGGGTTGTGCTCGACCTCGGCCAGGCCGAGGTGCTCCATCAGCGGCGGTACATACATACCGAACCGACCACGCAGACCCTTCTTCAAGCCGTACCAATCACCGATGGGATTGTCGGGCGAACGACCCCACGCCTCGACCGTGCCATCCTTGGCAGGCTTTTGCTCATCGGCCGAACCGAGCTCCATCCAGTCACCGTGCGCAGCGAGCATTGCATGGAGATCGTCGAGGCAACGTGCGTCGTAGAGCAAGACGGTCTTGCCGACCGTGCACACGATCACATCGACACCGGCTCGCGTGTCGCGGTGCATCGTGTACTCGGAACTCAATGGCGGTGTCTTGAGCTGCCACGGATCGCCGACCGTTCCCGATCCACTGCTGATTACCCCGTCACCCATGATGTGCTCCTTTGCAGCTGCTGCCCCAACAGTCTTGCCGATCGCGTCGGGCGGCGCGACCTGCGCCGTGTGATCTGGCCCGTGTGATTTGATGGAACCATGACGTGGATCAGGCCGCTGCTCACCGGAGTCGTCGGAGCGCTCATTGCCGGAGTGGTCACGTGGGCGTACCTGTCCTCGATCACTGTCGATGACGGACTCGAAGCACTGATGTTCCTGCCAATTCTCGGCGTGGTGCTGGTGGCGCTCGGCGTCATCGCCGGATTGCACCGGCGCAACAAGTCGTGGCCCGCACTGGTCGCGCTTGGGTCGGTGCAGACCACCGCGATCTATCTCATCTCGCGGGCTATTGCGCGCCGCGAGCTCGTACTCGCTCTCGCGTCGCTCACCACCTCGAGCTTCATCGGCGTGCTCGCACTCGCCGCCACATTTGCGGGCTGGGCGTTCGGGAGTTGGATCAAGCGCGCCCAATAGAATCAACTCGTGTTTGACGACCACGCCCTGTTGACCCGTACCATCGAACTGGCAGCCGCCTCGCGGACCAGCGGCGATCACCCATTCGGAGCGTTGCTTGCCGTCGGCGGCGACATCGTTGCCGAAGCCAACAATCGCGTGAACACGGGAGATGACATCACCGCCCATGCCGAACTCACCCTCGTTCGAGTGCTGCAGCAACAGGGCAATCTGCATTTGCTCGCCGAAGGCACCGTGTACGCGTCATGCGAGCCGTGCCCGATGTGCGTGGGCGCAATGTTCTGGGCGGGAGCAAGGCGCGTGGTGTATGCGCTGTCTGCGGCGCGCCTGTCAGAAATTGCTACCCCGCCGGATCGACAGCCGGTCCGATTCGTCATCACCGCCGCGGAGATCGCGCAGGCAGCTGAACCCCCGATGTCGTTCGAAGGTCCCCAACGCGAAGACGAAGCAGCGGTGCCGCACCTCGGCTACTGGATCCCCTGAATCACCCGGGTGGGGTCTACCGCAGTCGATGGTTCGTACCAGGGCATGGGGGCGAGCTAAAGCCGAACGATTCGAAGTGTCAACGATCGTATTGGTAGCTTCGCAGAATGTTCGACCTACCGGATCTGGATGGGGCGGCAGTGCTCGCTCCGAAACACTCGGCGGTCGATGCGGCCGGCGAACTCCGGCTCTCGGCGATCGACGGCGTTCGGTTCCGACCGGTGCGGCCTGTGCCGCACGAGGACGGCACGCTGGCTGAGATCGCCCGTGCGAGCTGGCCCGAGGTCGACCTTCCCATCGTGCAGGTCCACGTGACCACCACCCTTCCGGGACGAGTCCGCGCGTGGGGATTGCACCGCCTGTCCACCGACCGCCTGTTCGTGGTGGCGGGCCTCGTGTCGATTGTCGTGTACGACGGGCGGCTCGACTCACCCACCTACGGCGCCTTCAATGAGTTCCGGACAAGCGAGCGAAATCCGGGACTCCTCGTGATCCCTCCGTGCCTCTATCACGGCTGGAAGAACATCGGAGTCAGCGAAGCGTTCGTGATCAACATGCCATCGGCCGAGTATGACCACGAAAACCCCGATGCGCTCGACCTGCCCTATGAGTCGGCTGAGGCAGTGCAGATCGTCCCATTCCGGTGGTGAGATGACCAACCCCCAAGTGACTGTCGTGTTGCCCACCTACAACTGGGCGACGGTCCTGCCGTTGTCGATCGGGAGCGTCCTCGATCAAACATTCACCGACTTCGAGCTCTTGGTCATCGGCGATGCCTGCACCGACGAATCGGAGCAGGTTGTGACCGCGATCGATGACGGTCGGCTTCGCTGGATCAACCTGGCGACACGAGTTCGGCATCAGGCCGGTCCGAACAACGAAGGGCTTCGGCAAGCACGCGGTGACGTCATCGCCTACATCGGCCACGACGATCTCTGGCTGCCCCGCCACCTCGAGCGATTGGTCCAGGCCATCGATGAGGAACACGTGTTCGCGCACGGGCGCCTCGTGAATGTGTCGCCCGATCAAGTGCCCGGGATCAGACCGTCGTCGGTCTGGGCATATTCGCGCGGTGCCTGGATCACTCCGACGTCGGTCGCGCACCGGCGCGAGGCCGCGCTGGCTGTCGGCGGATGGCGCCTGCCCCGCCACACGGGAACGCTTCTGTCCGAAGCCGACCTCTGGGCTCGCCTGTTCGACAAACACGGAGCCCCAGCGCTTGTTCCGTTGGTGACAAGCGTGAAGTTTCCGGCCAGTCAACGCAAAGACGTCTACCGACAGCGACCGAGCCACGAGCAAGCCGAATGGCTCCGGCGGATTCGCGACAGCCCAGACCCGGAGCACGAGTTCCTCGGTGCGTTCGACGACGTTCCGACACCTGCCGCTGGCACGAGCGCGAGATTCGCCCTCCGAGCCGTACGCAAGCTCCGTCGCGCCGGCAAGGGACTGCTTGGCTACCCACGGGGAACCGCAGAATATGGCTATCGCAAGCTGTTGACATTCAAAGGCGTTGACGACTGATTTCCGTCGAGTGTCGCAGGGCACATGGCGCGGCGTCGCCAACGGCTCGCGTGTGCACTTCCCGAGGACCGCAATTTGACCATCTCCGACAAACCTGCATTTGCGGCGCCTTTGGGGTTCTAAGCCGCCGGGAAGTAGCCGTTCACATCGACGATCAGATCCATCGACGTCGACGTGAACACACACACCTTCCCACCCGAACCAACCTTCGCGATCACCGCGTTCGGCACCGTCTGACCCACACCAAAATTCAGATTCGACGCATTCGGCGGCGCAGACCCACACGGAAACACCGTCACAAACCCCGGCAACACCGGCCCCGTCACCGTCACGTTCAACACCACCGCAGACGCATCACCCGGCACCCCACCACGACCCGCAACCGTCAACTCCGTCGTCGAACCACCAGCCCGTTGACCAATCTGCCACAACACACCATCAACCGTGCTCCGCTCACCAACCCGCGACTCCAACAACCGCGCCGGAACCAACGGAACAAACGACGGTGGTGGCGGCGGTGGTGGCGGTGGTGGCGGGTCAGGCGCCCACCCTGAAACCCACGCCGTGGTGGTCGCATTCGTGATCGTTATCGGCGTCTCCCAGTACTTACCATTCTCGATTGCGCCCGCTTGCGTGCAGGCAAAACCGATCTTGTACTGACCCACCGGCACCGTGCCCGCGAGCGCGTTGAACGACATGCTCGGGATGCTCGAGATCAGCCCCAATGGACTCGCCGATGGGTTTCGGTTTCTGATCGGCGTGTCGCCGCTGTCGAACAGTGGGGACACGAACTTGCCTGGAATCGCAACCGGACCGCTCGTGAACGTCACAGTAGATGCATCAACCGAACGTTCGACTAGGTAGGTCTGCCAGCGATACGAAGGTGTGCCGCTGGCGCCGCCCGTGCACGAAGCCCCAAACGGAGGCGCGAGGGTGAAGACCGTGCTCGCGGTGCCCGAGGTCGGATCGAGAACATTGGCGCCGAGCGGCGGTGCTGCACGGGCGCCAACGGCCGTTGCGAACGTCGATGCGAGAGCAATCGCCGTTAGCGCTCGGGCCACTCTCATCATGCGAGTCATCGACGTAAGGATGATGCACATCGTCAGCGATGTGACCGCAGCACGCTCACATCGCGCCCCAATTCATGTAATGGACCGTCACCGTTCATCCGCAGTTCAGTTACCGAAGTCCCAACCCTCGCCCTGCGCATACTGACCGAGCACGTTCTTGGCGATCAGGATCTTGTGTACCTCGTCGGGGCCATCGGCAATGCGCAACGTTCGGGCGCCCATGTACATGCCTGCGAGCGGCAAGTCGTTGCTCACTCCGGCAGCGCCCCACACCTGAATCGCGCGGTCCACGACTCGCGAGTACGCGTTCGGCACGAAGATCTTGATCGCCGAGATATCGGTGCGGGCACCTTGCAGACCCTGGTCGATCTTCTCGGCGGCGTGGATCGTCATCAGCCGCGCGGCTTGGATATCGATGTAGCTATCAGCGATGAAACCCTGCACGAACTGCTTGTCCTGCAGGAGCCCGCCGTGCACCTCGCGCGTAGTGGCCCGCTCGACCATCAGGTCGAACGCTCGCCACATCTGGCCGACGGAGTTCATGCAGTGGAAGATGCGCCCGGCCCCGAGGCGATCTTGTGCGGCCTGATGTCCCTCCCCAACGCGACCCAGCGCGTTTTCGATGGGAACCCGTACGCCCTCATAACGCACCTCGCAGTGATCGCTCTCGGCTCGGCCCCACACGCCGATGCCACGCACGATGTTCACGCCCGTGGTTGCCGTGGGCACGATGATCTGCACCATCGGACCGACGCGTGTGCCTTCTTGGCCGGCCTCGACCACGCGGCACATCACGATGAAGAAGTCTGCGTCGATACCGTTCGACGTGAACCACTTGTGGCCATTGATCACGAAGTGGTCACCGTCGATCACGGCGCTCGTGGTGATGGAGCGCGGATCGGAACCAGCGTTCTCGGGCTCGGTCATCGAGAAGCCAGACTCCATGGTGCCGTCGATGAGCGGCAGCAGCCACTTCTGCTTCTGGTCCTCGGTTCCGTACTTCACGAGCACCGACTGGTTGCCACTGTTCGGCGCTACGACACCGAACAACGACGCGGCACCAATTGCATATGCAAGTACCTCGTTCATGTACGCGTGGGCGAGGAAGTCGAGTCCCATGCCGCCGTACTCGGCCGGCAGATGCGGCGCCCACAATCCGGCCGCCTTGACCTTGTCTTTGATTTCGGCGCGGAGCTCGAGCACCTCGGTACGGTCGGTCCAGCTCTCGCCTGCCCGACGCTCGGCCCACAGGCGGCCCTCGTTCGGCAGGATGTCGTTGTTCACGATCTCCGCGGTGCGCCCACGGATGTCGTTGATACGGTCATCGATGGTGGCGATGGGCTTGCAGTTCATGGTCATCGGAAGGGTCCTCTAGTTGTTCGTGTCGGGCGAATGGGGCGAGAGTTCGAATCGGATCGGCAGTCGCTTCAGCCCACCGACAAAGACGGTCTTCATCAGCGCTGGTTCGCCCGCCAACTCCACAGAGCGAAGGCGCGGCAGCAGTTCGGCGAACAGGGCCTTCAGTTCCATCCGGGCCAGCATCGCCCCGAGGCAGTAGTGCACACCGAAACCGAACGACAGGTGTTTGTTCGGGCTACGACCGACATCAAACGTGTAGGGGTCTGCGAAGACATCTTCGTCACGGTTGGCCGACGGGTATGACAACAGCACCGACTGACCCGCTTTGATGGTCGTGCCGCGCAGCACGTAATCCTCGGTGGCCGTACGCATGAAGTGCTTCACCGGCGTGACCCAGCGGATCATCTCGTCGGCCGCTGTGGCCATCAATGACGGATCGGCCTGCAGGCGGGCCAACTGATCGGGGTTCTCGATGAGGGCGAGCATGCCGCCTGCCATGGCCGATGCCGTGGTGTCGTGCCCGGCCGTTGCCGCAATGACGTAGTAGCCGATGGTCTGCATCATCGTGAGCGGTTCGCCGTCGATGGTTGCATTGGCAACAACTGAGGCCAGGTCAGCGGTGGGATGGGCGCGACGCGCTTCAGTAAGAGTGGTGAAGTACGCGAAGAAGTCTTGGATTACCGCCATCAGCTCGGCCGGGTCGGCACCGCGCTGCAGGTCTTCGTCGGCCGCGCCGAACATCTCCTGGGTGAGCGTGAGCATGCGCCCGTAGTCGCTTTCGGGCAATCCGAGGATCGACAGAATCACATTGAGCGGCATCTGCATCGAGACGTCACGGGCGAAGTCGCATTCGCCGTCGAACTCGAGCATGCGATCCACGAAACGGCGGGCCA
Source organism: Actinomycetes bacterium (assembly GCA_025360105.1). Lineage (GTDB taxonomy): Bacteria > Actinomycetota > Acidimicrobiia > Acidimicrobiales > Ilumatobacteraceae > WLMZ01. The sequence continues at coordinate 96,208 of JANYCT010000051.1, read as the reverse complement.
GGCCGTTGAGTGTGTCGTCGAGCTTGTTGAGACTCTTCGGCAGGAACCACTCGGAAGTGACGCTGCGCAAGTTGCGATGCTCGGGCTCGTCGACATGGATGAGGGTGCGCAGCAAGTCGCCGTTCTCGGCGCGACGGCGGTCGTCGTCGGCCGTGCCGAGAATGGGCCGCGGCTCGTTCAGGAAGATCTGGTGTTTGGTCTCGATCTCGAAGATGTCGGCGTGCTTGGTGATGGCCCAGAAGCTATTGAAACCAAGGCCCTCGCCTTCGACCCAATGCACAGGATCTTCGCGGCGCAACAACGCACATGCCGACTCGAATCGTGCCTCGTCGGCATAGGCAGTTGGATCCACGAACACGTAGCCGGCGCTCTCGACGCTCTCGCTCACGTTCCCTCCCAGAGTTGTGTTGCCGCAAGCAGTCTTCACCGCTGACCTGAAGCGATCCAAACCCAGCGCCGCTTCCACGCCACGCGCTCGGCGAAGTTGCGTCCCCCAGGTCCGAGAGGGGCTGCGAAGGCGCTACTTCGCGCCGAACGTGAGCGTCCGCTGGTCGATCACGGCCATCACATCACCGCGCACACCGTTGGGCGATCGAGTGTGCCGTTCGCCGAAGTACAAAACCTCCCACCCCTCACGGGCCAGTGCATGCTCACGAATCTCGTCGTTGCTCACCGCGCCGGGAGCAAAGTGGAACCGGCGGCTGTGCGCTTCGATCGCGAGCCTTACGCGAGGAACAGCGAAGTCGACGCGCGCAACGAAGTTGCCCGAGTTGTCGAGCACCTCGTGTTGGCGAACGAGACCGGGAATGCCACAGAGGCAACGCGCGAGGCGCACTTCCAGGGCCGACTCTGTGGGTCGCTTCCATCGCTCGGCCTCATCGAGCAATTGCAGGAGCACCCGTGTGCCGCTCTGGCCGGGCCGATGCAACCGCTCGGCCGTCGCACGCAGCCACAGCAGACTCACACCGCGCCGCCACACCGACTCGAAGGCCACGCGAACCCGATCGACCGGGTCGACAGAGCCGAGATCAGCGAGCGTACGGGCGATGCCGGTGCAGGCGATGCCGTCGATCTCGACCACGTCGCACGCGTCGAGCGTGCTGCGATGCTGCTCGGCCACGCCGACGAGACCCCGCCGCCAGTTGCGCACGATCAACTCGATCGGACCCGCTGGGTACGCGTCGAAGCGCTGCAGCGCACCAGCGGAACGAAAGCCGCCGACCCCAACGGCCGACGACGCCAAGGTGGCAACGAGCAGTCGCTGGTTCCATGTGGGCGTCGATCCGACGACGACCAGCACACCCGACAACGGCTCAGAGAGATATCCCGATGCCTTCATCCGGGCTACGACCTTGCCTGAGACACCCAGTCCGGCAGCCTGCTTGCGGGAAACCACGCCGTGGCGAGAAGCTGCAAACTCGCCCACGGCACCCCATGGGGTGGAGGCGAACATGGGCTCATGCTAGAGACGCCGCCCGGCGTTGCCACGCAGAGCCCCCAATACTCGCGAAGTTGCGCCCTCCAAGCTCAAGAGGGGCCGCAAGGGCGCAACTTCGGCCGCAGGACAGGCGGAGCCGGCGACAGCGCAGGACAGGCGGAGCCGGCGACAGGGCGAGGCGGGCGGAGCCGGCGACAGGGCGAGGCGGGCGGAGCCGGCGGCAGCGCGAGGCGGGCGGAGGCGGGCGGAGCCGGCGGTGCCAGGCGGAGCCGGCGACAGGGCGAGGCGGCGGGGGTCGCTCGGCGGTGCCAGGCGGTGAATCAGTGTTCGTAGGCGGCGCGTTCGGGGAGGCGTGCCGTGACCATGTAGTGCACACGGCGGCCAATGTTCACCGCGTGATCACCGATGCGTTCGTAGAAACGGGCGACCACGCCCAACTGCACGGCGGTCTGCACATCGATGCGACCCGCCGCATGGATCGTGAAGATTGCCTGCACGAAGTGACCGTGCAGGTCGTCGAGATAGGAATCCATGTCGTGCAACGCAGCGGCCTTGGCTGGATCACCGTCGATGAATGCTTCGATCGCTGAGAGGTGCAGCTGTTGTGCTTGACGGCTCATGTCGTGAATGAGATCACTCAGCTCGTCATCAATCGGGTGACCCGCAAGTCGTCGAGCCGCTTTGCAGATATTCACCAACAGATCGCCGCATCGTTCGATCTCCGCGACGATGCGCATCGCTGCAACGACCTGGCGCAGGTCGACGGCCACAGGAGCCTGCAGGCGCAACACCTCGATGCACCGCTGCTCGATCTCATCGGCAGCAGCGTCGATCTGAGCATCGGCCGCGATCAGATACGCGGCTCCCTCGAGGTCGCTGTCGAGCAGAATCGCCGTGGCTCGCGGGATGGCTTCAGTGACCGAGGCCGACAGTTCGAGCACCGCAACTCGAATCTCGGCGAGTTCGGCTTGGAACATCCACCGGGAATTGTCCATTAGCCGAAGCGACCCGTGACGTATTGCTCGGTTCGGTCGTCAACAGGCTGCGAGAAGATCGAGTCGGTGCGGCCGTATTCGACGAGCACGCCCGTGCGCCGATCACTCTCGGAGTTGACCTCGGTGGTGAAGAACGCCGTTCGGTCGCTTACCCGCGCTGCCTGTTGCATGTTGTGGGTCACGATGATGATCGTGTACTGCTGTTTGATCTCCTGCATCAGGTCTTCGATGCGCGCCGTGGCGATGGGGTCAAGGGCAGAACACGGCTCGTCCATCAGAATCACATCTGGCTTCACAGCGAGTGCCCGACCGATGCAGAGTCGTTGCTGCTGACCGCCCGATAATCCGAGCGCAGAGCTCTTCAAGCGGTCCTTCACTTCGTCCCAGAGTGCGGCGCCGCGCAGCGATGTCTCCACGAGTTCGTCGAGTTCGCTCTTGTTCTTCAGACCGGCCAGCCGTGGCCCGTACGCCACGTTGTCGTAGATGCTCTTCGGGAATGGATTCGGCTTCTGGAACACCATGCCGATGTGGCGGCGCACCTGCGTGGCCGAGATGGTGGGGCCGTAGAGATCGATGTCGTGGTACAGGATCGAGCCGTGCACCTTGGCCGACTTGATCGTGTCGTTCATTCGGTTGAAACAGCGCAACACCGTGCTCTTGCCGCAGCCCGACGGCCCGATGAAGGCGGTGATGTCGTTGGCGTAAATACCCAAGGTGACATCGCGCACGGCGGTGAAGGCGCCGTAGTCCACCGACAGGTCGTTGACACTGAAGATCAGCTTGTTCGCAGGCGCAGCAACACCGCCGGTCGACCTTGCGGCGGAATCCACTGACTCATCGGCTGGCTCGTGCATGGTGTGCACTTTCTCGGTCATGACTCGGTAGTCCTCGAGAGTCGACCCGACAGTGCTCGCGCCCCGAAGGTGAACAAAAACGCGAGCGCGATGAGCGTGAGCGCAGCACCCCAGGCACGTTCTTGAGCTGTGGGAAAGCTCTCCTTCGCGTTGGCATAGATTTGTAGTGATAACGAGGTGTTGGTGCCTGAGAACGGGTTCCAGTTGGTGGCCTTGGCAGCACCGACGGTGAAGATCAACGGCGCTGTCTCGCCGGCAGCGCGGGCAATGGCGAGCAGGCTGCCGCTGATGATGCCGGGTGCTGCTTTGGGGATGACGACGGTGAGCGTGGTGCGACTCGCTGTCGCGCCGAGCGCGAGGCTGGCATCGCGAAGGTTCTGTGGCACTAGGCGCAACATCTCCTCGGTGGAGCGCACCACGATCGGCAGCATCAGACACGCTAGGGCCAACGCGCCGCTGAATGCGTTGAGGCCATCGACGCCGCGCGGCACCACCCAGAACACATAGATGAACAAGCCCATCACGATCGACGGCACACCGGCCATCACGTTGGTGAGGAAGCGCAGGGTGCGTGCGAACGCCGAGCGCTTGCCGTATTCGTTGAGGTAGATCGCGCCCGCGATGCCCAATGGCACTGCAATGACGGTGGCCGTAGCGGTCGCAACGATGGTGCCCACGATCGCAGCTTTCATACCCGGACCTGCACGGCGAGGCGAGAGCTGGATGTCCTTGGTGAACCACTTCGGGAACTCGCTGACAACGATCGACCAGCCCTTTCGGACCACGGTGATGAGCACGAGCAGTAGCACGAAACCGACCACCACCACTGACACACCCATGAGCACGGTCATCACCATGTTCTTGTTCCGTCGCCGACCGCTCACGCTCGACAGATCGGACAACAGTGGCACCATTGCCGGCGCGGGCGACGTGTTGTCGATAACGGCTGTCACGACTCACCTCGCATGCGTTTCATCGAGCGGTTCACCACAGCGGTGGCGACGAAGTTGACGATCAGGGTCATCACGAACAGCGTGAGACCCATCGCGATGAGTGCACTGCGCTTCACATCGCTCGTGGCCTCGCCCCACTCGAAAGCAATGACCGACGGCAACGAATCTCCCGGCGAAAAGACGTTCGCGGTGATGGCCGCAGACGAACCGATCACGAGCGCGGCGGCGATGGTCTCGCCCATTGCCCGACCCAGTCCGAGCATCACCGAGCCCACGATGCCGCCGGCAGAGTGGGTGAGTACCGCACCCTTGATCATCTCCCATCGCGTGGCACCGAGCGCCAACGCTCCATCGCGATCGGTGAGCGGGCAGGTCTCCATCACCTCGCGCGAGATCGAGGCGATGATGGGCGTGATCATGATCGCCAGGATCAGGCCTGCCGTCATGAACGTGCGTCCGGACGATGCTGGACCAAAGATGCGGCCAAGCACCGGAACTCCGTGGAACCAACCACTCACGCGCTTGAACACCGGCGTGAGTTTCGGGGCGAGAAAGATGATGCCCCATAGACCGAACACCACCGATGGCACGACGGCCACAAGGTCGGTCATCGCAACGATGGGTCGCTTCAACCAGCTGGGCGCAACCTGAGTAGTGAACAGCGCGATACCCAGACTCACCGGTACGGCGAGCAGGACGGCAATGGTTGCCGTAACGGCGGTTCCGTAGATGAAGCTAAGCGCGCCGTACACATTGGCGGCGGGAGCCCAGCGAGGCTCGGTGAAGAAGCTGAGCCCCTCGGTCTTGAAGGCGAGCCTCGACTTGTCGGCGATGGTCCAGGCAATGAGCCCGAGGATGATGACAATGGTGGCGCCGCCCGCCAGCGTGGCACCGCGGAACGCTCGATCGGCGGTCTGGTTCTTACTCTTCAGGTCGTCGAGTGCAAGTGCCATACGTTCCTTCATCAAGTGCAGTGAGATTCAATCACGGTCGCGACAACCGCCTGTCAACAAGAATGCCGGGCCCCGAAGGGCCCGGCCTTCTCGTCGAGATTTGCGACGTCAGCCGCCAATCTTGGCAATGTTTGCGATCGCCTTCATGCGAAGGGTCTCGGGCAACGGTGCGTAGTCAATCGTCGGGGCCAGAGTCTGACCCTCGTTCAACAGGTAGGTGAGAAAGCCGCGAATGTTGGCGGCCTTCACGGGATCGGCCTGCTTGGTGTAGGCGATGATCCAGGTTTGTGCAGCGATCGGGTACGAGGCATCGCCATCGGCCCAACCGAGGAAGAACGTGAGGTCGTCCTTGATCGTCGCGCCTTCGGCCGCGGCCGAGGTGGCCTCGAGCGTGGGCATCACGAACTTGCCGGCTTTGTTCTTGATCGCTGCGAAGCTGAGCTTGTTGGCCTTTGCATCGCTGAGGTCGACGTAGCCGATCGCGCCTTCGGTGGTCGACACGATCTGGGCGACACCGGTGTTGCCGTCGCCGGCTTGCGTGCCTGCGGGCCACTCGACAGTGGAGCCGCTGCCCAGCGCCCAGGTGCCGCCGGCATCGGTGCCCACGGACGCCTTGAGGAACTTGGTGAAGTTGTCAGTGGTACCCGAACCATCGGCGCGGCGAGCAGCGACGATGGTGGTGGCGGGCAGGGTGACGCCGGGGTTGTCAGCGGCGATGGCTGCGTCGTTCCACTTGGTGATCTTGAGTTGGTAAATGCCCGCAATGGTTGCGGGCGACAACTGCAGGGTCTTCACCGAGGGCAGGTTGTACGACAGGGTGATCGGGGCGATCACGGTGGGTACGTAGACGAAGTCGCCACCCTTGAATTTGGCAATGTCCTCGGGCTTCACGACACCGTCGGTACCGGCGAAGTCGACGACCTGCTCCTGCAGATCGGAGCGGCCCTTGCCCGAGCCGCCGCCGCCGTATTCAACGGTGAGCTTGGGAGCGATGCCGGCCAGGTTCGCGATGGCTTCGTCGTAGAAGCTCTTCGGGAAGGTTGCACCCGAGCCGACGATCTTGCCGTCGAGCTTGCTGTAGTCCATGCCAGCGGCTGCGCTGGTGGTGGTATTGCCGGCGGCGGTGGTGCCCGCTGTCGTGCCGGCGGTGGTGGTGGAGCTGCTGCTGCATGCCGCACCAATGAGCGAAATTGCTAGGACGCTGACGACGGCGCCCAAACGTTTTCTCGGAATGTTCACGTTGTGGTTCTCCTTGAGTTGGGTTGTAACCAAGATTCATGGTAGGGAGCGAGGGTTATCACGGCCTGCTAGATAGGTGAACGAAACATGAACGAAAAGCGAATTCAAAGCGTACTGCCAGCTCAAGTGCTAGAACTGAGGAATTCATTGCGCCACTCGCGCGAGCGTGGGCGCTGAGCGCTGCCCACGTGGGGAGGCGTGCTGTTCACCTACTGTTCGTATTCTCAGGTGTTCGATCCGACCAGATCGCGCTGGTCAGCATTGGCCGCATCCTGATCGAATGGTCCACCATCTGGACCCGTGGCGTTGCCCTCGGCATCCTCACCGGCTTCACGTGCCCTTCGGCGCCGCATCATGCCACGCATGATGAGCAAGAAGATGTCGACCACCAAGAACATTGCGAACACGATCAACAGCAGCGGGCGATAGTGAGTGGATTCGGTTACGTTCACCGTGGGGCCGGCACCCGATACATCGACCCGCCACTGTACGGTGCCGAACGACGGCGCCGGCACGACCGCTGGCACGATCTCCTGCCAAGTCTGCCCGGGACCGATGAGCCCGGGGTCCGAGAGCTTGAGCAGCGCCAGATTGTCGCTCGGGTTGCGGCCCACCGACCCAGCAACGCGCACATTGCTGAACGGCACCATCGAGGTGTTCTTCACCGTCACCGTCACGTCGTAGCTGGCTGGGCCGCCAAGGCTCGGGCGAACAAGTTCGAGCAAACCACGAGACGACGGTTCGGCGCTGATGCTTACGGCCAGTGGCGTGCCGAGCTTGGGTGGATCGACCACCGGACCAACCGGGTGTCCGATGATCGTGATTGGGGTCACGGCAACTTCGTTGTTCGAACGATCGGAGACTCGGATGACGCAGGGGCAATCCACCGGCGGTGCGGTCACAGGCAGGTCAGCAGGCGTGGGCGTTCCATCGGGGTTGAGCCGTTGACCCTCGCTGGCCGCCATGTTGCAATCGCTCGAACCGCGTCGAGCCTCGTTGCCACAGACCGAGATCGTCACCGATTGCACCGTGAAGCCATCGATAGTTACTCCGATCCGCTCGCCGGGATTGACCTCCGTGCGATCGAGCGTGACCGTGGGCCCGGTGGTGGTGCCTGTGGCGTACACGCCCTGAGCATCCATCACACTCACAGCCAATACGATCAGCAGCGAGATTCGCGCGATTGGCCGCACCATGTTTTTCACGATGGCTGATGTTGCGGCTCATGCTCGGGATGTTGCCCGTGCTGCTGGTCATCGAGTTGTTCTGCATCGGCGTCGAGCTGGGCTGCCGCATTGTCCTGGTGGCGCCGGAACGCACGCCAACCCAGAAGACCGAACAGCAACGAGAGTAGAACCAGGAGCAACGCGAGTGGCGGAGCAAACGTGAGATCGGTGCCGCTCGATGCCGTTGCCTTACCGACATCGCCTCCACCTGTTGGCTTTACCTCGATCGTTGTGAATGCAACAAACAGCGCCGGCACGTCTTTGACCTCTGCGGTCACTGTGACCTTGCCGCCTGGCAACAGTTCGGGAATGTCAGGGAGCTTGATGGAGCGTGACGCCAGCCCGAACGGGCCAGTGATCTTGCCCGTGGCTTTACCGCTCATGCGCACGTTGCCGCGGTTCTCGACCCGGTAGGTCACCGTGGCCGAACCACTGAGCGGATTCAGGGCCTGGTGGTAGTCAGTGACCACATCGGCGACGGCGAGCTCGGGGGTCAAGGGACCATTGACGCGAATGTACATGCGCGTGCCGGTGCGGCGATCGAGGTTCACAACGGGACCCGTGGTGTTGTTGCTCTCGACGGAGTTGGATGCCACCACGGCACCCGGGTGATCGCCCGGGGCAACATCGGCTGGGATTTTGATGGTGATCGGAATGGTCACCTGTTTGCGCGGCGGCACCGTGACGTTCTCTTGGGAGACGAATACCCACGACCCTGCGGCCTTGGGCTTGTCGGCGCCGGGCAATAGCGAAAAACTGCCGTCTGCGCTGTTGAACGCATCGGTGGCGTACACCCGGAAGGTGAGCTGCACGTTGCCGTAGTTGTAGAGCGTGACCGCGTCCTCGATGACCGCGCCGGGATCGGTGACGTAGGAGAGTTCCGGACGGTTGCCGGCTTGTGTGGGATCGAGCGAGCCGGCAGGCGACAGTGCCCAACTCTCGACGATTTCTTGTTGCGCCGGGTCACTGGTGACCGGCGCAGGCGATGGGGGCGGCACCGTTGCTGAGGCAGCGTGCGCGGGCAAAGCAAACGCGACGAAGGCCACCAACACTGTGGTGGCCCACTGAAGGAAACGTCGCTGGGTGTTCATGTGCGGAATCGTAGCTTTCGAATCAGGAACGCCGTTGGCGGTATGGGACAGACGAGGCCATCCCATACCGCCAGTCACGGTGTTCGTTGTGTGTGTACTACTCCTGCTGAATCAGACGGCGCTGAAGGTCAGCACTGCGCTGTAGACACCGTTCACTGCAGTGAGCGGGATCAGCAGCTTCACACCGGCATCGAGTGTGGCGATACCCATGCCAACACCAGGTGCAGCATTCGCCATGACCTTGCCTTGCACGAGGCCGCTGCCGGTCGCAGTGGTCGGAGCAACGGTGCCGACAGGAATCGTGACGGTCTGGTTGTACAGGTTGCCGAGTGATGCACCCGAGTCACCGGTGAGCACCGGGGACCAGCCCAGGTAGTTACCGCTGAAGGTCTGCGTACCCGACACGGCTGTGCCGCCACTGGAAACGCCCGTCTTGGTGAAGTTGCTCATGGTTCCTGTGACGGTCCAACCTGGATCGGTGTCACGGGTATCCACGACAGTGACCTGATTGATCTGGCCGTAAGCGGAGAAGTAATCGCCGGCGTAGGTGCCAGCGGTCACGAGCTTGCCAATTCCCAGGTTGATACCGCAATGGGTCGGGTACACGGCGTTCGAAAGGCCGTTCGAGTCCACTGGGTATGGGTACTGGTTGAACAGACCATCAGCTAGGCCGCCAGCGGCCGCACCCGTGGTGGGGGCGGTACCGATCAGGTCAGCGGATGCCGCAAGCGCCGGGATACCGGGGAACGTTGCTGTCGCAGCCTCGGCGGTACGTGCCGCAAAGACGCCACAGCGCTGAGTGATCACCAATTGACCCACGGGGCGGGTCACGGTGATGTCCTGGTACAGCAGCGTCGGCGGGTTCGCAATGTTGTTGCTGCTGGAGGCCACCGGTGCCGAGTACGGCGAGGTGTACTTCGGCTGCACCGTGATCGTGTAGGGAACACCTGCGGTGAGGCCGGTCACGACGTAGGGGCTGCTTGCGCTGTTGAACGTTCCGGTGCCGGCTCCCGATCCGGTCACGACGATGTCGTATCCGGCAGGCACCTGCAACGGGTGGCTGGCGAGGTCGCTCGGGTTGGTCCAGGCCACGGTGAGCTGGTTGATCCCGGTTGTGACGCTCAGACCTGTGACTGGCAAGTACGGCAGCGGGTTGGGCGTGCCGTCCGAGTTGGCCGAGGCCGCGCTGGTGCCGACACTGTTCGTGGCGGTCGCCGACACGTGATACGAAACACCGTTGGTCAACCCGGTGAACGAGAACGCTCCAGCCGCTGACGGGGTCAGAGGCGACGGCGTTACCGCGGTACCGGCTCCTGCGCCGAAAGGCGTAGCCGTGATGGTGTAGCCCGTGACTGCGGGAATCGAAAGCCCCGCATCGCTGAGCGTGCCAGCCAACGACTGGTCACCCGCGGTGAGTGCGCCGACTGTCGGTGCAAACGCTGCGGCTGGCTGGCCGAAGATGAACTGGGCAGGTCCACCGACTGCGGTGGTTGGCGTCGGGGCAATCGTGATCGTCTGCTCCCAGAACTTGCCATTCTCGATCACGCCCGCCAGTGAGCAGGCGAAGCCGATCTTGTAGTCACCCGCAGGAATCGTTCCTGCGGTGATTGCCGAGAACGACATCGTCGGGATGCCATTGATCAAGCCAACCGGGCTCGACGCGGGGTTTTTGTTGATGATCGGGGTGCCACTGCCGTCATAGAGCGGCAACACGACCTGGCCCGCGATGGCAACAGGACCAGCGGCAAAGGTGAGCGCTGAGCTGGTGACTGCGTTCGAGACCATGTAGGTCTGCCAACGGTAGCCGGCGCCTGCGCCGCCGGTGCACGATGCTCCCGCAGGCGGGATGAACGTGAACACGGTGGCGGAGTTACCGGTACCGGGTGTCAGTGTGGTGCCGCCGAGCGCGAGCGCCGGGCTGAAGGTCAGGCCGACTGCGCCGACGGTGATAGCCGCCGCCCCAGTCAAGGCCTGCTTGAGTTTGGTATGCATTATTGAATGTTTCCTTTCAAAAGGTGTTGAGGATGAGGGGTTGTGAAGGTTTGTGACGTGTTGGGTCACGAAGCGCCAGTGATCCATGTGCCCTTGAGGGCGGTGGAACCACAGTTAGCGGGCACGGGCAGGAAGCCGAACTTGGTGATCGTGGCTGTCTCCAGACAGATCTTGGCGTCGTTCGCCGAGTTGGTGCTGCTCACGAACAGGCTCTTGATCTGTGCGTTTCCGCCGCCGGTGGCAACCGAAGTAGGCATCACGATGTACACGTTGCGACCGAAGATCGCGTCGGCGTAGAACGACGAGCTCGCTCCGTAGTTCGGAGCTGATGCACCGGTCACCGGGTTACCAAGGTTGGTGCCGCTGCCGTTGTCGGTGATCGAACCCATGAGGGCCGACGACAGCGTGTTGTTGGCGGCGCCGTTGGCCTGGGAAATCCACGAACCAGCCGAGAAGCCGATGACCACTTGGTCACCCGCATGTGAGGCGCCCGTGAACGAGGCGCTTGCGGTGACCTGTGCGACGTTGGTGCCTGCGAGCGTGCCGCCAAAGGTGAGCGTGAGTGCTCCCGACGTGAGCGGGCCGCCCGTGACGGTGACGTTGCCGGCGCCGATGCTGGCCAGACCCTGCAAAGCGGTCTGAACGGTGGCGGCGGTATCACTGGCCTGCAACGTGGCGGTGGTGTTGGCACCAAAGGTGAGCGTGAACGTTCCACCGGTGGGGCCGTACAGCGGCACGATGCGCTGCACTTCGTTGACTGCCACGACAACCGGCGGGCCGGCAGACGCCGCGACGCCTTGCGTGACGGTCGTGGCGGCAATCGACGCGGTCGTGATCGCGGCCAGCGCGTTACCGCGGGCAACCAGCCCAGCGCCGTCGTTCTCTTGCGAACGACCAGCGGCGATGAGTGCGTTGCACTCGGCAGTCGCTGCGTTTTCCTGTCCGGAACTCGCTGTGGTCACGGTGTTCCAGAAGCCGAAGGTACCCGAGCTGGTCTGGATACCACAGGGAACAATGCGGACGCCGCTGATGGTCTGCGGCCCGGTGGTGAACAGTGATGTCAGCTGCGCACGCGTGAGGCTCGTTACCGGGCTACCGGCATTCCGGTAGTAGGCAAAGCTCACGCCGTCACGGGCGAACGGAACGTACGTCAAGTCGGTGCCGAGATCGCCGGCAGAGGGACCAGCCGACGAGCGGGCAAAGTCGATCTGACCGGAGATGTCAACCGCGGTCGCGCAGGTGGCCACGCCGTTGATGGCGACGCCAGTCCAGCCAGCCGCTGACAGTCCGCTCGACGCGTAGAGAGCCTTGCGGCCTCCGGTGGAGCCGTTCGGACGAGTGAAGGTGGGGCCACCGAGCTTTGTGGTCACACAACTGTCTGCCACTCCGGCAGGAATGCTGGCGTCGAATGAAATGATCTGCGTTCCATTCGTGCTCTTGATGGGCTGGTAGTAGGAGTTGTTCGTTGTACCGGCAAATGCGTTCACGACATCTTGGATTGTGTCGGAGCCGACGCCGACGTAGGCCGAATACTGCTGTGGGTCAGCCTTGGCATCCCCACCCGGAAGGGTGGCGGCGCCAAGGGTGGCGGTGAGTGCGACGGCGAATGCCATTCGCTTCTTCGTGGTTGCTGTCAACATGGTGATGTTGCGGTCCCTTCGGGTGATGGAGCTGTCCGAAGTTCTCCGGACAGGAACCATCATGACGGGTCAACATGGCGTCGGATTGGCCCTCAGATGAACGCTGAGTGTTCGGGTCAAGGGTTCATCAAGTGGACACCTTGGGGCCACCTTACGGACACCCTCGGCATCGCAGAAAGGTGGCGCGACAGCGACCGAACGAGTGGATTGCGACTCAGCCGAAACGGCCGGTGACGTAGTCGTTCGTGCGCGAATCCTGCGGCGAACCGAACATTGCGTCGGTGGGTCCGTGCTCCACGATCACACCGGGTGTTCCCTGCTCAGCAAGGAAGAACGCGCAACGGTTGGAGACACGCGCGGCCTGCTGCATGTTGTGGGTGACAATCACAATCGTCACTTCCGACACGAGCTCCATCACGGTCTCTTCGATGCGGCGAGTGGAGGTGGGATCGAGCGCGGAACACGGCTCGTCCATCAACAACACGCGGGGTCGAATTGCGAGAGCGCGGGCAATGCACAGACGCTGCTGTTGACCGCCGGAGAGGCCGCCACCCGGCTCGCGCAGTCGGTCACGAACCTCGAGCCACAGTCCTGCCTTGGTAAGGCACGACTCGACGGTTTCGTCTTTCAGTTCCACGCTGGCCTTGAGGCCCGTGAGCCGGAAACTCGCCAACACGTTGTCGTAGATCGACATCGCCGGAAAGGGGTTCGGCTTCTGGAACACCATGCCGATTTCGCGGCGGGCATCGGTGAGCTTGCGATTGGGGTCGTAGATGTCGTGACCGTCGAGCAGTACCTCACCGGCAAGGGATGCCGAGGGAATCATCTCGTGCATGCGATTGAGGATGCGCAAGAAGGTCGACTTACCGCAGCCCGACGGTCCGATGAGTGCCGTGACTTCGCCCGCCGCCATGTCGAGCGACACGCGATCGAGCACTTGGTGCGTGCCGAACCAGGCCGAGATGTCGCGCGCATCGATGCCGGTGAGGGTTGCCGGCGCGGTGAGCAGTGATGAATCAGATGCATCCGGGTGACGGTCGCGCATGCGGAAACGACGCTTGGCAGCGACCCCGCCGGTGACAACAGTTGCAGCACCGGCCGCAGTAATCGCGTCGGGCTCGGCATCACCGGCAAACGGCGCCTCGAGCAGATCAGCGGAATCAATCGTCGCGGCTTGCGGCGCCGGGACGATCATCGGTACAAGCACGGCTGGGGCGGCGTTCGCGGGCGGGGCGGGCGCCGCGACAACGGGTATCACCGGAACCACCGTCGAGATCGGTTCACGTGCACGGGGTGCCAGCCCTTGTTGATGACGAACGGTGACTCCGGGCAGCGTGGCCAGTGCGTTTCGGAATTGCTCCACCTGCTCAGCGGGGATCATCACACCGAAGTCGGAGATACCGGGCACGATGAAGATCGTCCACGGCTCATCGGCGCCATGAATCACCGCTTCGAGATCGGCGACGAGCCACTCCCACGCGAAGTCGCCATCGGCCGCGACGATACGCGTATTGGTCACCGTGACCGTGGCGGCGTGCAACTCCATCACCATCGTGTCGGGACCCAGCGCGTCGCCGCGCACGAGCTGCACCACCGATGCCCCCGCGACGGAGACGAGCTCCTTGGCCGGGACCGCACCGGCTGCGAGCGGGGCGCTCCATGTGGTGTCCATCGATTCGAATGTCACAGCGGTTGGCTCCTCGTCGTTCACTTCAACACCTTCACGTCATTACCTTCACAACAAGGCCTTCACAACAGATTCGGTAGTAGACGGGCGAGTTCGCCCGAGGCCGACAGACCGATGAGCATGAGCGGAGGCAGGAACACGACCCACGCCTGTGCCCGACCCCACCGATGCCATGCCCACACCACACCGATCGACAGGGCGATCATTGCCTGCAGCCATAGCGCCAATGCCCAGAGCGTGCTGGAGTCGCCGGCCATCACCCGTTCGGAAGCGGGCAGGCCCGCAGCGCTGATCGTTCGCGGTGGGCCGACAATCGCTGTGCCATCAAGATCAGCATCGACGCGCACCACGCCGTCCGGCAAAAACGCGGTGCCCGCGGCGCTCACGAGATTCAGTCGAGCCTTGCCCGCAGCAAGCCGAGCAGGCGCTGGCTGGCCTTCGTAGCGCACCCCGATGACGGTGAACTCGAACTTTCCCTGGCCTGTGGTGACGGTCATCTTCGCGCCCTTGGCCAACGCCGAGATGTCGGCGAACGGCCCGCCGAACGCGGCCCGACGACCGAACACCACGCTCGTTCCGATTTGACCCGGCAGCGGCGTATCGCGACGGTGTCCGGGACCGTCGAACAACACGCTCGACGTTGTGCCTTCGCCGATCACCTCTTTCACGCCAATCGACGGAATCTCCAGATACGCCACGGGCGTTCCGAGGCTCAATGTGCGGCCATTCTGATCTGCCGGACCGATGGGCGCGGTGCCATTGGCAAGCTTGCCTCGGAACGCGTCGAATGCTCGGCCCTGCGATGCGGAATGCTGCAACGCGCTGACGACCACGAGTTGCATGACCAACGTGAACGTGAGCACGAAGACCAACACCAACGCGGCGCGCACGAGTTGCAGGCGTGGACTCAACGGCGGCAGATCACCCTTCACCTCAGCGGGCTTGTGGGCGCGCAACCGTGCGAACCGGCGCCGGGAGGGCGCAGGCTCAGACGTCCGCAGGGTCGCAGTGGTGGTCACCATGAGGCCGAACTAGAGCACCTTGATCGATCGGCCGAGCAGCAGCGCCATACGGCCGAAGACGAGCGCGAGTAGCGCCCAGACCCATAGCGACATCGACTCCGAACCCGTGCCGGGCAAGGTGACGGCCTTGATGGTGGTGGTGGTCACCGAGCCCGAGCCCAACAGCGTGGTTGTGGTGGAGCCGCCGGAACCCGCCAGCGTCGTCGTGGTCGCTCCAGGCTTGATCGTGGTTGTGGTGGCACCGGCGGCGGTCGTAGTAGTCGTCGCCCCGGCCGGGGTGGTGGTCGTTGTAGCGCCCGCAGCCGTGGTGGTGGTGGCTTGTGCGACCGTGGTCGTTGTCGGCGTGGAGGCAGCAGTGGCCCAGGTGAAGCCGGCAGGTGAATCGCCCGCTGCCGTCGTGACGGTGATGGTCGTCGACCAGAACTTCACGGTGGCGCCAGAAAGCGTGCACGCAAAACCGATCTTGTAGTCGCCTGCTGGCACGTTGCCGGGCAGGAACGCACCGAAGGACATCGTCGGGATACTGTTGATCAACCCCAGCGGGCTCGATGCCGGGTTCTTGTTGTTGAGCGGGTCGCCTGCGGCCGAGAACATCGGGCTGACGAACGCCGAGCCAACCGCATTGGGTCCGCTCGCGAAAGTGAGCGCACCCGGGTCAACCGACGACGCGACGAAGAACGCCTGCCAACGGTACGGGGGCGTCTGCGCGCCGCTACCAGGACACGCTCCGCCCGGTGGAGGTGTCATCGCGAACACCGTCGCACTGCCACCGCTGTCCAGCGTGGCGGTGTTCGTGCTGTCTTTAATCAAGGCTGCGCCAGCGTTCTCGGCCACGGCCGAGGCGATCGGCGAATGTCCGACGAAGAGAGTGGCCGCCAACATCGCCGTGGCGAATGCAGAGCCGGTGCGGGCGAGGTCTCTCGCCAGTCGACGACGTCGAGGCGCGAGCCTGAGGGTGTTGACATCGATCATTGCGACTCCTTGGAGAGGGTTGTGGTCTGATGAATAGTTCGGGTCGAGGCAGACGCGCTCGCCCGCTCGGTGGTGGCTTGTCGAGAGCGGCGCTTCCAGAGCAACATTGCGATCAGCAATGCCGCGAGGCCGCCGAACACGACGGGTGTCACCCAATTCCGGGAGGCCGTCTCCGACGCGATGACGTCTGGGGAAACGCTCGCCAACCGCCACTCGAGCCCGGCTGCCTTGCCATCAGGCGAAACGGTGACAGCGATCTCGGTGTCCCAATACACCGCGGTCTTGCCGAAATTTGTGCATGCGATCCCGATGCGATATTCGCCGGTGGGGATCGCCTCGCTCGCCTGCACCGCAAGGCTGAAGCCCGGCAGCACCGAAATGACCCCTGGCTCGCCTTTGCCGGTGTTGCGCCGGGTCAGTTGGTGGACAAACGGACGGGTATCCAACATGAACAGCGACGAGCGACCGACGGTCTGCGGCTCGGGGCCGATCGACCCGTACCGAATCGTCGTGGGGTCATCGGCAGCCGGAATCATGAAGCTCTGTAGACGCCATTGGTCGTTCGCGCTATCTCCGGGGCACACCGCCCCGTCGGGGAGGCGCAGGCTGAACTCGGTGGCACCGTTTCCGTGGGTGAGCGTCTCTGTACGGATTATCGAGTTGGTGACCACTACTGGCCCAGAACGAACCGGCGCATCGACAGTTGCCCAGGCAGTCGGTGTGGCGAGTGCGCCGCCAGCGACGACAGCTGCAATCGCTGCGCCCAAGCGCCAACGAGATCCACATTCAACGAGTTGTGCCAACATCTCAGTCGCCCGCTGTCTTGACGGATTCGTTCGCAGCGTCCACGCCGCGGCCGCGCCTACGGCGAGGACGTTTGGTGACCTCGAACGCGCCGAGCGCAGAGCCGAGAGCAACGATGGCAAGCCCAGGAACTGCGTATCGGCTGCGCGCCAAACCCACGATGGGCGTGAGCACCGTCGGTGCCGACGGTGCCGGTTGGTCGGCGACATCAACGGTGGTCGTGGTCACAGCTGGCACTGTCGTTGCCGGCTCGGTAGTGATCGGAGCGAGCGTTGCCGGCGGCGTGACGACGATCGGGCGCGACGGCTTCGGTCGGGGTGAGGTCGCTGTCGGAGCGGCATCAGTAGACGTGGTCGGCGCTGCGGTCGTCGTTGTCGTTTGGTCAGGAACTGCGACAAGAGTTCGTATCTGCTCAGCTGTGGCGGTGGCTTGAGCCTTCAGGTTGTCAGGCAGTGGCACGTATCCGCGAGGGAGTTGCCCGAGGTCGAGTCCAGGCACCTGACCGGGACCCACCGCGTAGTCGATGAATGCTGCATACTGCGAGCGCGCCGTGGCATCGAGGGACAGTGGCTGGGTTACGGCGTAGTTGATTGCGGTCAGCGGGTATGCACCGGGCGCCACAGCTGTCGGGTTCGGTTCGAGCACCGTTGGCTCCGACTTTGGTGCCATCGACGCAAGTCCAGCCGTGAGGGTCGCCGAATCGGCGGCGACGAACGAACGATTCGGGCCATTGTCTCCGGATCGGCTGAGGCTGGCCGTCTGCAGACCGAACTGCGTGGCGGACGCAGTGTCCGTCATTGCGAGCATGTCACGCCGACCGAGGTACTGCGGCACGTCACGCTTCCAGACGTCGGAGGAGGAAGTGGCGAATGGGTTCTCGACGACCTTGGCGGGATCTGCTGCCGAGCGCGTGACTTGAGCGGCGTCGGAGAATCCTCGCTTGTAGGGCATCCAATCGGTACCACATAGTGGTGGCGGCACGATTGAGTTACCCGGCCCGCGTGGCGCGGCTTGATAGCAGTACGGATCCGCTTTCGGAAATGAACTCGGGATCGGGTCGCCAAATGCGATGCCGTTCGAGTTCGCACTGGCCGAAGTGGCGTACGCCGGATTCACTTTCATGCCCCACTCGTCGGGTGTACCGCTCAGCCATGCCGCCGCTTCAGGATCCGACAACACCCACTCCCACATCTGCTGAGCCGCGTCGGAATTGCCGGCCGGAAGTTGTAGACCGCTAAAAGTGCGCCCATCGGCTATCTGGAGCTGGGCGAACTCCGGGTTGAACTGCTGAAAATCCGGGTCGAGACCGAGGTGACCAGGGTTCGCGAAAGCCCAGGAATAGTCGGGTGGCTGAACAATGGTGACGGCCTGCTTGTACGACTGGGTGAGTAGCTTTGCGACCAAACGGGGGGTGAGATTGAGGTGACTTATGCGCACCCCCGACAGTTGCTGTGCGCCGAAAGGCGCATCGGGCGTGGGGTTTCGCTCGATGTTGAAACCAATCGTCAGTCCTAGGGCGCTGATGGGCGAGTACAGCACCGGGCTCTTTGGATCGTACGAGTCCGGGTTCAGCGGTCGCGACACGACAACCATGCCCGGCGCCCCGGATTGCCCTGAAACCAGCTGTTGGCGGGCGGCACCGTCGCTGATTGGAGCGTAGGAAAACGGCGGCAGCGCTCCGCCGGTGCAGAGTGCGGGCTGCCAACTGGCCACGGCCGAGAGGGCAAGCTCACCACCCGAGATCCGACGCTGGTCTGCCCCGAGCACGCACGGCGAGTCGACGGGGTTGAATCCAAGCGGGATCGCAATGCGGTTCTTCCATGCGAGGGGCGAAACAGGCGAGCTGAATACTCCGACTTGGTCCGCCGTGCTACCAAAAGGGGTTCCGGCGTTCTCGGCAGTCGGCGTTCCTCTCGGCACGACGACGATCCAACACTTGGGAATCTTCTTGTCACCACCCGCGATCGGTTCGGACCGTTGTCCGCATCCGAGTCCGGATGACTCGACGCCGGTGAGTACTTGGAACAGTTCAGCGCCCTTGCCATCAGGGCCAGTGACCGCTCCGGCAATTTCATTCGTCGTGATGATATTGAAATAGGGGTTCAACCAGAAGTTGCCGCCGCCTTGCGCCGGATTGAACGTCGGGTCGGTGTGAATACCAATAACGGTGCCCCCGACAGCCCGAAAAGGCAGCCATACGTTTGTGGTTCGCTTGTCGGCGACCCCAATGGCTGGATCGAAGTTGTCCCAATCGGTGCGCGAGATGATACGGCTCATGGCAAAACCGTTCGGGTAGGCCGTCCCCGAGAGTCCACCGTAGGTAGCTGCGGCTGCCCCCTGCTCGCATTGCTCCGGCGCAGGCCCAGGGTTACCAGGCACGGAGCCGTCGTCTTCGCCCCAACACTGCATTATCTGCAGGTACTGGCTACCGAAGCGACCGGGACCGGCCTTCGTCGGCGTGCCGCCGGTCCATGTGATCGACACCGCCTGGTTGTTCAGCTTCTGCGTCTGGTTGACCGTAATGGCAAGATTTGCGAAGGTGCCGCGACCATTCACGGTCAACTGAGAGTCGGTGGCCGGTATCGACGTGTCGATACCTTGGCTGCCCGCAACAGGATCGGCTGCGGCACCTGCGCCGGCTGCAGCGATCGAAGTCATCACGACAATGGCGAGTGGGCCGAGCAGCCACGCGCGTGAACGATGGCGCGCGTTCATGCAGTGCTCTTGTTCGAGAAATATCGCCACGCGATCGCCGGAGCGAGGATGAGTGCGAGTACGAGCGCAATGACGAGCAGCACCAAGGTGAGCGATGCCGTCCAGCCAGAGGATTGAGTGAGTGTCGTCGGTAGCACTGCGCCGACCGACGCACCGCCACCGGCAGATGCCCCACCCGCTGTTGCACCGCCCGCCGACGCGCCACCGCCACCGCAAATCCCTGTGTCGGCATCGCAGATCTGACCGGTGGTGTCACCCGTCGCCGCGCCGCCACCCGTGGCTGCGCCCCCCGCGATCGTGGTCGCAGTTCCGCCCGTGGCGCCGCCACCCGTCGCACCGCCACCCGTCGCACCGCCACCGGTTGCCGCGCCGCCTCCGGTTGCGCCGCCACCCGTCGCACCGCCTCCGGTTGCACCGCCACCCGTCGCTGCACCGCCACCCGTCGCTGCACCGCCACCCGTCGCACCGCCACCCGTCGCACCGCCACCACCTGAGACCGCGGTCGGGACGTTGGCCAATCCAGCGGTTCCATTGGGACATTGCGTCGCGATGCCTTGCTTGTCGCACGCCAATGGCTGCGGCGCGTTTTGTGCGAGCAGGTTCGTGCCGTCGGGCCCGAATGCCGGGTTCTTACACGTAGTGATGTCGATGTCTTGGACCACGACCCCGGGGATCTTGCGGATCTGTTCGAAACCCGCCTGCACCAAGTTCAGCGGCATTGGTGAATACCCGAGCGACGCTGAATCCTGCTGGGCCTGACACATCGCATAATACGAGAACGCGCCGAGCGTCTTGCCCTTGTCGAGGTTGAACTGACCCGCAACGACCGTCGGCAGGATCATGTATGAATACGATGAGAGCTGATAGCTGCGTGGGTCGGTGTCGGTATACACACCCGTGAGGTTCTGCGTGAGATACTTCTGCGGGTTACTGGAATCGGTGTTGATTTGCGCCTGTAGCAGCGACACAGCAACGTTCTGCGGTGTGGGCTCGGTGTAGTAACCACCGGCATTGAGCACCTTGGCCACCGGGAACTGTGAACCCAGCGCGTACGAGTAGTTCACGTAGCCAATCGCACCTTCGGCAAAGCCCTGGCTCACGTAGCCCGCGATGCCGAGGTCACCCGATTGCGAGATCATTCCGGGCACCGTTGGGTAGAACGATGTGTCGCCGCAGGCTGGCGCGCGACCCGACACTTTGCAGTACGCGTTCCAGATCGCTGGGAAGCGGTCGATCATCCACAGCGTGAATTGCGCAGTGGAGCCCGAGCCGTCGGATCGCACCACCGGCACCACGGTGCGAGCGGGCATCACGAGACCGGGATTGTCGGCTTGAATCGCAGGATCGTTCCACTGGGTGATCACACCGGTGAAGATCTTCGAGACGTTCTCGCCCGACAGGCGCAGGTTGGTGACGCGCTTGCCGTTGATGATCAGGTTGTACATGAACGCGGTACCACCAGCGGTAACGGGCATATACGCGTAGCTGCCGGGCGCTGGATTCTCAGGTGCAGAACCGTCTTGCGGATTGAACTGGAAGGGAATGTCCGACGCAGCGAAATCGACGGTTCCGTTCAGATAGTTCTTGCGGCCGGCGCTTGATCCGCTGGGGTTGTAGTCAACGGTGATGCCGAACTGACGAACGTTCACGCGCATCGCGTCGATGGCGTTCGCGGCCCACGACGAGCCCTCGCCCGAGATTCGCTGATAACCATCAGCGCTGGCGCTCGGAAGTGAGATTCCACTAACGGCGACGCCGGTGATGACGAGCGCTGCCAGGCGGAGTGACCGCCGGCGTGTTGGATGGAGTGTCTGGCTCATACGAGCACCTCGTTGAATGGGCCGTCGGGGAACGGGCCGTCGGGATGGCGATTCTCTGGTTGGCGCGCAGCAGGCTGCCGCTTGGCTTGGTTGCGGGCATCAATGCGCTCGCGGTCGTGCGCCGAGTGCACCAGCGCAGCGCGGGCTTGACGCTTCGAGAGGCGGCCTGCCGGACGGCCGCCGATGATGCGGGCAATGGTGAACAAAATGAGGACGAGGATCATCAACACTGCTGCGGTGGCGAAGCCGCGAGCCACCAGGGCCGGCTGGGGCGAACGAACGAACTCGAACGCAGCGAGGGGCAGCGACACCATCGGACCCTTCACGGGATCGACATTCATGGTCGAGGTGAATCCAGCGGTGAGCAGAACGGGAGCCGTTTCGCCAATGCCGCGGGCCACGCCGAGGATGACGGCCGTAGTGAGACCAGAACGGCCAGTGGGCAACACAATGTGCCACACCGTGCGCCAGTGCGGCGCACCGAGTGCCGACGATGCTTCGCGCAGGTTGCCGGGCACGAGCCGCAAGACCAGGTCGGCCGATCGAATAATAATCGGCAGCATCATGATGCTGATCGCAATCGCCGCGGCCAAACCCGAGCGTTCGAAACCGAGGATGAGGATCCAGGTGGCGAAGATGAACAGGCCGGCAAGGATCGATGGCAGAGCCGTCATCGCGGTGACGACGGTGCGCACTAGGCCTGCGGTGCGGCCACCGGTTTCGTTGAGAAACACCGCGCACGCAAGGGCGAGCGGCACGGTGATGATCAACGCAAGGGTGATCATGATCAACGTGCCGACGATGGCGTGGGCGATGCCACCCTGGCTGAGTGGATCGAGCGGGCCCGTGCGGCTCATGTCCTCGAGATAGAAGTTCGATTTCAACAACGCCTGCCGGCCCCGCCACAGCGTGAAGACCACCACCGAGAACAGTGCACCACCGGCCAGCACTGCGGCGGAGGTGAGCATCACCGCCATCACCCGGTCGATCACGGCTTGACGATCTTCGGTGAGCGACACCAGCACGGCGTAGGTAGCGACGAAAATGCCGAAGCCGACGACCATAAATCCGAGCGTGCCCTGCATCGGCGTGAGGCGGCCGAAAAGCAGCATCGTGGTGCAGAGCGCACTGACGCCCGCGCCAGCCATCAGCATCAGGTCCTGACGTGACGCCCGCCCGAGCGCGCGCCTCGTCTGATAGTTGGTGGCCGGGGCACCGGACCGCTTGGGGATGACGGTGGTCGCGCTGTCGTCGCGCGATGTTGAGCTCGGGCCGTCGACCTCGATGCGCCGCGCCGTAAGCGAGGCACTCAGGTGCGAACCAACATCGTCGATGTCGACGGCAGGAGTGATGATGGTGTCGGTCATGCTTCGCTACTCGCTCCCGAGCGCGACCTGGCAACGAACCACGATGCGGTGAAGTTGACGACGAGCGTGAGCGCAAACAGCGCCAGACCCGCAGCCATCAGCGCCGAAAGACCGAAGCCCGACGACTCGCTGTAGCGCAACGCAATCAGGCTCGACACCGAGTTGCTGCCGGCTTCGAGAATGTGGAAGTTAATGTCGAAGCGAGGCGAGATGATGAGCAAGACAGCGATGGTCTCGCCGAGCGCCCGGCCCAAGCCGAGCATCGTGCCGCCGATGATGCCGCCGCGGCCGAACGGCAGGGCCACCACGCGGATCATTCCCCACCGGGTAGACCCCAGAGCGAAAGCGCCCTCGCGCTCGCCGCCGGGCACCTGCGAAAAGACCTCACGCATGACCACGCACTGGATGGGCATGACCATCATCGCGACGACGACACCGGCGATAAATGTGGAGGCGGTGTAGACGCTTGCACTCGACAACGGGCTGTTTGGATCGGCGCGCGCGACATGAAAGAAGGGAATCCACCCGAACCATCCATTGATCCATCGCGAGAGCCCGACGATGTTTCCTTGCAAAAGAAACAATCCCCAGAGCCCATACACCACGCTCGGTACAGCGGCCATGAGATCGACCAAAGCAACGAGCGAGGCCTTGAGCCACACGGGCGCAACCTCGGTGATGAACAACGCAGTCGCAATGGCGATGGGCAGCGCGATCACACCGGCCACCAGAGCGATCAATACCGTGCCGAGGAGAACGGCTGCGATACCGAACTTGTTGCGATCGGGCTGCCATTCCGATGTCGTGAGAAACGAGAGGCCGGTGACACGCAGCGCCTGCGCCGCCTCGATAGCGAGGAACATCCCCACGGCGACCATGATCGCCATGACCAGCACGCCGCTGAACGAGGCTCCCTTGTGAAAGATGCGGTCGCTGCGACCATCGGTGGCGACGAGCTTGCGCGGTGTGGGCGCGGGCGCGTCAGCATCGATCGCCTCGGGGATCATCGTCACATCCATGTGTGTCTCAGGCCAACCACGCGGCGAGGACGATGAGGACGATGACCATCGCAGCGCCCATCAGCAACACATCGGGGTGGCGAGCGTGCGACCAGAACGACTGCTTGGCAGGTGCCGGGGCAATGGCCTGCATGGGCATGGGAACATACATCGGCCGTGCTGCGGGCAAACCCGCACTCCATGTGCTGAGGCGCTCGTCGAGCAGTGTGGCGAACACCGTGGCGAACACCTTGGCGAATGCCTCGGCATCGATGACCAAGTTGACGGTCGGCTGCGCGGCAGCCGGTGCGATCGGTGACGGCGGAGGAGGAGGAGGAAACGCAGAGGCCGGCACGATGATGGTGCCCTGCGGGAGTTTGATCTCCTCGAGCGGGGCGACGAGTTGTTCGACGGGCGCAGCGATGTCGACGATGGGCTCGGCGATGTCGACGATGGGCACGGCGATCGGCGCCGGCGTCACCGTATCTTCGATCGTGTCTTCGATCGTGTCGTCGATCGTGTCGTCGATCGTGTTCTCGATCGCGGCAACGGGTGCTGCAGCGGCGACTGCGGCAACAACTGGTGCCGACGCAGCGACGATTGGTGCCGATGCCGCAGCAATGATCTCCGAGGCTGAGCGATGCGCGTGGGCTACTGATGCCGAAGCCTCGGACCGTGCCTGCTCGAGCGCTGCGTCGAGCGACTGGCGGCGCTCGGCCATCAGCGGTTCGAGTCGTGCCCGCAGCTGATCGCGGGCAGCATCGTGATCGGCAGCCAATTCAGCGGCCTCGGCGGCCTCTGCCTCCTGCGTCGCTGCACGCAACTGGAGTGTGAGCAAGGCAATACCAGCACGCGGTGGCAGCGAGGCGGTGCGAGTCGCTGTGTGGACTGGAGACGACGATTCACTCAGCATGGTCCACCTCGGCGTGATGTGAGCCGGCGGCTCCGGTATTCAGACCGGCCGCGACGTGATGCGCCGCAGCGAGAATCCGATCGACCTCGGCTTGGGCCGCGCCGCGAACCATCGCGATCGTGTTGTCGTGCTCGCGCTCCATCGCAGTGAGCGACTCCTTCGATGCAGCGATCTCGGCACGCAACGCGTCGCGCATTTCGGCATCGCGCAGAGCGGCGCGATGCCGCGCCGACGCAGCCCGTGACTTCGCAGTGGCGATGTCGGCCTCGAGACGCACGCGTTCGGCGTCGAGTTCGTCGCGAGCCACGTCGGGCCACGGAGCGGCAGCGAGCGGCGCCAGGGCCTCGGGTCGCAGCGCGTGAGTGTCGTCGTGATTGCCCGTCGCCGACATCGAGAACGCGTGCGAACTATCGACGTGCGTTCCGTTCATGGACGTACCATTCAGCGGCGTACCGTTCAGCGGCGTACCGTTCATCGGCGTACCGTTCATCGGCGTACCGTTCATCGCAGCCATAGTGCCATCAACCGATCCACGCCAATACAAGGGCGAGCACGAAGGTGACCGCCATCATCGGCAGCACCACATGAACAGGAATCCAACCCCAACCACTCGTGTCATCAGCTGGCGTATTGCCTTTGACCCAGAAGGAGCGAAAGGTTTCGTCGGGGGCATTGCTTGGTGCGCCGTCGGCGGCAGCGACGCGATCGGCTCGGATCACCAAATCGTCGACCGGATCCGCCATGCCTGCCGTGCAGACTTCCGACGTTGCGCGCACAGTTGCAACGGGCTGCACATCGAGTGAGGCGGCGAGTGCTACGAGCAACGATTGCAAACCGTCGGGATCGGCCGTGTCGAGCGCAGCAAGCATCAGGTCGGGCAGATACGTCGAGGTGGGCGCGGCCGAGGTGACCGTTTGGTCGTCGGGCCCTCCGACACCAGAGATGTCGGCGATCTCGGACATGTCGGCGACGTCGGCGACGTCGGAGATTTCAGTTGCGGTCTCTGCGTCGGTCGCGAGCGTTATGTCGAAAGAAGGCTCCGAGTCGACGATGTCGAAAGTATCGATGATGTCGACAGTGATCTCGCTGGCTTCGATGCCGGCGACATGGTGACGCATCGCGGCGCGTGCGTTCGCGTCGTCAATGATCGCGCGGCCTTCTTGGTTCTCGGCGCGCCACCATGCGTCGAGCAGCTGTGAGAGCTGCCGCTCCGCAGCGGCGCCATCAGGGTCGTCGGGTTCGAAGGCCTCGTCGATGACGCGTGCGAGCGAATCGGCATCGGCCATCGTGCGAACGACCGCGGCGCCGAGCGCAGCGATCTCCTGTCGCGGCGACCGCTGCGGTGGTTCGACCTGAGTATCTGCGGCGATGTCGACACTGCTAGTGCTGACGAACATTTCCGGCCGTGGTAGACATCGACGCGACGCCGGAACCGTCGAGCGTTCGTGCAGAGCACTCGCTGTCGCTTTCGCGCGAGCAGCCGAAACCAGCTCATCGGCCTGCTCCTCGGCCGTTGCCCCGATGAGCGCGACTTCGGCGTCGACCTCGGCACGGCGCATCATGATCGAGCGCTGGGCATCGAAAAACTGTCGGGTCAGGCGGCCCTGAATCGCGGCCACGTGCGAGAGCTGGCCCGAGTCACGGCCAAGTTCGGCCTGGGCCTGCCCGACAGCCTCCATGAAGCCGACTTGTGCGGCCCGCAGCGCTGCGAAGAACCGCTCGACCTCGACAGCGTTCTGATCTGCGGAGGCGCGACGCGGTCGTGATGGAACCTTCTCGACGTCGTCAAGCCGCGGGGTCGTCTCCATAGCCGCATACCGTAAGAGCGGGAGTTGACACGAAGATGAACTCCACGTGATGCACAGGTAGACACAGAATGAACATCGGATGAGGCCCTGGCCACTGCGCCGGTGCACATACGCTGTGACGATGCGATCGAGCGAGCACTGGCCAGCGATCGTGGCAACGGCCGATCCGCTGGGCGCATTCGTGAGCCGCCTCGATTTCGCGCTGAGCGTGTCGGAACTCGCCGGCGGATTGCTGTCCGGCCGCACCGCTGCGGTGAAGGACGTGTTCGACGTCGCCGGCCTCGTCACCGGAGCGGGCAGCCCACGGTGGGCTCAGACGCATCCGTTACCGACCCGGACGGCCGATGCCGTGAGTCGCCTCCTACTCGCCGGAGTCACCGTCGTTGGCAAGACCGTCACCGATGAACTTGCATACAGCCTGTCGGGCACCAACGTGCATTGGGGTACGCCCATCAACTCGGCCGCGCCGGGTCACACGTGCGGTGGCTCGTCATGCGGTTCAGCATCTGCGGTGTCGAGCGGCCATGCCGACGTCGGTCTGGGCACCGATACGGGCGGATCCATTCGTATCCCCGCGTCGTATTGCGGTCTCGTCGGATTCCGACCCACACATGGTCGAGTCCCGCTGCGCGGCTGCGTGCCGCTCGCGCCCCGGTTCGACACGGCGGGCTGGCTCACAAGAGATGCAACGCTGTCGGCCACAGTCGGCGACCTACTCCTGACCCCGACGCACGCACCGTCGACGCGGCCGACACGAATGCTCGTGTGGCGAGACGCGCTCGGTCTGGTGGAGCCCCCGTCGCGTACCGCGGTTGATGCATCGATGACCGCAATCGCAAACGCATTCGGTACGGCGACTGCGCTCGCACTCGACGCCGACGTGCTCGCCGTATGGGCCGATGCCTTCCGGGTGCTGCAGGGCGCCGACTGCTGGCGCACCCACGGGGAGTGGATCATGCACGAGCACCCCACCTTCGGGCCGGGGATCACGGCGCGATTCGCAGCGGCGAGGGAGATCACCGACGATCAGGAAGATGCGGCCGAAGCCACGGCACGGCACGCACGCCTATGCCTCGACGAACTGCTTGGCGACGATGGGGTCATCGTGTTACCTGTCTCACCCGATGTTGCTCCGCTCCGCAACGCCACTCGTGAACAAAAGGACCAACTGCGCCCAGCGACGCTTCGCCTCACCTGCGCGGCCGGACTCGCCGGGCTTCCGACGATGTCGCTTCCAGCGGCCCGCGGCGCAGGTGGTCTGCCCATCGGCATCGCTGTGATCGGCGCACGCAACTCCGACGAACACCTGCTGCATCTGGCCACACAACTCGAAGCCGCGGCCACATTCTGAGCGCCCAATCGAGTTCGGGACTGAAGAGGCCCGCGCCGTACGCCACCGAGCCCATCGCGCGAAAGTTGCGCGCATCGGTAAAGCCAACGCTGAGCCGCGGTGTCAAGCGTGCCGATGGAAACGGGCGCGAAACAGCGCGTTACAACGAGTCCCACATCGGTGCCGGGCATCGCTGCGAGGATGTTGTCGAGCTGCGACGGCTCGAGCAAGGCCCGCCTCGCGGCGTCGTCGAGCGGCATCGTGTCGAGCTGCGTACGCCACAGATCATGCAATCGTGGTGCGGGTGCTCATGCCGATGAACGGCGTATCGGTCGGACCGCTGTGCAGACCGCCGTTCTCGGTGAGCACACAATCAGCGCGGATCGCATCGGCCGCATGATCGGCCAACCACTGCGCGCCGTGTTTCGAACCGCACTCCGCCCCACACTTCACCGTTCACGAGCTCGACGCCGAAAGGATCGCGACTCCATCCCGACGCTCGCGTCCTGCGAGGTACGACTCGAGGACATCTGCGGACCGAAACTCGTGGCCCGACTCAGCGGTGCCGTCGTTCACGAAGGCGTGGCGGATCACCGCCGCCGTCACCGC
Source organism: Actinomycetes bacterium (assembly GCA_025360105.1). Taxonomy (GTDB): domain Bacteria; phylum Actinomycetota; class Acidimicrobiia; order Acidimicrobiales; family Ilumatobacteraceae; genus WLMZ01. The sequence goes on along the minus strand of JANYCT010000051.1, from coordinate 67,782 downwards.
CAACGATGCGTCGCGGCCCACACGGCCCGCGCCCGTTCGGTGGCATCGGCGTACCGCTCACGCAGCGCACGCGAGCGGATCTCGAACGACAACGGAACCTCGGGTACAGCGTGAAGGTATGCGTCAAGAGGGAGCGCGCCGTCCCCAGGCAGTAGCCGATGATGCAACGCCTCGTCGAGCAATCCCCGGCGGCTTGGGTCCGCCGGTTCAGCGGCCGCGTCGCACATCTGCAGGTATGGGAACAGGTTCGGATCGAGCTGCGCGATGTCGGCAGGCGCGCCACCTGATCGGGCGAGATGCAGCGTGTCGATCAGAATGCCCACCTCCGGTCGGCCGACGGCCCGCACGATCGCAACCGCGTCGGCAAGGGTGCGCACGCCAAGGCTCGGGAGAAACTCCAGCACGAGCCGTACAGGTGCATCGCCCAACCGATCGGCAAGCTGCGCAAGACGCGCGGCCACCCGAGGGTGGTCATCGTCGAGGCTGGCTACGAGCACGTGGCGCGCACCGAGCGCGATTGCCGCGTCGACGATCGCATCGCCGTGGTCGCCGTCCGGCGACACCATCACCGGCTCCACGTCGAGCGCAATCAGGCCCGTGTCATCGAGTCGCCGCCGAATCTCATTGGTCGTGGCGTGCGTCCACGAATCGTGGTCAAACCAAATACCAACCGCACCGAAGCCGGTGTCAGCCGCGGCGCGAATGGTCTCTGCGGGCGCGAACTCGAGCATCGTGCCGGCGGCGAGAGAGAGCAGGCGGTTCACACCGTTGATCATGGCAGGTGTCACTCTCCGCTCAAGCCCAGGTAATTCGTGCCGATTCCATTCTGACGACCGGTGCGGGATCGGTCAGGAAAAGAGCAGGTACTCGATGAACGACGGACCGCGAGGGCTTGGCGCGATGCCGGTCGCCGATGGTCAGCTTCTCGCGCCCCCGCTTCCACCGCCGCCGCCACGTTCGGCACCTTCGGCACCAGGTTCGGCACCACCGCCGCCTCCACCACCGCGATCATCGCCACGACCTCCGCCACCACCGCCACCGCGCTCACGGGTCGGTTCGAGTCATTCAGGGGTCCTGCCACCACCACCGTCCACATCGGCGCCGCTGCCGTGGATTCCCATCGCAGCGCCGGGCTCGTTGAACCACCGCATCACGCCCGCACAGGACCTGCACGAAGTGCCCCGCATGGCTCCGAGCCGTCGGTGGAGGCGTCGCCACCGACGTCGGTCTCGCATCCCCATGATTATTGTCGCGGTTGCTCTGATCGCGGGCAGCGTGTTCGCCTTCAAGAGTTGTGGCAACAACCCCTTCGCTGCGCAGAAGCTGAGTCGGGCCGGAGTCGAAAATGCGGCACCTGCTACCGTCGAACGCCATGAGCAGAGTTGTGATGGTGACCGGTGCGGCCTCGGGAATGGGAGCCGCGACGGCGCGTCTGTTCGCCGCTGAAGGTGACCGCGTTGTGGTGGTCGACCGTAATGCCGAGGGTGCTGAGGCCACGGCCGCTGAGATCGGCGGGCTCGCCGTCGTCGGCGATATCTCCGACTCGGCGTTCTGCGATTCGGCGGTCGCGCAAGCAGTCGATACCTTTGGCCGGCTCGACGTGTTGGTGAATGCGGCCGGCACCATCGTGCGGGCCGATGCCGACAACACCAGCGATGCCGACTGGCTGCGCGTGATGTCCGTGAACGTAAGCGGCACATTCTTCCTGTGCCGTGCAGCGGTGCGGGAGATGAAGGCGCAGGGCAAGGGTGCGATCGTCAACTTCGGCTCCATTTGGGGCGATGTCGGCGGGAAGGGTCATGTGGCGTACTGCGCCAGTAAGGGGGCGATCCACCAGCTCACCCGTGCGCTCGCGCTCGATCACGCGCGCGACGGCATCCGCGTGAACGGCGTCTGCCCCGGCGAAGTGGACACGCCGATGCTGCGGTCCGCGCGCTCCGTTGCCGTCACCGACGAGTACCTGGCCAATATGGCCGATGCGACCATCCCGATGGGACGCCTCGCCCAGCCCGAGGAAATCGGGCGCGTCGTGTTGTTCCTCGCATCTGACGCAGCGAGCTACATGACCGGCGCACTCGTCCCGGTCGACGCCGGCTACACGGCAGTCTGAGCGGAGCACCACCATGGAATACCGCCCCCTTGGTCGTTCCGGCGTGATGGTGTCACCGCTCGCACTCGGCACCGACAACCTCGTCAACCCCACCCCGCGCGACGAATCAATCCGGATGATCCACGCCGCCATCGACGCAGGCATCAACCTCATCGACACCTCCAACAGCTACGCGGCCGGTGAGTCCGAACGCATCGTCGGCGAGGCACTGCAACTCAGCGGTCGCCGCGACGACGTGATCGTGGCCACCAAGGTGCACTACCCCACCGGGCCCGGCCCCAACGACCGTGGCAACTCGCGCCTGCACATCATGCGCGCCTGCGACGAGTCGTTGAAGCGCCTCGGCGTTGATCACATCGATCTGTATCAACTGCACCGTCCCGATATGACCATCCCGCTCGCCGAGACACTCGGCGCGCTCGACGATCTCGTGCGCGCCGGCAAGGTGCGCTACATCGGCAGCTCCACCGCACCGGCCTGGCATGTGGTCGAGGCCGTGATGACCAGCGAGCAACGCGGTCTCGTCCGCTTCGTGTGCGAGCAGAGCCCGTACAACCTGCTCGACCGTCGAGCCGAGAACGAATTGCTGCCCGCGTGTCAACGCCACGGCCTCGGCGTGATCGCCTGGTCGCCACTAGCGATGGGCATGCTTGCGGGCCGCTATTCCAGCGCCGACGCGCCACCCGCCGACTCACGGGTTGCGGCACGTGGCGGCATCTATGCCGAGCGCGTGTCAGCCCGAGGCGTGGAGGTCGGCAACCGGTTCGCAGCCATGGCCCGCTCGCTCGGCATGGATCCCGCACAGCTCGCGATCTGCTTCGTGAAGGATCAACCCGGTATCACCGCACCGATCATCGGGCCGAAAAATGTTGCCCAGTTGGTCGGTTTGCTGCCCGTGCTCGAGATGACGCTGACCGACGAACTGCAGCAGTTGTGCGACGACATCGTGGCCCCCGGCAGCGTGGTGGCCAGCTTCTTCAACTCGGCGCCGTGGATGCGCTGGAAGGTGCTGTAGCTCCTGCCGTCACGAGGTGAGCGCTTGTTGCACCGCGTGTAATGCGCTGACGAAGCCCTCGCGAGACGAGGCATCGAGCACCGCGTACGCCGGCGCCACGATGGTGTCGGTCAGTGCCTCGGCTTCGGCCATCTGGGCGTGGGTGACCTCGGTGATCTCGGGTGCATCGGCATCGCCCCATCCGAACATCGCAACATCGCCGGGGCGCTTCACGAAGTGTGCAGTCTTGCTGTCGATACCCACGGCACGCAGTGCGATCAGATGTGCGCTGCCACGGAATTCGCGCAGCAGCGCGAGGAGTTGCGCGGCGCGTCCCGGCGCATCATCGGCCAGCGGCTCGGCCGAGGCAGCCGCGTACAACGCAAGGCCGGTCGGGTCGGCGGCTGCATTGATAGCGTCGGCTGCAGCGACGAATGCTTCGAGCCCGGCCACGCCCGAGAGCTTGGCGCGACCATGCGCTGCGCAACACCGCGAGTACTCGCGTCCGGCGGCTCGCGGTGCCACCGTTGCGCAACCCGCAGTCCAGCCGCCGGCAATGATGGCCGGGTTGAAGTACCCGAATGCGGCCGCGACCACCGACGACTCCACATCGCCCAACACGCCGCCGCGGCCCATCACATAGAACTGCACCGGATCGAGCCCGAGTTCGGCACCACGCGCCAGAGTGGTGGGGGCAAAGTAATAGGCCCAGCCGATGTCACGGATGATCGGGCAGGCGACGGACATGAGCTCTTCGTTTGTCATGCCCGAACCGTACGCACGGGCAAGGCCCGCGCCCGAAGCGAACGCTCAGTCGCCCGAGACGCTGCGCGCGATGCGCTGGTTGGTCTCGATCCATTCCTCGACAATGTCGTACACCACATCCTTGGCTGGGCGTACCGAGTTCATCAGGCCAACGATCTGGCCAACGGGCGAGCCGCCGAGTTCTTTCGAGCGTGCTCGCGAGAACCGATGCGCAGCAGGGGCGTAGAGGATGCCCTGCAATGGCATCGGCAACGGCGCCGGCGCATCGGGGGCCTCCCAGGCCTGGGTCCAGTCGGTGCGCAACTGGCGGGCCGGCTTACCGGTCATCGAACGCGAACGCACAGTGTCGGTGAAACCTGCGGCGAGCAGGTTCTCCACGACCCACGGCTGGGTGTCAGCTTCGGCAACGGTGAGCCAGATCGAACCAGTCCACGCGCCCTGTGCACCGAGCGCCATCGCGGCGGCCATCTGCCGACCACGGCCGATGCCACCCGCGGCGAGCACGGGGATGTCGGGACCGACCGTGTCGACGACCTCGGGGATGAGCACCATCGTGGAGATCTCGCCGCAATGGCCCCCCGCCTCGGTGCCCTGCGCGATGAGCACATCAACACCGATCTCCACGTTCTTGATCGCGTGGCGCGGGGATCCACACAACGCACCGACAAGCACACCCTTGCTGTGCGCGGCATCGATCGCATACGCGGGCGGAGGGCCGAGCGCATTCACGAGCATCGACACCGGGTGACGGAGAGCAATGTCCACCTGGCCCGGGCCTTCGACCTCAACACCGAGCCCAGCGGCCTTCATCGTGCCCTCTACGCCATCGGGCATTTGCGGGATGTGATGGTCGGCCAGGATCATCTCGACGAAGTCGCGGTGCTCCTCGGGAATCAGCGACTGCAGATACTCCAGACTGAACGCACCATCGCCTTTGCCGACGAACTTCTCGGGCATCGCGAAATCGACGCCGTAGGGCTTGCCACCAACGTGTTCGTCGATCCAGCTCAGCTCGATCTCGAGTTGATCAGGGCTGAACGCAAGCGCACCGAGCACGCCGTACCCACCCGCACGGCTCACTGCCGCCACGACATCGCGGCAGTGCGAGAACGCGAACAGGGGGAACTCGATGCCGAGCGTGTCACAGATGGGAGTGCGCATGGCGCCGACCGTAGCGCACACCTTTCAGGGAATCGCCGTTCAAGAAATGGACTCTGGGACCTTTTCCTCTCGACGCACAGGCATTGCCCGGTCCACAATGCATCATGACAACATGTGATCTGCAGCACGTGTCCATCCACGGCCACGATGTGGGCTATCGGCGCGCCGGCAATGGTCCGGTGATCCTGCTCCTGCACGGCATCGCCGGTAGTTCGCGTACGTGGAAAGCAGTGATGCAGCTCCTCGCCGATGACTACACCGTGATCGCCCCCGATCTACTCGGACACGGCGAATCTGCCAAGCCGATGGGTGACTATTCTCTCGGCGCGTTCGCTAGCGGCATCCGCGATCTCCTTCGCGTGCTCGACGTCCCCAGAGCCACGGTGGTGGGGCAGTCCTTCGGCGGCGGCGTGGCCATGCAGCTCGCGTATCAGCACCCAGAGTGTTGCGAGCGGATGGTTCTCGTGGGCAGCGGTGGTCTTGGCCGAGAGGTCAGCTGGCTGCTGCGCTGGCTCACCGTGCCAGGCGCGGAGTATGTAATGCCTCTACTGTTCCCGCCGTTCGTGCGCGATCAGGGCAACCGCGTGGGGCAGTTCCTTGGCCGCTTCGGAGTTCGTTCCGTGCGCGTCGACGAGATGTGGCGGTCGTACGCGTCGTTGGCCGACTCTCCCAACCGCAAGGCGTTCGTGCGCACGCTCAAATCAGTCATTGATCCCGGCGGCCAGACGGTGAGCGCGCTCGATCGCCTGTATCTTGCCGCCGCAATGCCAACGCTCATCGTGTGGGGCGACCAGGACGACATCATCCCGGTCAGTCACGCCTACGCCGCGCACGAAGCGATCGCTGGCAGCACCTTGGTGATCATGCCGGGCGCCACGCACTTCCCGCACGCCGAACAACCCGAGCGCTTTGCCGAGATCCTGCGCGATTTCATGACCTCCACGACGGGTGCCGATGCCGAAACGGGCAGCTATCGCGAGCTGTTACTCACATATGCCGACGGCTGATTACAGATAGCGCAGCGCGTGCGCAGTTTGTTCGAGTTCCTCACGGAACTTGGGATGCGCCACGTTGATCAGCGCCCGCGTACGTTCTCGAATCGAACGGCCACGAAGTTCGGCCACACCGAACTCGGTGACGATCTTGTCGACGGTGTTCTTTTGCGTCGTCACCACATCACCAGCGGCGAGTTGCGCCACGATGCGGCTGACCTCACCGTCTTTTGCTGTGGACTGCATCACGATGAAGCTTTGGCCACCGTCGCTATAGGCCGCGCCGCGGGCAAAGTCGCTCTGCCCGCCCGATGACGAGTAGTAGTGACCCTGAATGGTCTCGCTCGCACACTGACCGAGGAAGTCGACGGCGAGGCTGGCGTTGATCGACACGAAGTTGGGCTCACGCGAGATCACTCGGGGATCGTTCACGTAGCGCGCCGACCACATTTCGATGGTGGGATTGTCGTGCACGAAGTCGTACAGGCGTTGCGTGCCGAGCGCAAACGTGCCGATCACCTTGAGCCGGTTGTTGGCCTTGTTGACGCCCGTGATCACGCCCGCCTCGATGAGATCGATGAGACCGTCGGAGATGAGTTCGGTGTGCACACCGAGGTTCACATGACCGTCGAGTTGGGCGAGCACACTGTTGGGAATTGCGCCGATACCCGCCTGGATCGTGCAACCGTTGGGCACCCGCTCGGCCACGAATGCGCCGATGCGTCGATCGATTTCGCCGGGTTCGATGGGTGACACCTCGAGCAGCGGGTAGTCGGCGTCGACCCAACCGATCAGCTGCGACACGTGGATCTGGTTACGACCCGTCGTGCGCGGCATCTGCTGGTTGACCTCGACGAAGAACGGAGCGCGACCGATGAAGCTGCCTGCGTAGTCGGCACTCACGCCGAGCGAGAAGTTGCCGTGTCGATCGGGCGGCGAGACCGACGCAATAACGAGTGGCTTCGGCGCGCGCCGCCGCAGCACGTCGTAGACCTCGGAGAAATGATTGGGTACGAGGTCGACAGTGCCAGCCTGGAAACACGGCCGCGTGATGTGCGAGAGAAAGTACGAGCGGTGCACCAACCGATCTCCGAACGCGCCGTGCATCATCGGCCGGTCATGCAGGGCATGCATCTGATGCACCGTGACGCCCTGCAGCTGATCGGCCGCTCGCTCGACGGCATCGAGCAAGGTGACAGGCTCGCCGTTGGCAATGGGCACGATGAGGTCAGTGCCGGGTGCAACGTGGCGGATCAGCGCGTCGGCGCTGGCGGCATGTCGGCCGCGAAGGAGGTCGTCAACATTCACGACTCGATCATGTCACGGCGCGGCGAGTCGGCGGCGGAGTTCGACCGCAACGGCGACGCCGACGATGGCCTCAATCTCCTCGGCCAATGAATCGATCACCATCTCGCTGCCGATGAATGCGTCGGGCACCTCAGTGCAGCACCACGCCATCGTGTCGCCCTCGTCGCCCCAGTCGGCGCGCCGCCAACCGCGCACCTCGGCCAGCTCCGTGCCGTCGTCGCGCATCGCCCAATCCACCCGAATCGGTAACTGCCAGCACACCGACGGCTTCCAGTCGATCGGCGACTCGTCAGCCGCGAGGGCGGCGATGTGCAGCGCACACCCTTCGCCTCCGGCGAATCCGGGCCGATTGAGGAAGATGCACGCGCCATCGATGACCCGCGTGTTGGCGTGCTCGTCGGTGCTGAACACTCCCCCGTCGCTGGCCTCGGCAAAATACTGGAACAGCTCGGGCCGCAGCGCTGCGGTACTCGCATCGATCATGCGCGCTTCGTCGTCCCCGTCGATTTCGGCGCCGACCGAACAGCAGCCCTGATTCAAGTGCTCAGCGGGCTCGTCGAGAATGCCTTGGCAACCGCGCCCCCAGATGCATGTCCAATTCGACTGCAGGAAGGCCCGCTCGAACCGCCACACCGTGTCGCCATCGCGGATCTCCTCGAAATCACTCACGTCGCTCACGGTAGATCGGCGTTCAACGTTTCCGGCAGAGCGTGAGCCCATCGGCGATCGGCAACATCACGCAGTCGACGCGGTCGTCGGCCAGCACCATGTCGTTGAACGCACGCAGCGCGACCGTATCGACGCTGGTGTCCGTGGAGTCGATGATGCGTCCCGACCACAACACGTTGTCGACCGCGATCACTCCTCCGGGACGCAGGCGCTGCAGGATTTCCTCGTAGTACACGGCGTAGCCCGACTTGTCGGCATCGATGAACGCAAGGTCGATGAGGTCGTCGAGCGGCATTGCACGCAGCGTGTCAGCACCGGGCGCAAGCCGGAGCTCGACACTGTCGTCGAGGCCGGCCTCGTGCCATGCCTGCACGGCGCGTGCCGTGAACTCGGCGCTCACATCGCAACAGATCAGACGCCCACCGGGAACGAGCCCGCGCGCGAGGCACACCGACGAATAGCCGGTGAACGTGCCGACCTCCACGATGAGCCGCGCGCCGAGCATGCCCGCAAGCATCGTTAGGAAGGCACCCTGCTCCGGAGCGATCTGCATGCGCGCGATCGGACCCATTGCGCTCGTGTCATCGGCGAGCCGTTGCAGCACCGCATCGGGTGGTGTGCCGTGAGCGACGAGGTATTGGTGAAGGTCTGTATCGAGCCCGAGGCTCTTGGGAGTGCTGGACATAGCCGGCACTCTAGATCGCCGGATCAGCGCGAGCGGCCGGAACCCGAACGACCAGAACCCGAACGACCAGAACCCGAGCGACCAGAACCCGAGCGACCAGAACCCTGTCGGCCCGCACCTGAGTGCGACGAAGCCTGGCGCGCACCGCGATGTTGTGCCGGCTGGCGGGGACCGCGTGCGGCTGGCTCGTCGTACGCGACGGCCGACGGCTTCACGTACGCCGCTGCAGGACCGACGAGGCCCTCGAGCATCGAGTGACCTGGCGCGATGCGCGTGATGATCGGCTCGATGCGGGCTGCTTTGGCCAGCGACTTCACATCACCCACCTGATCGGGTGTCATCAGCGTAACCACCACGCCTTCGGCACCGGCGCGGGCGGTGCGGCCCGAACGGTGCAGATACGCCTTGTGCTCGGCTGGCGGGTCAACGTGCACCACGAGCGCGATGTCGTCGACGTGAATTCCACGGGCCGCGATGTCGGTGGCCACGAGCACGCGGGTGGTGCCGTCTGAGAACGACTCGAGGTTGCGCTCACGCGCGTTCTGCGACAGGTTGCCGTGCATCTCAACGGCGGGGATGCCCGCAGCGGTGAGTTGCTTGGCGAGTTTCTTCGCGCCGTGCTTGGTGCGGGTGAACAACAGCGAACGATCCTCGCCCTGCGCAAGCTCGCGGATGACAGTGGGCTTGTCGGCCGCAGTGACGGCGAAGACGTGGTGCGTCATCGTCGAGACGGGGGCGATCTCGGGGTCTACCGAATGAACGACGGGGTTGGTGAGGTAGCGACGCACGAGCACATCGATGCCGTTGTCGAGCGTGGCCGAAAACAACAGGCGCTGGCCGCCTTGGGGGGTCTGGTCGAGCAGGCGCTTGACGGCGGGCAGGAATCCGAGGTCGGCCATATGGTCGGCCTCGTCGAGCACGGTGACTTCGACCTGATCGAGACGGCAGTGACGCTGCGAGATGAGGTCCTCGAGACGGCCGGGGCAGGCAACGAGAATGTCGACGCCAAGACGCAGCGCAGTGACCTGCGGGCCCTGGCCGACGCCACCGAACACAGTGGTGACCTTCAGCGACATCGCATTCGCAATCGGCAACAGCGTCTCAGCAACCTGGTTGGCGAGTTCACGCGTGGGCACGAGGATGAGCGCACGGGGGCGCTTGGTCTCGCGGCGTCCGCCGGAATTCGCAAGGCGAACCACGGTCGGGATGGCAAACGCAATGGTCTTGCCGCTGCCGGTCTTGCCCCGGCCGAGTACATCGCGGCCTGCCAATGAATCGGGCAGGGTTGCGGTCTGAATCGGGAACGGGGCGGTCACGCCGAGGCCGGTGAGCGCGTTCACGATGGGAGCGGGAACGTTCAGCACGGTGAAGTCCGCAGCGTCGGGCACCGGCGCTGTGGATGGTGACAGGTTCACCGAAACGTTCGTGCCAGTGTTCGCGCCGGTGTTCGCGGGCGCGGCGCCCGGAGTCGACGGACGACGCGGTGCGCCCGATGCGTTGTCACGAGGGCCGCGACGACGAGGGTTGCGACGCGACGCGCCGGATGAGGGGGTGGTGGTGGTCATGGATTTCCTTCCAAATCGGTTGGCCGTTGATGCATGGCTGTCCGCTGAATGGAACAAAATCGTGCGCCTGAGGCGCTGCACTCGACCGCACGTCGCCAGGGTTGGCAACGAAGCATCATTGACGATACCGGGAAAGCCCGGAATGTGGGCGTTTCAGCCGCGAGAGGGGGTGACCCGTGCGAGCGCGCCCGTAGCCTCGGTGCGGTGCGTTGGGACCGTTTGACACTGGGTATCGGCCTTGGGTACGCGCTGCTCGCCTGGAGCTTGAGCTACGGGGCAATCCTGCCGCAGCTCCGCGACGATCTACATCTGTCGGCCAGCGTCGCGGCATTGCATGGCTCGATGTTCGGCTTCTGCCTCCTTGGCTTCGCACTGTTCGGGAATCGTGTCCTGGCGGCCCTCAGCAACAGGGCGACACTGGGATTGGCCGTGTTGGCGATGGTGGGCGGCGGTGCAATGTTCGGGATTGGTCGCACCCCCGCACTCACCCTGACAGGGGCGGCAATCACTGGCGCTGGCGCGGCCCTGCTCGTCATCGTCGTGCCCGCAGTGGTCTTCGCGCATCAGCCGCAGGCACCCACGCAGACGATGTCCACACTCAACGCATTCCCGATGATCTCGTCGACGTTGCTGCCATTGGCCGTGAGTCTCGCCGCAGCCGTCGCGATCAGCTGGCGGGTCGCCTACCTCGCGCCGGTTCTGCTCATCGGGGCGGCCATCACCATCACTGCGGGCCGCGCCCCGGTGCCGAGCACCGCAGTCGAGCAACCGGCCAAGCTCGCCCACATCGCTCGTGTGCCGCTGTTGGCGCGCCGATGGTTAGTGCTCGTCTTCGGTGTCATGGTCGAGATCGGTACGGTCATCTGGGCGTCGTCGATCATGCGCGATCTCGGGCACGCATCGAAGAACACCGCCGCGTCGCTGACGATCGGCTTCTTCATCGGTATGTTCGTGGGCCGGCTCACGCTCACGAAGTTGCTCGATCGCATCAATGAGCACCACTTGCTCATGCTGTCGTTCATCGGCTCACTCGGGTTCTTGGCACCGTTCCTCATCGGACCCGGCCTCGCGGTTCGCATCATCGGCCTCACCGGTCTCGGCGTGTTTCTCTCGCCCGTGTACCCACTGTCGGTGTCGCGCATCTTCGAACTGCACGACGACACGAACACGCTCGGCAGAGTCACCGCCATCGCGTCCGGCGTCGGTGTCACGTTCGGACCGCTACTGCTCGGCACATTGTCCGACTCGTTCGGTCTAGCGTGGGCAACGGTGGTGCTACCGGCGTTCGCAATCGCTGGCCTCGTGTCGCTCGGACGACCCGCCCCTGCATGACGCAACGGGCTTAACATGCGCCCGAGCAGCGCGAGTTGCGCGGCACGAGCAGGGGATCTCATGGCACGACTTCAGGATCGGGTTGCGGTCATCACCGGCGCCGGCGACGGCATCGGGTACGGCATCGCGCGTCGGTTCGCCGCAGAGGGCGCCAAGGTGATGGTCGCCGAGTTGAACGCTGACGCAGGCGCTCGCGTTGCAGCAGAACTGCGCGACGAATTCGGAGTCGACGCGGTCGATCAGGCGACCGACGTCTCGAACAAGGATCAGGTCGTCGCGATGATCGCCGCGGCGCAAGCGCGCTGGGGAGCAGTCGACATCCTCGTGAACAACGCGTGGGGCGGCGGCTCGTTGAGCCGCGTCGAGTTCAAGCGCGACGCCAACTTCGAGCACGGCTTCGGTGTGGGTTTCTACGGACCGCTGTGGGCGATGCAGGCAGCGTTCCCACTGATGAAGGCACAGGGTCGCGGCAACATCATCAACCTCTGCTCGCTCAACGGTGTGAACGCACACATCGGCACTGCCGAATACAACGTTGCCAAAGAGGCGCTACGTTCGCTCTCGCGCACTGCAGCACGCGAGTGGGCACCACATGGCATCGTCGTGAACGTGATCTGTCCCGCAGCGAAGAGCGCCGCGTTCCGCGCCGTCGCCGCACGCAACCCCGAACTGGTGGCCACAGCCGACTCGGCCAACCCGATGGGCTACCTCGGCGATCCCGAACGCGACATCGCTCCGGTTGCCGTGTTCCTGGCGAGCGACGACGCCCACTACCTCACGGGAAATACGCTGTTCGTCGACGGCGGAAGCCACATCAACGGGGCACACTGGGTCCCCGATCTCCCCACCGAAGCGAGTCCCTCATGAACGATCGTGACCAACTCACCGCCGAACGCGACCGCATTCGCAGCGCGCACATGCGACCCAAAGATGAACGTCCTGCATCATCGGCTCGAGGCGTTCACCATCTGGCCCTTATCTGCGCCGACGTAGAGGCAACGGTGCGCTTCTATCAGGACCTGCTCGAGTTCCCGCTCACCGACATGTTCGAGAACCGCGACTATCAGGGTTCGACGCATTTCTTCTTCGACATCGGCAACGGCAATGGGCTCGCGTTCTTCGATCTCCCCGGACTCGACCTCGGCCCGTATCGCGAGGTGCTCGGCGGCCTGCATCATCTGGCCATCTCGGTCGAGCCCGAGCGCTGGGCGCACCTCAAGGGCAAGCTCGACGCCGCGGGCATCGAGTACGCGCACATCGATGGCTCGTCGATCTACTTCCCCGACCCCGACGGCGTGCGCCTCGAGCTGATCAGCGACCCCCTCGGCGAGATGTACGGCAACACCGTCCTCTGACCGCGCGCACCGGCGTGGTCACGCCGAACCCTGCCGCCTTCAGCTGGCTCGCGCGCTACGAAGTAGCGCTGTAGTGGCCCCTCCTGGGCCTGTAGAGCGCTACTTCGGCGTTGCAAGTCGGCCGGGTTAGGCGTTGCGGTGCGGGCGAAGGGATTCGATCGACGTCATCGCGACACTGACGATGGCCAGGATTGCGAGCAACCACACCGAGTTCAGCCGAGGCCCGAGCACGGCTACCAACACGGCGACCATCACCGCGCCGATCGCGCGATCAACGAGGAGGCCGTGCCCACTGCGAGCGTGCGAGAGGATGAACCCGCTGAGGTAGAGCACGATGCCCACCCCGATGGCCCAACGGCGGAACGGTTCGAACGGCATCGATGGCTCGGCCACTGCACCCTCAACACCGACGGCGAACAGCACCGTGCCGGCCACGATGGGCAGGTGGAAGTACGTGAAGAGGTCACGTGCGAGTCGACTTCGCATCTCGGGTGGCGTGATCACGAGCTGGTGCTCGGCGGCTCCCTGCACCCAATCGAAGTAGGCCCACCACAACGCGGCAATCACCACGAATGCGCTGCCAGCGGCTGCGTAACGAACGGCGGTGGGATCGAGTTCACTGCCTGCGACGCCCACCGACACGATGGATTCACCGAGCGCAATGATGACGATGAGCGCGTGACGCTCGGCGAAGTGCGTCGGGGACACATGGAACTCGCCGCGACCTGCGGCCTGCGTGCTGGCGAAGTCAATGAGCAAGGCAACGGCCCACACCCACGGGCGCGCCGACACGCTGACGAAACCGCCGACGAGCACGATCACCACAGCCAGGGTGGAAATCGGCAGGAACGTGAGCAACGCGGCCCGCTGGGCCTTGTCGTCACGCAAGCCATACCAGTACAACGCAAGTCCCGCGAGGCGTACCACCGCGTAGGCCACTGCGAATTGCTGTCCACGGTCGGCAAAGGCCTGCGGCATCGCTTCGGCGAACACCAGCGTGAATGCCGTGACGAAGATCAGACCACCGCGAGCCCACGTGCGTTGCACATCGATGGCGTTACCCGCCCACGTATACAACGACCACGCCCACCACACCATCCACGTCATCAACGCGACGTGGACCCAACCAGCGCCATCGTGACGGTGCTTCAACAATCCGGCGAGTTGGGTGATGGCGAACACGAAGACGAGGTCGAAGAACAACTCAACGTATGTCGTGCGCTTCTCGCCGACCTCCTCGATCGCGACCACACCAGGCATTGGCTCGTTCATGCAGGCGGCAACCCCTGATGCTTGTCGAGCATGTCGCTCATGATGGTGCGAATGAAGTCGTCGGCCGCTTCGGTCCAGCCACCCGAGACGCCGCCGTAGATGCCGCTGCTCTTGGCCGGCTTGTCGCGGTTGGCGTTGGCGTAGTCCACTGCGGCCGCGAGGTCGGTGGCCCAGGCATCGGCCACACCCGGCTGGGTCTGCGGACGGGTGACGGCCATGTGAATCGCGTTGGGGTATTGCAGCCCGTTCATCCGCCAGCCGCGGCCACGCAGCCCATCGTTCACGTGATAAATGTCGAACACATCAGACGTGAAGGCAAACAGATACGTGGGGTCACCGATCATGCGTAGCTCGGGGTGGCTGCGTACGGCCTCCTGCATCGCGGCGGCGGTGGAGAAGATCTGCTTCGCGTACCGGAGGTAACCCGTGCGTCCGGTGGCCACCATGCCCGCCCACGTCGCCGCGAGCAAACCGCTGGACCGCGACCCATCGATACCGGGCGAGCAGTACTTGCCGCCGGTCCAGTTGGTCTGGAAGAAGTACTGGCTGTTACGCAGCGCGCGGTCGCGGAACATCAGCAGCGACGTGCCCTTCAGTCCGTATCCGTACTTGTGCGTATCGGCCGAGATGGTGGTGACTCCCGGGACACGGAAGTCGAAGGCGGGAATGCCGTAGCCCAGTTGCTCGCCGAACGGAAGGATGAAACCGCCGAGGCAACCATCGACATGCAGTCCAACGCCGTGCGCCAGTGCGATCTGGCCGAGTGCGGAAATGGGATCGATCGTGCCGTATCCGTAGTTCGAAGCCGAGCCGAGGATGGCAATGGTCTGACCGTCGATCAATGCCTCCATCGCGGACACGTCAACCTGCGCGGTGAGCGCGTCGACGGGGGCGATGCGCAGTTCCACACCGAGCAGATGACAGGCCTTGTCGAACGCGGGATGACCGGTTTCGGGCTTGACGAAGTTGGGGCGGCTGACGCCCCGCGTTGCCGCGGCGTGATCGCGATACGACAAGACTGCGTGCAAGATGCTGCCGCTGCCGCCACTGGTGATCATGCCGACTGGATCACCGTCGGTGATTGCAGATGCGTTGAACAAATCGAGACCCATCGCAATGATCTCGCCCTCGAAACGCGTTGCGCTCGGGCACACATCGCGCTGCAACGCGTTCATGTGGCCGTACAGCCCGAACGCCTCGGTCATGAACGCGTAGTGGTCCATGTCGCCGCAGTAGAACGAGCCGCTGGCCTTGCCGGTGCGCCAGAACGCATCTTCCTGGGTCGACATCTCGCGGAGTTCGGCAAGAATTGCCTCGCGATCGCGGCCCTCGCTGGGCATACCGCGCAAGACAGGATATCGGTCGGCATAGGGGTAGCTGCTCATGCCTGCGAGCTTGGCACATCTGCCAGCCAATGGTGCACGGCGACGAACACGATTCGGCAAGACGTCCTGCTCATGCAGCCACGCAGGTATCTCGCGATCGACCTCGGCGCCGGGGGCAGCATGGTCGCTGCCGTCAACGGGGGTGCTCGTTCTCGCCAACGCATTTCGATCGATCGACACGGCGCTCTCTGCCGATGGCGGCACCGAGCAGGACCCCGAACAGGACCCCGAGCAGTGGTAGCTCGGCATTCGCAATGCGGCCAGTGGTCACGGGGGCTCGTGGGCGCGCCGCTTGGCGGCAACGCGACGCTCGTGAAACTGGCTCAGCGCGATCCGGGCAACCTGCCCACGCTCGTGTCCACAGCCAGTGTGCTCGGCATCGTGCAGGCCGATGTTGCCGCGGAACTGGGGCCTTCCCGGGACACACCGGTGGTGTGCGGCGCGCCCGATGTGTTCGCCGCGGCAATCGGTGCCGGAGCGATGGCCGACTTCGCCGGTCGCATCACGATGGCGGACATCACGACACGCACGCCACCCGCTCGCATCTTCACACCCGCCGCGTCGACCTCGTAAGCTCACGCCTGCCTGTACGTAGAGTTCGTCCGACTCGCACGATCGCAACGCTCGATGCTCGCACGACTCAACGGCTCACCATAGGCAATTTGGATCGCACAAAGACCCGCCGCGAAGGAACTTCACAAGCGCTCCGCACTACGATGAGCTGATATGCGTAAGTTCCTGAGCCGATGGAGTCGCGAGCAGCGGCGCATCCGCCGCACCGCTCGACGCGAGAAGGTCCGCACGCCGTTCGAGAAACAAATGCACGATCTTTGGATCGTCACCAAATCGCTCGCCGCGATCTTCGTCGTGTGGAACCTCGTTTCCTTCATCAGCTACGTGGGCCACGACAACGGCGACACGACGTCACAGCGCATCGCCACCTGGGGCCGCAACCATCACATGGGCAGCCTCATCGACTGGATGGAAACCCGCGTCTACAGCACACCACCCTCGAAGGATCCGGCCAAGAACCTTGACCTCACGGCACCCGCCCTCGCCGCCGCACCGACAGCCACCACAGTCGCTGGTAGTGGTTCAGCTGTGCAGCCCGGCACGCCCACACCTACCACGGTTCCGGTAGTGCCCATAGGTCCTGCCCCCGTGGCGCCCAAGCCCATCAACCCGCTCATCACTCCAGCACTCGACGCCGAGGGTCAGTGGACCCCCATCGCCCGCGCTGGCGGGCATGACGCCATTTGGGCAACCAGCGTTCGACCGTTGCCTGACGCGGGTGGGGTCGTGGCGTCGGTTGTGGAGATCGATCAGACGCACTTACGCGCCGGTTTGTTCAACGGTGCCGAAGAGCCCGGCGGCAGCTGGAGACGTTCGAATCGCGTGCCCGCCGAACTGCAACCGGCACTCCTCGCTGCGATGAACGGTGGCTTCCGCTTCGAACACATCAAAGGCGGCTACAAGACCGAAGGCGTGGTCGTGAAGCCGCTGAAGAACGGCGACGCAACCTTGGCCGTTGGTACCGATGGGCATCTTGCCCTGGGCGAATACGGACGAGATCTCACCGACGACGGTTCGTGGATCAGCCTGCGCCAGAACCTCATCCTCATCGTCGACAAGGGCAAGTCACAGATTCAAAAGGGCCTTGATCAGGGTGTGTGGTGGGGAGCCGATTACGGCAACGCGGTTTACGTGCCTCGATCGGCCGCCTGCGTGATGGGCGACGGTCGTCTCGCCTACGTACTTGTTGGCAAGGTGAACGCCACGCAGCTCGCACAGTCACTGATCAACATTGGTTGTGTCAAGGCGATGCAACTCGACATCAATGGTACGTGGCCAGTGTTCTTCACCTTCGGTCCCGACGACAACGGCAATCTCACCGGGCACTTCGTCGACAAGCGCATGGGCGGTAGTCCGAATCGATACCTGAAGGGTTCCACCAAGGAATTCTTTGCCTTCTTCGATGCGACGCTGGTTCCTGCGGGCAGCGTGCTCGACAGCTGAGCCACTGCCCAAACAGCACGTCTCCCGAGATCTGACGGCGCGTCAGATACCATCGCGACATGGCCACCAGAACGATCGATCTGCTCGATGGCGCCTTTTACGCCAACAGTCCCTACGCCACGTATGCATGGATGCGCGACAACGAGCCGGCGTACTGGGACTCGACCAACGAGCTCTGGGGCATTTCCCGATACGACGACATCGTCGAGATCGAGCGCCGTAAGGACGTGTTCATCAGCAGCGACCAGAACAAGGGCGGGTATCGCCCCAACCTGCCCGCTGACAAGGCCATCATCGGTCTCGACGATCCGCTGCATTCGCTGCGCCGTTCGCTCGTTGCGCGACGCTTTACACCCAAGGCAGTTGCCGAC
The DNA here is from genome assembly GCA_025360105.1 of Actinomycetes bacterium. GTDB lineage: Bacteria > Actinomycetota > Acidimicrobiia > Acidimicrobiales > Ilumatobacteraceae > WLMZ01. Next base: position 49,802 of record JANYCT010000051.1, on the reverse strand, counting down.
AAAGAAGCCGCCATCCGCGAGGTCGTCACGGGCCTCATCGACGGTGCACTCGCCAAGTCCGCCGCGCACGGCTGCGTCGAGGTCATCGAAGACCTCGCCTCGCCCCTACCCGCGTTGATGATCGGTCGCCTGCTCGGTTTCGACGACGCCGATTGGCCGAAGCTGCGCGACTGGTCCGAGCGAACCATCGCCCTCGGCGGCGGGCCGCGCTACTTCAACGACGATGGCATGAACGCAGCCATCGAGTTCGCTGTCGCCGCTGCGGGGTTGTACGAGCAGAAGAAGGGTTGCCCGATGGACGACTTGATGACCGTGTACACCACCGCCGAAATCCCCGGTCACGCCTTTGGTATCGACGAAGCGATCTCCGACGCACTCCTGTTGCTCGACGGAGGCGCAGAGACCACGCGCACCGTCATTGCGCGCACGCTGCTCAACCTGCACGCCAACCCCGAGCAGTGGGCCTTGCTGAAGGGCGGCACCGATCTCACCGTGGCGGTCGAGGAGTTCATCCGGTACGTCACGCCCATCCACAACATGTGTCGCGTGGCCGCGACCGACTACGACCTGCACGGTACCCTCATCCCTGCGGGCACACAGGTGCTGATGATGTACTCGTCAGCCAACCGCGACCCGTCGCACTTCACCGACCCCGAGCGGTTCGATATCACCCGCACACCGAACCATCACATCGCGTTTGGGTTCGGCACGCACTTCTGCCTTGGCGCTGCCCTCGCTCGGCTCGAGATCCGTACGTTCTTCGAGGAGTTCATCCGCCGCATCGAGTCGTTCACGGTGGTCGACGGCACGGTCGAGGAAATGCCGAATGCGTTCGTGTTCGGGTTGAAGTCCGCCCAGTTACAACTGATCGGCACCTGATCATGGGGACGATCGCGATCACCGGTTCCGCCGGCGGCATCGGCGCGGCCACCCGAACGCTTCTCGAATCGAACGGACACCGCGTCATCGGCATCGACGTGCGCAATGCCGATGTCATCGCTGACCTCTCCACCTCTGCCGGGCGTGACGCCATGGTCGAGCAGGTCTCCGCAGCCAGCAACGGCGTGCTCGATGGACTCGTCGCGGCAGCAGGCATCAGCAGCAATGGTTCCAACGAGGAACTCGTGGTGTCCATCAACTACTTCGGTGCCGTCTCGACACTCGGGGGTTTGCGATCGCTCCTTGCGCGCGGCGCCAACGCAAGCGCCGTCGCGATCAGTTCGAACAGCACCACCGCACAAATGGGCATTCCGCTCGCTGCCGTCGACGCGTGTCTCGCCGGCGACGAACCGGGCGCGCGCCAAGCTGCGAAGGCATCTCCGATGGGTGGCTACCCCGCCTCGAAGATGGCGCTCGCTCACTGGGTTCGCCGCCAGGCCACCGGTGCCGACTGGATCGGTTCGGGCATCCGTCTCAACGCCATCGCCCCGGGGCTCATCGAGACACCCATGACCGAGGGCGGCATCGACTTCGTGCTCGGCCTGGGCGAGGTGTATCCGGTTCCGATCCAACGCCCCGGCCAACCGGGCGAGGTCGCCGGCCTACTCGCCTACCTGCTCTCCCCCGCTGCAGGCTTCTTCGTGGGCAGCTTCATCGTGATGGACGGCGGCACTGACGCCGCATTGCGACCAACCGATTGGCCGGCCGCACGATGAGCACACCCTCGACGATGCTCGCCTATCGCCTGCTCGAATGGCAGCAGCTGCCCCAGCTCGTGGAGCTCGATGTCCCCGCCATCGGCGTCGGCGAAGTACTCGTCAAGGTTGCCGGCAACGGCCTGTGCCACAGCGACCTGACGATGATGGAGATTCCCGCCAGCATCGGCGAGATGATCGGCTGGCACATGCCGTTCACGCTCGGCCACGAAGTCGGTGGATGGATCGCAGCCGTCGGCGCTGACGTCACTGGATTCGATGTCGGCCAGGCGGTGGCACTGGTGTCGCCGAGTTCGTGCGGTGTGTGCGGGCTGTGTCTGCGCGGTCACGACAGTGCGTGTCCGCATGGCCTCGCCGGTCGGGGTTACGGACGCGATGGTGGCCTTGCCCAGTTCGTTGCCGCTCGCGCGCCTCGCGATGTCGTACACATCGGAACGCTCGACCCACGCAACGCCGCGCCGCTCACCGACGCTGGCGCAACGTCGTATCACGGTGTTCGCAAGGTGCTGCATAAGCTCACCCCCGGTTCCACCGCTGTCGTCATCGGCGCGGGTGGACTCGGAGCGTTTGCCGTGCAGATTCTTCGTGCGCTCAGCCCTGCCACCGTGATTGCCATCGACAACAACCCGTCTCGGCTCGAGTACGCAACCGAGGTCGGGGCGCATCACACACTGGTCGGCGTCGATGCGCAGAGCGCTGGTGCGCTACGACGGCTCACCAACGGCGAGGGCGCCACGGCGGTACTCGATTTCGTCGGCATCGACGCAACCATCGACATGGGTGTCGGCGCGGTGCAGCCCTACGGCACCTATGCGGTCATCGGGTCGAACGGCGGCACGCTGAAGCGACCGTGGTACGGCGGCCTGCCGCGCGACGGCGAGGTCATCAACTTCCAGGGCAGCAGCGTCTCCGACGCGCACGAGGTCGTGCGTCTGGCCGAAAAGGGCCTCATTCGTAGCGACGCCGATTTGTTTCCGATGCAACAGGTTGGCGACGCCTACGACGCACTGCACCACGGCCGCCTCCGAGGCAGAGCAGTCGTGACCCCGAATGACTGAGCCCGTTCGCACGGTGCCGAAGCAGCCGGCCGTCGAGCCGGCGAGCATAGGCGTGCGCGCCGCGCTGTTGCTGATGGTCACCTTCTTCGGTGGCAGCATGCCCGCCTACAAAGTGGCGGGGCGAAGCTTCGGCCCGGCAACTACCAACCTCGGTCGGTTCCTGATCGCAGCGACCGTGCTCGTGATCATCGCCCGCAAACGCCTGCCGTCAGCACGCGGACACATCAAACGGCTCTTGCTCATCGGCATGTTCGGCATTGGCCTGATGGCGGTGTTCCTGGGTGTCGGTGTGGACAAGGGCTCGGCCACGATCAGCTCGATCATCGTGGGTCTGGAGCCCATCGGTGTTGCCCTCGCCGGCGCCCTCATCGTGGGCGATCGACCCTCGCGGCGCTCGCTGCTCGCGCTCGTTGTCGGCATCTGCGGCGTCGTGGTTGCATCCGGTGTCATCAGCCAGGGCAGCCAGAGCACACCGATCCTGCCGATGCTCCTGCTGCTCGGCACCGTGGTCACGTTCTCGATCTACACCGCCTTCGTACGCCGCGCCGGTCAGGGCGTGGACCCACTCGCCGTTGCCTCCATCACCCAAGTCGGTGCGTTGTTCTTCGTGATCCCCGCATGCCTGCTCGATGTGTTCGGCAAGGGCATGATCCGCGACGCCGGCGTGCAGCCCAAGGCCGTGTGGGCGGTGATCTTCCTCGGGGTCGGCTCGGCGATTGGTTACCTGCTGCTGTGCTCGGTGCTCGCCAACCAGCCGTCGAATCGCGTTGCCGTGTCGATGTTCCTCACGCCGCTGTTGGGCGTGGTGTTCTCGTGGCTCGTGGTCGGCGAGCACCTGTATCTGCGCCACGCGTACGGCGGCGCCATTGTGTTGCTCGCCATCTGGATCAGCGAGGGCGGCAAGGAACGCGCCCAGATCGATCTGGTACTCGCCGAGTCGCCGCCGGTGTAGCTGACGTCAGGCCGCGTCACCGAAGTGACCAAAGTCCCTTCTCCCACCGCGTCCCAAGGATGAGGCTTGACACCATCAGCCTTACAAGGACGGCACAACAATGAGCGACCTTCACCCAGTCAACGACGACGGCTCAACGATCGCGGAGCCAGACGACGGAGAGGTCACACCGAGCAGGCAACGACGCGATCCGGTCGGGTGGACGATGTGGAGCATCGCTGCGATCATCGGCATCGTTGCGCTCTTGATGGCGTCCATTGCGCTCGGCCGCAAGGACAATGGTTCCAGCTCGAGCGGGAGTGGCTCGGGCTCAGGTGCCAGCACTGCCACGACCCAACCGGCAGCGAACGCTGATGCCGTCATCGACTTCAACGCCAAGCCGGGGGCCGACTGGAAGCCATACGATCCGACGCTGAAGCCCGCCGACGGTGCGACCGAGCACAAGATCGAGATGCACGCGATCGAGAAGGTCATCGAGGTTGCCCCGGGCGTGACCCAGGAGATGTGGACCTTCAATGGCACCGTGCCCGGCACGACCCTGCGCGGCAAGGTGGGCGACCTGTTCACGATCACACTCTTCAATGACGGCAAGATCGAACACTCCATCGACTTCCACGCCAGCAAGGTTGCGTGGAATGTGGAGATGCGCTCGATCAAGCCGGGTGAGTCGCTGGTGTATCAGTTCAAGGCCAAGTACGCCGGCGCGTTCATGTATCACTGCGGTACGGCGCCGGCGCTGCACCACATCGGCAATGGCATGTACGGCGCGATCGTCATCGATCCCCCGGTGCTGGCACCCGTGGCCCACGAGTACCTCATCGTTCAGTCCGAGCTCTACACCGGGCCGATGGGACAACCCGGTGATCTCACCAAGATGCAGAAGCAACAGCCTGACGCCGTTGTGTTCAACGGCTATGTGAGCCAGTACAAGTTCAGCCCAATCCGAGTCGAGCCGAACGAACGGGTGCGGGTGTGGGTAGTCGACGACGGCCCATCGGAGAACTCGTCGTTCCACATTGTCGGGACCATTTTCGACACAGTGTTCAAAGAAGGAACCTACGACCTGCAACCTGATTCTCGAAACGGTGGGTCGCAGGCGCTTGATCTGCAGCCGGCACAGGGTGGGTTCGTCGAGTTCACCTTCGATGCAGCCGGTCTGTACCCGATCGTGACACACAAGTTTGCCAACGTGGGCAAGGGTGCGCTCGGACTGTTCCAGGCGGGCGAGGTCGCGGCAACTGGCAGCACACCGAGTCACTGAGCTCAGCCTCGGCCACGAGCGGTACAGTCGGCGGCATGTCGACTGCCCCCGATTCACGAGCTTTTGAACTCGCGCTCGAACGAATCGCCAACGGCTCCGTCATAGCGTCGGAAGCCGCGGCGCTCGTTGCGCAGATGACCCTGGTAGAACGCATGGAATGCCTCGACGGCGACGTCGACTTCTGGCCGGGTCTCGCCGACATGATCGGCGGCGGATACGTGGAACACACCTTTCCCGGCGGGTCGTGTGCCCGGCTCGGTGTACCCGGCATCACCTTCAGCGATGGTCCTCGCGGCGTGGTCATCGAGCCCGCCACGTGCTTTCCGGTGAGCATGGCGCGTGGTGCCACGTTCGACATCGGCCTCGAAGAACGCATCGGTGATGCGATCGGCGCGGAGTTGCGTGTCAAGGGCGCGAACTTCTTCGGCGGCGTCTGTATCAACCTGCCTCGCCACCCGGCATGGGGCCGGTCGCAGGAGACCTATGGCGAAGACCCGGTTCTGCTCGGCGAAATGGGGGCGGCGCTCACCCGCGGAACCCAACGACACGTCATGGCGTGCGTGAAGCACTATGCGCTCAACAGTATGGAGAACACCCGCTTCGCAGTGGATGTCACCGTCGACGAACGCGCCCTGCACGAGGTGTATCTGCCCCACTTCCGGCGAGTGGTCGATGAAGGCGTCGCGAGCCTGATGAGTGCGTACAACTCGGTGAACGGCGAATGGTGCGGGCAAAGCCGGGCCCTGCTCACCGATGTCTTGCGCGACGATTGGGGCTTTGAAGGCATCGTGATCTCAGACTTCATCTTCGGTCTGCGCGACGCTGCCGCAAGCGTGCGTGCCGGCTTGGACATCGAGATGCCGTTCCGCATGGTCCGCGCCCAACACTTGGCCGAGCAACTCGCCGGCGGCGACATCAGCCAGGATGAAATCGACGCGACCTGCCGGCGCATCGTTACCACGTTGCTGCGCTTCGCTCCGGTGTATGCGCTACCAGGCGATGCGACCGTACTGCTCTGCGACGCACACCGCGCACTCGCCCGCGAAGCCGCACAGAAGAGCATCGTGCTTCTCCGCAATCAGGACGAGTTACTCCCCCTGCGACCCGACACCACCGTCGCAGTGATCGGTTGCCTGGGGGCCACGGCCAACCTCGGTGACCGCGGCAGCAGCCGTGTCAACCCGCCGTACGCGATCACCCCACTCGATGGTCTACGCGCCGCGCTCGGCGATGATCAGGTCTCCTTCAACGACGGTGCCGACGCCACAGAACTCGCCCGGGTCGCGAACGCCGCCGACGTCGCCGTCGTCGTGGTCGGCTACACACACGCCGACGAGGGCGAGTACGTGGGGCTCGAGGGCACGGCGCACCTACAATCGCTCTACCCCCCGCAGACCCCCGACACGAGCGAACTCCTGTCCAAGGCGTTTCAGCGCAACCAAGGCGGCGAGCGCAGTATGGGACCCGGTGGCGATCGTGCCAGCATCCGTCTCAGCGAGGCCGACCAGGCGCTGATCGCCGCCACGGTTGCGGCGAATCCCGACACCATTGTCGTGGTCATGTCGGGCAGCGCGGTGATCATGGAGTCGTGGCGTCACCACGTTCCGGTCATCGTGATGCTCTGGTATCCGGGCATGGAGGGTGGCCACGCGTTGGCCGATGTGCTCCTCGGTCGGGTCAACCCGAGTGGGCGAATGCCGATGACGATCCCCACCGACGAAGCGCACCTGCCGGTGTTTGACCGCGCCGCGACCACCGCCATCTACGACCGTTGGCATGGCTATACCAAGCTCGCGCACGACGGGCACGAGGCCGCGTATCCGTTCGGCTTCGGCCTGTCGTACACGTCGTTCTCGCACGACGGCATCTACGCGGTCACCGACGAGGAAGCCACCGACGTCACCGTCACGGTCACCAACACTGGCATTGCCATCGGAAGCGATGTCGTGCAGATCTACGCAGGCCTCCCCGATTCGGATGTGGAGCGCGCCGAGAGTCTGCTCGTGGGATTCGCACGCACACCCGAACTGGCGCCGGGCGAGACGTGCACGCTCACCATCCCCGTGCCCCATCAGCGGCTGATGGTGTGGCGACTCCCCGAGCGCGACTGGTGGCTCGAACCTGGCAACTACCAGCTTCGCGTTGCGCGTCACAGCGACGACCCCACTGCCGTGCAGTTCGCCACACCGCTTCCGCTGCCCGGGTGAATCGAACGGCACACGCAGGCAACCGCTACCGTTGGTACATGCCCTCGGCCTTCTTGCACCCCTTTGCCTCAACCACTCGCGAATCATTCATCCGCATCGTGCGCGGTGAGGGAGCACTGCTCTGGGACGCAGACGGCAACGAACTCATCGATGGCATGGCCAGCCTGTGGTATTGCGCAGCAGGTCACGGTCGGCGCGAGATCGCCGATGCCGTACACGCCCAGATGAGCACGCTCGAGACCTACTCGTGCTTCGATCCGTTCACGAATGGCCCCGCCGACGAACTCGCCGAGAAGCTCATCGCACTCAGTCCACTGCCGGGGGCCCGTGTGTTCTTCACCGATAGCGGCAGCGAATCAGTGGACACCTCCATGAAGCTCGCCCGGCTGGCCCACGTGCAGGCCGGACACCCCGAACGAACGCTCATCATCAGCCGCACCCGCGGGTATCACGGCACCAACTACGGCGGCACGAGCGCGCAAGGCATCGCGCCGAACAAGGCCGGTTACGGACCGCTCGTGGGCGACGTTGTGCAGGTGCCCAGCGACGACATCGAGGCACTCGCGTCACTCATGAAAGAGCGCAGCGCCGAGATCGCTGCCGTGATCACCGAACCCGTGCAGGGGGCGGGCGGCGTGTTCCCTCCCACCGAGAACTACCTGCAGGGCCTGCGCCGCCTCTGCGATCAGCATGGTGCGTATCTCATTTTCGACGAGGTCATCACCGGCTTCGGCCGACTTGGATCGTGGTTTGCCGCGCAGCACTTCGGCGTCAACCCCGACTTCCTCGGATTCGCGAAAGCCGTGACGTCGGGATATCAGCCCCTCGGCGGCGTGTTCGTGGGTCGCAAGCCACTCGATGCACTCGAATCTGATCCCACCTTCTTCCTGCGCCATGGCTACACGTACAGCGGTCACGCGAGCGTCTGTGCAGCCGGATTGAAGAACCTCGAGATCATGGAACGCGAAGGACTCGTCGAACGCGCCAAGCACGTGGGAGCACGCCTCGGCGCCGGCCTGCAAGCATTGGCCGCCGATGGCATCATCGATCACGCCCGCGGCGAAGGCGCTGTGTGGGCCGCTGGTCTGCGGGCCGACCAGAACGCCACCGCCATCCGCGATTACATGCTCGCCAACGGCGCCATCGTGCGAGCGCTCAATACCGACACGAACACCTTCTGCCCGCCGCTCGTGATCACCGACGAGCAGCTCGACCGTCTCCTCGACATCTTCGCCACCGCCGCCAGTCGCTGACACGAACTTCTCGGGCGCGCCCCGCGCCACCCCCTGGCGCGACTCGCGCCCAATCGCGGTTGCACCGCCGCCACCCGAACGCGCCCCCGGTTTCTCGGGCGCGTTTTGGGCAAACGGTAAAGTCCGCGCCGTAGTGGCCGATACAAAGAACGTGAATTCTCGCCTGTTTCCCGGCATTGCCTTCGTCAGCTTCTCAATGGTGTCGATGGTCTCGTTGGTGCTCACTGCGCGACTGCGCTGACACGATCGAGCAGCTCGGCACTCCGGACGCACGCGCCATTCGGTAGGTTCTTGCTGGCGCACGATTCCGTCGCGTGTACCCAGAACGCAGGGATCACTACAGATATGACTCTCGACCTCACCGGACAGCATGCACTCGTCACCGGCGGCGCCAGCGGCATCGGGGCCGCGGTGGCCCGGCGCTTCGCATCGCTCGGCGCACACGTGATCGTGACCGACCTCAACGATCATGGAGGCACGCAGGTCGCCGATGAGATCGGCGGCGAGTACCACCACCTCGATGTTTCCAGTGCCGACGAATGGGCCGCCCTCGTGAGTCATCGTGGTGCGCTCGACATCGCCTTTCTGAATGCCGGCGTCAGCACACGAATGCCCGACCAGGCACCGAGCGACGAACCCCTCAGCGAAGTAACCGACGTGGCGTACCGACGCATCATGGGGGCCAACGTCGATGGTGTCGTCTTCGGTGCCCGTGCAGTACTCGGCAAGATGATCGAGCGTGGCCGCGGCCAAATCGTGATGACTGCATCGATGGCGGGCCTCGGCGCCATTCCGTTCGATCCGATCTATGGACTCACCAAGCACGCCGTCGTCGGCTTCGCCAAATCGCTCGGCCAGATGGTCGGCCCGCGTGGGGTCTGCGTCAGCGCAATCTGCCCCGGCTTCGCCGACACCAACATCGTCTCTGCCGACATGAAGGCAATGCTCAGCCTGATGAAGATTCCGGTCATGTCACCCGAGCGGGTTGCCGACACCGTGGTCACTGCGATCGAGGCCAACACCGCCGGCTCGGTGTGGGCGGTGTGGGGCGACCTACCGATCGAGCAGTACGAACCCACGCCTCCCTTCGCCGGATTGATCGCACGGCCATGACCGAGTTGCTCTTCAACCCGTTCGACCCCGCGTTTCGCGCGAACCCGTATCCCTTCTACGACACCCTTCGTGAAGCGGCGCCGGCATACTGGACGCCACTCGGCACGGTGGTGCTTTCGCGCTACGAGGACATCGCCCACACATTGCGCAGCAATGACTTCAGCCGCGATATCGACAAGAACGCGACCCCGCCGACCGACCCGGTGCAACTCGCCCGGCGCGCCCGGCGTTCGAGCGAAACCAGCAAGTCGATCCTCAACCTCGATCCGCCCGACCACACCCGCCTGCGTCGCTTGGTGAGTCAAGCGTTCACGCCGAGCGCGATCGAACAGCTGCGGCCACGCGTGCAGCAACTCGTCGACGACGTACTCGAGCGTGCCGCAGATCGCGGTTCGATGGAACTCATCGACGAGCTCGCCTTCCCCGTTCCATTCCAAGTAATCAGCGACATGCTCGACATGCCCACTGATCGCGCCGAAGAGCTGCGCGGTTGGTCGCAGCACATCACCGCATCGCTAGAGCCCACAGCAACCGAGGACGACCTCAATCTGGCCGATGCCGCGATCGAACAGCTCGTTCCGTATCTCGTCACCATCATCGAGCATCGTCGCCACCATCTCGGGGACGACATTCTGTCGGCGCTGATCCTGGCCGAAGAGAGCGGCGACCGGATGAGCGTCGACGAGTTAATCACCTTCGTGCTACTGCTCTACGTCGCGGGCCACGAGACCACGGTGAACCTCATCGGCAACGGCACCCTCGCGCTCCTGCGCAACCCTGATCAGCTCGCCCTGTGGCGCGACAACCCATCGTTGGACGTTGCCGCCATCGACGAGTTGCTGCGCTACGACGGGCCGGTACAACTCACCGTGCGGGTACCCATCGTGCCGGTTGATTTCGGCGACGTGCACGTGGAACCCGGGGTCGTGGTGATGACCCTGCTCGGTGCCGCCAATCACGATCCGGCGATGTTCGACGATCCACACATGCTGCGACTCGATCGCGTGAACTCGAACCGCCATCTCGCATTTGCCGCAGGCGTGCACTATTGCCTCGGTTCGTCGCTGGCCAAGCTCGAAGCCCAGGTGGCGATCAGCTCGTTGATCCGTCGATTCCCCAACGTGCAACTCGCCGGCGAACCGGGCTGGCGCGACCGGCTCACGATTCGCGGCGTGGATCACCTGCCCCTGTCGGTGTGAGGGCCGTGTGGCGGATGCCACGTTGCATTTGAGAGCAGTGCTCTTGCATTTTCGCGCACGACTCCCCACAATGTGAGCAGTGCTCTCACATTGAGAGCAACTGATCAAGGAGTGGTCATGTCCCATCATCTCGTCATCGGTTCCGGCCCCGTCGGCTCGGGCGTCGCCACACTGCTCGCGGCCCAGGGCACGCCCGTCACGGTGTTGACCCGCAGCGGAACCGGTCCGGCACATCCCCTCATCACGCTCGTGGCGGGCGATGCCAACAACCCCGACACGATCGCCTCGCATGCGATTGGTGCGGCGGCGATCTTCAACTGTGTGAACCCGCCCTATGCGCGCTGGGCAACGGACTGGCCGCCCATGCACCACGCGATGATGGCCGCCGCCGAGCGCACCGATGCGGTGTTGGTGATGATGGACAACCTCTATGCGTTCGGGCCCGAAGCCACGATGCCGATGCGCGAGAACGATGCAATGCGCGCCACTGGCAAGAAGGGTTCCACGCGCGCCACGATGGCACGCGAACTGCTGCAGGGCCACGCCGACGGACGGCTGCGTTCCACGCTGGCTCGCGCCTCGGACTTCTTCGGGCCAGGAGTACGCGATGCAGGCATGGGCGAACGTGTAGTGCCCAAGGTGATTGCGGGCAAGAAGGTGTCGGTCCTCGGCAGCCTCGATGCGCCCCACAGCCTGAGCTACATGCCCGACGTGGCACGCACGCTCGTCACGATCGCCACCGACGAACGCGCCTGGGGCAAACCGTGGCACGTACCTAATGCGCCGGCAGTGACCCAACGCAACGCCGTCGCGATGCTGGCCCGCGCCGCTGGTACGAACGTGAAGGTCAGCGCGATCCCGAAGTTCGTACTCGGTGGTCTCGGCATCGTTGTACCGATGATGCGCGAGCTCAAGGAGACCTGGTATCAGTTCGATCAGCCCTTCGTCACCGACTCCACCCTGACCGAAACGACGTTTGGCCTATCGGCAACGCCGCTGGACGAAGCATGTGCCGCCACCGTTGCGTGGTGGCGATCGAACCCGGCGAAGTAGCGCGGGCGAACCGACGCGGATGAGCCGCCTCAGTCGTTGGTGAGGAGGTGCATCAGGCTGCTTGTGTCCCACCGCTTGCCACCGCGTGCGACAACCTGCGCGTAGAACTGATCGACGAGCGCGGTGAGCGGTAGGCGGGCACCGTTTCGGTTCGCTTCGTCGAGACAGATGCCGAGGTCCTTACGCATCCACTCGACGGCGAACCCGAACTCGAACTCACTGCGCGACATCGTGATGGCCCGGTTGTCCATCTGCCAACTCTGCGCCGCGCCTTTGCCGATGGTCTCCACCACCTTGTCCACTTCGAGCCCAGCGCGCTGTGCGAAGTTCATTGCCTCGGCGAGACCCTGCACAGCACCGGCGATGCAGATCTGGTTGACCATCTTGGTGAGTTGTCCGGCGCCGCTGTCACCCATCAGCTCACAAGCACGCGCGTAGGCCATGATCACGGTACGGGCCTTGCGGTAGACGAGCAGGTCGTCACACCCACACATCACCGTCAGCGATGCCGTCTCGGCCCCCGCCTGCCCACCACTGACCGGAGCGTCGACGAAGCCGATGCCCAGCTCCATCGCGGCTGCAGAGATCTCACGCGCCACATCAGCCGACGCCGTGGTGTGATCCACCAGGATCGCCCCGTGGCTCATCCCGGCGAGCGCGCCATCGGGGCCGAGAGTCACCGAGCGAACGTCGTCGTCGTTCCCCACACACATGAACACGTAGTCGGCCTCGTGTGCGGCTTCTCGTGGGGTGGCCGCCGACCAGCCGCCGTGGGCCTCGACCCACGCCTCAGCCTTGGCCTCGGTTCGGTTGTACACGGTGACATCGTGGCCCGCCCCGCTGAGGTGGCGTGCCATCGGCGCGCCCATGACTCCCAAACCGATGAATGCAACCTGTCCCATACGCTGACGATTCTGACAGGCCGAGGGCACCGACCGTGCACTCATGTCGTGAACAACGCGCGCCGCGCGGGTGACTACTGCGGCGTCACGTACGCGCTGGTGATGCCACCGTCGATGATGAGCGACTGGCCCGTCATCCAACTGCTCTCGTCACTGGCCAAGAACAGCGCTCCGTTGGCGATCTCGATTGGTTCTCCGAAGCGGCCCATTGGAATGTGCACGAGTCGGCGGTTGCGCTTGTCATCATCGGACAAGAATTTGGCCAGGAGCGGAGTCATGATCGGGCCAGGACACAGCGCATTGGCGCGGATGCCCTGACGCGCATAGATCGTGGCGATCTCGCGGGTCATCGCGAGAACGGCGCCCTTCGAAGCGGTGTACGCGATCTGCGGCGTCGCTGCACCCATGTGCGCGACGAACGAGGCGACGTTGACGATGGATCCGCCGCCACTTTCGAGCATGGCCGGGATGGCGTAGCGGCAGCCGAGCAGCACGCCCTTCACGTTGATGTCCATCGTCAGGTTGTACGTGGCAATCGAGGTGTTGGTGGGGCCGTCGTCGTCGCCCAGCATGACACCGGCGTTGTTGTACAGCACGTGCAATCCACCGAACGTCTCGACGGCATGTGCAACAGCGGATTCCACTGACTCCTCGTCGGTGACGTCGCAGCGTACGAACGTTGCCTCGCCACCTGCGGCAGCGATGGCCTCGACCGCTTCGTCGCCGTCGTTGATGTCGGCAATCACGATCTGCGCACCCTCTTGGGCGAAACGCTCGGCACCCACGCGCCCCAGCCCCGAGGACGCACCCGTGATCAATGCAACTTTGCCTGTTAACCGACCCACGACATGCCTCCGCGACTGAATGACTCCACTACTGAATGACTCGGCGAGCAGGCTAGCCCTACACCCGTTCCCAATAGCGGCGCATCTCCCAATCGGTGACGGTCTGGTTGAAGGCCATCCACTCGCCCGTGGCCATCGTGAGGATGTGGTGGTGCACATCGTCGCCGAAACACTCGCGCGCGATCGTGCTGTTCTCCCACAGATCGATGGCATCACGGATGTTCCAGGGGATGCGCGGGATGTCGGGGGCCTCGTAACCGTTACCGGCGAATGGCTCACCGAGCTCGAGTTCGTTGCGGATGCCGTACAGTCCGCCCGCCAGCGTGCCCGCGAACGCGAAGTAGCTGTTCGCATCGCTGCCGGGGATTCGGCACTCGACGCGCGTGCCCTTGCCATGGCCCACGAGGCGATAGCCGAGGGTTCGGTTGTCGACGCCCCAGCCGATACCCGTGGGCGCCCATGAGCCCAGCTGAAAGCGCTTGTAGCTGTTGATCGTGGGCGCCCACAGCAGCGAAAACTCCCGCGACGTTGCGATGAGGCCGGCGAGGTAGTGACGAAAGAGTTTGCTCATGCCATGCTCGCCGTGTTCGTCGTGGCCATCGAACAACGCTCGCTCACCATCGAGGCTCCACAGGCTGCTGTGAATATGACAGGACGAACCGGTGTCGTCGAAGTCGTACTTGGCCATGAAGCTGATGCTGCGGCCGTTCAGCGCAGCGATCTCCTTGGCGCTGTTCTTGTACACCGCGTTGCGGTCGGCCATCTCGACGGCGGTGGTGTAGTCGAGGTTGATCTCGTGCTGACCGCGGCCCGCCTCGCCCTTGCTGAACTCCACCGGCACGCCGGCGTCTTCGAGGCCGCGACGGATCTGACCGATGATGTATTCGTCCTTGGTGGTCTGCAATACGTGATAATCCTCGAGCCAAGGACTGTGCGGTTTGAGATCGCGGTAGCCCTTGTCGTGGGCTTCGTCGTAGGTGTCCTTGAACAGATAGAACTCGATCTCGCTGGCCACCATCGGCAAAAAGCCGAGCTCGGCGGCGGCTTCCACCTGACGACGCAGCACCGAACGTGGCGCGACCTCGACGAGCTTGCGGCTCACTACGTCGTACAGGTCGCACATGATCATCGCCGTCTTCGGTACCCACGGAATGACGCGGATTGTGTCCCAATCAGCGGTCGCGAGCATGTCGCCGTACCCCTGCTCATAGCTCGTGAACCGATACCCGGGTACCGGATTGTTGTCCATGTCGCACGCAATGAGATAGTCGCAGTTCTCGGTGCCGCCGTCGGCAACCTGCTCGAGAAAGAACCGACCCGTGGTGCGCTTGCCGACCAGTCGACCCTGCAGATCGGGAAACGCCATGATCACGGTGTCGATGTGACCGTCACGAATCTTGCGTTCGAGTTCTTCCCTGGTGACGTGCACTCGCTCAGACATGACCCGCACTGTAGATCGGCGGAGCTAGGCACGGCGCGCCGAGGTGACTATGCCTTCTTCTTGACTTCCTTCGGTGGCTTCAGCACACCCTTGGCAAGAGCGTTGTCGAGATACAGCTCGGCTTCTTCGGCGCTTACCTTCAGTGCGGGCGCGATCTCGCTGATCAGGTTGATGCGTGCACGCTCATACATCGTGCGCTCGGCGGCCGACAGTGAGGCGTCGCGGTTGCGGGCAGCGAGGTTACGAACGACCTCGGCCACCTGATACACGTCGCCGCTCTTCAGCTTCTCCTGATGGTTCTTGAACCGACGGCTCCAGTTGCTGGGCACGCGGGGGTCAGCCTTCGACAGCACCGATACGAGGTCTTCGAGTTCGTCGGGCGACACCGGAGGACGCACGCCCACATCGGCGGCACGGGCAACGGGAACCGACAGGGTCATCTCGTTGATGATGGTGCGCAGGATCAGGTACTCCTGCGTTTCACCAAAGGCCACGACCTTCTTGGTTCCCTGCACGAGACATGCTCCGTGCTGTGGATAGATGACGGTGTCGCCCTTTTTGAACTTCACGCCCATACCTCACGACTTGTTGTTTGTGGGTTGCGCCACAACTGACTACTGCGGACCGGAGTGCCGCCACTAGCTACTCAAGGGTAAGGGTTCGGAGCCAATATTCCTCACGGCACGTCAGCGCGTCGCAGCGTGACCGTGCGGCCTCGTAGCCTCGTTGTCGTGCGCCTTCGCGATCTTCCTACGCCAGCCCTCGTGATTGCCGCCGATGGCCTGGAACGCAACCTCACGACTATGGCCGCCTCACTGCCCGGCAGTCGTTTGCGACCGCACGTCAAGGCCCACAAGTGCACCGCTCTCGCCGCGGCCCAGTACGCACACGGTCACCACTCCTTCACCTGCGCGACCCCGCGAGAAGTGCTGGGGATGGTCGCCGCCGGCCTCGGCGATGATGTGCTCCTTGCCAACGAAGTGGTCGATCCGCTGCGCCTGAAGGCGCTGGGGGCGGCACAATCAAACGCCCGTATCACTGTCGCCGTGGATTCGATCGAAACCATCGACGCCGCGGCTGCCGCGGGACTAACCCACGTGATCATCGACGTGAACGTCGGGCTTCCCCGCTGCGGTTGCCGGCCGATAGAGGCCGGCCGTTTGGCAGACCGCGCACGCGCCAAATCGTTGGACGTACGCGGGGTGATGGGCTACGAAGGCCATTTGATGGTGCTCGACGATCGTGTGCTGCAACGCGAGAAGGTCGATCGTGCGATGGACGGCCTCGTGGCTGCGCACGAGGCCGTCGGCGGCGACATCGTGTCCGCCGGGGGCACCGGCACCTACGACCTACATGACCGTGTCACCGAGGTACAGGCCGGCAGCTACGCCCTGATGGACACCCACTACGCGCAACTCGGTCTGCCATTCGAACAGGCCTGTTTCGTGATCGGCACGGTGATCTCATCGAACCCTCGTTTCGCGGTTGCCGACGTCGGGCTGAAGGCGCTCGGCATGGACCACGGGAACCCATCGATTACCGGTGCCACCGTGTGGTTCTGTAGCGACGAGCACGTCACCTTTGCGATGACCGATGGCCCTCAGCCATCCGTTGGCGAACGTGTGCTCGTAGCGCCCGCGCACATCGATCCAACGATGGCGATGCACGAAGCTGCGTGGTTGTTCCGCGGCGACGATGTGATCGATCACTGGCCGATCGACCTACGTGGTTGGTAGCCCATTGGCCAACGCGGCAACGAGCGCACGAAAGGCGCGACCACGGTGCGAGATGTCGTTCTTGGCGGCTTCGCTCATCTGGCTGAACGTGCCACCATCGCCGTCGACGGGCACGAAGATCGAGTCGTAGCCGAAGCCGCGCACGCCCTGCTCGGACATCGCGATAGAGCCCTCGCACACTCCCTCGACCGCAAGTTCGCGCCCATCGGGCCACATCACCATCGCCACGGTCTTGAAGCGCGCCGCGCGTTGAACCATGGGCACGTCGCGCAGCACCGACAGCATCTTCGCCCGGTTGTCGGCATAGCTGCAACCCTCACCGGCGAATCGGGCGGTGTGCACACCGGGTTCGCCGCCGAGTGCGTCGACCTCGAGGCCGGTGTCGTCGCTGATGGCTGCAAGTCCGGTGGCCGCGCAGATCGCCGCTGCTTTCAGGCGGGCATTGCCACGCAGGCTGGTCGCGTCCTCGACCACCTCGGGCAGGTGCGCAGGCCGCGGCAGCAACTCCACGAAACCGTTCAGGAGCGCAGCGATCTCGGCCACTTTGTCGGGATTCGCAGAGGCGCACACGAACGTTTCCATGTCTTGTGAGAGTGCCCGACGGACCGCCGGCGTCAGCGGCCGAGCAGACGAGGTGCCGGAGGCGATGCGATCATTTCCATCTGGAGGCCAATGATCTCAGAGAGACCCTCGCCGGCGAGCCCGAGCAACGCGTCGAGTTCACTGCGGCTGAATGGCGCACCTTCTGCGGTGCCCTGCACCTCCACGAACTGGGGCTCGGCTGGTTGGCCACCGATGTTGGCGATGCGCTGCAACATCACCACGTTCATGTCGACCTCGGCGCGGCTGTCTTCGATGTAAGGAAGGTCGAGCACCGGAACGCCGTCGACCACGCCCACGCTGATGGCTCCACAGTACGAGTGCAATGGTTGTGCGCTGATCGCCTTGTTCTGCACCAGACGGGTGAGCGCGTCGTGCAATGCGAGATAGCCGCCGCAGATGCTCGCCGTACGCGTACCGCCATCGGCCTGCAGCACATCGCAGTCGACCACGACCTGACGCTCGCCGAGCAAACGCATGTCGCACGCGGCGCGCAGCGAACGACCGATGAGCCGCTGGATCTCAACGGTGCGGCCGCTCTGCTTTCCTTTCGCGGCTTCGCGATCCACGCGCTCGGGGGAAGAACCGGGCAGCATCGAGTACTCGGCTGTGACCCAACCCTTGCCCTTGTTCTTCATCCAGCGCGGCACGTCCTCGTCGATGCTCGCGGTGCAGAGTACGCGAGTGCGACCAAAGCTCACCAACACGCTGCCGGCCGCCATGTCGGTGTAGTCGCGCTCGAAGGTGATCGGGCGAAGTTCGTTCGGTTGGCGGCCATCGGGACGGGCCATGAGGGCTCCTTGTTGAAGAATGCGGAACAGGTCAAGAGTGCGGATCAGTGCGAGACGATACGGGCAACAACGTCGGTTGCGGGCGGCTCCCACGGGCCGGCATGAGCGAGTTCGGGGCCGAGGAGGCGTCGGCCGAGATCGGCGAACCAACCGATATCGCCGCTCGAGAGAAAGCGGTGTTCGGCGGGCTCGGTGCCATCGACCCGTAACAGCCCCGCCGCGCTTAGCTGCGCACTCGCCGCAAATGCGGTTTCGTCTGCGCTGCTGACCAAGGTGACCGACGGACCCATCGCTTGGCCGATCACGCGGGCAAGAAACGGGTAGTGCGTGCATCCGAGCAGCAACGTGTCGACGCCGGCGGCCTTCACGGGAGCGAGCAGACGGTCGGCCAGAATCGCGATCTCATCGCCCGTGGTCTGGCCACGCTCGACGAATTCCACGAAGCCCGGGCACGCGGCGGCGGTCAACACGACAGGTACTCCGGTGTGGGCCACAGCACGGTCGTAGGCGCCTGACATCACCGTGCCAACGGTGCCGATGACACCGACGCGACCGCTGCGCGTTGCTGCCACCAGGGCCCGCGCTCCAGGTTCGATGACGCCGATCACAGGCACGGGTATGTCCTCGACGAGTTCGTCCAGCGCGGCGGCAGCAGCGGTGTTGCAGGCGACCACGATGGCCTTCACGTCGTAGTCCTTCACAAGGCTCCACGCGAGCTGGCGGGCAAACTCGCGCACCTCGGCTTGGGGTCGCGAGCCGTACGGATAACGGCCCGTGTCGCCGATGTAGACCAGGTCTTCGCTCGGCAACAAATCGATCAGTGCCCGCGCAACGGTCAGCCCACCGAAACCCGAGTCGAACATGCCAATGGGACGATCCATAACCGCCGCTTAGGCTACGAGAGATTGACCCCGGCCGCGTGGCAACCCCGTAACCTCATTGCTCGTGCTCACCGCCACTCTGCTCGCCCTCTGCGCAGCAGTGCTGCACGCGGGGTGGAATCTCGCGGTGAAGCAAACGCCGCACGAGCGCTTCATCGCGCTGTGGGCACAGTTCCTGTTCGGCGGAGTCTTCGCAGTGATCGGGCTTGCGCTCAGCGGCGGCATGGCATCGGCCGGATGGATGTGGGCGGTGCTTTCGGGCTGTGTGCACCTGCCGTATCTCATCTTGCTCGCCCGCGCCTACAAACACGGCGACTTCTCGCAGGTCTATCCCATCGCCCGCGGTGGCGGCGCGCTTCTCGCTGCGATCGGCGGCATCGTGCTCCTCGGCGACCCCGTCAGGGCTTGGAGCATCATCGCCATCGTGATCATCGCGCTCGGCCTCATGCTGCTGGCAGGGAAATGGCAGGGTCCGGCAGTGCTCACCGCAGCCGGTGTTGCGCTCACGATCTGTCTCTACACACTGCTCGACAGCAAGGGCTCGCGGTCCACTGACAAGCTCGGCTACGCGTTCGCAACGGGCATCATGACCGCAGCCATCTGCTCGGGTTATGGGGTTCTCACCCATCGCACCGCCGCACTGCGCGTCGCTCTTGCTGTTGATTGGCGCAGGTTCGCGCTCGCTGGTTTCGCCTCGCTGCTCACGTACACGTTGGTGCTCGTCGCTGTTCGCTACGCGTCGGTCGGATACGTTGCAGCGTTGCGCGAATCGAGTGTCGTGCTCGCTGCGCTCATCGGTTCTCGATATCTCGGTGAGGGTGACGCACGTCGGCGCCTCACTGCGAGCGGCATCGTGCTCTGCGGACTGGTGCTGTTGGTCACCCTCGGCCGCTAGCTACCCGGCAGGCGCCGCACTCGCCGCAACTCAGCGATCCGGATCAGGGCACTGGCATCAGCGGGTGTGAGCCGAGCGCTGCTGCCCAAAACTGCTGCGTGCTCGGCTGATACGTGAATTGCAGCGATCCATCCCCATTGACGAGCCACGTGAAGTCCTGTCCAGGATCGTCGGTGGCCCCGTAGAACTTGACGTGGTCACCCTGCACTGCATAGGTGCCAGTATCCGACGGGTTCTGGAGTGCGTTGTCCGCGGTCTGCACAAATGACCAGACGCCGGCTTTCAGGGTCCAGACAAAGTGTCCGTGATCCTCAGCAAAATTGAGGTCATGGACGGCAGCAAGGTCTGCGTCAGCGATATCCACGGCGTAGGTGCCGTTGGGCAATGCTCCGGGTACGGGTGCGTGGTACGAGGCCAACTTGCCGGGCAACGCCGGCGTGGTCGACGTTGTCGACGTTGTTGTGGCCGCCTCGGTTGTTGTCGAAGCGGCGACCGTTGCTGGGGTGGTCGCTGCCCCGACCGGCGCCGTCGTTGTCGATGTCTCCGGACTGCTCGCCGTCTTCGTCGAGGAGCATGCGACAAGCAAAGCAGCGATGCCAACGGTGACGGATCTGCGACGGATAGTTCTGTGGTGGTGTGTGCTCATGGTGCGTACATCGCTGCGAGTCGGCCATTTCAGTCGCGGATTGAGGAAATTGAAGGATCCGTCGGCAGCGTCGCGGCGGATCCCGGCTGCGCTTGTGGACCCAGCACTGAACGCGCGGTGTCCATGCAATCGATCGGCAGTTTCGTGCACGTGAGCACGCGCTGGCCGGCGCGATCGAACACGACTGAGGCAAGCTGATCGGCACTCCCGCCGGCCGCGACGATTGCGACCCCAACAACCATCGCACTGCTACGAACTTCATCGAGCACGGCTGCCACCTCGGTGCCAGCCACGGTGAGCCTGCTTGTTCCCCCGTCCTCGATGATCTGATACGACTCACCTGGCGCAAGCGTCCGAACCGACGCTGTCGGTTCCATCAGACCTCGAATGATGGCCGGGTCGCATGTGGCACCGTTGTACACACATGTTCCGACATCACCCCGCAGGAAGACCTGCACGAATGCGAGCGCAAGCGGCGCAGGCCCCGTACCGGTATTCGTAAAGGTTCCGCTGATGGTGCGTAACAGCAAGATGTCGTGGCGCACCGGCCAAGATTGTTCGTTGGACTCAACGGCGACTTTCAGGCTGATCGCGCCCTCAAAACGGTACGAGTAGCCGTCTGGTGTGATGAGATCTGCGGACAACTGTTGTGAATAACCAACGGGGGCGATTGCGGCCGGAGCCGTCGACGGAACGGTCGTTGGCCCCTCGGTTGTGTTCGGCGCTTTGATCGAGGGGTGTCGGCCACCGATTGAAAGCACTGCGCCAACGACAAGGGCGGCGATGCTTGCCGCGACCAGCACGACGCGTAACGACCGCGGCCGACGCCGCGAGAGTTCGATCGGTGAGACGACTGCGTGCGGCACAATCTCGCCGGTTCGGTCTAGCGACATCGGCGCCGGCAAGACGGTGTCGAATGGCTGTGACACCTCGTCGCTGAGCCCTGCGAGCAGGTCGCGACGCAACGATGAAACAAAGATCTCGGTGGGTTCCGCCTCAAGCTGATCGAAGAGACGACGAACAGGATTGTCAGACACTGCGAACCTCCGTCAAGCGAATTTCGAGGGCATGACGAGCCCGCACGATGAGTGACTCCGTGGCCGACACTGTCTTGTCCATGAGCCGGGCAACGTCGGAAACTGCGAGGTCATCGACATAGCGCAGCAGCAAAACCAACCGATGCGAAGCCGACAGTCCCTCCAGCAACTCCAATGCTTCTGTCGCGTCCACAGCATCGAACTCGGACTCGTCAAGAGACCGGCTCCCGATGCTCGAGGCAAGAAGCACCTTGCGATTCTCGCGGGCGACACGTCGGTAGTAGTCGATCAACTTGTGTCGGGAGACTCCCATCAACCACGGCATCGTGATCGCGTCAGGATGCCCATCACGAAGGGATTTGACGACCGCGATAAAGGTCTCCTGCACCAGATCCTCCGCGACCCGGCGGTCGCCCGCCGTAGCTCGATAGAAGTAGCGGAACAGCTCGCGAACCGAGTTGTCATAGAAAGCAGCGAACGCTGCCGTGCCCTGCGATGCCTCAGCATGAGTAGCGCGGCTGTCCATAGATATCCCATCGCTACGGACTCCGGTTTTCCTTCGCGGCGGAGGAAATTCCTCACATGAAGTCGTCGTGCGATTCGCAAACTACACCGACGATTCGGCGCGTTCGCACGGCTTCGGCGCGGCGCACCCGCGGTGCGAGCTACGAGAGTGCTGCGATGGATGCGCGGGTGTGCTCGATGTCCTGCTTGAGCTGGATCACCAACGCATCGATGCCGTCGAACTTGCGCTCGCTGCGCAGGAAGTGGGTAAAGCGCACATGTGCTGACTCACCGTAGAGATCGTCGGTGAAGTCGAGCAGATGTGCTTCGAGCAACGAGTGGTCGGCATGTTCGTAGAACGTAGGCCGACGACCGAGGTTGATCGCACACGGATGCGATGACCCGTCGGGCCGCTCGTAGAAGCCTGCGTACACCCCGTCGGCAGGCACGCAGATCTGGTTCGAGACCTCCACGTTCGCGGTAGGAAAACCGATCTGTCGGCCGCGCTGGTCTCCCTGCACCACCGAGCCGCGCACCTCGAAGGGATAGCCGAGCATCTCGCTCGCCAATTCCACCTGGCCGCCCGCGAGCGCACGACGAATGGCCGTCGAGCTGATCGGCTCGTCGACACCGTCGGAGCGCGGCACCAGCTCGCGCGGGAATACGTCGAAGTCGTTCACTGCGCCAAGCTCGCGCAGCAATGCCACGTTTCCTGAACGCTGGCGACCAAAGTGGAAGTCGGCACCGACCACGACGGTGCGCGTGGCTAGGCACTGCACGAGCACGCGCTCGACGAAGTCAGAGGCGCTTTCGTACGACTGCTGTTCGTCGAAGCGCACCAACACCGTTGCGTCGACACCGGTGGCGGCGAGGAGTTCGAGTTTCTGATCGAGATCCGTCAGCAATTTCGGTGCACTCTCGGGACGCACGATGCTCGCCGGATGTCGATCGAAGGTGACCACCACCGAGCGACAGCCGTACTCGGTGGCGAGTTGTTTCACTTCAGAAATGACCGCCTGATGACCGCGGTGCACACCGTCGTAGGCGCCGATGGTGATGACGGCGCGCTGGTCGGCCCACGGCCGTTGCGTGAGATCGGTGATCACTTGCACGACCCGAGACGCTAGCTGGACTGGCCCGACTCAGCACCAACGAGCACCACGACGGGCTTGGCTTGTTGAACGTGAAAACGCTCGTACACCGCCAGCAGATCGCCGTCCTCGCCAAAGACTGCCCACGGCCCATCGCCGGGCCACGGAGGCAGCAAACGACCGTGCGCGATGAGGTCGGTCGTTGGCCCATCGACGGTGACCGCGGGGAGGTGGGCCACAGCCGTTTCAACCGGCACCAGAGTGGCCTCGTGAGGTGGCTGAGCCTGTTCGAGCGTGTAGCGCCCGACCCGCGTGCGGCGCAGGTTCCGCAGGTGCGCACCTCCCCCGAGGAGGCGACCGAGGTCATCAGCCAGAGACCGGATGTATGTGCCAGTCGAGCAATCGACCGTGGCGCGCAGCACCATGGGATCGTCGGTGGCGTCGAGTTCGAACCGGCTGATGGTTACCGCCCGAGCTGCGCGCTCCACCTCGATTCCCTCACGGGCCAGTTCGTGCAGACGCCGACCATCCACCTTCAACGCCGACACCATCGGCGGGATCTGCATGATGTCGCCGGTGAGGTGTTCGGCTGCGAGAGCGCGTGCCTGCTCGAGGGTGACGCCGCTCATGTCGTGGGTGGCAAGCACCTCGCCGGCCGAGTCGAGCGTCGAGGTGGAGCTGCCGAGCACGATCTCGCCAACATACGACTTGTCGCATCCACTCAGGAAGCGCATCAGGCGAGTTGCATTCCCAACCGCCACCACCAGCACGCCGGTGGCATCAGGATCGAGCGTTCCGGCATGACCGATGCGCTTTTCGCCGAAGTGACGGCGCAACTGATTCACCACGTCGTGGCTCGTCATGCCGGCTGGTTTGTCGATCACCGTCATGCCATGGACGGTGGGTGGCCTACGCCTCGCCATCATCCGCATCGGAGTAGGGCGCGGGCGCCGCTTCGGCCGCCTGCACAGCAGGGCTCGGGTTCTCGCGCAGGATCCGCTCGATCCGTTCGGCCGCGCGAATGACCTCGTCGGGCCGGAACTCCAGAATGGGCGTCTTCTTCGAACGGATCTGGCGCGCCACGGCGCTCTGCAGACGTACGCGATAGCGGGCAAGAGCCTGGAGGATTTCGTCGTCACCATCCTCGCCACGCAGCGAATCGAAGAACACGATGGCTCGGTTCATCTCGGCATCGACATCGATGGACGTGATGGTGACGAGGTCGAGTTGCTCGTCATCGATTTCGGTGAGCGATTCGGCAATCACCTGACGCAGCGACTGGCTGAGGCGAACCTCGCGGGGATAGCGGTGCTGGCTCGGCGCACTGGCCCGCTTGCGAGTTGGCTTACTCATGACTGTTCACGTCCTTCGACAGCTGTTGTCCGCCCGAGCCTACCGCCGTGGGGTGGTGCCATCCGGAGGATTTCACACACAGCCGGCGCGACGCGCCCGCAGCCCACGGGCTCAGGTGAAGTCGATCGATCCGCGGTTCGAGCGCTTCAGTTCGGCCATGCCTGAGGTGGTCGCAACGACCTCAATAGCGTCCCAAAGGCGCAACGCATCCGCACCGCGGGGGATCTTGGCGATCACCGGACCGAAGAAGCTGGCTTCGTTGCCGGCACCCGGGTGAAACGTGATGATGGGCGTGCCTACATCGTTGCCCGCTCGCTCGAAGGCCAACGCAGTGTCAGCGCGGATGTACTCATCGTGTGATTCGTCGTGCACCGCGCTTGCCAACGCGGGATCACAGTCGGCCTCGGCCAAGGCGCGCCGCATGAATTCTTCTGGTGCGTCCTGAAGATCGGTGCGTCGCTTGTCGAGATGGAACGCGGTGCCGAGTGCGGTGTAGAGCCGGCCCACTGCGGCGTTGTCGTGATTCAGGCGAACGGCATCCGCAGTGCGAAGCGACATCATTCCTGCCATGTGACCGGCACGGTATGCGGGCGTGTACCAGTCAGACGTGCGGTTCTCGTTGATGACGGCGAGCGCGATGAAACGCCAGCGAACGTCGTAGTCACGAAGCTGTTGCACCTCGACGACCCAACGCGATGTGAGCCATGCCCATGGGCAGACGGGATCGAAGAAAAACTCGAGATCGGACATGGGTCAAAACGCTAGCGGCGTCTGAGCCGAGCGCCATTTAGACGCGCGGAATCTCGCGCTCTTCGAAGGTTTCGATCAAGTCACCAGGCTTGAGGTCCTGGAAGTCGCTGAGTCCGATACCGCACTCGAAGCCCTCACGAACTTCGCGCGTATCTTCCTTGAAGCGCTTCAGCGAGGTGATGCTGCCCTTCCAGATGATGACGCCCTCACGCAAGAAGCGCACCTTGGTGCCGCGCGTGATGGTGCCCGAACGCACGTAGCAACCGGCGATGCCACCGATGCGGGGTACACGGAACACTTCGCGGACCTCGGCTTCGCCGGTGACCACTTCTTCGAACTCCGGCGCCAACATGCCCACCATCGCCCGCTCGATGTCTTCGAGCAGCTTGTAGATGATTTCGTAGGTACGGATCTCGACGTGCTCGCTGGCGGCCATCTCGCGTGCTTTGCGATCTGGGCGCACGTTGAAGCCGATGAGCGTGGCGTTGGTGGTGGCCGCGAGCATGATGTCGTTTTCGGTGATGCCACCGACGCCACGGGCCACAAACGCGAGCTTGACGGTCTCACGCTCGAGCCGACGCAGGCTCTCGGTGACGGCTTCGAGCGAACCGTTCACGTCGGCCTTCAGCACGATGTTCAACGTGGCGACTTCGCCGGCCTGGATCTGGCTGAAGATGTCTTCGAGCTTCACGCCGCGCTGAACGCGGGCATCGCCGCGTTGGTTGTGCAGCGTGGCACGAATGGCACGTGCCTCACCAACGAGGCGGGCAGTCTTTTCGTTGGAAGCGGCACGGAATTCGTCGCCGGCATTCGGCACGGCCGAGAGACCGAGCACCTGAACGGGCGTGGACGGACCAGCCTCTTTGACCTGCTCGCCACGATCGTTAATGAGCGCACGAACCTTGCCCCACGCGGCGCCGGCCACGATGGGATCGCCCACTTTGAGCGTGCCCTTGTCGACCAAGATGGTGGCCACAGGGCCACGACCTGTATCGAGCTTGGCTTCGAGCACAATGCCCTTGGCCCGCCCGGTGGGGTTCGCAGTGAGTTCTTCGAGTTCGGCGACCGCGTGTAGCTGCTCGAGGAGATCGTCGATACCTAGGTTCTGGTTCGCAGCCATCTCGACCACGATGGTGTCGCCACCCCACGACTCGGGCACGAGTTCCTGTTCAGCGAGTTGCGCGAGCACTCGTTGCGGATCGGCGTTGTCCTTGTCGATCTTGTTGAGTGCGACCACGATGGGGACATCGGCGGCCTTGGCGTGATTGATGGCCTCGATGGTCTGAGGCATGACGCCGTCATCGGCAGCAACCATGAGCACCACGATGTCGGTGACCTGCGCGCCGCGGGCACGCATCTTCGAGAATGCCGCGTGACCGGGGGTGTCGATGAAGGTGACCTCGTGGCCACCATCGGTCATCACCTTGTACGCACCGATGTGTTGGGTGATGCCACCGGCTTCGCCCGACACCACGTTGGCGTGGCGGATCTTGTCGAGCAGCGTGGTCTTGCCATGGTCGACGTGTCCCATGACGGTGACGACGGGCGCGCGGGGCGCCTGCAGCGTCTCGTCGTCGTCATCGCTGTCGTCGAACATTGCCTGCAGTTCCATCTCCTCTTGCTGGCCGGCTTCCACCAGCAACAGGTCGGCCCCGACTTCGAGCGCGAACAGTTCCATCTGTTCGTCGGCGAGGGTCATCGTTGCCGTGATCATCTCACCGTTGTTGAGCAGGAAGCGGACGACGTCGGCTGCCGTGCGGTTCAGCTTCGGAGCGAACTCCTGGGCCGAGACACCACGCTCGATGATGATGGTGCCATCGGGAACCGGCGCATCGCTGGATGTGTAGCTGCCGGTGAGCTGCGGCTGCAACTCGTTGAAGTCACGACGACGACGACGGCTCTTGCTCTTGCGCGGGGCGCGACGCTGGCCGCTGGGGCGCGGGCCGCCGGTGTTGCCGGGGGGACCGCCAGAGGGGGCGCCACCGGGACCACCGGTACGCGGAGGAAACCCGCCACCGGGACGGGCGCCGCCGGGACCACCGGTGCGCGGCGCAAATCCACCACCGGGACGAGGCCCACCAGGACCACTGGGACGCGCCCCACCTGGCCCGCCTGGGCGTGCACCGCCGGGGCCACCCGTACCTCCGGGACGTGGCGAGAAGCTGTTTCCGCCAGGACGCGCGCCGGGACCACCGGCTGCGCCGGGACGGGCACTACCGGGAGGCGGAGGAATGGGGAGGCCCGACGCTGACCTCGGGCGCGCTGCGCCGGGA
Source organism: Actinomycetes bacterium (assembly GCA_025360105.1). Taxonomy (GTDB): domain Bacteria; phylum Actinomycetota; class Acidimicrobiia; order Acidimicrobiales; family Ilumatobacteraceae; genus WLMZ01. The sequence continues at coordinate 22,306 of JANYCT010000051.1, read as the reverse complement.
GGCGGGGGAATGATCTTCCCCGACGGCGATGCAGGGCGGGCAGGCGGGGGGCCGGCCGGCGGCCGCGACGGGGGGATACCCTGCGGCGCCGACGATGGTGGTCGCTGGGCCGGTGTCGGTGGCGCCTGCGGAGGCAACGGACGAGCAGCGACACCCGCCGACGCGCGGGGTGCCTCAGTGGATCGACCGCTCGAGATGACACGGTGTTCCGGTTCGGTCGGCGCAGCTGCGACCGGTGTCACCGCAGCAGCAGCAGCAGCGGCGGGCGCCACCGCCGGAGCTTTGGTTACGGCGGCCGGCGGGGCCTGAACAACTGGAGCAGCCGCCGGTGCCGCCTGCGGAGCGGGCGCCACCGTGGCCACGCTTTCGACGACAGCAACCACCGGAATAACCGACGCGGTGGGCGTCGGTGCATCGACCTCGACGGGAGCGGCGGCACGCGGGGGTGCGGCCTTCTTCGCGACGGCCTTCTTCACTGGCGCGGCGGCATCATCGACGGCACGCTCGCCAGCCTGATCGCCGCTCGCTTCGGAAGCGACCACCGGCGCCTTGGCCGGAGCGGCCTCGGGGGCCGAGGGCGCTGGCGCCTCAACTGCTGCCGGGACCTCGGTCTGCTTGCTCGGAGCGGCAGCTTTCTTGGCAGCGCCCTTCTTCACGGGCTTGGCTTCTTCGGGCTGCTGGGCCCGGGTGAGACCATCACGTTCCGCACGGCGCCGCAAACGGTCGGCCTGCTGCTCGATGATGGTTGAGGAATGGCTCTTCGCCCCAACGCCCATGGCGTTGGAGAGGTCCATAATCTCAGCGTTGGTCATCCCGAGCTCTTTGGCGAGCTCGTGCATCCGCATGTTCTTCGACAAGACCAGTACAGCCTTTCGTGGTGTTGCGCTGAACCGACAGACCGGCCAGCGAGTAGTTAGTTGCTCATATTCGCCATCATCGCTTCGTGTGCGATTCGGAGTGCTTCGTAATCGGCGGCTGTGAGCGGGCGCTTCCACGCCCGCTCGAAACCACGTCGTTTGATTGCCTTCTGCAGGCAGGTTTCCCCGCCAGCACACAACCAGGCTCCGCGGCCGGCAGCGGTACGGCTGACGACAGGACTGCCGTTGGCCGCGAGCGCGTACCGAACCAACGTCGATTGGGGCCGCACAGTGCGGCACCCGACGCAGGTGCGTTGGGGCTCGGTGATGTCAACTGTCGGAGGCATCACCCTCAGCTCCCTCGGCAGACGGGGTTGAGATTGCTTCGGATTCGGTGGTCTCAGGAGTCGCGACGGCCTCGCCCTCGCCCTGTTCCCATTCGTCGGCACTGATGACCGTACCGTCGGCGTTGTGCCATTCCATCTTGCCAGTCGTGGCGTTCTCGACCCATTCACCCTCGGCATAGTCTTCGAGATCGCCTTGGTCGATGGGCTGGCTCTCGCCGCGGATGTCGATACGGACTCCGGTGAGGCGTGCAGCGAGGCGGGCATTCTGGCCCTCCTTGCCGATGGCGAGCGACAGTTGATGATCGGGAACGATGACATCGGCCTGTGTGCCGTCCTCGCTCACGATCACATGCGTCACCTTTGCGGGCGACAGCGCCTTGGCAATGAAGTCCGGAAAGTCCTCGCTGAACGGCACGATGTCGATCTTTTCGCCACGCAGTTCGTTGACGACCATACGCACGCGGCCGCCACGAGCACCGACGCACGCGCCAACGGGATCGACGTTGGAGTCGTTGCTCCACACGGCGATCTTGGTGCGATGGCCTGGTTCACGCGCGCAGGCCTTGATCTCGACGATGCCATCGGCGATCTCGGGCACTTCGAGTTCGAACAAACGCTTGATGAGACCGGGATGGGTACGGCTCACCACGATCTGAGGGCCCTTCGCGGTCTTGCGAACCTCGACGATGTAGGCCTTGACGCGCCCACCTGGCTCGGGACGCTCGAAGGGCACCTGCTCGGCTTGGGGCAGCAGCGCCTCGACCCGACCGAGGTCGAGCAGGGTATAGCGGCTGTCGGTCTGCTGAATGATGCCGGTGACGATGTCGCCCTCGCGGTTCGCGTATTCCTCGAACTTGCGATCACGCTCGGCTTCACGGATGCGCTGGTTCATGACCTGACGGAACGTCTGCGCCGCGATGCGGCCGAGTTCGCCCGCATCGGGCGTATCGTCACGCTCGTTGACCCAGTTGCCCTCTTCGTCGATGTCGTAGGCAATGAACTGGATGTCCATCGTGTCGGGGTTGATGCGCACATCCACCTCGGCGGCTGCACCGGGACGGCGCTTGTAGGCCATCGCCAATGCATCGACCAGTACCTGTAGCAGGGCATCAACAGTGATGCCCTTGTCGGCAGCCAGCATGCGTACGGCTTCTGCCATGTCGAGACCACTCATGCGGTCGCCTCCTCGTGTGCGATAGGGAAATCGAGTTCGTCAGACGGCCCGGGGGCCGGCTTCGCGACGGCAGCGGTCTTACCGTTCTTTGCCGCTGCTTTCGGGCTGCCGGCCTTCTTGGCAGGCGCCTTGCCCGGCTTGGGTGCAGGCGCCCAGTTGAACACCGTGCGAGCGCGATCGATGAGCGCCAGCGGAACGACGCGCTCGGTGAGCGCGGCATCGTCGAGACGAACGGTCGCGGTGGTGGCGTCGGCGGCGATGAGCACGCCCTGCAAACGGCGGGCCCCATCGAGCACTTCGCGCAAGCGAATGGCAACGGTCTTGCCAATCTCGCGCTGGAAGTGCGCCGGAGTACGCAACGTGCGTTCGAGACCGGGGCTCGACACCTCGAGGGTGTAGTTGCCCGGGATTGGATCGTTGTGCTCGAACTCGCGGTTGAGCAGGCGCGTGATGAGCGCCAGTTTGTCGAGCGTGACCCCACCATCGCTGCCGGGCGGAGTATCGACGGTGATCTTCAGAATGCCACCGTTGAATTCGAGGTCGTAGAGATCGAGTTGCAGGTCAGCAACCATGGGAGCAACGAGTGCGAGGATTTTGTCGTTCACGGGCGTGCTGGTCATGGTCACCTTCTCTCTCGTTGTCAATCGTCTGGGATCAGCGTCGGGTCAATATTCGGAGCCGGCAGAAACCGGCCCTATCTGAAACAAAAGGCGTGGGTCTGCACCCACGCCTGCTGTCGTTGTGCGAACTTCGGGCGGTGCGAGTATATCGGGCCGATACAGTCGTGAGACGCCGCTGACCACGGCAACAGCCGCCGATCAGCCCCATGGACTGGTCGCTGACCAGTAGTGAGGTTCCACCGTGTTACGAATGTCGACGTTGTTCCTACGGACCTTACGTGAGGATCCCGTCGATGCCGAGGTGGCTAGTCACCGCCTGCTGGTGCGCGGCGGCTACATCCGTCGCGCTGCGCCCGGTGGTTACACGTGGCTGCCGCTCGGCTGGATCGTCTACCGCAACGTCGAACGCATCGTGCGCGAGGAAATGGACGCGGCCGGCTTTCAAGAGGTGCACTTCCCCGCGATGCTGCCCCGCGAGCCATACGAGATCAGCAACCGCTGGACCGAATACGGCGACAACCTGTTCCGGCTGAAGGACCGCCGCGGCAACGACTTCCTGCTCGCGCCCACCCACGAGGAAATGTTCACGCTGCTCGTGAAGGACCTGTACAGCAGCTACAAGGACCTGCCGCTGCACATCTACCAGATCCAGACGAAGTATCGCGATGAGGCCCGCCCGCGCGCGGGGCTGCTGCGCTCACGCGAATTCGTGATGAAGGACTCCTACAGCTTCGATATCGACGATGCTGGCCTGCAGGTGAGCTACGACCAACACCGTGCCGCGTACATCAATACCTTCGACCGTCTGCATCTGCCGTACGTGATCGTGTCAGCGATGAGTGGCGCAATGGGTGGTTCTGCGAGTGAAGAGTTCCTCGCTCCCATAGAGGTCGGCGAAGACACGTTCGTGCGTTGCACCAGTTGCGACTACGCCGCCAACACCGAAGCCGTGCAGGTGCGCCCGCCGGTCGCTACATCGTGGCAAGGCGCCACCGCGGCCGTCGTGGCTGACACGCCCGACACGCCCACCATTCAAACCTTGGTGGATCTGGTGAATGCCCGCGCCGACCTGCGCCATCCCGAGCGCGACTGGACCGCGGCCGACACGCTCAAGAACGTGGTCGTGAAGCTGAAGCATCCCGATGGCACGTTCTCGGCGCTCGCTGTCGGCCTACCCGGCGACCGCGAGGTCGACATGAAGCGGCTCGAGGCCCAGGTGGGTCCGGCCGAGGTGGTGGCCTTCGAGGCCGATGACTTCGCCAAGAACCCTTCGCTCGTGAAGGGCTATATCGGACCCGGCTCGCTCGGCAAGGATCAGCCCTCGGGTATCCCCTATCTCGTCGATCCCCGCGTGGTCGACGGTTCGGCATGGATCACAGGCGCCGACGCCCCCGGCCGACACGTGATGTATCTCACGATGGGGCGCGACTTCACCCCCGATGGCGTCATCGAAGCAGCCGAAGTGCACGGCGGCGATCCGTGCCCCAACTGTGGCGAATCACTCGAGATCGCCCGCGGCATCGAGATCGGCCATATCTTCCAGCTCGGTCGCAAGTACGCGAAGTCGCTCGGGCTCACGGTGCTCGACCACAACGGCAAGCAGGTCACCGTCACGATGGGTAGCTACGGCATCGGTGTATCGCGCGCAGTTGCTGCGATTGCCGAGACCGTTGCCGACGACAAGGGCCTGTGCTGGCCGCGCGAGATCTCGCCGGCCGATGTGCACATCGTGATCACCGGCAAACCCGCCGATCCGCAGGGGCCCGCTGCTGAACAGTTGGCCGCAGAGCTCGAAGCCGCTGGCGCGCGGGTGTTGCTCGATGATCGCGTCGGCGTGTCGCCCGGCATCAAGTTCAACGACGCCGAGTTACTCGGTGTGCCCACCATCGTGGTGGTTGGTAAAGGCTTGGCCGGCGGCACCATCGAGGTGAAGGATCGCAACACCGGCGAACGCGTCGACGTCGCTGTCGATGAGATCGTTCCGTATCTGCTCGACATCTGCGGGATTCGTCACTGACGCACGCCGTTCGGACTGCCGGGGTTTCTCTCCTCGCACGCCACTCGCTTCGCTCGGGCTACCGCTCGTCAATGAAATCCCCGGCATTCCTCACTCGTCCCTCTGGCCCCGCCGTCCGCGGCGCCTTCTTACATGTCGAAGGTTTCGGCTACTTCCACGGTGCCGCCGGACTTCAGAACGGGGCAGCCACCGGCCATGGCAACTGCGGCGTCGAGGGACGGGGCGTCGATCAGTGAATAGCCGGTGATCGGGTTCAAACCTCCGCCGTCGACAACACCGTTGGTGCCGACGGTCTTGGCCTGGCCGGTGGGATTGCCACCGTCGATGATGGCCGCTCCATCATTCGACGAACGTGGCCAACTCGAAAGGACACCATCAGCTGCGAATCCGTCGTCCCACCGAATACGGCGCAGGGTGCCACGCACGTCAGACTGAACCGATGAGCACGAGCACGGGCATGTTGACCGATCGTTATGAGTTGACGATGCTCGCGGCCGCGCTGCGCGATGGCACGGCGCACACCCCCTGTGCGTTCGAAGTGTTTGCCCGTCGCCTGCCAGAGGGCAGGCGTTACGGCGTGGTTGCCGGAACCGCGCGGGTGCTCGATGCCATCACCTCGTTCGGTGTCGATGCAAACGAGCTGCAGTGGTTGCAGGACTGCGCAGTGGTCGATGCCACCACGGCGGCTTTCCTTCGCAACTACCAGTTCACCGGCACGGTGGATGGTTACCCCGAGGGCGAGGTGTTCTTCGCCGACTCGCCCATTCTCACCGTGCGCGCCACATTTGCCGAGGCCGTCGTGTTGGAGACCGTAATTCTGTCGATTCTCAACCACGACGCGGCCGTCGCAGCCGGCGCATCGCGCATGGTCACCGCAGCGCGCGACCGTCCGATCATCGAGATGGGCTCGCGCCGGACGCACGAATTCGCTGCCGTCGCAGCAGCGCGCTCGGCATATCTCGCTGGTTTCGCCTCGACCTCGAATCTCGCAGCCGGCCGCACCTTCGAGATCCCTACTGCAGGCACGGCGGCACACGCCTTCACCTTGTTGCATGGCGACGAGATCTCGGCGTTCCGCTCGCAGGTGTCGCTGTACGGCGCGGCCACCACCTTGCTCGTCGACACCTACGACATCACCCAGGGCATCGCCAACGCGGTCGCCGCGGCCGGGCCCGAATTGGCTGCGATTCGCATCGACTCCGGCGATCTCGGCGTGCTCGCCCAGCAGGCACGCGCCCAACTCGATGCGCTCGGAAACGCGAACACGAAGATCGTCGTCAGCGGCGACCTCGATGAATTCGCGATTGCAGGCCTCGCTGCGGCACCGGTGGATATCTATGGCGCGGGCACGGCAGTGGTGGTGGGATCAGGCGCGCCGACGGCAGGGCTGATCTACAAGTTGGTCGAGGTCGATGGTCGTCCGGTGGCCAAACGATCCGAGCACAAGACCACCAACGGCGGAGCAAAGGTGGCCATGCGCGCCCATCGATCAAGCGGGACAGCCACGGATGAGATCGTGATTGCCGGTCCACCGGAACGAGTCGCTGAACGGTTGGGAAGTGAACACACGAACCTGCGTGCATTGCAGCAGACACTGATGCGCGAGGGGGCCATCACCGACGCCGGCGCGCAGACCCTGGCCGCGGCCCGCGAGCGGTTGCGGGCGACGCTGCAAACGCTGCCGTGGGAGGGCTTGTCGCTCTCGCGTGGCGAGTCGGCGATCCCGACCCGCGTGCTCACAGCCTGAATCAGCTGAAACGAACCAGGCCCTGATCGAGCACCACGCGGTCACCCGCCGAGGTGGTGAACACCGCCTCACCGTCGCCGATCACCCAGATGCTGATGGTGAGCGCCTCGCCCGGAATCACCGGTGACGCGAAGCGACCCTCGACATGCTTGAAGCGTGACGACTCGCCACCGCACACCGAGTGCAACAGCGCCCGACCGGTGAAGCCGTAGGTGCAGAGTCCGTGCAGAATCGGGCGATCGAAGCCACCCATTGCAGCGAACGACGGGTCGCTGTGCAGTGGGTTGCGGTCGCCGTTGAGCCGGTATACCAGCGCCTGGTCCACCGAGGTCTGATAGGTGACCGAATGGTCGGCGGCGCGCTCGGGTGGCACGTTCTGTGGGCCGCTGGGGCCACGGTCGCCGCCCCATCCGCCCTCGCCGCGGATGAACAACGACGCGCCGGTGGTGTATAGCGGCGCGCCCGATTCGTCGGTGGCCACGCTCTCGGTGACAACCACCGCGGCCTTACCCTTGTCGTACATCGCGGCGATGCGGCCGACCACACTGGCCGTGCCCGATACCGGCAGCGGCTGATGCAGCGTGACCGACTGCGAGCCGTGCACGAGCATCGCCGGGTTGAACGTGCCCATGCTGGAGAAGGTGCCACCGGCACCGGGGATGACCACCGGGAACGTGGGCAGAACCTGCTGCGGCGTGTCCTTGGTGTTCTCGGTGGTATACGCGAGTTCGTTGGTGCCTGCCCCAACGCTCACTGCGTAGAGCAGCGCGTCTTTACTGGTCCAACTCACGGTGGTGGGTTCGGATACGGATCCGACGGCATCTGGATTCAACGGCATGGCACGACTCCTTGAGACTGTTGTTTGGGCAGAATTTCGATTACGAAAAAGGGGGACTACGAAATCTCGATCAGGAGCGACGCGGCTGGGGCCAGGTGCCCTCTTCGCCGTCCATGCCGGCGTTGCGGCGGGCACGGCTGAGCAGATCGGCCACGATGGGCCCGAGCTTGGTGGGGTCCTCCTGCGGAGCGACGCGTGGGCCACGATGCCAACCCTCGGCGATCGCGAGTGTCTGCCCGCTGGCCTCGAACACGTTGCCGGTGACACCGGCTGACTCGGCCGAAGCGAGCCAGGTGACGATGGGTGCGATCCATCGCGGCGAACGCATTTCGCGCTCTTCGTCGGTTTCGGGCGCCGGCCCGAGGCCCTCGGTCATACGCGTGAGGGCGACGGGAGCAACGGCATTCACCGTGACGCCGTAGCGGGACAGTTCGAGCGCAGCGATGTTTGTGAAAGCAGCGATGCCTGCCTTGGCCGCGCCGTAGTTGGTCTGGCCGGGGTTGCCGTAGATACCGCTGACCGAAGTGGTGTTGATGATGCGGCCATCCACCGGCTTGCCGGCCTTGCTCTGCTCGCGCCAGTACGTGGCGGCCCAACGGCTGGGGGCGAACGTGCCCTTCAGGTGCACCGCGATGACCGCGTCCCACTCTTCCTCGGTCATGTTGATCAGCACACGGTCGCGCAGGATGCCTGCGTTGTTGACCACGGCATGCAGATCGCCGAAGGTCTCGATGGCGGTGTTGACGAGACGCTGCGCACCTTCCCAAGACGCGACGTTGTCGCCATTGGCCACGGCCTCGCCGCCCATGCCCTTGATCTCGTCGACCACCTGCTGGGCCGGCGACTGATCGCCGCCCGAGCCATCGATGTTCCCGCCGAGATCGTTCACGACCACCTTGGCACCCTGACTGGCCAAGCTCAACGCATGTTCGCGACCGATACCACGACCAGCTCCGGTAACGATGGCGACGCGGCCCTCACACAAACGATTGCTCATTTCAGATCTCCTACTCACGGTGCAGCATTTGACATCATAAAGTGGCGGGAGTGTGTGACTCTCATTTGACGCGACGCGAGGCAATCATCGCCGCAGGTCTGCTCGCCGCCGCGACCATGACCAGTGGCTCGACGCGGCCCGCGGCAGCGGCACCTCCACCACCCGTCGAGGTGATGCCGGGCCTGCTGATCTACCCACGCGACACCTGGGGCGCCGACCTGCCACCGCGCTACGCGATCCAACCGGAGACACCGCAGTTCCTGCTCGTGCATCACACCGATTCGTCGAACGACTACGGCTCGGGTGGCGCACGAGAGGTCATCCGCACCGCGTACGCATGGCACACCAGCCCGGCCAAGGGCTGGGCCGACGTGTGCTACGAGTTCTTCGTCGATCACGATGGCGGCGTCTGGGAGGGCCGCGCCGGGGCCCTCGCCGGTCCGGTGATGGCCGACGCAACCGGCGGAAGCCAGGGGTTTGCTCAACTCGTGTGCCTCGTCGGCTCGTTCAAGACGGTGGACCCAACACAAGCGATGGTCGACTCGCTCATCAAGGTGCTCGCGTGGTTGGGCATCCGTTACGGCATCGATACCTACCCCGATGCCACCACGTCGTTCATCTCGCGCGGTTCGCAGATCTACAAGGCGGGCGTGCAAGTGACCACGTCTACCATCGCCGGGCATCGCGACATGTCCGACACCGAGTGTCCTGGCGATCACGTGTACTGGCTGCTCAATTCGGGTCTACGCGACCTCGTGAATGCACAGCGTTTCGCGTGGATTGGCGCGCCGCCTGAAAATGGCGTGTATCACGCCCAGCGTCTTGGCCGCGTTGCCCCGTAGCCTGCACCTCGTGGTGGAGAATCTGCACGAGACCGACGTCCTGATCGTGGGTGCCGGCCCGGCCGGAACTGCAGCGGCCCGAGTTCTCGCCAAGGCCGGCCGCAGCGTCACCGTGGTGGACAAAGCAGTGTTCCCGCGCGACAAGTGCTGCGGCGACGGCCTGACCACCCTCGGTCTGCGTGAACTCGAATTGCTGCAGTTCGATCCGATCACAGTGCCGAGTTGGACCACGGTCGATGGCGCATGGATCCGCTCGCCGAGCGGCCGTGAAGTGTGCGTACCGCTGGTCGGCGTCGGCCAATTCGCGGCAGTCGCACCCCGTATCGAGCTTGATAACGCGTTGGTCGAACACGCGCGGGCAGCGGGCGCCACCGTGCTCGATGGCCACGGGTTCGTCGGCATCGTCGAGCAGTCTGCCGATCACGTGACGGCCGACATCGAGGGCATCGGTCATGTACGCACCCGGTATCTCATCGCGGCCGACGGCATGTGGTCACCGGTACGCAAGGCGCTCGGTCTCGCCGAACCCGGATACCTCGGTGAGTGGCACGGATTTCGCCAGTACGCCAACGGCATCACCGGACCCGCGAAGGACCGGCTCTACGTGTGGTTCGACGAGGACATCCTGCCGGGATATTCGTGGTCGTTTCCGCTACCCGACGGCCGCGTGAACATCGGCTTCGGGATCTTGCGCGGCGGCACGACGCGCGTGCAGGACATGAAGACGATCTGGCCCGATCTCCTGCAACGCCCGCACATCCGCGCAGCGCTCGGACCTGACGCAGTCTTCGAGGGCCGGCACACGGCATGGCCCATTCCTGCCCGTATCGATCACACCGTGCTCACTCACGATCGCGTGCTGTTCGTGGGCGACGCAGCTACCGCCACCGACGCACTCACCGGCGAAGGCATCGGCCAGGCGCTGCTCACCGGGCGTTTGGCTGCGCATGCGATCCTCGCGGCAAGCGGACTCTCGGTCGAGGCAACGCGCAATCACTACGAGCAGAGCGTGCACCACCATCTCTTTGCCGATCACAAGATGTCGGTGTTGCTCAGTCGCGTGCTCGCCAAACCGTGGGGCGCTCGTGGCGCGGTCCGCGTGGTCGGCATCAGCGATTGGACCCGACGCAACTTTGCACGTTGGATGTTCGAGGACGAACCTCGCGCGGTGTTGTTCACGCCGTCGCGATGGCATCGGCGATTCTTCCGTCGCCCGGGTACTTTCGGTAGGTGAGCGCGGCGATACCGTACGCCGTATGCGCACACGTCTCACCGAACTGTTGGACATCGAGCACCCGATCATGCTGGCCGGTATGGGTGGCGTCAGTTATCACGCCCTCGTCGCCGCCGTCAGCGAGGCGGGCGGCATCGGCACCTTTGGCGCGAGCACGATGAGCATCGAGCAACTGCCCCAAGAGATCGCGCAGGTCAAGGCGCTCACGTCGAAGCCGTTCGGCGTCGATCTGCTCACCGCCTTTCCGGGCCAGGTCGAAGCCGGCATTCAGGCCGTGATCAACGGCGGTGCGCGCATCTTCGTGGCCGGTCTGGGCGTGCCGCGCGAGGTCATCGACCTCCTGCACTCGCACAACATCCTCGTCGGCAGTATGGCCGGCAAGGTTCGTCATGCCGTGTCGGCAGTGGCCAGCGGCTGCGACTTCGTGGTGGCGCAGGGCACCGAAGCCGGCGGCCATACCGGCACGGTTGCGACGATGGCGCTCGTGCCGCAGGTAGTCGACGCGGTGGGCCACAAGGTGCCTGTGGTCGCAGCTGGAGGTTTGTTCGATGGTCGTGGTCTGGCCGCGTCGCTCGCGCTCGGCGCCGACGGTGTATGGATTGGTACGCGCTTCATCGCCACGCCCGAGGCCCAAGCCGTGAACGGTTACAAGGAAGCGCTGCTCGGCCTCAGCGAAGACGGCACCGTGATCAGCCGTAGCTACACCGGCAAGACCTGCCGGGTGGTGCGCAACGACTGGACCAACCATTTTGAGGAGCACCCCGAAGAACTGCAGCCTTTCCCCGCGCAGGCCGGCGTCTCGGCGCGCTCTGGCGTGAATCATCTCGGCTCTCCCTCGGGCACAGTGGTGCAGACGAACAAGGAGTTCATGCCCGCCGGTCAGGGTGCCGGCGCCATTCACGAACTGATCCCCGCTGGTGACATCGTGCGTTCGATGATGGCCGAGGCCGAGCGCACAATCGATCACCTCATCTCGCTGCGCGGATGATCCCCGACTGCACGGCCGCGCACCGGTGATCGCGCTCCTGCGCAGTAATCGCAACCTGCGCCTGCTCTTCTTCGCGCAGATCATCAGCTATCTCGGCGACTGGTTTTGTTACGTCGCGCTCGCCGGGTTGATCTACGACGTCACCGGCTCGAAGCTGCTGGTGTCGATGCTGCTCGTTGCGTTCTCGTTGCCGTCGTTTCTGATGTCACCGATCGCCGGTTCCACGGTCGACCGTTTTGATCGCAAGAGGATAGTAATCGTCGTCTCGCTCATGCAGTCCGTTGCCGCGCTCGCGCTCCTCGGCGCCGGGCCGGGCACGATCTGGATTGCGTTCGCTGCGCAGTCGGTCATCTCCGGTCTGGCTGCGTTCGTGCGGCCTGCCATCGAGGCCGCCGTACCGAATCTTGCTGCCGACACCGACGAACTCAATCGGGCCAACGCACTATTCGGTTCGAGTTGGGGTGTGATGCTCGCGGTCGGGGCGTCGCTCGGCGGAGCATTCAGTGCCGTCTTCGGACGGCGGGCGGCATTCATTGCTGATGCCGTCTCGTTCGTGATCGCGGCTGGATTGGTGATGCTGGTACGCGGCGCGATGCAAGAGTCGCGCGCTCACCTCGGCAGTCGGCGCATTCGTCCGTTGGCCGATATGGGCGAGGCGCTCGCCCAGGCTCGGCGTGACCCGGTGCTGCTCGCACTGCTCACCTCGAAGGCCACCTTTGCAGTCGGCGCCGGCGTCGTCAGTCAGCTTGCGGTACTCGCCAGCGATGTGTTTCACGGTGGCGACGGTGCGCGAGGCGTCATGATCGGTGCGCGTGGTATTGGTGCAGGATTCGGGCCGATCATCGCGGCGAGGTATGTGGGCCGCGATCTGTCGCGCGTGCTGTGGATTTGCGGAGTAGCCGGATGCGGATTCGCCGCGTGTTACGCAGCAGCGGCGTGGTCGCCGTATCTGTTGGTGGCCGCGGCGTTCGTGGCGCTCGCGCATCTCGGTGGCGGCGCCCAATGGACACTGTCCACGTATGGCCTGCAGGTTCGGTCAGCCGACGGCATGCGCGGCCGCATTCTGGCGGGCGACTTCGCGCTCGTCACGCTGATGTTGGCGATCACCAGCGCACTGGCGGGCGTAGTGTCTCAAGCCGTCGGCGTACGCTGGGCGATCACTGTGTTCGCCGTCGCGGCCGGATTGGCATCGATGGTGTACATGCTCGCGACCCGGCAACTTCGCCGCAGGTTGCAACGTGAACCTGCGACATGAGCTGAACGCGATCAGCCTGCGTCGATGACCTTGGTACACGCGTCGATGAGCGCCTGCGCGCGCATGTCGGACGCAAGGTTGCTCGCCATCTGGTTCATCACGTAGGCGAAGGAGAACTCGCGTTCGGGCTGGGCGAAGGCCACCGAGCCACCCGCACCGGGGTGGCCGTACGAACCGGGACCGGCATACATTGAAAACGCACCGGCAGTCATGAACCCCATACCGAACGTGGTGGGCATGATCAGACAATTGTCGGGTTCGTTCTCGGGCGTGACGGTGATCCGCGCGCGGTTGCGCACCGCGTCGCTCATCAGTTGCACACCGTCGATGGGGGTCATCGTCGCGGCGTAGACCTTGGCCAACGATGGTGCGTTGCTGACCCCGTTGGCGGCGGGAATCTCGGCGGCCAACACCGCGCGCGTGTTGAACACGCTCGCCCCCAACACGCCCGGCTCACTGGTGGTGCTGAAGGCTCCGTTCAGCGACAACGCATCGCCCGCAGGTGTGCCGGGTCCGATGAATTGCGCAACCAGTGCCGCGACCGCTGGATCGTCGGTGGGTGGCGAGGTGAGGATGGGTGACACGCGCGACATCGACTCCGCAGGTAGGCCCACGAACAGTTCGATGCCGAGCGGGATCGTGATCTCCTCGCGCACGAACGTGCCCAGGCTGCGATGCGCGGGATCGACTCGGCGTACCAGTTCGCCGGCCAACCAACCGAACGTGAGCGCGTGGTAGCCGTGTGCCGAGCCAATGGGCCACCGCGGCGCCGTATCGGCCAAGCGAGCCGTGACCGTGGCCCAATCGAGTGCTTCGTCAAGCGTGATCGGACCATCCACGGTGTAGAGGCCGACCTGATGTGACAGCAATTGCGCAACGGTCGCGTCGCCCTTGCCGTGCGCTGCGAACTCGGGCCAATACTGCGACACCGGAGCGTCGTAGGACAGCAGCCCACGATCGACGCACATCGCAACGGCAATCGCGGTGATGCCCTTGGTGGTGCTGAACACCAGCTGCAACGAATGCTCCGCGTAGGGCACCGTCTTTTCGGCATCGAACCAGCCGCCCCACAGATCGACCACCTGCACGCCGCGGTGGTACGCGGAGACGCCTGCGCCGACCTCTTCGGTGTTGGCAAGATTTGCTGCAAATGCGTCACGCACCGGCTCCCAGCCGGGCGCAACCGTTCCCACGATGTTGCTCATGCGGCCAACGTAGCGGGTCTAACGCAGCGGACCCTTGTTCGACGCCTCGTAGCGGGTGACCACGGGCGCAGCCGTGACGACCTTGCCGAGCACGCTCTGGAACACCGCCATGTGCGGCGCAGTGAAGTGCGCGGTGAGTGCGTCTTGATCGCGCCACTCCTCGAAGATCAACACGGTGCTGGGGTCGTCGATAGCGAACGAGAAGCGGTACTCCACACAGCCATCCTCGGCGAGCGTGGCATTGCGCATGGTGTTGGTTGCCTCCACGATGAGATCGTGCTTGCTGGCATCAACGGGTACGGCGGCAGCGACGATGATCATGCGTTGTCCACGATCTCGCGCAGGGTTTCGATGGTCTTCACTGCATCGGGGCCGACGGGATTCACCGACAACACGGTGACACCGGCCTCCTTGAACGCGCCGACGCGCTCTTTGATGTAGCTCTTCGGGCCTACCAGGTTGGCGAGCTCGAGCCACTCGCCCGGCAACGCCGCAGCCGCCTCGGCCTTCTTGCCGTCGAGATAGAGGTCTTGCACGTCGGCGGCCTCTTTCTCATATCCGTACGCACTGCAGATGTCGTTGTAGAAGTTCTTGCCGCGCGCCCCCATGCCGCCGACATACAGCGCCATACCCGGGCGGCCGTAATCGAGGATCTTCGTGCGCGCCTCACCAACGAGGCTGTCGTCGATGGCGAGCATGCCACCAGCTGCGATGTCGAGCGGCTTGCGCGACGGGTCGCGCTTGGCCGTACCGGCCTTCAACGCGTTGCCCCACACCTGCTGAAACTTGTCGGGGATGAACATGATCGGTAGCCAACCGTCGGCCATCTCGGCGGTGGCCTCGACCGCACGGTCCTTCAGGCTCGCCCACCAGATAGGGATGTCACTGCGCACCGGATGATTGATGATCTTCAACGCCTTGCCCAGACCCGTGCCCTGGCCGGCAGGCAGCGGTGCCTGCACCACCTGGCCCTGATAGTTGAACGGCTCTTCGCGCTTCCAGATCATCCGGCAGGCTTCGATGTATTCCTTGATGCGAACCATCGGCTTCTCGTACGGCATGCCGTGAAAGCCCTCGATGACCTGCGCACCGCTGGCGCCGAGGCCGAGGATGAACCGACCATCAGAGATGTAGTCGCACCCGGCGGCTGTCATCGCCATCAGCGCAGCAGTGCGGCTGTACACGTTGAGGATGCCGGTACCGATCTCGACCCGCTCGGTTTTCGCGGCGAGGTAACCCACCTGACTGACCGCGTCGAAGCTGTACGCCTCGGCGATCCAGACCTGATCGAGGCCCACCTTTTCGAGTTCGACCACCTGATCGACGGCCTGCTTGAACCCGCCCGCGTAATTGATCATCATTGAGAGCTTCATCAAACTGACCCTATGCGACCGTCATTGAGATTTCCGGACCGGAAGCCTTCGAGGTCGAGTGTGACGCAGCGGTAGCCGACGGCATCGACGGCATCGACGGCATCAGCGGCATCGACGGCATCGACGGCAGCCTCGCGTTGAGCGAGCACCATTGCCAGATCGACGAGGTCGACCTCAAGTCGCGCGGTGTCGTCGTAGTGGCGCACTCGGAGTTGGCGAAAGCCCAGCCGCTTCAGCGCTGCCTCGCTGCGATCGAGAACTGTGCGCGCGCCCTCGGCGGCAGCGAGAGGCCCGACCAGATCCATCAACTCGGCCCTGCAGTGGTTACAGCGGTCGATGTCGTTGGTGCGATACACGGCCCGATGCGCCAGAACGATGCATCGGCACCACCGCTGAACGCGACGATCACACAACCAAGCCGGAGGAGTTCGGCGTCGAGCAGCGCGAGTTTCTCGTCGAGGAGGTGGCCGCGTCGATGCTCATCGCCTCATGATCGCAGTCGGTAACGCCACTTCCAATGCGGACCGGCGCATGACATGACAGGATTGCGGCCTGTGACAGTGCCGAGCTGGTGGAACAAACGACGCTATGGCCTCTTCGTGCACTCGAACATCGCCACTGTGCCCTCGTTCAGTCCCATCGGCGAGTACGCCGACTGGTATTGGAGCCACATGGGAACCGACCAGCTCAAAGACGTGTTGCTGCACCCCGCACCGGTGGCCGAGGTGCTCGCGTATCACCGCGATCGTTGGGCGCACGTAGATCGTTTCGACGACTTCATCCCCTTCCTCTCGTACCATCGCTTCGACGCCGACGAACAGCTCGAACTCGCTACCAGCGCGGGCATGAACTATCTGGTGCATGTCACCAAACACCACGACGGGTTCTGCTGGTGGGATGCTCCGGGTACCAGGCGCACCTCGGTGCTGCAGGGACCGAAGCGCAACGTAATGGCAGAGCTCGCAGACGCGTGCCGCAGTCGTGACGTGCTCTTCGGTACGTACTACTCGTTGCTCGACTGGGCCGACGAACGCTTCCCAGACAGGTCGTATGTCGACGAGATTCTTCACCCGCACGTACTCGACCTCGTCGAGCGATACGGCTCGCAGATTCTGTGGGGCGATGGCCACTGGGGCCATGGACCCGAGCTCTGGCGCAGCGAGGCGCTCATTGAGCGCGCTCAGGAAATCGCCTCCGCGCAGGGGCACGAACTCCTGGTGAACGACCGTTGGTGGCATCCCTCACCACACGTCACCACCTACGAATACATCGCACCGGCCGACATCGAACTGAGTCCGTGGGAGCTCTGCCGCGGCGTCGGTCATTCCTTTTGCAACAATCGCGCAGAGCGCGCCGAGCACATGCTCTCCACGGGTGCCTTACTCGATCTGCTCACCGAGGTCATCGCCAAGGGCGGCAACCTGCTCCTCAACGTCGGCCCATCGGTTGATGGCAGCATTCCCGAACTACAGCAGCGCCCCATCCGCGAGACCGGCGCCTGGGTGAATCAACACCGCGACGTGATTCACAACAGCCGCCCGTTCGATCAGTGGGGCGACGCGCAGGTGCGCTACGTCTGCGTCGGCGACGAGCTGATTGCGGTCGATCTCGCCGCGGGCATCGAGGTCACGCTGGCCGGGCTCACGCCCGATCGATACGAGGTTGCCTCGGTCGAGGCCGACGACGGTGGCGCGCTGCACTGGGAGCAGCATCGCGGCGGCGTGGTGCTGAGCCGAATCGACCGTTCGCCCACCGGTCTCGCCGGCGTGTATCGCATCGGTTTTCGTCCCGTCGCCAAAGCAATTCGCCTGTTCGACGAGCGCGCCGAGCCGCTACTCGCGCTGCAGGGTTTACTCGACGCGGCCGCGCCGGGAAACATCGTGCAACTCAACGAGGGGCGGTATCAGGGCAACGTGACCATCCCCGACGGCGTGACCCTGCGCGGCATGGGTTGGGACCGCACGGCCATTGTTGGTTCAAGCGAGATGGTGGTGCAGCTCGGTGCCGGATCACGGCTCGAGCACGTGCATGTGCTCGGTGGCCCGTCACGGTTCTTCAACTTTCACGCACCCGCCATCGCGATGTACGGCGCTGGTGCCGCCCTCGTCGGATCTCACTGCGATGGCCATGTGCTCGTCGGTGCAGACGACGCGGTGATCCAATCCGTCACCGGCATCGGCGTTGTCGGCTGGGCCGAGCGCACACGCATCGAGCGATGCACGTTCAAGGGCATGCGCTGGGACGTAGGCATCGAACTCACGGGCGGTTCTGGCCATGTGATCACCCGCAACGAGGTGATCGATCATCTCTGCAATGTGCGCCTGCGCGATGCCAGCGCGAGCACAATCTCCGAGAACCGTTTCGAGGGTCGTTGGTGGGCCGTGCACTTAGCCAACTGCGATCACATCGAAGTCATCGACAACGGCACGCAACACACGATGCGCGCCGTCGATGTCGAGGGCGGCAACGGCACCATTGTCGCCGACAACTGGGTTGCCGACGGCGATAGCGGAGCCGTGGTCGAGTTCGGTGCAACCGACACGTCAGTGATCGACAACCGCATCGAGCGATGCCGCATCGGGGTGCTTGTCTGGGATGCCCCCACAACCCGTGTCGGCCCCAACATATTCGTCGATCTCCACGAGAATACCCACGTGGTCATCGGCCCCGAGCCGTCGTAACCGCGCCTGGGCAGCGAGCCGGTATCAGCGGCGCTGGAAGTTCGCGGGGCGCTTCTCGGCGAACGCGCGTGGGCCTTCTTTGCTGTCGGCGCTGTTCATGACTGCCATGCCGTGTGCGCTCTCCCACTCGAAGGCCTCTGCTTCGGACATCGTTTCTGTGACCCGCAGCGTCTTCAGAATCGCCTCCACCGCGAGCGGGCCGTTGGCGGCGATCATCCCGGCGAGTTCCATCGCCTTGTCGATGGCCTGCCCGTCGGGCACTACATGGTTGATCAAGCCGAGGTCCTTGGCCTCTTGAGCCAGCAGATGCCGACCGGTAAGCAGGATTTCCGCCGCGGCCGCGTACGGGATCTGGCGACGCAGACGAACAGCCGATCCACCCATCGGATACAGCGACCATCGCGCCTCGCTCACACCGAAGCGAGCACTCTCGCCGGCCACGCGAATGTCGGTGCCTTGCAGGATCTCGGTGCCACCCGCGATAGCCACGCCCTCGACGGCGCAGATGATCGGCTTGCTCGGCTGGTAGGTCTTGAGCAGGCCGCGGTAGATGAAGCCGGGGTCCTCCTTCATGCGCGTGGGCACATCGATCGAGTCGACCTCGTCGACATCGCCGGCCATCGCGCGCAGGTCCATACCCGAACAGAAGTTGCCCTCAGCACCGGTGAGGATCGCACAGCGGATGTCGTCGTTGTCGCTGACCTCCTGCCACACGTCGGCGAGCAGAGCGAACATCGTGAGCGTCATCGCGTTGTACCGCTTGGGACGATTGAGCGTCACCACCATCACTGCGCCTTCAGTTGCGACCTCGACCTGAGCCATGCTGAACTCCCTCTCGTTCCTCACCCCCATCTTGGCCGGTAAGCACCCATGATCTATGAACCGAACGCGCCGGTCATCGTTGGTGCTGGCGTCGCGCAGCAGCGCTTCGACGATCCGTCGCACGCGCTCGAGGCCAGCCTGCTCATGCGCGCTGCGCTCGAGAACGCGGCCGACGACGCCGGCACCCGAGCTTTGCTCGACGCGGCCGACACACTGCTGATCCCACAGGGCACGTGGCCGTACAGAAATCCGGGTGAGATCGCGGCGCCGTGGAATCCAGCACTCCGCACCATCGTTGCCGCGATTGGCGTGTTGCAGCAGACGCTGCTCGGCCGGGCCTGTGCGATGGTGGCCGACAGTTCCGCCGACATCGTGCTCGTGTGCGGCGGTGAGACGAAGTTCCGCGCATTGCGTTCGCTGATCACCGGTATCGCGGTGGTCGACACGGCGACGGCCGGTGTGCCCGACGAACGCCTTGAACCTGCGCACGAGATCCTCACCGCCGAGGAGATCGCCCGCGGCCTCCAGGTGCCCGCGCGACAATACGCGATGATCGACACTGCGCTCCGGCACGCGCAGGGTCTGACGGCAGAACAGCATGTCGAGTTGCTGGCCGATCTCTGGTTGGGCTTCAGCCGCGTGGCTGCAGCGAACCCCGATGCGTGGACCAGAAACGTCGTCGACCATGACACCTTGATCAACGCGCCGGCGTCAAACCCGATGATTGCCTGGCCGTACACCAAGCTGCACTGCTCGCAATGGAACGTCGATCAGGCGGCGGGTCTCATCATCTGCAGCGCATCGACGGCCGAGCGTTTTGGCATCGCGCGCGACCGGTGGGTGTTCGCGCACGCCGGTGTCGAGTCGAACCTGATGGTGCCGTTCACCCGGCGCGCTGATCTCCATCGATCACCCGCCGTTGCGGTCGTCGGCGATGCCGTGCGCGATCACTGCGGCGTAGCCGCTGCAGACTTCGAGCACCTCGACATCTACAGCTGCTTTCCAGCGGCGGTTCGCGTGCAGATGGCCGAGCTCGCACTCGGCGCGGATCGCCAACTCACCGTGACCGGTGGGATGACGTTCGGCGGCGGTCCGCTCAACAACTACACGTTGCAGGCAGTCGCGGCCATGACGCGCGCGCTGCGCGCCGATCCAACGTCGCGTGGGCTCGTCACCAATGTGAGCGGGATGCTCACCAAGTTCGGCGCATCGGCGTGGTCGTGTACACCGCCGACGCGGCCGTTCGCAGCTCTCGACGTGTCGTCCGATGCAGCGAAAGCGACTCCGGTCACGACGGTCGACCCTGACTACGCCGGCACCGCGGCAACAGTCACGTACACAGTGGCCTGCGACAAGGGCACGCCGGTTCAGGGCATCGTGATCGGCACGTCCCCCGATGGCCGGCGCTGCCTTGCATCCACCACCGATCTGCGGCTGATGAACGACATGCTCACCAACGACTGGTGCGACCGCACCGTCAATGTCGACGGATCATCGCTGCGGGCGTAACCACCGCCCGACCCCGTTCTGCGTGATGTTTCGTGCCCCAGAGGGCACACAGCGTCACGCAGAACGACCTTCGGCGCTCAATCGACCCGGATCAGATCAGGCAGCTGCCAAGTCGTGTCGCAGTAGCCGACCTTGGGCGCATAGAAGTGGAAGTACGCGAACCAGCCGCGGCCTGCCACGGTGGGGATCCAGTTCTGTTCGCGACCTGCCGGTAGCCGAGGCCCGAGGTGCAGGGTGACGCTGCCATCGGCATTGATCAGCAGGTCGGCACGAGACGACCGGTCGGCGCGATCGGTGGGGTTGTCGATGAAGCGGCGCGTATCGGCGTCGTACGCAATGAACGAACAGAACTGCTCCACCGGCGCGTCGACGGGCACGACCAATTCGTACTGATGTTCACCGCTCAGCCACTGCCCATCGCTGTCACGACCGACGTGAAGATACGCCTGTCCCTGACCGGGCGTGGTGGAGGTCATTCCCTTCGTCGCGGTCACCGCTTCGTAGAACCACACCGTGCGCTCGTCGAGCTGAGTGGTGTGCTCGATCTCCTGGCTCGGGTCGAGAAAGAGGGCGAGCTTCCAGTCTCGGCCCGGCCACCACGTGGCCCCCTCGAAGCGGGGCTCGTATCCGATAGCGCGGTTCATCGCTTCGCCAACAACCGCCGCCTACTCGAGGATGCTGTATTGGCGCTCGTTCGGAGCGAAGGGCTGGCCCTTCACGATGTCGACGGGCTGAAGCATCGCCAGCACGATGCGGTCGCGATCCTGAGTGGGCTCATCGGACACGAGTCGGGCGACTGTTTCTCAGTACGCGTTTACACGAGGTTGGGTGCCACTCCACTCTCTGCCTTCGGGCCGAAGGATGCGGGCGGGCGGTGGATCAGCGAGCCGACTCGCCGGATAGACGCGACAACTCTCGAGCGTGCGCGCTGCCTCATCTGGATCGGTCGACAGGATTCGCGTGCCGTGCACCAGGTTCATCGTCGGCATCACGACCACCCCCGCGCCCGCAACATCGGGAAATTCCTGCCGCGGCCCGACCGCCAGATGGCCCCCACCAGCGCCACCATCGGGTCCGGTCAATCCCGTGTCGGTGACGGGTCGCTGCCAGAAGTCGAGCACGGCGCCAGCTGTAGGGCCCGCCGGAACATCGATGACCAGTGGCCCGGTGCGACCGAGGCTCACGAGCCCGAGCACGTGCGGCGTGGTTGCGTATGCAGTGAGGATGCCGAGCTTTCGCGAAACGACACGTACTCGACCACGTCACCATCGGAGGCACCGAACACTCACTCGTGCTGGTGCTGCCAGTGACCGAAGCTCACGTACGAAATTCCCCACAAATATCCGTGCACGCTGGAAGTCGAGTTCGTTGAACAGTTGCTGTGTGGTGTGAGGAGTCGGATAGCCGTTCAAGAAGTCAAGACGTCCGATGCGGGTGTCGACAGGCGACGAGAAGATGGGGGCTGGCACGGCGGTCATACGCACAGATGGCCATCCACGGCCGCGCCAGAAGCATCGTGCTGGAGTGATTTCCCACCAGGTTGCGCTACCCCGACATGCGAGCCACGCCCGCCGATCATCGTGTCGATGGTTGAAACTGCAACAATCGGAAGTTCTGCGAGGCGGGGTTGTGGTCGTACGTATGTTCTGTTATGGTTCAGGTGCTGATCTTCCCCGATCGTTCTCGACGGATTCGTTCTGTCCCCTGTGTTTTTAACAGTGTGCTGGTGTTGCTGGCGTGTTCGTGTGGAGGTGATTTCCGTGTTCTGTGCAGCCTCGTCTGATTCGTTCTTCGATGAAC